>CAWKZY010000230.1:0-2508 GCA_963854625.1 Gammaproteobacteria bacterium | reverse complement strand
CGGGCTTTTCAGTTATCGAATTCAGAGACAAATCCGACATTGGACGCAACCTCTGCATAGAAATTTTAGAATATTTCGACAGCGTCGGTTTCACTCGGCGCGATGGGAATAGTCGTTTTGTAAGAACTGCGAAAGAAAATATATTTGCTAAAAAATAGAATGCTGGAAAATAAAACACTAAAAGCGCACCTGCTCGTAAGCTTTGCGCTATTGCTGTCTAAGGGGTTTATCTAATGCTAGGGGGCATGTTGACTGTGGTTACCTATTAGCTAAAAGTGCCCCCCCTTTAGGATGACTTAGTGGCCCACTCTTTGTCCTGTCGTTTATTTATCACCTACTAAAAACGCGGTTACACCGATTAACCACCACTGACATCATCGAAGTGTCCGGTGAGTTTAAGCATAGACTCACCGGACATTGTGACAAGCCCTCTGGGCACTCTGGCGGCCAGATGAATAGACGCGAGGAAAAACACCAGGCTCCCATTCATCTAAACTTACTTAAGCGGGTGCAAAACTACTGGCAATTTTGAATAGCCTTTTACGAAACTGGAATAGATTCGCTCCGGCTCTCCAACAACCTCCACGAAATCAAACCGTTTGCTGATTTCCTCCCAAATAACTCGAAGCTGCATTTCGGCCAACCTGTTGCCCATACATCTATGCAGACCAAAACCAAAAGAAAGATGTTGTCGGGCATTGGGCCGATCTATCAAAAACTCATTCGCCCTATCTATAGATTCTTCATCTCGATTACCTGATGCATACCACATGACTACTTTGTCACCGGCCTTAATTTTCTTACCACTCAATTCAGTATCCTGAATTGCCGTTCTGCGCATGTAGGCTAACGGGGTTTGCCATCGGATTATTTCTGACACCATATTAGGGATAACGCCCTTATCGGCTCGTAGCTTTGCATATTCCGCTGGGTTTTCGTTAAGCGCCAGCACACCACCAGTAATAGAATTTCGTGTTGTGTCATTCCCACCAACAATAAGTAAGATGATATTGCCTAAATACTCCATCGGAGGCATATTTTTGGTAGCTTCGCCATGGGCAAGCATTGAGACCAAATCATTTCCTGGCTCTGCATTCACCCGCTCATTCCAAAGGCGAGTGAAGTAAGCTAAACACTCTTCGATAGCGGCCCAACGCTGTTCATTAGTTTCGACAATACCATTACCTGGTATCGCGGTTGCCACATCGGACCAATAGGTAAGCTTGTTTCTATCCTCAAACGGAAAATCAAATAACGTAGCTAGCATCTGGGTGGTCAATTCTATGGAAACGTGTTTCACCCAGTCAAATTCTTCATTGATGGGTAGGCTATCCAAAATCACACCGGCTCTACTTCTTATAAGACCTTCCAACTCTTTCAAATTCGCAGGGGCAACAACTCCCTGAACTGTCCGCCGCTGGTCATCATGCTTCGGTGGATCCATTGAGATGAACGCCGGCAAAGCAAATTCTTCGAAAGAATCAATAATCCCAATAGTCGGTTCTGATGAGTAAAGGTGCGGAGAAGTATCGACGGTCATTATGTCTTTGTACTTCATAATCGACCAGTAAGGCCCAACAGCTGAATCTTCACAGTAATGGACAGGGTCTTCGTTTCTTAAACGCTCCATAAAGGGTAAATATTGGTTGTGCTGCCAAATCCCGGGGTGCGAAAGGTCTATGTCCTTGATCGACATAGCGTATGGATCTTTGTCCACCATGCTCCATTTGCTTTTCTTAGGCACATCACCCGTAGCCATTTCACTCATGTATCACTCCAGCGCAAAACTTGAATTTGATTAAAGAATAAATAGCTAGAACTGAAATTCAGGGGTGCTCACGACGAGACCATCCATTTCTTCAGTTAAGTTGATTTGGCAAGATAACCGAGAATTCTCTTTGCGATCGGTGCTTAGTCCCAACATCGCTTCTTCGGTAGGGTTCACTTCGCCGGTTTTATCTAACCATTCCTCGCTAACATAGACATGACAAGTTGCGCAGGAACAAGACCCACCACAATCTGCATCTATTCCTGGCACGCCATTGCTGACAGCTGCTTGCATAAGGCTGTCTCCTGTATTCACTTCAACATTGTGCTCCGTACCATCATGCTCAACAAATAAAACTTTAACCATCAATCTGCCTATAATTTTGACTTCAACTTTGGATGAGAAACAATACCAAGAAGCCCACATAAAGCAAAAGAATAAGTCACTTTTGAAGGATCTAGGCAATTTTAAATAGTCTCAAAGGCCTGTTTTGCAAATGAACAACGGTTTTACTAAGCCCAATGAATACGTTCAGACCTTGCGGAAAATGCGTGTAATGAGGCTAGCAAACCCGGCGGCTCTAGCTGACCGCTTGAGATCATCGAAATATGACATTTTTGTCATAAAAATCCACTCCCGATATCAATTGAATTTTGCTTTAATACGCTGGCTCTAAGACGGTTGTGGTGATTTAATACGAAGCATCCTAACAAGACTCATGGCCCAACCGCCGCGGTCAG
>CAWKZY010000229.1:0-2555 GCA_963854625.1 Gammaproteobacteria bacterium | reverse complement strand
TTATTCCACGGGCCTGTGTAGTTTTACTCGAAACTTTGGCAAGGAATCGGCAATTTCAGCTGGTTTGGACCGATGTGAAAGTGATGCCTATATAATCATAGATGCAGATCTTCAACACCCGCCGGAACTAATTCCTGAAATGCTAATGCGGTGGGAGTCGGGTTATAAGCTGGTGGAATGTGTTAAAAAGAGCCGTGGTCAAGAGTCATTTTTCTACAAATTTTGCAGCCAGCTTTTCTATAAATCGATGAAAAGTTTGAGTTCTCTCGAGCTTGATAATGACAGCGATTATAAGTTGCTAGATAAAGAAATTGTTTTGGTGATACGTGGCTTTCCTGAGAAAAATCGATTTTTCAGAGGGCTGGTTAGTTGGATGGGATACCCAACCTATCAAATACCCTTTGAGGTCCCTAATAGAGAGCAAGGCAAATCGTCTTGGAAAATGTGGGGGTTAATTAAGTATTCATTATCGTCACTGTCATCCTTTTCTTCTGCTCCACTGCAATTAGTCACCGTTATTGGAGTGCTAATGCTGATCTTAAGTTTGCTAATTGGCTCCCTGGCCTTGTATCAATGGGCGCTCGGTAATGCCGTGACCGGCTTTACAACTGTAATCATATTGCTGCTGATGATTGGCAGCATGTTGATGATCAGCTTGGGCCTTATAGGTTTGTACATCGCTAAAATATACGAAGAGGTAAAGTCACGTCCTGGCTATGTGGTTAAAGAGGAATTGAAAAAGTCGCTTAATCATAGCAGCGAGGAAAAATAGAAAAGGCTGTTAGAAATAAAGCCAGCTAGATTTAAAAAAATTGTAACCAAATATTATAGCCTCTTCATCAGTTATGCCTTTCCTCGGCTCAACATTATTTATCTACGTTATATGCTGATGTATTTTAATATTGAGTAACGCCTTTTTGTGCCCAACTCATTTAACTAAGCATCGACGAACATCATTAAGAACTAGAAGTCACATCAAATTAAGCTTATTTTTTAGCCGAGGCTAAAGAAGATGTCTGGCACTACTAACTGCATCTTTAGTGAAGGGAAACGCCTTTAGCGACACCAATATTGTTGAATACGTAGATAAATTTTTCGTCGGCAAATGTTGTTACTTACACTAAAATAGCATCAAAAAAAAGTAAATTACGCTCGTTCAGACTGCCTGAAAATACAACGGTAGCTCCTAATTGGACTTAAGAATTTGGTTTTCCCATTACATTCACAGATGCCTGTGACAGATTTAATCGCAGCTTTTTACCGTCAGAAGTTGTAATTAGCCTGAACGGTTGTTGATCGGCAATTAGTTCGCTGTTAATAATAAATACAGACGCTGGAGTTTCTCGCAGGGGTACATCTTGTTTGAGAGCGGTAGTCGCATTCTTTTTATAATATTCAACTTGCTGGCCTCGAACTATGATTTCTTCAATCGATTGAGTGGTTTGTGCCAAAGCGGAAAGAGACAAGTTAATGCATGTTAGGGCGGCTGTACGTGAGGCGGTGCTTGTAATTTGGGGTTTATGCAGTTGATTAAACCGTAAACACAATCATACGGTTTTGGGCTTGCAAGGGTTGCATTTCCTTTTCGGTACCAAAGCTGCAGTGCAACGCTTGTTTGGACGTATGCTTGTGCAGGAACGGATACAGATTTCCAACTAACTGCGTTAGATAATGCTGAAATTCGAAGTCAAAGTACTTTGTTGTCTTTTAAAAAATGAGCCTGGCTGGCTGGCTGACTCAGGCTTGCGTACTCGTTAAGACGCAAAAGATACACTACTTGGTAAGAATTATTTGTCATTCGACGTGATCCTTAAGTTGCACTGGTCCCAACAGCAGATCAAAATGAGGCTTTGCCTGTCACGGGAAAGATCAGGGGTTCTCATAGGCTTAAACCCTTTCTGTGAGTCTAGTGTTTTAGGCTTTGGCTTTTAAATACTAATTTCTCGTATCATTAATCGATTACATTTTTAGGGCGGCTTAAAAGGAGATTTGAAATCTTCTACGGTTAAACTATTGCTTTCGTAATATTGAGACGCAATGGTAAATTGAATAATTAATTATTGCAAATGATAATGATTCGCATTAAGGTTTAGTTTTCTTTGGAGGGAATATCATGCCAAATACACAAGATTCAACGCTCGATGATGTCGATCAAATACCTGATATGGATACGATTACCGCTTCGCTACTCTTTTTGTTAAGTAAACCTGGCGCAGAATCTGATTCCTCGGTATCAAAAGCAATCGTGGACCATTTGCTACTACTTGAAAAACATCCCGGTTGTAAAACGGGTGTGCTCAATAATACGGCGAGAAAGCTAAGGTGTTATTGGAACGAATTGCGAAGTGAAAAGCAGCAACAGGCTACAGAGTCTTTAATCACGTCGGATTTAGCATCTACAGACCTTTTGCACTAACTGCCGATACGACGTTAAAAGAAAGCTACGTTAAATGAAGAGTGAGTTATGAATAAGAATGTGAATTGTACTAGCGAAGTTGTGGCGCAGGGAAAGTTTAGCTCAGTTACTATTTGTACAGAGTGTAATTTGTACCACT
>CAWKZY010000228.1:0-2637 GCA_963854625.1 Gammaproteobacteria bacterium | reverse complement strand
GTAAGTAAACGTTTACTTTATTTAAGTAAACGTTTACTATGCTTTTTATTAACTAATATAGATTATTAAAAGCGGATGAAGCATTGATAAAACGAGCAACTATTAAAAACGTCGCTGATCACGCAGGCGTCTCGATTGCGACCGTATCCCGAATCGTCAATGGTCACTCTACGGTAGGTGAAAAGGTACGAGAACACGTCACCAAGTCTATAAAAGTACTAAAGTTTCGCCCCAATGTTATTGGTCGAAATTTAAAGACATCAAGGACGCATGTGTTCGGCATCGTTGTTCCAACACTGAGCAACCCAGTTTTTGCAGAAATGGTCGGCGGAATACAAGAAGAGGCCCGCCTAGCGGGATATTCCACTTTAGTTACTATGAACGAATACCAGGAAGGTGAGGAGGAGATGGCTGTTGAAACGATGTTAAATAATCGGGTTGAAGGTCTTATTTTGACCGTGGCAGATGCTGATAACAGCTTGTTGTGTGACCGACTTGACGATGAGGATATTCCTTATGTGCTGCTGTATAACAAACCTGAAACATCTAAACGATGCGCAGTCGCTGTAGACAATGTAGCTGGTGGCGCCCGTGCAGCAGAAGAGTTTGTAAAGTTTGGTCATACAAGAAGTGCCGTAATAGCTGGTCGCTTCAGCGATTCTGACCGATCACAAGCCCGATATGAAGGATTTTCAAACTATTTCAAGTCTGAGGGTTTGCCACCTCCTTTATTAGCTGAAGTCGACTTTAGTAAAGCGAATGTAAAGGTAGCGATTGCTGAGCTTTTGTCTCACCCCAACCCACCGACAGCAATATTTTGCTCAACAGATATCATAGCCATTTCCGTCATTGGAATTATTACTAGCCTTGGGCTGTCTGTTCCTGGAGATATCTCTGTAATTGGATTTGACGGCATTGACTTCGGGCAATTAATACAGCCATCTCTTACAACCATTTCTCAACCTTCAAGACGAATGGGCAGAGTGGCTGTGCAGCTATTGATGGACCGAATAGAAGGAGGGGAGGAAACATTACGTTTGATGCCATTTAGATTCTGTGCAGGAGAGTCTGTAACGCGTGTAAAACAAATAGAAGTTGAAATTTTAGCTTAGAAATAAGTGTTTATTAAGTAATAACAATAAAAGGATACTGAACTATGTTCAAAAAAAGTTTAAATACGTTAACCAGATCTGCAGCCATAGCTGCGGTGTTGGTTGCATCCATGAGTCAAGTAAATGCTGCATTTGCAGAGGAGCCAATTTGCTATAACTGCCCACCGCAATGGGCAGACTGGGCTTCACAGCTAAAATCTATTGAGGAAACCTTAGGCTATAAACTTCCTCACGATAATAAGAATTCGGGTCAGACCCTGTCTCAATTGTTGACTGAGAAAGATAACCCAGTAGCTGATGTTGCATATTACGGCGTTTCTTTTGGTATTACTGCAGCAAAAAAAGGTGTCACAGAGGCCTACAAGCCTAAACATTGGGATGAAATACCTGAAGGACTTAAGGATCCAAATGGTCACTGGTTTACGATTCACTCAGGTACGATTGGCTTTTTCGTGAACAAGGATGCATTGGAAGGACTACCAGTTCCTCAATCCTGGAGTGATTTATTGAAGCCTCAATATAAAGGTATGATGGGGTATTTGGATCCTTCGAGCGCATTTGTAGGTTATGCCGGAGCGGTTGCAGTGAATCGGGCTATGGGTGGCAGTCTTGACGACTTTAACCCAGGCATTGAGTATTTTAAGAAGCTTGCTAAGAATCAGCCGATTGTGCCAAAGCAAACTGCTTATGCTCGAGTTTTATCAGGTGAAATTCCAATTTTGTTCGATTATGATTTCAATGCGTACCGCGCTAAATACAAAGATCAGGCTAACGTTGAATTTGTAATTCCTAGCGAAGGTACAGTAATTGTGCCTTATGTAATGAGTCTGGTTAAGGGTGCACCCCATATGGACAAGGGAAAGGCAATTCTTGACCACATCATGTCAGACAAAGGCCAGGCTGTATGGGCTAATGCTTTTTTACGACCAGTACGCGCAAGTGCACTGTCAAAAGAAGCTGAAACTAAGTTTTTACCTGCGTCAGACTATGCTCGTTCCACACCAGTTGATTATCAAAAAATGGCTGACGTACAGGATGGATTCAAGAATAGATATCTTGATGAAGTTCGTTAATCAGCTTTGAGACAGAGGCAAATAGATGCCCCTGTCTCTCTTTAATTAAATAAAACTCATTACTGCCTGACTCTTCCTAACAAGAGTTAGTCGCATCTGAAAAGTGATACAAACATGGCACATCGCGAAACACCGTATTTACTTATATTAGGTCTTCCTGCTTTTATAGTTTTTACCGCATTTTTTATCTTACCCCTCGCCAAATTAGTTGCAATTGGCAGCAGTGGGCCTAATGGTGCAGCGGAATATTTAATTTTTCTGACCACACCACGTTACCTAGCGAGTTTGATTTCAACTGTATTATTATCCGCTGGGGTTACCTTGGTTGCCTTACTAGTTTCTTCAATCAGTGGGATATTCTTAGAACGAAATCGCTTTTCAGGTAGAGGTCTACTGATTTCAATATTAACATTTCCATTGGCTTTTCCTGGCGTCGTAATAGGTTTTTTAGT
>CAWKZY010000227.1:0-2673 GCA_963854625.1 Gammaproteobacteria bacterium | reverse complement strand
ATTGCCAACAATGAGGCCCCTCTGCTGAATCAGGCTGTAGACTATTTAGCGTCGATCAACCAATACAGCAAGATCGCTATCAACAGCATCCGCGAGTGTGCCGCTGCTGCGCGACCACCTCTTAGCAGCGAAGGTTTGGCTTTAGAGCGACACCATGTAATAGAGGTGGGGAAGAGTGAAGACGCCGCCGAGGGGGTGGCTGCATTCCGCGAGAAGAGACCAGCGGTTTTCAAGCATCGCTAACAGTATTGGCAAGGCGACTATTTCCGCTCTCAAAGTCCACTGCTTAGCTTCCACTAAATCGTCACTGCCTTTTTCGAGATGCAAACGCAAGGCTTCTAAAACACCAATAGATTTTTTTAGGCACTGAGTGACGACTTAATTGTCCGCTAGTGCCTTGCTATTCAAGTCAACAGCCTGCCACAAACAACTCGTCCTCCCATGGAGATTAATGAGCTCTCATCTATAAAGAAAGTGTCGCCATAACCCTGATATTTTGTTCTTAACCTTTGAAAATATTTCGAACCAATATTATTGCGCCACAGGCAAATAGCTGACGGTGATGCCCCCTCGGCCATCCAATCTTCGACGTCACGGTAACTCAGCTTAAATCGATGCTAAAGCCACTCGGTAGTTTCGATTATTTTAGGCCGAAATCGGTGGCGCTTGATCATTTTTGACTAGACCATACGCTAAACTCTGTTAAATTCGGAGTTAATATTTCAGCTGCCTAATTCCACACATCATGAGTCAACACCAATTTCCCAAACTGGTCCCCTGTGTGCATTTTATTATAAGCCTCACGGATATCTTTTATGGACGTGGGTCCATCTACCCGAGGATGCAACTGTAAGGTGTTAACAAGGTCAATCATGCTGGCAAAGTCCGCGTTATTGCCCATTGTAGTTCCCTGAATAGTGATTTGTTTGAAAAACATTTTTCGTAGATCGAGGCTAGAGGGGAACCCAAGAGTGGCGCCAAAGAAGGTCAATCTACCCCCAGGCTTCAGACAATCAACCAATGACGCAAAGCCATCGCCACCGGCGCTGTCTACAACCAGATCAATGCCATCTGATTCGGTTAGCGCTTGTAATTGCTCGACCCAATCTTCACTGCGGTAATTTACGCCAGCGATAGCTCCATCTGCCACCGCGGCGCCAATTTTTTCATCACTGCCGGAAGTAACATAGACCTTCGCTCCGCGCCCTACCGCCATCGCCAGCATTAGCGAAGACACACCGCCCCCAATACCGCTTATAACGACCACCTGGCCCGATTCCAGTCTGCCCTGAGTGAACAGGGCTCGGTAACCTGTAATGCCCGCAAGAGGCAGTGCTGCCGCTTGTTCAAAGCTCAAGAAATCCGGCTTCGCGAAGATATTTTCCGCGGGCACCCTTACGTACTCCGCCTGCGTACCATCCTCTGGCAAGCCAAGAATACTGAATTCTTTACCCTGTACTCTAGGATTATCACCGAAACGTAAACTTGGATTAATGATTACCGAATTGCCAACCAAGCTAGAATCAACACCACTACCAACCTTGTCTACTACGCCGGCTGCATCCGAGCCAAGAATGATCGGCGGCTTAATGCCGGCATACAAACCCCGAACTATCCACAGATCACGATGATTAAGTGCACTTGCCATAACCTTGACAGTCACTTCATTTTCCCCCGGCTCTGGATATGGCACATCGGCAGTCACCAGAGAATCGAACAAATCCATTCCTTTGGCATTTTTATTAAGTTCCTTTAAGACTATGGCTTTCATATTGAGACTCCGTGATTTTTCAATTTGGGAAAAGGAAATAGATAAGGTATTTTGCATATTACCGTTTGGCAATTGATGACGTCCACTAACGAAGATCAAATCTGAGCCCAGTGAAAGAACGATGTTGACAGGTTAACTACTAAAGTCGAAAAAAACACTATTTCCTGCAGCCAAATAGCTAGCCCCTTTCCCAAGCCGTAATCCAGCACGCTCTAAAATGCCGATAGCTTTCGCTGGCACTGTATGACGACTAAGATTGAATCTATGTTACAGCCACGCCGCATGTTGAATAAATTTGCATGAGAATAAGTGAGGATTGTGCATTTTCGATTGAGTCATAAGAAAAATCCCGACCTATTTGCGATTAACTTGTCAGCACCAAAGGACGGTGGAAATAAAGCAGGATTTCCTTCTATATTTCATAAAAAAAAGATCGGCTTAAAGTGTTGAAATCAGTGACCTTTTGGCTGAGTGAAATTCACGATAGATTTGCAAAAGCTGGGATGCCAATATAGAAAGAGTTGCCACCTGCGCAATCTTAAAAGAACCGAGAATCAAAAAAGAAGTCTTTGTTAAAAATACCCATTTCGATCATCGAGGCGTCAACACTTGAGGAGAAAGCACACATTTATTGAGAGATAAAATTGCTGATCATCGCGTCTATTAAAACCATTCTGAAAATCAATGGGTAAAATCAAACTACTCCACACCCTCCGATTGTTCTTGGCCAATCATGATCTGCTTCGTTGCCACATTAGGGAAGGGTCGAGAGAATTCCCACATAAGGGCAGGACCCATTTCTCTCATCGTCAGCGCGAGTTTCATTAGCGCTCGGTCCATAGCAGGGTTCAACTCCCAATAAGCATCGGACAAAGCGCCGCGAATACAGATGGTAATTTTCG
>CAWKZY010000226.1:0-2678 GCA_963854625.1 Gammaproteobacteria bacterium | reverse complement strand
GGATTAAACAACGCTTAGAAGATACTCTTGAAATACCGACGCTGCCAGCCACAGCACAGCGCATTATCGAGTTACGAGTTAACCCAAATGCCGTGGTTAGCGACCTTGCGGATATAGTTGAATCAGATCCAAGCCTTGCGGCACAGGTAGTAAGCTGGGCTGCTTCTCCTTACTATGCCGCTCCTGGAAAAATCCGCTCAGTGCAAGATGCCATTGTCCGAGTTCTTGGCTTTGACCTTGTAGGCAATTTGGCCCTAGGGCTGGCACTAGGTAAGACCCTGGAATTGCCCAAAGATAGAGTTGATGGATTAACTCCTTACTGGCTCCAATCGATCTATTGCTCAACCCTTGTTGAAGCGATCGTGACACTGATACCTCCGGCGATAAAACCAAGTAAAGGCCTAACCTACCTATCGGGCTTACTGCACAATTTTGGCTATCTAGTGCTGGCACATATTTTCCCTCCGCACTTTTCGCAAATATGCCGTTACATTGAAGCCAACCCTCACATAAGCCACATGGCGGTGGAGAACCACTTATTACAAATTACCCGAGAACAAATTTGCCTTTGGCTAATGGATTTATGGAATATGCCCCCGGAGGTTAAAGCGACAATTCAATATCAGCATGATCCTAGCTACAACGGACCACACTGCACTTATCCCAATCTAATCTTCATGGCCCTACGTCTACTTAAGCAAGAAGGTATAGGGGATGCGCCATTGGAAGAAGTGCCCGATGAGTTGTTTGCCCGCTATCAGCTAAATCGCGATGATGTAATGGAAAAACTCCACGAAGTCATTGAGTCTGCAGAAGAGATATCGTCAATTTCACAGAGCTTTCCATCCTAGGACCACCTCAACTAACTAAGGAGGCTAGAGCAGTATTTCTCAGAGAAGCTTTTTACTCTCGACTGTTATTCTTTTATGCTATGCGCTCTTAACCTGAATCTAGGCTGTTTGCGGTAGGTAGTAATGGATTTAATACGAAAACTGTTTTCAAGATCTGACTTGTGGCTGAGGGCTAAATTCCCTGAGTTTCACAGCAAATTCCCTGCGCTCGTAGAACTGACCCGCATTAACAAACCCATTGGAATCATGCTACTGCTATGGCCGACCATCGGCGCTCTATGGATAGCGGCTGACGGCTTTCCAGATTTCGATCTGCTAGTCATTTTTATACTCGGAACTGTAGTTATGCGCTCGGCCGGATGCTGTGTTAATGACTTTGCAGATTATAAAATTGATGACAAAGTTGGCCGGACAGAATCGCGCCCTCTCGCTAGAGGCTTTTTAAAGCGCCAGGACGCTTTCTATTGTTTCATTTTCTTATCGCTGCTGGGTTTCATCATAGTTTTGTTCACTAATCTAGAAACAATACTGCTTTCATTTGGTGCTGTCGCTTTAGTCACAATTTACCCCTTCATGAAACGCTTCTCTAATTTACCTCAAGTAATATTAGGAATCGCTTTTTCTTGGGGGATACTAATGGCTTTTATGGCCCAAACAGCTGCCATACCACAAACAGCTTACCTGTTGTTTTTGGCCAATGTACTGTTAACTGTTGCTTATGACACCGAGTATGCGATGGTCGATAGAGAGTTTGATTTGAAGATAGGGGTCAAGTCTACGGCTATACTGTTTGGAGATGCCGACAAACTTATTATCGCCTGTTTGCAGGTTTTGTTTATCTTATCCATGTGGCTGGTGGGAGGACAACTACAACTGGGTCTGGCCTATTATCTTTCTTTGATAGTCGCCAGTGTCTTACTCATCTATCAGCAATTTCTTATTAGAGACCGGTTACCCGGCCCCTGTTTTAAGG
This sequence comes from Gammaproteobacteria bacterium, assembly GCA_963854625.1. Classification (GTDB taxonomy): domain Bacteria; phylum Pseudomonadota; class Gammaproteobacteria; order Pseudomonadales; family Pseudohongiellaceae; genus UBA9145. Next base: position 854 of record CAWKZY010000226.1, on the reverse strand, counting down.
CTTTTTTAAACAACAATTGGGTTGGTGCGGCAATTTTCACCGGCACTTTTCTAAGCTTACTTTAAGGTATACTTAGCTCTCGCTAGCCGCACCCAATGGTTTTTAACCACCAGTAAACGCTTGGATTCCAGTCTGAGTTCTACCTAAAATCAACGCATGAATATCTTGCGTACCCTCATAAGTGTTCACGACTTCCAAGTTTTGCATGTGACGCATTACTGGATACTCATCTGATATACCATTTCCACCCAGCATATCCCGCGCTTCTCTAGCCGCATCCAATGCTTTTAAACAAGAATTTCGTTTCAGCAAGGAAATCAGCGCAGGAGCAAGATTACCTTGATCTCTTAAACGACAAGCTTGTAAACACCCTTGCAAAGCAAGGCTGAGGTCTGTCTGCATTATCGCAAGCTTCTTTTGAATAAGCTGGTTAGCGGCAAGAGGCCGGCCGAATTGTTTTCTATCGAGAGTGTATTGCAACGCAGAATGCCAGCAGCTTTCAGCCGCGCCTATAGCACCCCAAGCAATACCGAGCCGAGCCGAGTTAAGACAGCTAAACGGACCGTTCAGACCGGATGCTAAAGGCAGCTTATTTTCTTCAGGAACAAAAACCTCGTCCATTACAATCATGCCAGTGGGTGATGCACGCAGAGCCAGCTTGCCTTCGATTTTCGGCGCACTCAGACCTTTCATGCCTTTATCAAGAATGAAGCCTTTAATGACTCCATCATCATCTTTAGCCCAAACAATAAAAACATCAGCAAAGGGTGAGTTGCTTATCCAGTTCTTGGAACCTGAAAGACTGTAGCCACCACTCACCGAACGAGCTCGGGTAATCATTCCGCCGGGATCAG
>CAWKZY010000225.1:0-2680 GCA_963854625.1 Gammaproteobacteria bacterium | reverse complement strand
CAGAGAGTTTATGCAGTCTAGTACACAGCGAGCCTCTCCTGTTCCTTCTTTAAACTGAAATAGATTAGACGGAAGGCGTTTAGGGCGCAAAAGCTTCCCACCTCTATTGAGGATAACATCACCATTGTTCATTGAGTTCAAAGAAACTTCTTCGCAGTCAAGAAAGGAATTGTATTGATCGCCTAAATCTCCAGGCTCTTTTGTTACAGCAATTTGTTTAGTTAGGCCAGCACCCAAGGAGTCAGTGCGAGCAACAATAACTCCGTTGTCTACCCCAAGCTCTAAAAATGCATAACGCACAGCACGTATTTTGGCAAGAAAGTCCTCATGAGGAACAGTTACTTTGCCGTCTTGGTGACCGCATTGTTTTTCGTCAGAAACCTGATTTTCAATCTGAATGCAGCAAGCCCCAGCTTCAATCATTTGTTTTGCCATCAGATACGTAGCTTCAGCATTTCCAAAGCCAGCATCGATATCAGCAATAACAGGAACAACGTGTGTTCTATGCGTATCAATCTGCTCTTGTATATCTTTAACTAAGGCTGAATTGTCGGTATTCCGCGCAGCATCAAGTTGACGAAACAACCCACCAAGTTCACGCGCATCGGCTTGACGTAAAAAAGTATAAAGTTCTTCAATTAGACTGGCTACCGATGTTTTTTCATGCATTGATTGATCGGGAAGGGGGCCAAATTCTGACCGAAGAGCAGCAACCATCCATCCAGACAGGTATAAATAACGACGATCTGTATTTCCAGCAAAGTGTTTTTTGATGGAGATCATTTTTTGTTGACCGATAAAGCCATGCCAACAGCCTAGTGATTGAGTGTATTTGGAGGAATCTGCATCGTAGGTAGCCATATCCTTACGCATTATATCTGCTGTATATTTTGCAATATCCAGACCGGTTTTGAATTCGTTTTGGGCGCGCATTCTAGCAACTGACTCCGGATTAATTGCATTCCATCCACTTCCATTACTTTTCCGTAACGATTCAACAGCATTAATATTTTTAGTGTAGTTCGACATTTGAGATCCTTGGTCTTAGAAAAATTAGAATTATGATCAATATTTTGTAAATTATACCGATCGACCTATTATTTATATACTATATGGTAATTATTATCAGTATTTTTTACATGAATGTTTATATGTGGCAATAAGACTATTATTTATGTATTGTATGAATATTAAACTAAGTATTTACTAAATGAATATACATAAACATCATGGTATGAATATATATGACTATGCGTAATATAGATTTAAATTTATTAGTTTTTTTGGATGTGCTTCTTAAGGAAAGAAATGTAACCCGGGCGGCAGAAAGTTTAGGTATCAGTCAACCGGCTATGAGTAATGGACTTAGGCGTTTACGCGACCTGTTTGGCGATCCTTTGTTGGTGAGAACAAGTGATGGTATGAAACCAACAGAAAGAGCAGAGATGTTGCAACCAATGGTACGAGATGTTCTTGCTTCTGTTGAGAAAGCTGTAGAGCCAAGTCAGGAGTTTGATGCAGCCGCAGCTGATAGGGTCTTTAGGATCTCTGTTAGCGACTATACTGAATCTACTTTATTGCCTCATTTGATGCGAAGACTTCGCTCGGAGGCCCCAAATATTACTCTAGATGTATTGACGCCGAGCGATATCAGTTATCAGGATGTAGAGCAGGGGACAGTTGATCTTGTTATCAATAGATTCGATGTTTTGCCGCAATCCTTTCATCAGATGACAGTATGGCGAGATACTTTTTCATGTCTCTTGAGCCACCACAATCCAATAGTAAATAATTTTAATCTGGATTCTTATTTAGATTCTGGACATGTCTGGGTAAACAAAACAGGTATGGGTGTCGGTGTGGGCATGGAGCCTGGTGCTACAAAAACTCTTGGGTGGGTCGATGAAGCTCTCTTCAGCATAGGAAAAAAAAGACGAATACGAGTATTTACAAGACACTATCAGGCTGCAATGCGTTTAGCAGAGCTGCGTGACCTTATTGTGACTCTTCCTACAAAAGCCGCCAGACTGCTTGCAGATAATCCGAATGTCGTAATTTTTGATCCACCTTTCTCGATTCCTGAGATAGAGTTAAAAATGGCTTGGAGTCCTTTAGTACAGCATAATCCAGCGCATCAGTGGATACGCCGATTGATCGCTGATGTTGCAAAAAAACTAGATTAATTTTTATATTACTATGTAAGGCATCATGTAGTTTATTCGCATAAAAAATAACGGAAATAAAGTTAGTTAAGTTGATTAATGCTTAAAAATTTCCATACAATTAGACTTTTATTTAATTCTTACTTATAGGATCAATTATGGCGGAGCGTATTAAGGTGGCTGGCTTGCAGGTCGACAATTCAATTTACAGTTTGGTGAATAACGATATTATTCCAGGAACATCTTTAGATATAAGTGCTTTCTGGGAATCTTTCGCTGATATCATTAGCAGGTTTTCTCCATTAAATAAGCGCTTATTGGCTAGACGTGATTTATTACAACAGGAGATAGATTGCTGGCATCAGAAAAATTTTGATCAGTTTTTTGATTTCTCTTCCTATAAGAAATTTCTGCAGGAGATCGGTTATTTGGTTCCAGTCGGCCCTGATTTTAATATAAACACAAAGGGTGTGGATCCAGAAATTACTTCTCAAGCGGGACCTCAGTTAGTTGTACCT
>CAWKZY010000224.1:0-2797 GCA_963854625.1 Gammaproteobacteria bacterium | reverse complement strand
AGCAACTTCCAACCACGCCTGCGCTGGCGACTTTGCCGGCGAAGTATTTGCCTGATCAGCTGCTCAGTCATGTCACTGAGTTAACCAGTGTTGAGATGGCCGGTCGTAGTCTTGGTTCAAAAGGCATTGAGGCCGCCGCAGCCTATATTGCTGGTGAATTTCGAGCGGCGGGCATAGAGCCACTTTCTAGAGGGTACTTCCAAACTTGGACCGAGCAGCTCGAGATTGAAGGTACAGGTGGAAGTGCTGGCGTCAATGAAAGGGCTGATAAAAGGCCAGTCCGATTATCAAACATATTCGGTGTACTCAAAGGTAGCAATCCTGACTTGAGTGGCAAACCTGTTGTTGTTGGCGCTCACTTCGATCATCTAGGCGTAGATAGCGTTACCGGTGAGGTATATCCCGGTGCTGACGATAACGCGTCAGGTGTAGCTATAATGTTAGAAGTAGCGGCTAAGCTGGCGTCGTCTTTTGCTCCTCAAAGGCCTATTATTTTTGCCGCCTTTACCGGTGAAGAGAGTGGTTTGCTTGGCTCTAAATATTTCGTCGAAAACTTACCGAGCATGTTTAAAAAAGACGAGATTTTTGCGATGCTCAACCTAGACTCAGTTGGCAGGCTAAACGGTAGGGAGTTGCAGGTTTTCGGAACAGGCAGTGCTTATGAATTTCCATACATGGCGCAAGGAATAGGGTTTACCACTGGCTTACAATCTACATTTCCTCAGCAAACCATAGCAAGTAGCGATCATGTAAGTTTTCTTAATGAGGGGATTCCCGGAATTCACTTGTTTGCCGGAGTGACTGAAGATTATCATCGCCCCAGTGATACGGCTGATAAGCTAGACCTTGATGGTATGTCTGATATCGCATTGTGGCTGGAAGAAGCTATTGTCTATTTGGCAGATAATACTGATCCTCTTCGTGTCACCTTAGCTGGGGTAAGTGTTCCTGTTCAAGCATCCGCTGGAGATCGCGAGGCCAGCCTTGGGACAGTGCCAGATTTCTCCTACGCCGGTGAGGGTGTAAGAATTACAGCAGTCAGCCTCGGCGGCGCAGCGGCCGAGGCTGGTCTCGAGGAGGGTGACGTTTTACTTAGCTTTAATGGTGCGGCACTGACTAGCTTGCAAGTTTACTCGAACCTGATTCGAGAATCGGCAGCGGGAGAAATCGTGGCGTTAGAAGTTCTTCGTGCCGAGCAAATCATTTCAGTTAAAGTTAAGCTTAAAGTACGCTAAACAATAATCCAGAAACAACAAAAAGAATCGACAGCCCGAGTAGTTTTTTACTGCCTGAGGGTTTAGGGCTTGCCCAGTTGTAGTGCTCTTCCTCGATAAAAAGGCAGTTCTGATTCTTTTTGAAAATTTTCACTTCTCTCTCCGGTAACTTAGTTTAAGCAAAATCAAGTAAAACCTATAGGGTAGGTTTTGCAATGCAGACACTAGGGCAATACAGTGAATAAATGTGTCTAAAAAGTGGCAACGGTCTCACTAGACTCTTTTGCAACTAATTGTTTCTAACTAAGAAAAATTAAGAGTTATGGTTTATAGTTTCTAGATAGAAATCTTAGTAGGTGCAGGTTCCTGCACCACATCAGCACAAGACGCCCAGTTTGGCGAAGAGGTTACATGGTCAACCAATTACGGCGCAGTTTGCTTTGCTGTATTACAATTTTTTTCTCAATTTCAGCGTTTCCACAATCCAATCTTCCTCAACTTATTCAGATCGATCACGCGGTGGCGAACATTACCCTAGATGGATTTATTAACGAATCTGTTTGGGACGATCTTCCTATCGTCGATGGAATGAAAGTCATTGTTCCCGATACGCTAGATGACGCTCCTTACGATACACATATCCGTTTTTTTTATACGGAGCGTGGTATTTATGTTAGCGCCATGAATTTCCAGCCAAAAGATTCGCTGATTCCGCGAATGACCTCACGAGATCAATTTCTACCTCGGGACGGTTTCGTTGTTACCATAGACGCATCCGGTGAAGGTTTGTATGGATACTTTCTTCGGTTGAATTTGGGTGGGACTCTCACCGATGCGACAGTGCTTGCAGAGCGTCAATTTAACATACAATGGAATGGGGCTTGGGACGGGCGTACTCAGGAATTGGAAAACGGCTGGAGTGCCGAGATTTTCATTCCTTGGTCGATGATGGCGCTGCCACGAACGGATGACACTGTGAACTCAACCCGCAAGATGGGTTTGTATTTTGAGCGGCAAATCGGGCACATGAGCGGCAACCAAATTGCTAACCCCGCACTTCCACGAACGGTGAATGAATACCTCTCCGCTTTCACGAAATATGAATACAAGAATATTAGGCCGGCCAAGCAGCTGACTTATTTTCCGTTTATTGCCGGTACTTTCGATAGCTTACGTAATGATTCCGAGATGAAAGTAGGTACTGATATTTTCTGGCGACCTACTACCAACACTCAATTCTCAACCACACTAAACCCAGATTTCGGCAGCGTCGCCGCTGATGATGTTATTGTCAATTTATCTGCATTTGAAGTTTTTTTCCGTGAGCAACGCCAGTTCTTTCTGGAGGGCCAAGATGTTTTTCTTACCCATCCTCGGAACACCAATCCGGGCGGTCCAGGTGGACCGATCTCTATGCTCAATACTCGGCGTATTGGCAGTGCACCAGCTTTTGACATTCCTGATGATGTTGACACTGTGGCTACCGATGTCAGCACACCCAGCGATCTGCTGGGTGCTGCAAAATTTACCGGCCAAAGCGGCAATCTTCGTTATGGGATACTGGCGGCTTCGGAAGCGAATTC
>CAWKZY010000223.1:0-2814 GCA_963854625.1 Gammaproteobacteria bacterium | reverse complement strand
ACAGCATGAGAGCCGTGCCGGCGATCGGCTTGGTCATCGAAAATATTCGAAAGATACTGTCGGTGCTCATAGGCACTTGATCTTCGACATTTTGATAGCCAACCGCATCATTCATCAGCACTTCGCCCTCTTGGGCAACCATCAATACAACGCCTGAAAGCTTCCCAGCATCAACTCTGGCTTGCATGTCGGCTTTGACAGCATCCAATTTTGTTTGATCGATTTCGGCGCCGACAAGTCCGGCTGTAGCGATCAAGACTGTTATTGCCACTGCTTTCGGAATTATTTTAGCAACCACGTCCGGAACATCACCGGCCATCTTTCTGATAATAGAGAAGGCATTTAACTTATTATTCATTGGGGTCTCCCTAAATAAAATTCGGTATAACTTAAAGCCTCATTACAGCACTATTTACGAAGCTAGTGAACGATAATGAAAACTAAAGCGTGCTAATGGGGAGATAGTGCGATGAACGGCTGATTGAGCTTGTTGAATAAGTGAATTAATTCCTCCAGCGCCTAAAATAGGGTGGCGCCACCCTATTAAACTGGCGTCAGGGTTGATCTTGCTCGAATATGCAGCCAATCCAAGTTACAATTTGTCTTCGAATTTTCCATTGGATTTAAATCATGAGCTACGCACTAATTAAAAATATCCACTTGGTTTTCGCTATGCTGACCACGATTGGCTTTTGTGTTCGTGGCGTATGGATGATGACTGAGTCACCGATGTTGCAAAAGAAGTTCGTGAAGGTGCTTCCTCATATTGTAGACACCACACTTCTTATTAGTGCCATCACTCTGGTAGTGATGAGCGGCCAATACCCTTGGGTTGCCGCTTGGGTAGGAATGAAGCTTGTCCTGCTGGTGGCCTATATTGTTGTAGGTACTTTTGCTTTGAAACGCGGCAAAACCAAGCAAATTCGAACGGCATTTTTTGCCGCCTCTATCCTTATTTTGCTGGCTTTGTTTGCAGTGGCAGGAATAAAGCCAGGTTTTTGATCCTGGATAGGCCTTAAGCTAGGCTCTTCTGACTAAATTGCTATCACTATCATCAAGAAAAGGACCGTCAACACAAAGGCGGCGGCCATCGGGCGCATCGCAGGCGCCGCAAATTCCAACGCCGCATTTAGTCCAGTAATCGATAGCATTAAAAATCTGACTAGGGCTACAAAATTCCCGCTGTACAACGGCCGCTGCCCGGACCATCGGGCCGGGCCCGCAGTTATAAAAAACCAGTTTTTCGAGCTCGGCAACAGTTAAGCCCTCTAGATATCGTCTTAGCAGCTCGGTGATTACACCATGAAAGCCTTTGCTGCCATCATCTGTTGCCACATGTAAATTACCGATTGCTTCGCACTCTTCTAGAAAGTAGAGGCGCTCTTCGGTTCTTGCTCCCAAGAAAATTTCAGTATCGCCAAAATCTCGGGCAATTTGATAGACCGCGGCCAAGCCAGTTCCGCCAGCGACGGCAATTATTTTTGCGTCCTCCGCTGGGTTCACCGCGGTGCCGTGAGGGCCTCGAACATAGGCCTCAGTGCCTGGTTCAAGGTCCAATAATGCCTTCGTAAATTCACCTAGGTTGATTACCACCAGGGAGAAAGGACTGTCAGTGAGAGCAGAAAAAGGCTTTTCTCCTAAGCCGGGGACCCACAGGAATATGAATTCACCTGCTTGGACATTGACCGATTTGTCGAAGGTTAATATACAAATGTCATCTGTAACATGTTCATTGCTGACCAAGGTGACAGGATCGAATGCCATATCGATGTCATAACGAACCAATGCTTCTGCTGTGTCTTGCCCTGACTCTAGGTCAGCGTTGAGGCTTTGGAAATAATCCGCTATTTCATTTGTCGTCATGCCAACTAAGGCAGAGCCAACGCCAATGATGGTGGCACCGGCTGCTTGAAATTCAAGTACGTCTTTGGCGCTGCTGATGCCTCCGCAGCCAACTATAGGTACGTCGACCTCCGCTTTAATTTCTCGGACACATTCCAGAGCTCGAGCAAGAACGCCTTTGCCAGAGACGCCGCCTTTTTCATTTGTCAGTATTGGTTGGCCGTGAGCCTCGTAACATTCCGGTCCCATTGTGTTAATCGCGCAAATTCCGTCGACGCCACCGGCAACAGCAGCAGCGGCAATCTCACCAATATTAGGAACATTAGGTGTTAGTTTGGCAACAATAGGAACATTAACAGCGGCTTTAACCGCCCGTACTATTTCCTCTACCAGAGCAGGGTCTTGGCCCATTGCCATGCCATAGCCTTTAGCGTGAGGACATGACAGATTCAACTCTAAACCGTCGCTATGCGGCGCCATAATTTTTGCCACCTCAACATACTCTTCAACACTGCCGCCGAAGATTGATATAAGCAGAAAGCGGTCATCAGGGATTGTGAGCTGGGCCATCAGTTCTGCTGAGCGGGCTGCCCCCGGATTAGTTAATCCGACGGCATTGGTGAACTTTCCAGGTTCAAACTGGGTAAGAATAGGCTCACGGTAGCCAAGTCGCGGTTCGGGCCCGATACTTTTGGTGGTTAAAACGCCAACTTCAGGCATTGTGTCGAACACGCGCTGAATGATGGAAGCAGAGCAGGTTACGATGCCTGAAGGAACTGTAAATGGGCCGGAAAGGGTCTTGCCAAGAAACTCAGTTTTCAAAGGGGATAAAACTCATCTAAGGCGGTTAATTGATTTACCATTTTATCGGTTGTAGGCAAGAAACGCACGGCTGGGTTAGCCTGAATTGACAAAAACGGACTGTTTTCAATGAGCAGAGCCCGCGATAGTAGTAATCTCTATAGCATGGCC
>CAWKZY010000222.1:0-2854 GCA_963854625.1 Gammaproteobacteria bacterium | reverse complement strand
CCACGGCTGGAGAAGGTATGCCAGGCAATGAAACTTGGGAAGGCGATTCTTGGAAAACAGGGGGCGGCCCAACTTGGGTTACTGGCACTTACGACCCTGAGACGGATCTAGTGTTCTGGGGAACAGGGAATCCTTGGCCAGATATCAACAACAACGTCCGTAAAGGTAACAATCTTTACACAAACTCAGTAGTCGCTCTGCACGCTGACTCCGGTGAGCTGGAATGGCATTTCCAAACCTCTCCTCGAGATGAGTTTGACCATGATTCAACATCAGAGCCAATGATCATCGAAGAAATGTTCGAAGGTCAGATGCGCAAGATGATTGTGCAGATATCAAGAAATGGACACGTCTATGCATTGGATCGCTTCAACGGTGAATTTCTGTATGCCGGTGAATACACAAAGGTTAACTGGGCTGAGCGAGACGAATCGGGCAAGCCTGTGCTGAAAGAATCTTTGTATGAACCAGCGGACACGGTTGTATTCCCTGGTCTGTATGGTGGCAAGAACTGGCCACCTGCCTCTTATAGCCCTGATACCAATATGCTTTATATTCCGACAACTGAATGGGGCACTACCTTTATTCGCCGAGAAGGAGATGGGCGACCCGGCACTATGGACCTTGGTGGCATTCCTCGTTTTGAGCCAACCGGCACAGGTTATGTTGTCGCTTTTAATATGCGAACCGGTGATATTGACTGGCAGGTAGAAATGCCTGGCAACTTTAACTGGGCTGGCACATTGGCAACTGGTGGTGGTTTGGTTTTCTCTGGCGCGCCAGATGGCTATATCTACGCAATGAATGATGAAACCGGCGAGATTTTGTGGAAATTCCAAACAGGCAGTGGCCTCTATGCGCCGCCGACTAGTTTCACTATTGATGGCAAGCAGTACATAGGTATAGCCTCCGGAACGCGGGATCCGGTGACAAGGGAAGGTGTCGCAACTGGTATTTCTCCCGGAAACTATATCTTGTTTAGTCTGTAAAGGTTCGCTACATCCTTTTCAGTAGGTGATGCTTCGCTAACTTGTATTCGGTCTTTAATGGATTGAGAAAAAAGTTCCATCACTTTCTCTGTAGTATTTGTTTTTAAGGTGCTGTTGTATGAATAAGAAGTTGAACACTGTTTTTGGATTGATAGCAGGTGCATTGCTGACGACATCACCTCAGGTGTCGGCAGGAGTTGGAGAAGGCGGCGAGCTATACGATGCTTACTGCACTGTCTGTCACGGAGGTCTTGGCGAAGGTCAAGCGATGGGTAAGCCATTAACGGACAGCGTGGCGAATAAATTGTCTGATACTGACCTGCTGTCCGTTATCACCGATGGGCGTGCAGGAACTGGAATGGCTGCCTGGGGTGGATCGTTTAGCGAAGAAGAGATTTATGATATCGCAAACTTTGTTCGAACCCTCCAAGGTAAGCCCGGACTCAATATTGGTAATGAAGATTCAGGTCCTAGCGATGACCCTATGGCAATTGCAGGAGAGACGCTTTTTAATAATCAGGCAAATTGTGTCACCTGTCATTCTTATGATGACAACGGGGGTAATGTTGGGCCCGGACTTGACGGAGTGTCCTCAAGGCTTTCCGAGTCGGCTTTACTACAAGCTCTGACAAACCCATCGGCGACAATTGTCGGTGGCTACGGCGCCAAAATAGTCACTCAAAATGATGGCTCTACTGTTCGAGGGCGCTATAGGAATGACTCTGAGCTAGCAGTGCAAATTCAGAATGAAGATGGTCGACGTTGGGTGACTTATTTTAAAGACAGAGTTGCTAGCGTTAGCGACGATGATCGGTCTCTTATGCCGGATGTGTTCTCTACCTTAGGCGAAGCTGAGCAACAGCAGATTATAGCATTCCTAAATTCTTTATAAATTATTTGAGGTTATTGATATGAATAGTGTAAATCGATTGTTACTCATCCTGGCATCCAGCGTTAGTTTTGCCGCATTAGCAGACCAGGGCTTTTCAGCAGATAAGGCTTTTGGTGCTGAAATGCCTGCGGCTTTAGCAGCGCTTTCACTGAAGCAAGCAATAGCAGAAAAAGCGACAGATACAAACGGAATGACCAAAATAGAAGGCCAAATCACCGAAGTCTGTCAGGCAAAAGGCTGCTGGATGATCTTAGTGGATGGTGACACTTACGCTCGTGTGACCTTTGAAGATTATGGTTTTTTCGTCCCAATGGAAACCAGCATGCAGCGCTCAGTTGTTTATGGAACATTGACCGAGCATGTCCTAACGGGGGAGCAAGCTGAGCATTACGCCCAAGACGCTGGGGCCAAATCGACGTTAGCTTTGGAAGGTGAAGTAAAAGAATACTCGATTGTTGCTCGCTCAGTGCAGCTGGAGAATCGTAGCTAATTATTAGTATGATATAAGTAGGGCTACAGATTAGCAATATAAAGGGGGGCATGTGTCCTCCTTTTTTGTACCTGCTCTAAAAACAAAATTGAAAGGAAAATAACATGGAAATCGATCAGCTGTATTGACCGAATTCGCTATAAGTTACGGTCTCAAATTACTCAAGGCCCTCGCAACTTTAGTAATATGGCTGTACATCGTAAAAATGATTATTAATGTCATGGTAAGAATAACGGAGCGCAACGATACGGATTCCTAGGTTCGGGATTTTGTCTCTAGCTTAGTTCCTATGTTGCTAAAAAATGGTTTACATCACAGATCCTGGCATGCTGGGTGTAGAGATGACATCGTTTGTTGCTGTTATGGGTGCTGCCGGTTTGGCAGTAGGTTTAGCGTTATCTGCCACTTTCCAGAGCTTCGCCGGAGGTGTGATGATTCTACTTTTTTAGTCTTACAAAGTGGGAGATGTGACCGATGCTAAGG
>CAWKZY010000221.1:0-2917 GCA_963854625.1 Gammaproteobacteria bacterium | reverse complement strand
GCGTGCCATAGTAAGAACTGATGGTTTGCCCCTGCACGGTAACTTGTATTTCATTACTTTCGATCTTCTTACCCAGGGCTGCGTAAAACTTATAGGTGTTGCCCCCGCCCCGACCGGGAGGCCCGCCGCGGCCATCAAAAAATGCCACTTCGATATTGGCCGCCCGAGACACAGAAGTAATATCTTCTTTGGCTTGATAGATGCCCCAGTTAGCCATGAGATATCCGCCATCTTTAGTGCCATCAGAAAAGCCCAACATGACCGTTTGCTTATTCTCACGCCTTGCCAAGTGCTCAGCATAAAGTGGCAGCTCATAAAGGCGAGTCATATTTGGACCGGCTCCAGCTAAATCTGTGACAGTCTCAAAAAGTGGGACAAGATCAACAGAGATCGGATCATCACCCCAACCTGAAATCCTAAATAGCGCAATCATGACGGCCATGTCGTAAGCACCAGAACAGTTGCTAATTATATAACGATGACAACCTAGCTCGCCGTTGTTCGCTTGTATAACTTTAATGGATTGCATGGAGCTCAAGGTATCATTGGCCAGCTCATGGGTAAGTAGGTCAATATTTACATCCCCCTTAACCGAGAGCAAAATATCTATACGAGCACCTTCGCTCAGCTCACGCCAACCATCAGGAAACAGTGTTGGGTGAGTTTTATCGATATCCAGCAGTATCTTGCCAAGCTGCCGCGCATCTTGGCGGATGTCTAAACTGGCAAAATGGAATCCAAAGGCAGCAATCCTTCGTTTGAAAGAGGCAATCTTTTCCACATACAATCCCTGATAACGCTCTTCAACAGTGGTTTCGATCGCGGTAAGAGAATCTAACAACTCGCCTACATCGGTAAAGCTTAAAGTGCCGTCCTCAGTCAACTCTTTGTAAAACCGCTTTTCAATTAGATCTAATGATTCTTGCACTCCACTGAAGCTCAATCGCCGTTTAAGATGCCTAACATCGTTGTAATAGCATTCGATGATCAACTCTCTGAGCTTACGAGCAACTTCCTCTGTAGTTTGGGAAGTAACAAAAGGATTGCCGTCTCTGTCTCCACCGGGCCAAAAACCTATACTCATTAACTGATCATTGAAGCCGTCTTCTATTCCTACCTGCTCTGCTATTTCGTCGAGAATATTGCCAATGGTTGGATAAAAAATATTGCTGAGATACCACGTTAGCTGCACAGCCTCATCTTTGGGCGACGGCTTTTTTTTATTGAAAAAGGGCGTATTGCCAAGTTGCTGTAGCAAAGTTCTTGCGAGACTAATATTGTTATCAGTAACCGCGTCTTGTAAATCATTGATAATTGCCAGCACAGAACCGGGATAAAACTGTGTAGGGTGGGCGGTGAGAATTACCCGAGCCGAAAATGATTTCATCACCTCGCGCATTGATCCCATCAGAGAGTCCGATGAAACCCGCTCTATTAGCTTGCGCAGCTGATCTCGCTTTTCGGTCTGATGAATCTGATCATAGGCAGCATCTTCTAAAGCATCTACCAAAACGATCTGGCGCTCGATGTACTGAATGACTTTAAACAGAAATTGGACTTGCTCGTGCTCACCAAAATCAGGTCGGTGTAAGGCAAAGAATCCCTCGATGATCTCAGTAGGATTGAACCCTTTATTCAAACCTTTAGTACTAGCCTCTTCTAATAAAGGTATGAATAGACCTGTTTGCTCTATGGCATCAAGCGGCAGTGTTAAAAACAAGCCGTTATAAAGCTGATACTTCAGTTCAACTAAGTTTTCATAAGCTTCGATGGTTTTTTCGGGCATTGTTGATTCTCTTATTAGTTCTATGACAATTCTCAGGTTAGTTCTCTGGGCAGACCTAGGCGCTTCGCAAGATAGATCTAAGATAGCTCGCAAGGCAGATCTCGAGGCAGATCTCGAGGCAGCTCTAAGATAAGTTTTCTAAAATGACTCCACAAAAGGTCAGCGCAGCGGACCACAGTATACTCAATAAAGTGAACAACAACGCAATCAGTCCTTCCCGAATTGATTGGGCTTTGGTTAAATGCAATTAGTGGTCTACCCCCTAACGATTGTCAGACACAATACTGGATACCTAATGATAAATACGACCTGTCACAAGACTCCTGCCCAATCATCTATTTGCAGCTTGCTGGCATTTTGCACATTAGTCCTACTAAGCCCTAGCAGTTTTGCGGTGGAGAACAATCTGGCTGACGAGGCCGTCAGCCCATGGTTTTGGAATCTAGTAATAGCCTCGATAGTAATTTCCGCCACTCTAGCCAGTGCCGCTCTGTGTATTGCCGCTTTTAGAAACTGGCCACAAAAAGGCTGGCGCTGGGCCGCTTTAGCCCCCATCGGTATACTTGCCCTGATGGGGGTGATAATTACGCTGGCTAGATTTAATGGTAATAATACTCATGAGCTATGGTCATTGGAGATATTTGCCTGGGCAATGCTCAACATGATTTACATGGTGGGACTAATGACCACGAAACGAATATTTGAAAAAGCTGACGCTCAAAGCGCCGTGCCATAGCTCACAAGATCAGGCTTCCAATAAGGATTTTAAATTAGGATTCAAGCTTCTGTTTGAGCTTCCTGCCAAGCTTCAAATCCACCATCTAAACTATAAGAACTAGCAAAGCCTTGTTCCGCAAAATAAGCGGCAGCACTTTGACTCATATTGCCGTGATAGCAGCAGACTATTAGCGGCTGCCCCATATCAGCCTCAGCCAAAAATTCCTCGACGTTGCTATTGTGAACATGACGAGCGTGGTTGATATGGCCTTGGCCATAAGCCACAACATCGCGCACATCGATCACCTGAGTATCCGGCTGCTTCTTCAATAATTCCTGTGCTTCGGCGACACTGATTCGGGTGAAATTCATACTGTCTATTCCTTATGAAATTGTCTACGGTGTGGTGCTGTG
>CAWKZY010000220.1:0-2941 GCA_963854625.1 Gammaproteobacteria bacterium | reverse complement strand
CATGTTATCTGATCTTTCACGACCATTAAAAGGCTATCGGCAAAGTGCACTGGCGGAGTTAGAAAGTGTCCAGCAGGCTCCAGAACCTGTCGCTGGAGCCATTGCTGAAGCTTCAGCGACAGAGCCGGCAGTTCAGTTATCAAACCTTGTTGCGGAATCAGCTCGAGAGAGCGAGGCGTCACCTTTAGCTGCAACAGATCAGACCCTAAATGTAGCTAATGCACCTCAATCGGCAGCAAAGCAAAAGTCAAAGACTGCGCCACCCCCCGACGTTGGATTGCTTGAGTCAGATGCAGACAGTAAAAAAATATTACGGCAATTGCAATCTACTGCTAGAGATGTGGCTGGCTTCTGGATTTCTCAAAAGCTATCTGATGCTCGGCCTTATCGTATTGCCCGCATGGCTGTGTTTATGACAATTGAGAGAGCTCCGCCCGATAATAGTGGTGTTACTCAGGTAAACCCTCCAACTCCCGAACGGTTGAAATTTTTTGAGGCGCAGTCAGTTAAAGGCGAGTCAATTAGCTTGATACCTGAACTTGAAAAAACATTAGCGCGGTCACCTTACTGGTTCGATGGTCAGTTTATGGTGGTCAAGTCACTCCGGTCATCGGGCGCTGAATATGAAGAAGCTGTTCAGGCAGTTATTCGCGAGCTGGGTAATTTTATTTCCCGTTTGCCTGAAGTTGTTAATTTATCATTTTCAAATAAACTTCCATTTGCCAATGATCAAACTAGAATGTGGCTTGAGGCTGAAGTGTTGGGCCAAGGTTCTGGTGGCTCATCTAATAATGTAGATGAAGATGAGTCTAATAGTGGTGAATTATGGGCTCGTACTTTGTTAGATGCCAAGAAACTTGCGGCTGCAGGTGATATTGATAAAGCACTTGTAATGCTGAGCGAGGGCATGTCCAGTGCAGGTCAGTTGCGCGAACAAGTTTACTGGCGGTGTGCTATAGCCGATTTAATGTTGCACACAGGCAAGTCAGATGTAGCTGTATCTCTATTAGAGCAGGCGAGTCTGCAGGTTAAAACAATGCGGATACCTGAGTGGGAACCTCAGTTATTAGCAAAAATATACACCCTTTTATTTCAATCCTATCAAAAACAGCAAAAAGCAAATAAAGATGACAAGTCTCTCAAAGGAAAGACTGAGTTAGCTTACGAGCAACTTTGCTGGTTTGATCCCATAGCCGCTTTATCCCTTGAAGGAGGGTAGTATGTCCGAAGCTACAGTAGCACCCAAAGAACGCGTCAATATTGTATATAAATCTAATACTGGTGATCAGTCAGAAGATATTGAACTGCCGCTAAAATTGTTAATGCTTGGCGATTTTGCTGGCAAGCCTAATGATGAAACGGTAGAAGATAGAGAACCAATTAACATCAACAAAGATAATTTTAGTGACGTTATGTCAGGTTTGAAGCTGAGCCTGGATATGAACGTAAAAGACACGTTGTCTGAAGATGGTCAGGATCTTCCTGTTCATCTTGATATTAAATCAATCAAAGATTTTTCTCCGGACAATGTTGCCAGTCAAATGCCTGAGCTAAGGGATATGATAGAGATGCGCAAGGCGCTACAGGCGCTTAAAGGGCCGCTCGGAAACGTACCTGCATTTCGTAAAACGATACAACGTATCTTAAACGAAGATGATACTCGTGCACAAATGATGAAAGAACTCGGTCTCGAAGGTTAAGATCTTTTAAAGACCAGAAATTAAATATAGGTGATATAAATGGCAGAAGAACAACAGCAGTCCGAACAGGCCGCAGAATTGGAAGGCGTTTCGTTGATCGATCAGATCATGCAGGAAACCCGATTAAAACCAGCGGACGAGGGTTATGATACCGCTAAAAAAGGTATTCAAGCGTTTATTGGGGATTTATTAACCCCTCAGCGTAAGGGTGAAAAAGTTGAGCAAAAGGTAGTCGATAATATGATTGCAGAGCTTGATTCACGTATTGGCTTGCAAATTGACGAAATAATCCATCATGAGGACTTCCAAAAGTTGGAAGCAACTTGGCGTGGAGTCAAGATGGTAGTTGACCGAAGCGATTTTCGTGAAAATATCAAAGTTGAACTACTTAGCGTTTCTAAAGATGATTTGCAGGAAGATTTTGAAGATGCGCCGGATATTACCAAGTCGGGTCTCTACAAGCATGCCTACTCAGCAGAGTTTGGTCAATTTGGTGGTCAACCATATGGTGCTATGATTTCTGACTATCAATTTGGTCCTGGTGCTCAGGATGTCAAGTTACTAGGGCAATTAGCGGGTATTAGTGCTATGTCACATGCTCCATTTATTGCTGGCGCAGGATCGGAGTTCTTTGGTCTCGAAAGTTATGATGGTATGCCAAATTTAAAAGACCTTGAATCAATTTTTGAGGGCCCGCAATACGCTAAATGGCAGGCATTTCGTGAGACTGATGACTCTCGTAATGTTGGTCTGGCTCTTCCTCGGTTCCTTTTACGTCAGCCTTACGGCGAAGATAGCCCAACTAAACAATTTAACTATACTGAATCAGTGGATGGGTCTAAAGAGAAGTTACTGTGGGGTAATTCATCCTACGCTTTTGCCACGAACTTGACCCGCAGCTATGCTAATTATCGCTGGTGTCCTAATGTTATTGGGCCAAAAAGCGGTGGTGTTATTGAAGATTTGCCAATGCACAAATATCAGGAAAATGGCGAGACAAAAATAATGGCACCTGTTGAAACTATGCTTTCGGATAGGAGAGAGTTTGAATTGGCAGAGCAGGGCTTTATGGGTTTGACGGCTCGTAAAGGAACTGATAATGCGACTTTTTTCTCTGCCAACTCACCCCAAAAGCCAAAGTTTTTTGGGAACACACCAGAAGGTAAACAAGCGGAAACAAATTTTAAGCTGGGAACAGAGTTGCCTTACTTATTTGTTGTTAATCGTCTTGCGCACTACAT
>CAWKZY010000219.1:0-2973 GCA_963854625.1 Gammaproteobacteria bacterium | reverse complement strand
GGTTAATTGATTTACCATTTTATCGGTTGTAGGCAAGAAACGCACGGCTGGGTTAGCCTGAATTGACAAAAACGGACTGTTTTCAATGAGCAGAGCCCGCGATAGTAGTAATCTCTATAGCATGGCCTTCAAAGTGGGCTTGGTGACCTTACCCATTGCATTTCTTGGCAAGGCGTCAATCAGCTTAATGGATTTTGGGATTTTATAGGATGACATTTTTCCATCACACCAGGTTCGCAGCTCATCAAATTCCAGAGTGGCACCGGGGTTCAGGCCAATAAAGGCGGTAACGGCTTCGCCCCAAGTGTCATCTTCCACACCAATGACGGCAACTTCTGCAATAGCGTCGTGCATGAGAAGGACTCCCTCGATTTCCAGTGCGGAGAGCTTATATCCGCCGGACTTAATGATGTCAACAGAGGAGCGTCCCATGATTCGATAGTAGCCGCTTTCTAAAACTGCCACATCACCTGTGCAGAACCAGCCATCTTTGAAGCTTTCCGTGGTTGCTTTCTCGTTATTCCAATACTCAAGAAAGACATTGTCACCCTGAACGCGGATTTCACCGGCTAAGCCCTCTTCATTGATAATCTCGTTTTGCTCATCAAACAGCGCAATCTTAACCCCAGGAAGTGCCTGGCCTACAAAACCCGCACGGCGTTCATCTGAATAAGGGTTGGAAATACCCATGCCAATTTCGGTCATGCCATAGCGCTCTAGGAGCACTTGGCCGGTTAGGCTTTGCCATTGGTTGAACAGTTTTACTGGGCAGGCCGCAGAGCCTGAAATGTTAAGTCTCATTCTGGCAAAGCCATCACATATTTTTTGAACCTGATCTTGATCGATAGAGTCAAAGTATTGAGTGAATTTCACGTAAATGGTAGGTACAGCCATAAAAACATTGTAGGTGTCGGCGATAATTTCAGCGCTGATCTTGGGGATATCAAACTTACTAAACAGGTGGACAGTCGCGCCTGACCATAAGCTACAGCTCAATATGTTGATAATGCCGTGTATGTGGTGTACTGGCAAAAACAGGGGTATTACATCGTCTTGTGTCCAGCACCATGCATCTATCAGCGTGGTGACCTGAGCTTGAATAGTTTTGTGTGTGCTAACAACGCCCTTTGGTTTGTTGGTGGTGCCACTTGTGAAAAGCATCATGGCTCTGCGCTCTTGCGCGATCACGGGCAGCGGTTTTACGTTGTCTTGACTAGCGTCTTGAAGTACGTCTTTCACCGACACCAACTCGATATTAAGGCGCTGACAAAGGTCTTTTAGCGAATCTTGATAATCGCCGTTTGCAATCATTCGAGTAACGCTGGCGGATGTCAGGCAGTGATCTAGTTCTGCTACAGCAGAGGCCACATTGAGAGGTATAGCAATCCCTCCAGCACGCCAGACACCGTGCATTACTGTGACATAATCAGCGCTTGCTGGAATAAAAAAGGCGATTCGCTCTTCATTAAGATCGGCGCGGCCTCGAAGTAAGCCACCAGCAAAGCGGTCTATGAGGCCGTTTACTTCTGCGAAACTGTAGTTGCGATCGCCGTCAACAAGAGCAGTCTTAGAATTATTATTTTTTAGATGAGGGAATGAATCGCGTGACATATAAGGGTTCCGTAATCGAGTGATATTGCTGTTCAAATAGCTCTAGAAGATAGCGCTAACTAAAAAATATAAAACTGAAGGTCCCAAGAGACAACCAACGCCGGTATAAAAAGTGGCGGTCATTGCGCCATAGGGAACTAACTTAGGATCGGTTGCTGCCAAACCTGCGGCGACCCCACTGGTGGTCCCCATTAAACCGCCAAACACCATTGCTGATTGGGGGTTATCCAGCCCTATTGATTTGGCAACTAATGGAGTGCCAATCATTACTAAAATTGATTTTACTAAGCCGGCTGCAACACTCAGTGTAATTACAGCGTCGCTGGCGCCGATGGCTTCGCCGGTAACGGGCCCCACTATGTAGGTGACGGCGCCGGCGCCTATGGTGGTGATTGACGCGGGATCGGTATAGCCAAACATCACCGCTACTGCAGCGCCCACTACGAAGGACACGATGACACCGGCAAAAATAGAGACTGCGCCGGCTAATCCGGCTTTTTTAAGCTCACTAAACTTGACCCCAAAGGCGGTGGCAACAATGGCGAAGTCCCGCATCATGCCTCCTCCCATTAAGCCAATTCCGCCAAGTAAGGCGAAATCAGAAACGCCACGAGTACCCCCGGTTGTAATTCCTCCCCAGTAGGCAGCAAGAAGTCCCAGTGCGATGGCAATAGCAGAGCCGTGTATTCGCCCCGCAGTAAATTTGTTGGCGAGGAAATAGGAAACCCACATTACAATTCCTATTGCGGCAAAAGCGACAATCAAATTGTTACGGACAAAGACCGTTTCAATAATATCCATTAATTTTCCCCGCCTGCAGCGTCAGTATTTTTGCCAATCCGGCTTAATACGGGTACCAGAGCGAAGCTGACCACGACTGCAGCTACCCCAGCGACTAGCGCGAGCAGTCCGCCATCAGCGGCTGCTGCTACATTTTGTCTCGCCGCCATAGCCACCACGATGGGAATGTACATAGCACTCCAAAATTGGATGCCTGTGCCTGCAGCACCTTCAGTAAGGGTTTTAAATTTGTCAGTATTGCTGGCAAATACCAGCATTAGCATGGCGATGCCGACACCGCCGACATTGGCTTGAACCCCCATGAAAGCTCCGAGGGTTTCACCTGCCAACATTCCAGCAATCAGGCAAAGGGAAAGTAGTGCAACACCGTATACAATCATTCTTTTTCCTTGTTTCGCGCCTTAACGAGAGGGCAAACATAGTCCGCGTGATTTGTAGTTACTTGCTACTACTGCACCAAACTCGGGTCTTGCAAGCTGGTCTGGATGATATGACTTGAGCAATTAGAGTGCAATGGATGCTGGGGAGTGTGGCAAAAGGCATTTTTGTTTTGAACCTTTA
>CAWKZY010000218.1:0-2990 GCA_963854625.1 Gammaproteobacteria bacterium | reverse complement strand
GTTCACCGCTAGCGTCTACCTTCATAGCTTACCGGCGCCTTAGAGTTGTACGCTTGGCAACGGCCTAAAAGTTCACTGCCTGTTGATTTTTATCGGTTATTTAGCCCTGCTCACTGAGGTGCAGGAACAGCAAAAGCGCGGGATCACGGCAGCGCCTTGTCCTCGTTGCGCCTTTGAGCCTAACTTTTGGGTTTTGGTTCCTGAACTTATTACCTGAACTTATTACCTGAGCTTAGTATTTGGATCGGGTTTCTGAATTTAGGATCTGATCATTTTCAGGCAAGGCACCCTCATTAACCGCATGGTCGCCGCCCAGGTCTTGCTTGCCGTTAGTAAAAGAGACTGAGTCGGCTCTTGGCGCAGGCCTAGCTATGGGCGTTAATATTCAGCTGCTTTGATGGCCAGAAAATGTGCATCAGAAATTGTTTCGGCAGGTTTCAGCTAGAAACTATTGATCTGCAATCTAAGTGAAGACAGGTTTGACCACGACCAACACAACGATTGCGATTAATACAAACACAGGCAGCTCGTTAAACACCCGAAAAAACACATGGCCACGCATGCTGGTTTCTTCTCTGAGCTGTTTCATATACCACCAGCAGTAAGTGTGAAAAACAACAACCAATGCAACTAAACCGAGTTTGGCATGCATCCATGGCTGATACATGAAATAGCTGGCATTGGCGATTAGTAGCCAACTGCCAAATGCGATGGTTAATACGGCTGAAGGGGTGGTGATGCCCCAGAAGAGCTTACGCTCCATAATAACGAAGCGGTCTTTGCTTATTTGATCCTCGCTCATGGCATGATAAACAAACAGCCGCGGCAGATAGAAAATGCCGCTGAACCAGCAAATAACAAAGACAATGTGAAACGCTTTAACCCAGAGCATTATACTGCGACCTGAAAGTTGTAGAGATTCTAGTATATCAAGTTCCAGCCAGCTTACACAGAACGGATAGTATCCTAAGCCGTTGATTTTACGCGATGAAAACTATCGACTTATTGCAATATCAAAAACGGGGTGTAATATACGCCGTCCAGTAATTAGATGTGTTGTTAGCATCCAAAAATTGCAATTTTTACGATGTCGTGTGGTCCAAGGATTACACTTTTTTATCAGGAAGACTGGGTCTGTTTTACTAATATGACTCGCTCTGTTTTCTTTCTAAACGAGTCATTGTGTTTTTTTAAAAGATTTATTTTGTGGAGGTTGGGCGTGATTAAGGTTGGAATCATCGGAGCCACCGGTTATACAGGCATTGAGCTGCTTCGGCTGCTGTGTCCGCGAGATGACATTGTTGTGGCTATAGTAACGTCGAGAGAGCATGTGGGAACTAAGGTTCAGGACTACTTTCCTAATCTGCGGGGCCATCTAGATCTGTGCTTTTCGAATCCTGAAACTGTCGATTTCAGCCAGTGCGATGTGGTTTTTTATGCTACCCCTCACGGTGTTGCAATGCGCTCGGCAGCTGCTGTGTTGGCCAGCGGTCCCAAAATTATTGATTTGTCAGCCGATTTTAGAATCAAAGATATAGCCCTTTGGGAAGAATGGTACGGCACGATCCATAGTGCTCCAGAGTTGGTGGCGAAGGCGGTTTATGGTTTGCCTGAGGTCAACCGAGAGGCCATTAAGACGGCAGACATCGTGGCAGTTCCCGGCTGCTATCCTACGGCGATTCAATTGGGTTTTTTGCCTTTGCTTGAGGCTGGGTTGGTAGACCCTGGTCGATTAATAGCGGATGCCAAATCTGGAGTTAGTGGTGCAGGCAAAAAGGCCGCGGAAGATTATTTGTTGTGCGAGGCTACCGAATCGATTCGCGCCTATGCGCTAAGCGGGCATCGCCACCATCCTGAGATTTGTCAGGGTCTGGAGGCTGCATCTAGCTCGCCCGTTGGATTAACTTTTGTGCCACACTTAACGCCAATGGTGCGGGGTATTTTGGCGACTTTATATGCGCCGCTCATTTCTGATAACAAGGTCACACTAGAACAGTTGCAATCAATTTTTGAAGACCGATATGCTGACGAGGCATTTGTAGATGTATTGCCCCAGGGCGTATTGCCTGCAACTAGAGATGTCAGAGGTACCAATCGGTGTGCGATCTCGGTGAATTATTCGGCTCACACAAACACTGTGATTGTAATTTGCGCTGAGGACAACTTAGTGAAAGGCGCCGCAGGGCAAGCTGTGCAGAACATGAATATAATGTTTGGAATAATTGAAACCCAAGGGCTTAATGCAATAGCACTGATCCCATAGAAAGTAAGAGGGCATGAGAGGTAGTTCCACTAAATTTTAAGAAGCATTGAATTTTAAGTAAGCGGACTTTTAGGATGAACAGTGGATTTGCGAATTCGGAGATGTAAGTGCCCAATGTGGTGAAAGGCAGTAAACAAGAACGCATGGTCGTAGTGCCTTATCGGCCTGCGCGTCGCGTTATTATTGGTCTTCTTTTGATGCTCGGCGTAGGGGCTAGTGCCGCAGGAGGGTTTCTTTACAGCTATTATGTATCGATACAATCTCAGCAGGGCGAGCTTGCTAGTCGTGAAGAGCTGTCTGTACAGTTGCAATATAGCGAACTTGAGAATGCTGATCTTCGCAGACAGATAGCTATTTTGGATCGGTCCAGCGTGATGGATAAGTTTGTGACAGAAGAAGTTCAGTCGACGATCATGAGCCTGCGGGAAAGGGTGGCTCAGCTTGAGCAAGACATCGTCTATTATCGTCAGGTAGTATCGGATGAAACTGGTGAAACTGGCTTGGTGATTAGTCAGCTAGATATCGCGACTACTTCGGTAGCGGGTGTTTACAGTTACAAGCTTGTTTTGCGTCAATTGGATGCGGACGGGGATAGTTACCTCATTGGCTTTGTGAATATCAATCTTGTGGGAAGCCAAGGCGAGAAACAAATGATTTTACCGCTGCGAGAAATATCTGATCAGCCAGATCAATTAGACATCCGCCTGCGCTTTAAGTATTTTCAAAA
>CAWKZY010000217.1:0-3020 GCA_963854625.1 Gammaproteobacteria bacterium | reverse complement strand
ATCGTTTGGTGACAATGATCCTGAGGTAGCCTACGCCGGCCCATTGGCCGTTTTGGTAAACCGCACAAGTGCATCAGCATCGGAAATATTCGCCGGCGCCATACAAGACTACGAGCGAGGCATCGTGTTAGGCGGACAGACTTTTGGTAAAGGCACAGTGCAAGAAATAATCCCTATGCAATATGGTCAGGTGAAATTGACTAGATCTAAATTTTACCGCGTTTCAGGAGAAAGCACGCAACATCGCGGTGTTATGCCTGATATCGCATTCCCTGATTTTTATGAAGCCTATGAAGACATAGGTGAAAGCAGTTTAGACGGCGCCCTGCCATGGGACACAGTGAGACCTGTAGAGTATCGACGTTACACCGCCATTAAGGCTTTTCTACCCGAGTTACAGTCACGTCATGATGAGCGAGCAGGGGCTTCTCCTGATTTTGGCTATCTCATTGATCAGATCGAACGCAGTAAGAAGCTTCGTAAACGCGAAGAAATTTCTCTCAATGAGTCGGTCGTTAAAACTGAACGCCAAGAACGCAGGCGAGAAGAATTTGACGCCAACAATATGAGACGTTTCTTGAAAGGGCTTACTCTCGATGAGTGGGTTGAAGATCCCAATGCTGACGTAGACGACGAAGAAGAGCTTCTAGAAAATGAAGAGTCAATTGTTGCCTCCGCCGGCGAGGATGAAGTTGAAGATGCCAGCGATACCGACGAAGGCGAAGAGACAGATCCGCTTTTATTAGAAACAGGTCGTATCCTTGCGGATTTTATTGCCCTAAATTCCAGTAATGTCAGCGCAGTAACTCAGTAAAAATCTAGACCTGCACGAAGGACTAGTTTCTGCAAGCCGATTGTTTCAACCCAGCTCTGCCTAAATCCTAGGCAGAGCTGGCATCTCCCTGCTTAATTTAGTTTAGCAGCGACCTGCTTCGGGCCTAGCCTCTCATAAGTTTTATCTATCAGTTTCACTTAATGTTATTCAGAAGAAGCCCTCTTGATGAGGGCTAAGTGAGCGAGGTCAAACTACAGGAGGGTTCAATCAAATTGATTGAGCGGTCATTGCACCAGAGTATTGTGGTATTCCAACTACTTAAAATTAGCGTCATAGCAATCACTTGCGGCCGTATTGAGGTAGCGGCTCCTAAAGTGGCCGGAAACTAGGAGCATATGACTGCGCTTCAATGTCGATCACAATAATACAAGGCCCGCCCTCCTATGCTTGGTGTTTAACTTGGAGATTCTATCAATTCTTGCGAGCTTGGCCCGAAACGTCACGGTGTTTTAATCCTCTGTAATTTACAATAGCTGCCCAGTCTCGGTCCTAGCACCTGGCTAATAGTCGAGAGCTCCGAGTGTTACATCGTAAAAAAAATTACATTTCAGTGTCTTCCGCTCCAATACCAATATCGCTGAACAAAATAGTTACTCCTTAATAACTTCGTCGACAGTGAAGCCTAGCTTCAAAGTGCATTACATTATTTCATTGATGCTGCCATTTTGTGCATACGAGAAGGTCATCAATTTCATAAAAGAAATGAATGTAAAGGTTAAAGATATATATTTTTTCTTTATTGTCCCATTAAAAATAAAGTATATTTTTAAAATATACTTGCTAAAAACTGAGGCTATACGCTATATATTTTACCTGAGTAGACCAATGTTTCTAAATCTATAAAACCTTCGGAACGGTGCTTTTCACCATTTGAAAGGTTAACCAGTAAAACCAGATTCCAAGCATGCTCATTTTCTGGTTTTTCCCAAGTTCCCTTACCAATCCCTCCAAGAACTGAGCCATCCTCCAAAAATGCTTCTCCTACCCACTGAATTTCACCATTAGTGGCATTGCTATCTGATAAATGGTTAGAAGATATCAGTGTGCCCCAAACCGTGCCAAATCCAGTAGCATGACCTTGAAAATTGACACTCGACATTATGTCTCCAGCTGTATTGGTTCCATAAGTGTTCCCTATATGAGTTAACGAAAACTCTCCAATTTGCTCTGACATTATTTTCTCCAAAAAGTTAGTTTGCTGTAAAAGAGATACTTCGCTTAATTATTGATGATTCTAATTGTTGACCAAATGAATTCTATGAGAGACCCAGAGGGATCCAGTATTGCAAGTCATAGCCGCACCATTATCTAAACCGGTATTAGGGCTAATCTTGCCCTCTGTTATGAGGTCCAATGTCTCTCCAAAATCAGCAGGATCTGAGTAGACAAAAGCCATATTTATAAGGTTATTACCTGTAATAGATGGGCCTCCATAGCGTCGTACGGTGACCTGAGAGGAAACGTCTAAATTAGCGCCCATCTTGGTAGCAATTGCTACGGCATCTTGTGGCGTAGTTTCTTCATTTAGCTCACAAGTACGCGTTGTCATTAAGGTCGCCTCAGTATCGTCAAATATAATTCCAGGATTAGCAGGATGCACATCAATGACACGTCCCAGTGTGGAGCACGTTGCGATATCATCACCAATAAGGCCAACTCGACCCACCTTAAGATTTCTTAAAGCTCCTCGCTTTAACACCATATCCGCATATCCATTGTAATAAGCGGCAACAAGGAAATCCCAAGTTGGAGTGGTGCCTGTATACGCTACGGGTTCCCTAAAAAAAATACCATTGGGTGAATTTTCATTCCACGGCATGTCCTTAGCTATCGATACAACATCGGCCATTGAAAAACCTGAATTAATGTTGCATGCAGTCATTCTAATAATACTATTTGTTTGTTGTGAGAACGCTGAAGAAGAAACTAAAAACAGGTTTAAAAGAGTAGAAATTAACAATATTCTTTTCATAGCAAATCCTTAACATTAGTAGGTTTTTTTAACCGTCTGTTCTATAAATTGCTGTAGCTGTCCAAAGAGCAGGCCGATTGCAGGAGAAAGGACTTTCAGCATTCGAGCCTGCTGTGAGCCGTAAACCTTCTCTTATCAAATCTAATCTTTCCGGAATTTTTTCCATGGAAGACCCAACTTCAGCAAGGATAAAATCATAGCCAGGATCTTGAG
>CAWKZY010000216.1:0-3050 GCA_963854625.1 Gammaproteobacteria bacterium | reverse complement strand
GCACAATTAAGACGACAAACAGGTACCCATAGTTTTGAATCCCCTCGCTTAATGCCAGTAAAAAAGCAGCAGAGGGAGGTATGCCGGTTCCGGCGTCCTCGAACATAGTGGCGAATTGAGGAACCACAAAAACTAAAAGCAGAAACACCGATATGACGCCAGTCGCCAGCAACACCATAGGATAAATCATGGCCGAGACAACGGCTTGGCGAGTTTGTGCACTGCTTTCTAAAAATTCAGCGAGGTCCGGCAACAGCTCGTCCAGTATGCCTCCTTCCTCTCCCGCCCTAACGATGTTGATATACATTTTGGAGAACACATCAGGGCGCTTCTCCATAGCCTCAGCTAGGCTTTTACCTTCCTTCACATCCCTAAGCATGTTGAGAACCAACTCTTGCATCGCTGGAGCTTCGGTAATTCCTTCTAGTAAGCGCAGCGCTTTATCCAAAGGCACTCTGGCTTCGACCAAGGTACAAAGGCCGTTGGTGAAATCTAGAATGTTGGCATTAGAAATTTTTCTGCCGCGGCCGCGTCTCGATCCGGCTGCGCTCTGTTGAATTTTTACAGGGGTTAGATGTTTACCCTGCAGCAGTCGAACCACCTCTTTTTCCGAGTCAGCCGAAATCTCACCGCTGACAGCAGCGCCATTGGAGTCAAAGGCTTGGTATTTGAAGTACAAGGTACTCATATTGCCCTGGTCACTCGAACCACTTCTTCTGGCGTTGTTAAGCCTCGGCGAAGCTTCTCTAATGCATCTTGGCGCA
Organism: Gammaproteobacteria bacterium; assembly: GCA_963854625.1. Classification (GTDB taxonomy): domain Bacteria; phylum Pseudomonadota; class Gammaproteobacteria; order Pseudomonadales; family Pseudohongiellaceae; genus UBA9145. Next base: position 2,286 of record CAWKZY010000216.1, on the reverse strand, counting down.
GCGTTCGCATGCCTTCCTCGACGGCCTGAGCCCTAATCACATTGGCATCTGCACCGCTGGCAATATGATGACGAATAGTGTCACTCATCACCAACAGCTCGTACAATCCAATTCGCCCTCGATAGCCCGTGTTAGCGCAGCGATCACAGCCTTTGCCGCGATTGATTTCAAAATCTCTATCGCCATTTAAGTCAAGAGCAGCGGCCTCGTCATCGTTAAGATGGCGTGTTTCTATACAGTCCAAACAAACTCGTCGCACCAGTCGCTGGGCTTGAATTGCTAGTAAACTTGAACTGATAAGATAGCCTTCCACCCCCATATCTTGAAGGCGAGTGACAGCACCAGCGGCATCATTAGTATGCAAAGTCGAGAAAACCAGATGTCCTGTAAGTGCAGACTCAATAGCGATTTCGGCGGTCTCGTGATCTCGAATTTCTCCTACCATTAATATGTCCGGATCTTGTCGAACGATAGAGCGCAGGCCTTCAGCGAAATTGAGACCTATGCTGGCATTGGCCTGAATTTGAGTGATGCCTTCCAACTGATATTCCACTGGGTCTTCAACTGTGATGATTTTTTGCTGCTCGCTGTTAATTTTTTCCAAAGTGGCATAAAGAGTCGTGGTCTTGCCGCTACCTGTTGGTCCGGTAATCAGTACCATGCCATGAGGCTGGGTAATAATGTTTTGATAACTGCCTAAAATGTCCTCAGGCATACCCAGCTGTTGCAGGCTAACCGACGTATCACTGCGGTCTAGAATCCGCAGAACGATGGACTCACCGTGAACTCCCGGCAGAGTGGATACTCGCATATCTAATTGTTTTGAACCGATTTGATAATCGATGCGACCATCTTGAGGCAGCCGTTTTTCACCAATATCCAGTCTCGCCATAAGTTTTAGACGTGACGCTACTGCCGTATGAATTTTGATTGGCAGTCTTTCGATTCGGGTCATTATGCCGTCAACTCGGCAACGTACATCAAGATGGGCTTCGTTTGGCTCAAAATGAATATCACTTGAGTTTAAATCAAGAGCCCGCGCAAACAAGTGGTTAACCAATCTTATAATCGGCGCTTCTGAGGCTAGGTCTTTTAGTTCTTCGTCATCCTCAAAGCCAGAGACAAAAATATCGTCGTCGGCGTTATCTATCGTCGGGGACAATTTTGCCCGCCAATGTTTCATAAGTCTTTTTAGTTCATCGTCGCTGATCAACGTAAATTGTATAAGGTCGCTGAGGATAAATCGGATGCGTGCGCGCACCTCTAAATCAGGTAATTCGCAGCAGCAGAATAAACCACTGTCGCCAAAATCCTGAGCGGGAGCAACACCTTGGGGCTCTAATAACTGATTAAATACCGGCAGGGTTATCGCTTTAAAATTACTGACATTAGCAGCGCTGCTTTTAAGGTCTGCTTCGGCCTCTTTTTTAACTTCCATAGCCATTTACCGCGAACTCGAAAGCTGTGCACTAAGCGCAGCACTTCGAGAAAATCCAACAACCGTTATCGATCCGTTGTACTGGTTGCGACTTCTGTTAATACTAAATTCTGTTACTCGTAGCCTAGGCTCGGACTCCCTTAGCTTTTGCAAGAACTTTACCGTGTTGCTCGCGTCGTCTGTTCGAAATGACATTTCTTGGCTAATCATGAACCAAGTGTCTGATGCTATGCTTTCCGCAAGCCGGGTCGAGTTAACCGTTATACCTGAATCTCTTGCTTTTAAAGAAAGCTCTCTTTGAATATTTGCCTCAACAACAGGTATCGTGTCGCCATTAAATATTTGCCTCTCGAACAGCGCTTGGCTTTCTTCGACACTTTTCCGGCGCTCTCTCCAACTATCTGTCTCTTCGATCAAGCGCAGTTCTCTGGCTATTTCTAGTTGAATATTTTCAACGTTATTTTGACGCTCGTCATAAAACCCAACGATTCTAGGCGACAAGTTTGTAGCCAAAAATATCAACGCGACTAATCCAGCTAGAATCAGAATGTTTTTCTCTCTTGAACTAATTTCCATGAGTCTCTTTAAACTTTTTTATTTTGTTTGCTGTGTTTTGTATGCTGTGCTTAATTTGCTTACCTAAGATACTGATCTTGCTTGGTTCGCTAAGGTCACTAATTTTAGGATTACGCATCCGGGAAATACCTCACCATATACCCGGCAAAGTTCACTGTGCTAAGACGCAAGTCAATATAATAACGACTGTTGTTGGTGGCACGAGAAAAGACCACCTCTGTAAACATCGGGTCTTGTTCTAAGCGCTGCAAGATCGCTTGCGGATCAGAGCT
>CAWKZY010000215.1:0-3078 GCA_963854625.1 Gammaproteobacteria bacterium | reverse complement strand
GCCATTTCTGGTGTTTCATAACCCTTGATTAGGGCTACAAATCCACCGACTTGCGACTTGTACTCTTGGATCTCTAACGTAATGGTGTTTCCGGCTCGGCTTGCCTCAAACATCTGATAATCTAAGATATTTTCAGCGGGGCTAGTGAAAGAAATAACTCTCACCCAGCCTTTAATGCCGTGGGTCTTACCAATTTTGGCCAAAACAGCTGCTTTTGGTTCCGCCGTATTGCTCAAGCTTGGAGACTCATCTGAACAACTCTGATTCTTCAACTTAAGCCCCATTGAACCCTAAGATTTAAATCTTAAGCTTCAGTAGTCGCCGCTACCGCAGCAGTTTTAGCTAAAGTGGAGACTCGAGTGCTCAATTGAGCCCCTTGAGACTGCCAATAAGCCATTCTGTCTGAATCTAAACGCAATTTTTCTTCCTGTCCTTTTGCCAAAGGATTAAAGAAACCTATACGCTCAATGAAACGGCCGTCTCTAGAGTTACGGCTGTCACTTACAGTGATGTGGTAAAAAGGCTTTTTCTTTGCACCACCACGAGCTAGTCGAATTGTGACCATAAATATTTCCTGTTATAAAAACTATAATAATATCTTTTGCTTACGATATTGTTCGGGGCGCGAGCTACAGGCCCAGATAAAAAGGCGGGTATTCTATGTCAATTTACGCCGCATTGGAAGTGCCCAAACACCCTATTTTCTTGGCGCCACACCCAGTCTTGATTTTTAAAAACGGACTAAAAGCGAGGGAATTTACCACCCCCTATGCCAGGCATGCCTCCTGAACCACCAGAACCCTGCATTCCACCTAGGCCGCGCATCATATTCGCCATGCCACCGCCCTTCATTTTCTTCATCATTTTTTGCATCTGCTTATGTTGCTTGAGCAATCGATTCAGATCTTGAATCTGAGTACCGGAGCCCATTGTGATTCGTCGCTTGCGAGAACCATTTAGCACATCTGGGTTTATTCTCTCCCGCATAGTCATAGAATTTATGATGGCTTCCATGCGCCTGAATTGAGAATCATCAACTTTGCTAGCAGCCCCAGGCGGCAATGCCCCCATGCCCGGCATCTTATCCATAATACTGGCGACACCGCCCATATTTTGCATCTGCTTGAGCTGCTCCTTAAAATCTTCAAGATCAAAGCCCTTGCCCTTTTTGATCTTCCTAGCCAAGGCCTCTGCCTTGTCTTTATCCACCTTACGTTCGGCATCCTCGATCAGGGAGAGCACATCACCCATACCCAGTATTCTTGAGGCAATCCGTTCAGGATAAAAGGGTTCCAAGGCGTCGATTTTCTCACCCATACCAATAAACTTAATTGGCTTACCGGTAACATGCCGAACCGACAGCGCTGCACCACCGCGGGCATCGCCATCTGCTTTGGTCAAGACAACACCGGTCAATGGTAAGGCTTCGCTAAACGCTTTCGCCGTAGTGGCAGCGTCTTGACCCGTCATTGCATCGACCACAAAAAGCGTTTCCACCGGGTTTAGCTGAGAGTGTAAGCTACTGATTTCATTCATCATATCAGCATCGACAGCAAGGCGACCGGCAGTATCTACAATAAGCACATCGACAAACTTTTTCTTTGCCTCACTAAGCGCAGCACGGGCGATGTCACTGGGAGCTTGCGATTCATTGCTATCAAAAAACTCTACATCCACCTCACTCGCTAGAGTTTGGAGCTGTTTAATGGCAGCGGGTCTATAGACATCGGCGCTCACTACCATCACCGACTTCTTCATTTGGCCTTTCAGGTAGTAAGCAAGCTTGGCAACAGTTGTCGTCTTGCCCGCTCCTTGCAGACCCGCCATCAAAATAACCGCTGGCGGCACCGCCTTGAGATCCAACCCCGTGTTGGCCTCGCCCATAATGCTCTCAAGCTCAGCCTGAACGATTTTTATGAATGCCTGGCTAGGCGAGAGACTTTTTGACACTTCCACGCCAACAGCACGAAGGCTAACTCTATCAATAAAGTCTTTAACTACCGGGAGCGCAACGTCAGCCTCCAAAAGAGCCCGCCGCACTTCTCTTAGCGCCTCCTCTATATTGGCCTCAGAGAGAATTGCCTTGCCTGTAAGTTTGCGAAACGTACCGGAAAGTCTATCGGTTAAATTATCAAACACTACTAGCTACCACCTTTAAGAGTTATGCGCCCACGCAGAAGCATGAGATTATAGCGAATCTGAGACAGTATAAAAAAGAACTTCAACCACTAGAGTAGTTATGCGAAACTTTCTGAATCTGCCAAAAACAAGTTTTACGTCGGAACACATAAACACTTTTCAGATTTTAGGCCCAATTCAATACTATTTGACACCATAACATGCAATTTACAGTAATCTCAGGTCTTTGCGCGGTTCTTTTTTATTTGCTCGGCTCGGTATTTCAAGGGCTTAGCTTCTCAAAAAACAAAGATTCTCACCGCAGAGTATTCACATTTGGACTGATCGCTGTCATCGCACATGCGATTAGCGCCTATGGGGTCATCTATACAACCAGTGGTTATCACTTTGGTATTTCTGAAATCAGCACACTAATTACCGTTTCAATATCTTTGTTAGTTCTAGTAAGCAGCATCCGCAAACCCTTACAGAATTTGTTTTTAGGATTATTTCCGCTAGCCATTTTGTCAATTATCGCCTCCCTAACAGTGAGCAGCAGCTTCCCGCCCATCAATATGAGTATCGGCCTCGCAAGCCATGTCATTTTGTCAATATTGGCCTATAGCTGCATCTCTATTGCCGCGGTGCAATCCGGCTTTCTTGCTTATCAGAATCACCAGTTAAAGCACGGCAAATTAGGCGGGGCTATAGCCAAGTTCCCTCCTCTACAAGACATGGAATCTTTTTTGTTCGAGCTTCTTATGGTTGGCCAGTTACTGCTCACATTAGGCATTGTTGCCGGCGCAATTTTTATTGACGACGTATGGGGCCGTGATGGCGTCATTCATAAAACATTCTTTTCGGTTCTAGCATGGATAGTGTTCGCGGTATTACTGTGGGGACGACACCAGCTAGGTTGGCGAGGAATGACCGCCATTCGAGGAACTCTTAGCGGTTTTA
>CAWKZY010000214.1:0-3082 GCA_963854625.1 Gammaproteobacteria bacterium | reverse complement strand
ACCTTTTTGACGATGAAATTGAAACCCTGCGTACCTTTGACGCTGAGACCCAGAGATCTAACGAGCAAGTCTCCCAGATACGCTTACTGCCAGGCCGAGAATACCCCCTTGATGCCGCCGGAATAACTGCGTTTCGCAGTAATTTTCAAGAACTATTCGATATGGACCTGCGTCAGTGTCCTATTTACCAAGATGTCAGTGATGGTTTAGGCTCCCCTGGGCTGGAGTATTATCTAGGGCTTTTCTTTAAGGAGCTGGATTCCCTATTCGATTTTTTGCCAGCCAATACAACCCTCGTTCGTATCGGCAACATCAGCAAAACTGGCCTGGAATTTTGGTCTGATATTGAGAACCGCTACATTGACAGGCAAATAGACAGATTTCGGCCCATTTTAAAGCCAACTGAAATTTTTATTCCTGTGGCTGAAATTTTGACCAAACTGAAACAATTTCGCCAAATCGAATTCAAAAATCACAGCCAGGCGTTGAGTTTAAAAACATCGCCGCTTCCCGATTTCGGCAGCAGCAGCCAATCGCTAGAGCCGTTCTTAGCGGTCAAGCAGTTTATCGATGAAAACAATCCCAAAATATTATTTTGCGCTGAATCTGCAGGGCGCCGCGAATCCCTCATTGAGCTGTTAAGACAGACTGAAATCTATCCCACTGTGTGCGAAGACTGGCAGGATTTTTTGGCCAGCAAGGGCAAATGTCACATTACCGTGGCCCCTTTAGATCAGGGTCTTTGGTTACCTCATCAGAATTTTGTTGCCATCAGTGAAGCGCAACTTTTCGGCAACCGGGTGGCACAGCGCAGACGGCGCAAGCGAACCGTAACCAATACCGAATTCATAATTAAAAGCTTAACCGAGTTAAGATTAGACGATGCCGTAGTGCATTCTGATCATGGCATAGGTCGATACCGCGGCTTGGAGACGATTTCAACAGACGGCCAAAGCAATGAGTTTCTGATGCTGGAGTACGCTGCCGGGTCCAAGCTTTATGTGCCTGTAGCCTCACTTAATTTGATTAGCCGATACAGTGGAGCTGACGCTGACAATGCCCCACTCAATACACTGGGTACTGACCAATGGCAAAAAATCAAGCGCAAAGCAGCCGAGAAGATCCGTGATGTTGCCGCCGAACTATTAGACATCTACGCCAGAAGGCAAGCAAAGAAAGGGCATTCATATTCCCTAGAGCTAACTGATTACGAAAAATTCTCGGCCTCTTTTCCTTTCGAAGAGACTGCCGATCAGGAAACAGCTATCGAAGCGGTTGTTGAGGATATGCAGAGCGATCGCACAATGGACCGCCTTGTTTGCGGCGATGTAGGTTTTGGAAAAACTGAAGTGGCAATGCGGGCTGCCTTTATAGCCGTACAAAACAACAAACAGGTAGCGATTTTGGTGCCCACCACCTTGCTGGCTCAACAGCACTTTGAAAGCTTCAAAGACCGCTTCGCTGACTGGCCTTTCGTGGTTGATGTGGTCTCTAGATTCAAAAGTACCGCTGAACAAACAGTCACCTTAGGAGGTGTTGAAGCCGGCAAAGTCGATGTTCTCATAGGCACTCATAAGCTGCTCCACGGTGCGGTTGTTTACAAAGATCTGGGACTGCTGATAATCGATGAAGAACATCGCTTCGGAGTCCGTCAAAAAGAGAAATTGAAATCTCTGCGCGCTAATGTCGACATATTAACGCTCACAGCAACGCCAATACCGCGCACTTTAAATATGGCTTTAGCAGAAATTAGGGACCTGTCTCTTATAGTTACCCCACCTTCTAAGAGACTTTCGGTTAAGACGTTTGTGCGCGAGGATCAAGACAGCCTCGTTAAAGAAGCTGTCTCTCGCGAACTATTACGTGGCGGTCAGGTTTTTTACGTGCACAACGAAGTAAAAACCATTGAACGTGCTGCCAGACACTTACAAGAAATAATTCCCCAAGCGCGCATAGGCGTTGCCCATGGCCAAATGGCTGAACGTGAACTAGAAAAAGTCATGGCCGACTTTTATCATAAGCGTTACAACATATTAATTTGCACAACGATCATAGAAACTGGAATCGATGTGCCTAGCGCTAACACTATCATCATTCAGCGAGCGGACAAGTTCGGCTTAGCCCAATTGCATCAACTTCGAGGACGTGTCGGCAGATCCCATCACCAAGCCTATGCCTACCTGTTACTGCCCAGCCAGAGCAAGATGAATGCAGATGCACACAAACGCATAGACGCGATTCAAGCAGCCAGCACCTTGGGCGCTGGCTTTACTTTAGCCAGCCATGATTTAGAAATACGTGGGGCTGGGGAATTGCTAGGAGACGACCAAAGTGGTCATATGCAGAAAATTGGTTTTTCCCTATACACAGAAATGTTGGAAAAAGCCGTTGCCGCGATTAAATCGGGCAAATCTCCAGATATAGCACTAAATCAGGACGACACCATAGATATAAACCTACGTATCCCGGCGCTTATTCCCGAGGACTATTTGCCAGATGTGCACACCAGATTAATTATGTACAAGCGCTTAGCAACGGCAAAAACAGACGACGAACTGGTAGATCTCCAAGTGGAGATGATAGATCGCTTTGGCCTATTACCCGAGCAGCTAAAACGCTTAGTTCGAGTGACTGCCCTGAAATTGCGTGCCCAAAATCTAGGAATCAGAAAAGTCGATGCTAACGCAAAAAATGGCCGTATCGAATTTTCACCCGCTACTACAGTCGACCCTTTATCCTTGATTCAGTTAATCCAGCATGACCCAATGACTTTCAAATTGACCGGCACTAATCAACTGCATTTTATTCACGACTGTGAAGACCATGAAGATAAGTTGCACTTTATTGACCAATTATTGGGTAAGATGAAGCTCGACACCAAGAAAGCAGTCTAAGAAATGAGTTCACGAATACTGCGCCGACAAGCCAACGATTGGACCAGACCACCCTACGCCGTCTTATTTAAACCGGCCGCGGTAGCAATTTTCCTGATCAGCGGCGGATTAACGAACCTATCTGCACAGGAGTCTTGGTACAAAATAGAGCTGAGTATTTTTAGCAATGAAAATCTCGCTGACAGAGA
>CAWKZY010000213.1:0-3089 GCA_963854625.1 Gammaproteobacteria bacterium | reverse complement strand
TGTTTCGTAACTATAATATTACTCTTCAGATCACTGAGCTAACGGCCAAACAATAACCCCGCCCCCGTTTCCCTAGTAACGGCCTAGCCAGCACCCCATCCTCGGGGTACACCTCGGTAAGGCAGAACGGTCCCATTGGGCTCGTATACACATTATTGTGAACGAACGGCTAATTATTTTGAGATCAGACTAGGAAGCTACTAAAAACTTCATTCTTCACGCTACTGCTTATTGGGTCAGCAGGGGGTTCTTATAGTCGTATCGATGAAAAGCCAGAGGCAATAGAGATAGTCCACAAGTTCCTATCAGCATTCACTAACTTTGACGTGACGGCATAGTTAATTTTTTTTCAGAGGACGCTATCTTTTGGGCTGCTGGCTCAAGCAAGTTAGTCGAGGATACAGATGGGATTCGTTCATAGTTTTCTGGCTTAAACGACCGCGCGGTCAAAGGATAGCAGGTGCGCAAAATTTTTCTATTATTGAGTTGTCTAGCGTCAGTGTTCTCGTTTCTGGACTGTGAAGAGATGTGAAGAAAGGGGAAAATAGCGGCATCTCACTGCGTGTAAGTATGACGCTTTCCTTACGGCATGGGTTTGAAAAATAGTACAGTTTCATAACTCAGGAATACCAAGCTGGTCCAATCAGAGCCCACCCAAGACGATGAGTACCTTCGCTTGAATTAGATTGATCTCCTATGCTACTTTTTCATGCTGCCTAACAATGAAGATAAAGAATAATTGAGGTAAGGATATTGAAAACAAACACTGTGTTACTCCTATCACTGGTTGGTATTTTGAGCTTCTTGGATTTATCTGCCTATGGCGCTTCTGAATGCGAGTCCGTGGGTGATATTCAATTTATTTGTGGCATTATTGATGCCGAAGATATTATTGCAATACCCAATAGCGAAGTTGTAATTGCTTCAGGTCGGACATCCTCTTCTACAGGATCAATCTACGCGGTTAATAGTCAAAGCTTTCAATCTAGCGAAATTTTTCCCAATAACGCACTCGAAGCCAAGCTAAACACCTCCCTGTATAAAGACTGCCCTTCGGAAGCTAGTAGCTTTCAACCACACGGAGTCTCTTACAGGCTTGGTGTCGACGGAGTTCATACACTTTACGTGGTTGGGCATGGAGAAAGGGAGGCTATTGAGGTATTTGAATTGATCGTAGCGGCTGAGCTACCTTCACTTCGATGGGTAGGCTGTATTTTGGCTCCGGACTCTGTTTATAGGTTCAACGCCGTGACTAGTCTTCCCGATGGGGCGATCGCAGTTACAGATTTTAATAGAGCGGGCGGCGCGGTTTGGGAATGGTCCGTTGACTTAGGCTGGCGAATAATTCCAGGGAGTGAAATGGCGGGGGCCAATGGCATTGTTTCTTCTGCTGACGGAGATTGGCTCTACGTAGCTGAGTACTTTGAAAAAAATGTTGTAAAACTGTCTCGTGGAAGAACGACTCCCCTCATAGAGCGACGTAATGTGGGATATATGGTCGATAATATACGGTGGTCACAGGATGGGACAACGTTACTCCTTGCTGGGCACGACCGTAGCTGCGAATCGCTCGGTGGTAACTGTAATATGTCTGACCTTACAAATATTTTGCGAATGGAACCTGAGTCATTAAATACAGAGTCTGTTTTGTTATGGCGCTCCCTTGATGTGTTTCCAGTTTCGACCGTCGCTATCGAAGTTGGCAAAGAAATATGGTTGGGAGGGATTCGTGGTACAGACAGATTAGTGAGACATCCTCGATAATTTGTTAACGAGGCAAATGTCATCGATATTCAAGTTAGAGATATACTGCAAAGTGGCCCAGATATCATTGTCTTCTCTGCCCACCCAAGCTTGCTTGCAGTTAGTGGGGCGGGGGAGTTTGAATTGCTAACTTAACTTATTTTTTTATATAAATTATATAAATTATATAGTTTAAATATAGAGATATACCGTCAAAAGTGCCGACTTATTAAATTGTGGCAACAATTTATCTAAGCACTAACCCAGCCAATAATCACGAAGCCGCTTCTTAGCAAGCTCTCGACCAGTCCTGTTCACGTGAAAGACACAGCAAATCAGCTGCGCAGGTTACAGGCTTTGGTTTTAGGCTTATACATTTTTGATTGAGTGATATGTCATATTTTCACAGATTGGAAGTTAACTTGTCAGTACCTTTAATCCACTTCGCTTAATCGCCGAGACCATAAGCGCGCTGCGTATTTGCAACCACATCATCCCAGTGAAACCACGCCGGCTTGAGAGCGCCGCTCCGACAAGAGTTTTCCTGATCGAAAAGCGTGGTCATTCTGGGTTTTGCCTCTGCCCACAGTGCATGTTGCTCGCGGCCTTTACTCCTTCTCGGTGGAGCTGATAAATCGCCTTATAGATACCGCCGGGCGCGAAGGCTAATCAGCGCGGAAGTACTTCGAACATCCAGGTATCACCGTTCGTCACTACAGAATCGTCTCGGCCTGCTCCGGCCCCATATTTACGACTAAATTCTGAAAGCACGGGGAGAACTATTGCCCCGCCCATGATGCGGTCGAGGCGCTGCTCGTAGAGCTTGCCATCAATTCTTAGAATTATGCGGTCGTCTTCAGCGAGGTAATGTGGCCACTGTTTCCAGAGTCCGCCGTAGCCGGTGTTCATGTAACCGCTCACAAGGAATAAGCGCCCTTCGGCGACGCCGAGCCAGACAGTGCGGGAAGTCGTTGGGTCGAGCGTTTGAAATTCGATTTCTTGCCGATCTTTTATGAAATCCCAGCTTGCCGGTGTCTCTGTTAGTTCGCCGCTTGTGAACGGGCCGCCTGAGATGATCTCCAGAGGGCCGTCGTGGAAGCGCATGCCAATGAAGAGCGCGCTAATAGATAACGCGATGATAAGTATGAGTATGCCAATAAGGCGTAAGAAGTGATGCATTGTTGGGGTCTCCTAATTTAAAAGGAATAAATGGTTAGTTTATTTTTTAGTTTGACCAGGTTAATAGCCGCTGGTTTGTCAATTATAAAACGGCTGCCCTTGAGTCGCTTGAACAAAGGTCTCCATAGAATATGATGCGTAAATTACTGAGAATGTGATAACTAGAA
>CAWKZY010000212.1:0-3119 GCA_963854625.1 Gammaproteobacteria bacterium | reverse complement strand
TCAACTTCTTTCCCGTCCGATATTCTGCAGCATCCGTTAAAACAGGCCGCCCCGTTTCCATATCAATCCGTTCGGCCCATGTTGATTTGGTATATTTTTCGGCGCTAAGTAATTCACCATCCGTTCGATCGAGAATATAGAAGAAGCCATTTGTTGGCGCCTGCATCAAGACCTTACGAGGTTTACCATCAATCACTAGATCAGCTAAAACCATATCCATCGTTGATTTGTAATCCCAGCGCTCGCCGGGCGTCATTTGGTAATGCCAAATATACTCCCCATTATTCGGATTAAGCGCAACGACCGAGCCCAGAAACAGATTGTCGCCCTTACCTTCGCTTCGTAAATCGTAATCCCAAGGATCACCATTACCGACCCCAATATAGAGTTGATCGAGTTCTTCGTCATAAGTGAGCGCATTCCAAACAGTACCGCCGCCGCCCATTTTCCACCAGTCGCCATGCCAAGTCTCGGCGGCCATTTCCATTGCTGCATTCTCAAACCCATCAGCAGGATTGCCTGGTACGGTATAAAAACGCCACATTTTCTCCCCCGTTTCAGCGTGATAAGCCGTCATGTAGCCTCGTGTGCCATACTCAGCACCGCCATGACCAATAATGACCATATTCTTGAAGGCACGGGGTGCACCCGTAATAGACTTCCGCGCAGTAATAGGAAAAGTTCTTTTCGACCAAACTTCTTCTCCAGTTTTCGCATCCAAAGCGATCAATCGTCCATCCGTGGCCCCGACAAATACCTTTCCGTTCAAGTACGCCACACCTCGATTTGTATTCCAGCCTTGGGCTGTTTTTCGGGGGCTTTCTTTGCCGATTTTTGGATCATAGGTCCAAAGTAATTGGCCCGTGCGGCCATCAACAGCTCTCACGATCGCCCGATCACCAGAAAAATAGAGGATACCCTCAACAGCCAGCGGGGGGCCCACAAATTGGATAGCATCCGGAATATTAAGCTCCCAATCAACTTTCAATTGCGAGACGTTTTCGAGTGTTATTTGTTTAAGAGAACTATAGCGCTGCTCATCATATTTGTTTCCATAAGACAACCAGTTTACATTTTTCTCGACAGTGTTTTGACTTGTCGATTTATTTTCAGTCTCTCCGCCTTGAGAGCATGCGACTAAACCTACGACAATTAGGCAGAATGTTAGAAAAAATTTAATCATAAACTTACCGACCCCATAAATATTTGATTTATATAGTTTTTTTATTAACTAGAATGGGTTTCTTTACAATTCTATCGCAGCTTTATAGCCCTCGTCACTCTCAAGCTCTTAGACTAGCTACTCAGCCTTATTGGACAGCATTGATTTCCTGCCGTTCCTGACCTGAAGCTGAAATACTGAAAAGAATATTACCTGACAGTTTTATAGCTTAGCGATTATTACGACTCTATTTCAGCCGCATCAGATACTAGCTTACGACTCCTCTGCACATTGAGTATTATCACGGTAACGGCAACTGCGTTAACGACAAGTAACTTTAGGTTATTATGCTGATGATTGGATATACAATTCACAACTAGGCGTGTCGGTGATAGTGCCTTCACCGATTTTACAGATGGATTTTGTTGCCCCTATAATTGCATTGTTGACCAGTGCATTCCCAAGGGGCACCTACACTATGAGTTCCAAACACAACGAATTCTGCGGTGCCCGTAGCGTAATCGTTTAGTTCGCAGCGACTGGCGCGATCACCGTTGGGCCCACAAGCTGTTGCCGAACCTGATCTACAGCTAATACGGCGAAGGCTGTCAGCTGATCATCATTCTTCGACGACACGGGGTGTGGAACAACTGCGGTATGGTAGCCAGGCATTCCCATCATAACGGCGACGGATGCGATATGTCCGATAAAAACATCACTAATAAGTACGGTAGAGGGGATACCGGCGCCCTCCATCTTAAGTGCGTCGCCAAGACTGCATGTCGAGCAAGCACCGCAGTCACCCAAGCCGGCAATCACGGCATCGGACGTCGCAGCGATCGCCGCAACTTCCTCCTCGTTGATAACACGTGACGCGGATCCTTTACTGAACACTTCAACCGAACCCAGTGTAAATCTTTGTTTCAACTCTTCGGCGATCATAAGCATCAGGTCGCGGGCCCGCGCTTTGCCATTGTCAATTAGAGTCAGTCGTGAGCCTGCTCGTAGACCCGGTCGAGCAGCCATCCGAAGTCCCGCTGGCGGTGACGCTTCAGCAACCTCCGGATTCATCAGTTGGATTATGGACATGTCAGCTCCTGTTAGTAGACATTGGAAAAGATTCTTTAATCCATGGTACTTCACAAATATCGGGACCACAGTCAGGCAATGCCTCCCCGACAGGACGCACCCTGCGTGTAACGGATCGCGAGTGTATTGTCGGTGCCCAGGCTGGCAAATACGCTGACCAACCAGCTCCAGGACCGCCGGCCGTGACCAGGACAATATCGTCGATTGATTGCACGGTGGATAGCTTGCCGTCAGCAGCCGGCGTCATATCGTGCTGAGTCCTACTCTCGAGTCGAACACCTGCCGCCTCTAATTCAGCTGGAGTGACGCGGCTATGTTCAACAAGAAACTCTCTAGCCTGTTGCTTTGACCAGCCAGCCTGATGGATTGCCAGAGCATGTTCATGTCCGAGCAGAACTACGCCCTGGCCACCCTTGCCAACTATAAAAGTTGAGGGATTTTTCATGGATGCAGCGATTGAGAGCAATACACCTTCGGGTGTCTCATTCAGTAGATTGGCTATCTGACGAGGACCTTCGGTAGCCATTACCGTGACTGTTGTGTCTTCGGATGAATACCCCTTCTCAACACGCAGGGGTTTCCAAGGGTCCAGAGGCGGATTCTCTGCAAAACATAAAGTGTACTTACCAGGGTGCCCTATCGAAGTGGCGTCGAGTTTGCCTGTCTTTGCTCCCAAACCGTTAGCTATCGTAAGTCTGACAGCTCGGCCAATCGTGGCATTCGCTCGATTCCCCGAACCCAAAACGTTGCAGCCTGAATTCATCTTGACTTCGTCAGCACCAGGCCCGCTGACGATTACACAAACGGCTGCGCCACCTGTGCTGGTAGCTACCGTGTTTATTTTGAAAGCCGGGTCGAGCACAGCTTC
>CAWKZY010000211.1:0-3130 GCA_963854625.1 Gammaproteobacteria bacterium | reverse complement strand
CTTGGGTTGACCAGCAACGCTGCCAACCGAAATTAACAGCAAAAACATCAGTAGCAAAATAATGCTAAGCGCTTTTGGTTGCATAGTCAGTGTTCTTAATTGGGTGCAAAACATAAAGATTTGGGTACTCTTTTGTAGCCATGGATTTATGGTCAAGTTACCAGTTCAAATGTCGCACGCCAAGGGGATTCCACTCGTAAGCGCATTAATTCACTGAATCTTCATAGTTAGGCGAACTTAACGCCTGTTGATATACCGAGATCAACGACTGGGCTTATATAAAACACGAGCTCCATACGTTAGATTTGTCGTTTCACTGACTATTTTTTGGTGTCACTCCAAATCTACGAGTGAACTCTCTACTGAATTGCGTTGGGCTTTCGTAGCCGACCTCAAACGCTACGGAGGTTACCATTAGCTCCTTTTTCTTCAATAACTGCTGAGCTTGAATAAGACGTAGTTCTTTTTGATATTGAAGCGGACTTAATCCAGTGATTGATTTGAAGTGCTTATAAAAAGAAGGCAGACTCATTCCTGCTACATTAGCTACTTCAGACATTGCTAACGCTTTATTAAAATTCTCTTTTATATAAACGGTGGCTTTCATTATGTGAAACGCGCGGCTGTCATTAATTATTAGCTGTCTTAAGGTGCTTCCGTGTGACGCCATGAGTAACCGGTAATATATTTCTTTGCGGATGAGGGGAGCTAGTACGTCGACCTCCTGAGGTTTTTCAGACAATTCTAAGTAGCGCTTTAGAGCATCTATTAACGCATCATCTGTGTGTCCAACCTTGAGTGATTGGATTGGCTTTTCATCAGCTTTGTTGTAACTAATTTCGTGATACAGCAGTTGAAGCGCCTTTATTTCTATATTAAATATAACTGCTAAATATGGGTTTTGAGAACTTCCCTTGACGATACGTGACGCAATCGGGGTGCTGTGACTGACAATAATTGACTGCCCTTCTTCAACACGAATTTTTTCATTATCACCAAAAACCACTTCTTTACAGCCTTGTACAATTAGGCAAATTATTGGGTTATAAATAGCCGCCGCACTTTTGGGCGACTCGGTGCCTTGTAGCAGATAAATACCAGATAGAGGGGATACAGGCACATTACGAATAGCGCCCTTATCGGTTAGTATTCTTAGAGATACGGCCACTAGGTTTGATAAGCTCATTCTCTTTCCTTTGGGCATATTTGATCGACTAGACATCATATACCAATGTTATCTGAAATCATCCAAATACAACATTAATTATATAAATAGGCAATAAAAACATAGGTATCGGCAAGACCTTGATCTAGCAGTCAACTATAGTTTGTTGGTGCGCAATTAACCCACATTAAGCCCATTTAATGCCATACCCATTTAATGCCATACCCATTTAATGCCATACCCAGAGGTGCGTACCAAGCAGAAGAGATCGCTGGTGTGGTAACGCTTTTTAGCGGTTCAGCAACAGCACAGATCAAGTGCGGTCGAAACCACGTCAATAACAATTTAAAAAGAGAAACTAGTTATGTTAAAGAAAACGTCTATTCAAGATAAAGTAGTGTTGGTTACAGGTGCCAATAGAGGCATTGGCAAGGAAATTGTCATTCAATTATTAGAAAACGGGGCTAAAAAAGTCTTTTCGGGGGTCAGAGTCGAAGGGTCGATGGCAGATTTAATTGAACAGTATGGCTCTCGAATTGAAGAAGTTAAATTAGATGTCACTTTAGGTGAGAGTATTGAACTCGCCAGTTCTAAGATTCCATCGCTTGATGTTTTAATCAACAATGCCGGCGTCATCCCAATGGGAAACTTTACTAATGGCAATAGCTTGGAAACCCTAGATGCTAATTGGCATGTCAATGTTCGAGGTTTAGTTGCAGTAACACAAGCTTTTTTCACTAAAGTGGTTGCGTCAGACAACGGTGCTATTGTTTCCATTTCATCTATGGCAGGCTTAGGAAATATGTCTTTTATGGGTACATATTCTGCAAGTAAATCTGCTGTTCACAGCCTTATGCAAGGTTTAAGATCGGAACTAAAAGAACAGAACGTTTTAGTGGCCACGGTTTACCCAGGCCCAGTAGACACGGACATGTTAACTGGATTCGAGATCGAAAAAGCCAGCCCAACAAGCGTAGCAATAAATATTGTCAATGGCATTAAAGAAGGCGCAGAGGAAATATTTCCTGACGAGATGTCAAAAAATATGGGACTATTATATTTGTCTTCGCCAAAAGAACTAGAACAACAGTTTTCAACATTCTAAAACCAAGCCACTCTACCAGGAAAATTAAGCGAGGCCTTAAGTCGCAGATGATTTTCTTGGTAGCCTGTGACGTCCTTCTCAAGACACACATACAAGGCTTGAAGCACCCAGAGAAAGTGACTCCATGATCAAGAAAATTTTAATCAGCATCGCATTACTCTTGTGCTTACTAAGCCTTTTGGGTTTTGTGTTTTACAATACCAGTGATCAATTTGGTGCTTCCCTCAAACCAGCCAACTTAAAGCCTTACCAAGACTCCGAGCAGTTCAACGGCAAACTCTTCCGTAACCCCGCAACCACCCCAGCCAATGAAAGCTTTAGCACAGTGGGCTGGTTGTACGAGGCCTTGTTTAATGACGCCCAAACTCGCCCTGATAGGACTTTAGAAATACTGCCCGTAACCCAGCAAGCGCTTCTTAACCCAGCTAAAAAAACTCGTATCATTTGGTTTGGTCATTCCACCTTTCTCATGCAAGTGGGTCAAATGAACCTATTATTTGACCCGATGCTGACGAGTACCCCAGCACCCCACCCCATGCTGGCAGGCTCTCGGTATAGTGAAAAATTACCCATTAGCATTGAAGATTTGCCTGAAATCGATGCTGTCCTCGTGTCTCACGATCATTACGATCACTTGGACATGGTGTCCATCAAACAACTGGCGACTAAAGTGGGGCACTTTTATGTTCCTTTGGGCTTAGGACTGCATCTACAACAATGGGGCATTGCTACTAAGCGCATTACTGAATTAGATTGGTGGCAAACTGCTCAACTGGGAGCAAGTGAATTTACCTTAACCCCTGCAGAGCATTTTTCAGGCCGCCGATTTGATACTCGCAATAAAACCTTGTGGGGCGGCT
>CAWKZY010000210.1:0-3177 GCA_963854625.1 Gammaproteobacteria bacterium | reverse complement strand
TTGCTTCGTCATCGACAACCAATACGAGCCCAGAACCTCTTTTCCCTTTCGCAGGAAGATCAAGCAGCCCCAATGGGGGCGGCTTAGTATCCAGCGGTAAGTAAATACTAACCGTAGTACCAGCACCTACGGTGCTTTCGATCGCGCAATGTCCTTCATTAGACTGAACGAAACTAAATACAGAGCTTAGCCCTAGTCCTGAGCCCCTGGCTCGACCTTTGGTTGTGAAAAAAGGTTCGAAGGCCTTTTCCATCAAGACACCGTCCATCCCACAACCTTGATCCCTAACCTTGAGCACGGCATATTGTCGATTTTTTAATGCGGCTACCTTTGGATTGGAAATAACCTCAACATCAATGAAAACATTGGAACCAACATCGGAAGCATCTTTGGCGTTGATAACGAGGTTAAGAAGAGAATTATCAAAATCAGCCTTGTTAACACTAATTGAAATCTCAGCGTTTACTTCAGCCAGCACGATACCCAGGTCTTGACCAACAATCGGTTGAATAAGCCTAACAAACTGGTCAAGGCCTTTCTTAAGATTAAATGATTCAACGCTGCTGTTTAATGCTTCACCAAAGTTGCCTAACTTTTTAATCAGTTCAATAGCATCGTCAACTGATGAGTCTATGTCCTCAAGAATACTTTCATCACCCTCTTTCAGCGTAATGAACCGCAGATTTCCTGAAATTATCGCCAGTAGGTTATTAAAGTCATGCGCTACGATGCTTGTTAACTTTCCCAACGACTCTAAACGTTGCAAATGGTAGCGCTCACGCTTTTGGATGTTTACTTCGGTAGTATCCTGGCCAAGCCCCCAATTCTGGCTCTCAGATGAGGACTCAGAAGCGTGTGCAAAAAGCCTAAACAACATATCGGTTCGGTGAGTTCCATTAAAGTGTTTGACCTCTACTTCTGTCACACCGTCTTTTAGCAACCGCGCTATGTCCAGATAACGAGAACCTTGAGTCTCGTCCTGAAATACTGTTCCTATTTTTTTTCCTATGGCACTTTTTGCCGAAACTCCCAAAGCCAACTCTAGTTCTAAGTTCCATAATCGGATGACATTGTTACTATCAACCGCGAATATTGGCGCCTTAGCCGCCAAGAGGAAGTTATCTCTGTCTTCCTCGGCGCGTCGGAGTTCCCCATTGAGTGCCTCTAGATCGTCCACCATATTTTTTTGTGTCGACATGTAGAGTTGTTGATCCAACTGCGAATCAATTTTAGGGAAATCTCCCATGCTCAACTTGGACTCAAAACCGTTTGCGTTAATCCATGCTAGCCAGGGCACACCGACAAAACGATAACCGCCCCCCCCATTCAAAGGCAGTAACTGCCCTCGTAAACCATGCTCTCCGGTAATCGAAAGTAACAGAACCAATGAATTCCCAACACGGGAGAGGTCTTCCAAGCTATTTATTAAACTTGGCCTGTGAAATTGAAAAACATCAAAGAGTTTTTTACCCTCTTCGATGTCGCCTAGGTATCGTAATAGTCGGGGAGTGATATTGTGTATGCCATGATCTTCATCGACGGAGAAGTTCATCGTGAAAAGCTCATCAAGAACTTTCTCAGTTGACAAGTCAAACATCTAAACCAACCACTAATCGAGGAAATTCAAGTTCGGCAATGCACCTGAACTTATATTTTGCTTCTGAAAACAAACCTGCTCCATCAACATCTTAGCCTGCGATGCAACTATGGTTTCATTGAGGCATGACTTAGCAAAGAGGCCCGAAACAAAAAATGAGGAAGCAAACATCAAAACAATCTGCCTAAATTCTTAAAATTATACGCTGGCAGATGTCTACGAAAATGACTTCGGCCAAGCCCATGAGTGATTGATGTTAGATCCCCCGGATTCTTGGGCCCGACGCTGCTACAGATGAGCGGCCTTTCCGCATACGCCATTAGCAATTCCTCTCGCCATTGGTAGAGTGGTGCTCTTGCAGGACAAAAATGATGGGTTAGTTCGCTGCTTTCCCTGACGAAGCTATCTTGTAGCCTGCGTTTCTCACGGTTATTATTAAGTTCGGTTCGCCTGCCGCCTTAAACTTATTTCGAATCTTCCCTACCAGAACGTCTATACTGCGATCATAGGGAGCCCAGTCTCGACCAGACAACTTGTCTAAAATTTGGTCTCTGTTTAGCACCCTGCCTTTGCTTTTAGCTAAAATGGCGACTAATTGGAATTCATGCGTCGTAAGGCCAATAGAACCCTTCTTATTCGTCGCTTCATACGATTCCAAGTTCAGTGTGATATCGCCTACCTCAATAATATCCAGAACTTCTTCTGCATCAGTTGTTGACGCCTCTACACGGCGCAAAACGCTTCGAATCCTGGCTAGTAATTGCCGCTCATCAAAGGGCTTTGCCACGAAATCATCGGCCCCTATCTCAAGGCCAACGACCTGATCAATACTATCGCCACTACCCGTTAATATAATAATTCCAATCTTTTTATCGAGCGCTCTGACTCTTTTGGCGATGTCGAATCCGTGCTCACCGGGAAGGTTCAGATCGAGCAGGAGCAAACTTGGCTGTAGATTCGCAATGATTTCTTCGAGTCCTTCGCCACTATAACTGGACTTTACTTCGAACCCTTGTTTTGAGAGATACCTCTCAAGCAATCGACAGATTCTTTCATCGTCATCTACTACTAATATGATCTCTTTAGACAATTTTGTGATCCAACCTTCGGTTAGTAGATAAGTTAAAAACTTTCACAGTGCGCCGGTGTTTTATAGCATATCTTGGATAACCTGTCCCACAGTTCATCAAGAAGTTGACACTCTCTAATTGTAACTTTGTGTAACTTTTTTGTACCCTAACGTAACCGACTCTTTAAATTGCATAAAGTCGCTTGTATCATCTTCTCCTTGAGCGCTACTAGCATGAATTGTTTTAAGCAGTGCGAAGTACCGCTTATTAATGGCTATGATATTTGATAATGGCTTTATTCGCTGAATATAGACGATCTATTTTAACTGAAATGTTAGACGCTATTCTCGTGTTTTCACAAGCCGCTATTAAATTTCATAAAACTATTAACTTTCATAAAAGATGTTACGTCTGTGAGCGGAGTCCACCATCACATGAAAATAATTAAGATCACTAGGGCTCGTCAACGGCGCTATCAGCAGAGGAAGCCGAAAATCATCTTGACCTCTC
>CAWKZY010000209.1:0-3179 GCA_963854625.1 Gammaproteobacteria bacterium | reverse complement strand
GCTGCTGCATTTGGCTTGAAATTGGGTATTGTGGCAGTGGCAGTGGCAGTGGCAGTGGCAGTGGCAGTGGCAGTGGCAGTGGCAAGCATTTTAGGGTTTGCTGCCATTGTAAACACCAGTGTAGTGGCGTTGCTGGCGATCAAATATCTAGGGGTGACTTACCTTTTTGTCATGGCACGAATGATTTTACGTGAAAACGATGAGCTCAAAATCGATAATTCGCTAGCCCAAGTCAGGCATCCTCCTACAGCCCTAAAAGGCAAACTTTTAAATGCGCCAAATCCTAAGCTATCGCTTTTCTTTTTCGCATTACTGCCTCAATTCCTGCCTAAAAAATAAAGCAGTTCAATCGCTTCACTCACAGTTTTGGCGCTTATTTTCATAGTGGTAACCTTCGTTTTTTATCATGTACGGCGGTTTTGCACCCGCCGCACGCACTTTTTTGTAGATTCACTAAGAATCGTAACTTGGTGTAGGCCAGATTTTGCATGCTCATTTGGCTTTTTAGCACTGAAGCTGGCTATAGCTCAGCGTTAGCCTGTTTTGTCGCTCACATATGTATTGGCGCAGCACTCAGTCTGCTAGATAATTCGTGATTGTCTTGCCCTCACATGGGCAGCGGCCGATGCTTCATTTTGTAATCTCTACGAATTCGCTTTTACATTGATTCTCTTTATTTAATTCTCTCTATTTTGCTTCTTTTATTTAGTTCAGCCTATCGAGCTCGGGCCTATTCAGCGCCCCTATCTAAGAGAAATTTATAGTCTGCGCTCTAGTCGTTCAAAAAAAACTTCTCTTAAAGTGCACGCGACAAGCTATTTTTGAAATAGCGTCTATAGTTATCATTGCTAACCATCCATATAAACCATGCTTATGAGAAGCGTCTCGAAACCTAGGGAAATTTATACGACTGGCGCAGGACTATCAGGGCCAACTTTACCCCCCCCCATCAGATTGGCGGCAAAACCCTTTCTCAACTCGTCTTCCGCGTTGATTCAGTAACCGGATTTAGGACTGATTGGAAGCGTTCGAAGCCAGCGTTTAGTTGTGACTAAACGTGTCAAGCGCAGTTTTATGTATGATTTAGAACTTAGTAACGTCCATAGGCTAATATTCAGAACAACACATTAAAGGTAACCGCATGTACTCATGCTTGAAAAATTCAAGAAAATATATTCTATCTCTATTAATCGCTACGTCTTCAGCTGGCATCTCAAGCGCTGAAATTGACAGCACTCAGATGCAAGAAGGTTTCGATTACACTGGGCTTGTCACAAGCTACCAGTCGAAGTCCTTGCCGCCAGCAGAAAAACTCGGCCAACCTGATATTGTCAGTAATCGGATGCCGATAGAGCTGGGTTACGCTGAGACTTTCGCCATACTAAGCCAAAGCGGCATCACCGACGTTTATCCATCCAACGTTACCGGAGATGTTGGAACTAGTCCCATCACCGGCGCAGCGCTTCTGCTTAGCTGCGGCGAAGTTACGGGTAATGTCTATTCTGTTAATGCCGCCGGCCCTATGCCCTGCACGACATTCGACGCTCCCTTCCTGACCGCAGCCGTTGGCGACATGGGATATGCATACACTAACGCGGCGGGGCGAGTTTCACCTGACGCTACTGAATTAGCTGCTGGTACGATTGGTGGGCTAACTATAGAGCCTGGACTCTATAAATGGAGCTCCAGTGTTTTGATTGACCAGAGTCTTAGCCTCGATGCCAAGGGCAACCCAAACGCTGTTTGGATCTTTCAAATAGCGGGAACCCTCACCCAGGCTAGCTCCACGCAAGTGATTCTCAAAGGCGGCGCTCAGACGAAGAATATATTCTGGCAGGTCGCTGGAGCAGTGACTATAGGAACCTATGCACACTTTGAAGGCATCGTCCTCGCTAAAACCATGGTGGCTATGAATACAGGCGCATCAGTTAACGGCCGACTATTGGCTCAAACAGCGGTTACCTTGCAGATGAACACGATTACCCAGCCTGCGAACTCCGTAAATAACCCAAACCTCGATTAGCCGAGCCCCATTGCCCGCTTGGCAAAGCCCTGCTTAAAACCCGGGGCTAGCTCTAGAGAGAGTAATCCGCATTTTCGTAACAGCGATTTTGAAATGCTGCTGTTAGAAAATAACCGTACTAATGTATCCGTGGCCAAGATTGCTTGTTGCTGATCTTTCATTTGACCATCTAAGTAATGTTGCAGAACTTTCATATCACCAAAACTTTTGCCCTGTTCTCGAGCCAAGGTAAGGCTAGCCACCAGCGCATTGGCATCTCGGAGAGCTAAGTTAAAACCCTGCCCGGCGACTGGATGCAGTGTATGAGCCGCGTTTCCTAACAGCGCGAGGCCTGGCCTAATTTGTTCTTTCACAGTAACCAAACTTAACGGATAACTGCTTAGTTTTCCAATTTTGGAAATTTTCCCAAGCCGATCTCCAAAGCGCTCTTGTAGTCGACTAACTAATTGGGACTGGTCAAAACTTGCGTATTCATCTACTTGTGTACTTGAAATAGTCCACACCAACGACGCACGGTTTTTATTATCGTGACCGGCAAGCGGAAGCACTGCCAAGGGACCGGTATCGGTGAATCTCTCAAAAGCCTGATTCTTATGTGGTAGTTGAAACTGGATATTGGCTATCAAAGCATGCTGGCCGTAATCTTCCGCATCTCTCTTAATACCCAGCTGCGAACACAGAGGGGATCTGCCACCGTCGGCCAAAACCACTAAGGACGCTTCAATGGTCTGTCGATAATTTTCCTTCTCAAGTTCAACCACCATCCCATCAGCTTTTGGGGTAAGCTTAGTCACGCTAGCAGGTGCTAAATAGTCAATGGACGATGCGCGTTTAAGAGCATCATTGATTACCGCTCCAAAGACTCTGTTCTCGATTACATAACCTAAAGCATCGATGTCGTAGTCGGAACTGGACAGCTGAGTCATTCCTATATGACCTTTGTCTGACACTTGAATTTTTTCTATTTTGTTAGCGTCTTTTTTTAATTTCTCCCAAACACCAAAATTTGACAAAATCTGACTAGAGCCGAAAGACAGTGCCGTCGATCTGTCATCAAAGCTGGGCCGCTTTTTTTTACTCATCTCATGAGTGTCAATCATCAGAATGGACGCAGAACCAATAGCTTTTGCCAAGGCAAGAGCAAAACTGGACCCCA
>CAWKZY010000208.1:0-3183 GCA_963854625.1 Gammaproteobacteria bacterium | reverse complement strand
CAACAAGTAGATGGAGCGTTTATGGAGGCATTTGGAAGCGAAAAATGGACACAAATTGTGAATTCTCAACTAACTAAACTAAATGACATTTCACTGTGCAAAGTATTGGGTTTTTCTTACTGACAAACTTTACCACCAGCTTTCTAAGATCTTTGTATCTAGTTTTTGAAAGTATTTTTCAGAGAATCTAGGGTATTTTGTAACCGGTTTGAAGTTGCACAGTCGATCTTTATAATCATTTTCCGCTGAGCTTCATGCCTATCAAAGTTCGATGTTACCTCGCTAAAACGAGGGTTTGTTGCAATTTGAAGTACATTGCCAACTGATGTGCTGAGATATACTGTACTCGTATTGAAAGAGACAAACTTTCCTGTGTCTAGATCTCTGATTATAAAAGCACTAGGCATCATATCACAGTTTCTTTCCAGAGTAATCTCAGCTATTATGGTTTCTATTTTAGGCTCAAAGAGACGCTCAAGATCATCGCGATAGGTATAAGTCGCTACATTACTTATAGCGATGACTAGAAAGAAAATCAGGTTTTTGCCCATCACAAAGCCCACTTAATATATTAGTTCGGTACCGAAATTATATTAGATGAAATCTGCCACCAAATTGGAAGCCCTATTGGAACCCTTTTCATGGCTTTGTCAAATTAAACTGGCTTGAAGTGCGCAGGGCTAATTTGTAGCGTCTTTGGATGATAAAACACTCTCCATTTTGCTACTTTAAAACCAGTCCTGAAGTCATCCGACTTGCAGTAATGATGTACGTTCGGTTTCCGGGTAATCCCTCATTTTTAATGGGGTCCGCTTGTAGAATTAGGCGGCCATTTTAAGTTTCAGAGCGGGTGTGATCCCATCGATGGCGATGTTGGGCCGGTCATTGTTGTAAGTCCAGAGCCATTCTGTGGCTTGGCTTTGTGCCTCCTCATTAGTTTCAAAGACGTTTTGGTCCAGCCATTCGTGTCGTACCGGGCAGTTGGAGCGCTCGATATAGGCGTTCTGCTGTGGCTTTGCGAGCTAGATGTATTGGATATGAATGCCCATCTGTTCAGCCCGCGCCATCAGCTTGCCGCTGATATATTCAGGGCCGTTATCAACCCGAATAATCAACTGCCTGCCTCGCCATTTGATGATCCGGTTCAGGATGCGCACCACCCGTTCGGCGGGCATTGAGAAGTCCACCTCGATGCCCAAGCCTTCGCGGTTGAAATCATCCAGCACGTTTAAGGTGCGAATGCTACGCCCGTTAGCCAATTGGTCAGCTATGAAGTCCATCGACCACCTATGATTGGCTGTATCTGGAACCGCTAGGGCATCGGGTTTGTCACGTTTCAAGCGCCTTCGAGGTTTGATCCACAAGTTCAGCTCCATTTCGCAGTAAATCCAGTAGACCCGCTTACGGTTTCAGCTCAATCCTTTGACATTACGCCGACATCGAAAGCACAGTCCAAAGCCCCATGTCTTGCGATTTGTGGTCAACCGTACCAGCCATTCGGCAATCTCCGAGTTCTCGTCACTCAGCATGCGTTCATACCGATAGCAGCGTTCTCTGACCTAAAACATACGGCAAGCCAAGGCAATGCTGACACCACGGGTAGCGACCGCTTTCACGCTTTTTTCCAAATGATACCTTCAGCAAGTCGTTTTGCATGCACCAATTTCAAACTGAACTTTGACGCTGCTCTCGCCGAGTGGTGTCAATTATTGAGCGCATAGATTTAGGTTTAACCAGCAATCCGACGCTTACTCTCATTAGTTTGACAGCTTCATTGGAATTGCTCCATTATATTTATTTCTTTAAGTAAATAATCAGTAGGCGGAAAAGCAGTTAAATTATCTGAATGAGCGAGAAGGTGAACCTTTGTTTAAAATTAAAAAAACCTTCAACGATGATTTAGAGATGAAGTATGCTAAGCGGTTCAAAAAATACGGTGCTACTGCTGAGGGTAGTTACTGGATAAACACAACTCGACAAAATTTACGCTTCGAAATCATGTTACAAGAATTATTCAAGTTTCATAAAAATTGGGAGATATCTATCGGCGACATAGGCTGTGGTTACGGTGCCCTAGTACAATATCTTTCCTCAAAACATCTTACTGAAAACTTACACTACTTTGGTTATGACATATCAAAAGAATTGATAAATTATTGCCATAACAACTATAACTTAAGCTGGGCTGAATTTGATGTTGGTTCAAAACCCCTTGATAGTGTTGATATATGCTTAATGTCTGGCACTTTTAACCTTACTGCCACTAAAAACTTGTTAGCCTGGGAAGACCATATTTTTAAAAATTTAACTCAGTGTTGGTTCAAAACCAAGAAGGCCCTAATTTTTAACCTACAAACATCTGATATCGAACATGTTTCTAGCGGAAATATTTATTATGGGGACAAGGCCAGTATAGTAAGCCGTTGCCATAACCTGTTCGGTCCAACTTCCTTTGTCGACCACCCAGATCTCCCCTTTGACACTACTTTTATCATACAAAAAAACAATATGGTTTAAGAAGGTTTCTAAAACCACTAACATCTCAATTGATCATTCGACTTTTGGCTCTGAACAGTATGTTATGCTATTTTTTAGGTCGAATATTTTGTACTTGTTGGACTAATTCATCAGCCCGTCGCTTTGACATTCCAAACTGCTTTCGCAACTCTTCAAGACCCTCTTTTTCCGAGTTGTCTAAAATACCGTCTAAAAGCGCCTTGCGAACTTGGTCTTCAAAAATAATTTTTCGTCTTTCCATTTGAGCGTTAAAAGACGAAGCAATAATACCAGTGATTAACGCAACAACAACAACACCTAGCACCGCTGAGGACACAGCAATAAACTTACCGGCAACGGTGACGGGAGTTATATCACCGTACCCAACAGTAGTTAAGGTTATGAGTGCCCAATACATAGAATCTGGGATGGACTGAAAACCAGTCGGATGCGTTCGGTTTTCAGCAAAATACATCAATGATGATGAAACAATAAACACAATTACAAAGAGATAAG
This sequence comes from Gammaproteobacteria bacterium, assembly GCA_963854625.1. Taxonomy (GTDB): domain Bacteria; phylum Pseudomonadota; class Gammaproteobacteria; order Pseudomonadales; family Pseudohongiellaceae; genus UBA9145. The sequence continues at coordinate 171 of CAWKZY010000208.1, read as the reverse complement.
TAGCAGCATAAAAGGATTTTCTCTCCTCAAATATAGCCTCGAACAGATCCTCCATTGCCGAGTTGTAATTTGACAGCTTTAGTATTCGTAACAGTCTTAGTGTACGCAAAATTCTCAAATCCAAGTACGGAAAAAATGATCTCAAATAGAACGGCAAGATTGATAAGAGAT
>CAWKZY010000207.1:0-3215 GCA_963854625.1 Gammaproteobacteria bacterium | reverse complement strand
CCTAATGCACGAAATGTACCTAGTGTCGCTCCGCGATCGCCGGTAGCGGCAGCATCTGCAAACGCTGTGGCGTTATCTACTAGGGCCTGTGCCTTAGAAGCGAAATCTGATTGGTTATCCCAAATCTTGTCCAGCGCTGTTGTCTCAACATCAAATCCGCGAGTTTCATGTGCGAAAACATCAGGAATCATTGGTGCTAGTGCGGCAATTCGACGACCGTTACGCTCTGCCAGTGCGGCATCAAAAGGTGCACCTTGCGCCATACCGACCAAAGGAATTAGATTAAATCGTAGAAGCTTAAATACAGATTTTCTTGTGTCCACCGCCGCTTCAGCCTGTTGCTCTGGAGTAGGTGCATCCTGTGCAGATACTGCAGAGAAGAAACCGGAGGCCAGAACCGCAATTGCTGACATAACAATTAAAACTTTTTTCATTTTTATATTTCTCCAAGTCATCTTGAGGGAATTGCCATGCTAAAGCAGGCACTTCAAATGTCGTGAACCCAACATCTAGATCGTTGGGAGGTGATGCGTTCGAACAAGGCCGACTATATTACAAACGATTCTTAATTGTCACCGTCTATGGACATAAATCTTTACGGAGATCAGTTGGCGACTTCTTTCCACACGAACAGTCGCGTCGCAAGAACAAAGGAGATTACAAGCCAGGCCCCTATTCCAATAAGGCTTGAGCTGATCTCCATAAGCGCCGCATCATTAATAGCTATCTCACGCATACCCGTGGAGATAAAGCTAAGAGGCAAAAGATGGGCAATAGGTTGGATAAAATCGGGCATAGATTCGATGGGGTAGAAAACGCCAGATAGGAAGATCTGCGGGAAAATAACAATGTTGCCAATGGCCATCACCGCTTGCTGAGTTTTTGCAATGCTGCCAAGGCAAAAGCCGAGACAGAGGAAAATGAAAGTGCCTAATATAATCATTAAGTAAAAACTGGCTAGGCTGCCGACTATCTTCACATCAAGCACTAATAGCGCATAGGCAATGAGAAAGGATAGTTGAACCAATACTATAGTCATTCTTGCCATGACTATAGAGGAGATGAAATCTTTCGGCTCAATTGGGGTGACAAACAATCGTTTCAGTATGCCTTTGCGGCGAAATTCGACAATGTTAAATCCGCTACCCGCAATACTAAGCTGCATGAGAGTGAATGCCATTAGGCCAGGTAGCAAGAAATCTAAATAGTTCTGAGAGCGAGCCTTTACATCCTCAATCATCAAGTCAAACATTGGCTCGATATCTCTGAATTCACGCTCAATTTCAACCAGTGATTTTTCGAGCACAGGTAATATCAGTCCTAACTCCGTCACCTGTGCGGCATCGACTAAAACTCGCAGCGTAGTGCCTTCACTTGTTGTATCAAATTCTTCTGGAATGATAATGACTAATGTTTGCTCTCCCTCTTCTAGCGCAGAGCGAAGCCGATCTTCAAAGCCGAGAGTTACACTAAAAACTGGGTTATCTATTAATTCTTGGATAAATTCAATTGTTGAGGGGTCAGGTGAATCATTGATTACACCTATATTTACGGGGTCAACACCATTGCGATTGATAAAGCCTAAGGCTGTCATGAATATTATTGGAAAAAACAGGCTAAAAAATATCGACTGTCTGTCTCGTAAGAAAATCTTTAAAAAGACCTTAGCTAGATGAAACTGCATTTTTGTAGGCATAGATTATTCCGGCTCAGTCGCGCAAGGCTCTACCTGTAAGTGCAAGGAAGACATCTTCGATGTTTCCATGGATGGGGGCTGCTGGCGGTTCTGGCGCATGGGTGAGAATAAGATTCTGAGGAGTGTCTTCGGCAACAATGACCCCGTGATCCATTATGGCTATCCGCTGACAAAGAGATTCCGCTTCTTCCATGTTGTGGGTGGTCAATACGACTGTCATACCGGCGCTATTTAGATTAAGTACTAAGTCCCACAGATTACGTTTGGCTTGAGGGTCAAGACCAGTTGTTGGTTCGTCTAGAAAAAGGACCCTAGGGTCGTTTACTAGCGCGCAGGCTATCGAGAAGCGTTGTTTTTGACCGCCAGACAAGTTGTCGGGCTTTGCTTCGGCCTTATCGACTAAGTTTACTTTTCTAAGTAATTCCTCAGGGTCAATATTTTTAGAATATAAGTTTCCAAACAGAACAAGCAATTCTGAGATAGTGAGATTGTCAAAGTACTCGTTGGCTTGGAGCTGAACACCAATAATTTCTTTAACTTTGTAGGGGTTGGACTGGACATCAATGTCATCGATCAACGCGCTGCCACTATCAATGTCGGTGAGGCCTTCAAGCATTTCTAATGTAGTGGTTTTGCCAGCCCCATTGGGTCCGAGTATGCCAAAAATCTCGCCTCTATCTATAGACAGCGATATGCCGTCAACAGCTGCGAACGTCTCACCTTTTTTACCAGGGACGGGGTAGCGCTTACAGAGATTTTTAACTTCGATGATCGCCATGTCGCAAGCTCTTTCTAAATCGAAGCTCATCATAGCGGAACAGTTGATGATGAACTACGGATTCTAGACACTCTCTCTAATTGTGAACTGCGCATGGGCAGCTGACTAGTCCGAATAGTAATAGCGCTGCTTGGGCTTAAGAGGCGCTAAGAAGAAATAAAACACCCACGCAAACCATGAAAGGCAGAGGATCGCGATTATCCAAGCGATTTTTTCAAAACCGGTGGTCTTATCCGAAGTGGCAATTATCCAAACGGGTAGCAGCCAGATAGCAAATACCGCGATCCCGCAGAATATCGCAAACCCAAATGAAACGAGTGGAATAAAGGCTAAAGCCCCTATTATAACCAAAACAATAACCGCCAAGTTTCCTAATACTTTCATAATCGACTCCAAGTTCAGGCAAAGTGGTTTTCCCATTGCGTCCGCCATTTACTGCCTGTGAACAGTGAATGTAGCGAATACCGTGCCAACTATAAAAACTATATAAATCAGTAATATATAAATAATTAACTTTGAGTATCTGTGAGGATGTTGAGTTTTTAGTCATTTTCGCCATTATGAAGAGTGGTCTTTCATAGTTGTCGAGTTTTAGCATAAAGGTTGGGACCGTAGTCCGCCAAAGGCTTGGGCCTTCTTTTCTAAGAGCTGCGAGTCACAGAACATTAAAATAAAGCACTGTAAAACAAAGCACTGTAAAACAAAGCACTGTAAAAAAAAGCAATGCGAATTAAGTGTCGC
>CAWKZY010000206.1:0-3305 GCA_963854625.1 Gammaproteobacteria bacterium | reverse complement strand
GGGCCTCAAGCACCGCGATGCAAGTCTTGAATTCAGCTACTCAATATGGGGTTTTTTTGCCATTTAGCCGCACTCAAGAAAGTGAAGCCGATTCAATAGGCGTTTTACTCATGGCCAGAGCAGGCTTTGATCCCGCATCAAGTATCACTCTTTGGGAGAACATGTCCGTTGGCGCAGGCCCTAGCCCCCCAGAATTATTATCTACGCACCCCTCCCCCAGCTCCAGAATTGAGGATTTAGAAAACCGCTTGTCAGAAGCCACTCCTCTTTTTCAAGCAGCCCGAGAATCGGGCTTGAGTCCTGACTGCAGCCGCTGAGAACTTTAGTTCTAATTTTTGCCGAAGTATTACAATATCTTGTGATATGTAATAACTTGTCGGCTCTTGCTTTATTGGCTTCAACCTTGCAGTCTGCTGGGAAGGAAGTGAAAGATCCATAACAACATTTTAGTCACTTAAACCAGCTTCCAAAGCCCCAACAGAGCGTAAGACTCTGTTTTGAACTCTAAAACACGAATTTAATTTAATCCCATGCCAGATACCTCCCCACATAGAACACTGTTTACCGCCAAATCTTTAACGAAGTCATTTGGCGAAGTGCAAGTGCTCTCCAATATAGATTTACAGGTCAACCAAGGCGAAGTATTGGCCTTACTTGGCGAAAATGGGGCCGGCAAATCAACACTGGTAAAACTTATTGGCGGCTATGAAACCGTTAGCGGTGGCCTGCTCCACCTTGCCAATGAGGCTGGTGAGCTCAAACCCTTGAACTCCGATACCTGGAAGCATGCCTCAGCCGAGGCTCAGGGAGTCATTCTTATCCATCAAGAGCTTAACCTCGCGGAACAGTTGAATGCGGTGGAAAACGTTTTCCTCGGCAACGAAATACGACGAGGCCCTTTTTTAGATAAACGCAGGATGCTAGAACTCACCCGTGAGTATCTAAGCATTCTCGACTGCGATATTGACCCACTAGTCCCGGTTGCCCAGCTTTCCGTCTCGGTAAAGCAGATGATAGAAATCGCTAAAGCCTATGCGAAAAATTCTCGCCTGCTGATTTTGGATGAGCCTACGGCTGTTCTTACCGCTAAAGAAAGTGAGGCTCTGTTTCAACTTATCGAAAGGCTAACCGAGCAGGGTGTTGCCATTGTTTATATATCTCACAAGCTCGACGAAATCGAACGCATTGCTGACCGAGTAGTCGTATTGCGCGACGGTGAACTCGTTGGCGACTACGACGCAAAAAAATTAACTAAGGATGACATGGCCCGCTTAATGGTAGGTCGCGAGCTTACCAATCTGTTTCCGGTTGCCACCCCTCCCAATGCCACAAGCAAAGTTGTGTTGGAGTTAAAAAACGGAGCCGTACCTGGCCTTATTTCCAATACTAGTTTTCAACTTCGTGCTGGTGAAATTTTGGGTTTTGCAGGTCTTGTCGGATCTGGTCGCACAGCCCTCATGGAAGCAATAATAGGTTTACATCAATTTTCCAAATCGTCTGAGCTTTTAATCCGTGGCAAGCCAGTTTCATTTGCCAGCCTTGCCGCCGCCCGCGATGCTGGCATTGCTTATCTGACAAAAGACAGAAAAGGCAGTGGCCTGCTGCTAAGCATGAGCTTGCCCATCAACTTCTCTCTATTTTCACTGCATAAATTCTCGAACGGATTGATAAATATTAAAAAAGAACAGGAGGCTTTTAGCGAAGCCGTGGACACCTTTGAAATCCGACTTAAGGATTTATCCATCAATGCAGGTAATTTGTCTGGCGGAAATCAGCAGAAGTTACTGTTAGCAAAGGTAATGGCTGCGGAGCCTAGTATTATCATTATCGATGAACCGACCAGGGGCATCGATATTGGAACAAAGAGCCAGATTTACCACTTTATTGCTAACCTCGCAGAGAAAGGTCACTCCATAATAATGGTCTCCTCCGACATGATGGAAGTCATCGGATTATCTCATCGCGTTGCTGTAATGTGCCGAGGCCAACTAGTTGGGATATTGGAAGGCGAACAAAAACAAGAACATGAAATCATGCGCTATGCCGCAGGATTAGAATCTCAGTTAACACAAGAAGGTGGAAAAGCCAGTGCCTGAAATAAAATTTCCCCGTAGTATCGATCTAAAAACCGCAGGACCTTTTGTCGCCTTGATTGCACTTTTTATCCTAGGCGCCTTTGTAAACGATGCTTTTTTAAGCTCGGGCAATCTCAGCAATATTTTAGCTAGAAGTTCATTCATAGGCATCGTCGCCATTGGCGCCACTTTCGTTATAACGGCAGGGGGAATTGATCTTTCGGTAGGTTCAATGGCCGCCTTTATTTCTGGCAGCATGATTCTAATAATGAATTCTTTGATGGATAAGATCGAATCACTACCTGTACTCATCCTAATCGCGATATTCGCATCGGCATTAATCGGGGCTGCCGCTGGATGCATCAATGGCCTACTCACCACAAAGGCGAAGATCGAGGCGTTTATCGTCACCCTTGGCACTATGGGCATCTATCGGTCGCTTATCACTTATATGGCCGATGGCGGCACGCTTTCTCTTAATTTCACAGTGGGCGATGTTTATAGCGAGGTCTATTATGGCACCCTCCTAGGAATGCCATATCCGGTTTGGGTATTTTTATGCGTCGCGATTATCGGCTATATGCTACTCAATAAAACAGTTTTTGGCCGCCACTGCTTTGCCATTGGTTCGAATGAGAAAGTTGCACTCTACTCGGCTATTCATGTGGATCGCGTTAAAACCATGACCTATATTCTACAAGGAATTTGCGTCTCGATTGCGACCATTATTTATGTGCCGCGGCTAGGTTCTGCGTCAGGGCAGACTGGAGTGCTCTGGGAGCTCGAGGCTATCGCTGCCGTGATTATCGGCGGCACCATGCTTAAAGGGGGTTATGGACGCATCTGGGGGACAGTGGTTGGCGCACTAATCCTCACACTTATCGGTAATATCTTAAACCTCACTGACATGATAAGTAACTATCTGAACGGCGCAGTACAAGGCATAATTGTTATTGCAGCCGTTTACCTGCAACGCGGCGCTTGGCGAAAACAAGCGCCCACTTAGATTTCTGACTTTGTTAAACAACTGGATCAACACATGAATTTTCGACTTGGAAGACTTAAGCTTTTAACCCCTAGCATAATAGCGGCAGTTTTTGGACTGTGCATTATTGCTTCGGCAAGCGCACAGACTATCGGCGTCTCTATTCCTGCAGCGACTCATGGCTGGGCCGGCGGCCTTAATTTTCATGCAGAAGAAACTAAAAAGCGCCTTGAAGCTGCAAACCC
>CAWKZY010000205.1:0-3352 GCA_963854625.1 Gammaproteobacteria bacterium | reverse complement strand
GGCCTAGTAAAAAATCGAAGTCATATTCTGGTGCTAGTGAATAGGCATCGTAAGTTCGCTTGAAACGCAGATCGTTTGGGTTCGATGTGCTTTCATAGGCAATGGGGCTGCTTAATCCAAAAGGTGAGCGATGGGCGACTAAAGTGCCAATTGTCGTTCTTACCTGGGTCCTCTGGTCTCGGGCGTCGGGCAGTTGCTGAGTGTCTATCCGACCACTGGAAAAGTTTTTGATGAGATCAGTGTCCATGTCGGCGCGGCTTGGAAAACTTAACATGGTACCGTTAAACTGAGAATAGGCTGATTCTCGAAAATAATAAGAACCATTAATCGGTTCATAGTCATCTCTAAAAACCACAACAGCGACCGGTGCTTGCTTGTCATCAGCGGTGTTCTCACTGTCACTAAATGGGCTTTCGTCCTGACCTGCGCCGCCGATTTGCCCGCTGCCGGTTAGTCCAAGGTCATCTGTCATTTGCGGAGTTGGAAGGCCAAATAGTCTGACGTACCCAATTAATGAAAAGCAAAGCAACCCTAGCATGGCAAAATGATAGGGCAATCGTCGATGATGTTGCTCAACCATCAGCAGCGCGGAAAGAGACACTACGGCTAGGCAGCCGAAAGCGAGGAGAATAGTGGAGGGGTCAATGCCGCGAGTTAGTGCGAAATCTCCGATGAAAAAAGGTCTATGGATCATGCCATTGCGGTGGGCAGCCAAGGTGACTACGAATGCGCCAGCTACAAATAGAATTTCAATGACCGCCCCTACCGAGGTTCTGCAGGCCAGAAGTCTTAATGCTGCAGAAAGGGCAAAGGCTGCAGTAGACCATTTCACCGCTTCGGCGATATTGAAAGAGGCGACGGGGGAGAAGAACGCAGCTAGGGCGGGAGTATTGACTAAAAGCTGCGCAAACAAGACACCGCTGAAAAATACACCAATGCACAAAGCCAAGAGCGATATTGTTCTCAGCCGATTAATGGGTTCACGAGTTAGAAACATGTCGCTGAGCAAACAGGCGGCCAAGCAGCCCCCAAAGGCAGCCATAGATCCGCTTAATACAGTCAGTGAAATGCTGACTATCCAGTAGCTAAAACCTATGATCAGAGCCCGCAAGCTGCTGGGGACAAGACCTTGAACGAAGGGTTGAGTGTCATTATTCATGCTTTTACTCAAGTTAATCTAAAAAATTGTTAATCTGGTAGTTCCTTCTATATCCGTCGAAGGTTTTTATCAAAACTTTGACCGCTACGTCGATCAATAATTACCGCAGATTCTAGCAATTGACCTAGATCGAGTAATCTATGTCTCAATTCTTGCATACTTCCTGATGATTTTTGCAGCCTGTCCGGTTGAGTTTCCCGCCATAACAGTCGCTGCCACCATATACTCTTAGCTTCATCTCTGAAGCCGTCAGTGGCCAGTACTAACGAGAACTGACCGGGGAACCGTGCAATTGAATTCTTAAGTGCCTCATTCCATGGTGCAGGTTCCGTGGCAGCGAATACAATGCAGTGAGCTTTGCTTTGGCCTACGGCTAATCGCAGAAAGTTATCTAGACCATAGCTATACGGCTTGCCTAGGGATCTAGATTTGGCTATAGCGTTTAGTGCAGATTCTACATTTGTGCAGGGAGTCTCGGTGCCATCTGCAGCGAATGCCCAATCATCACCGAAGGCGTGAGATTCTATGGCGACTCTGGCCGCAGCAGCGGCGGCTTCATCATATTCACTGCTTAAGAGATAGGCTACCGTTCGTTTGCTGTGAAAAACGCTCTTTTCTGGCAGGCGTACGTTTAGCTGGCGGTTTCTGGCATAAACTTTCCACATGATATCGCGCACCGAATCCCCTGCTGCATAGGGACGAATCTCCATTCTATCGCCTTCAGGGTTTCCTGAGGGGTTAGGAATGCCATCCTCAGCTGTAAGAGAACGTAAAAGAGGTATTCTATTTGCCGCATCAACTTTAGGTAATGCTTTGGCTGTGATTGACTGCGTTTGTCGCCAGTTGTAATGGCTAAAGCCTAGGACGTCGGATACGGAAAAAACTCGAGTTATAGAGTCGGTTAGGAATCGCTTGGCGGGAATAATCTCTTCAACTATTGTTCCGTCTCGTTCCCAGCGCAGCTGTGTTTTGGTTTCATCGGGAGTTTCTATTTCCCAACTCAGCTTGACTAAGGGGAAAAAACTTAATGATGGTAGCGAGAATCCAGTTTCGTTTGGGTAGCCAGCTTCTATGTTAATTGAGCTTAGGCTGCTGTTGGTCTCAGTCAGCATCTTTTGAACTCTACGTTGGATGATGATGCCGGTTATTATGGAGCAGAAAAGACAAAAAAGGACTATAGCGAGTGCACAAATGGAAATCGCGAAAACGACTAAATCAAGCGAGCCATAGCCAAATACGCTCAGAGCGGAAGCTGTGATCAATAAAGTGATAGAGCCTTGTGCCGTGAGTGGGAACAGGCTTGTAAAAAAATTAACAAACTGGAAAATGCGTGAGTCCTTTCGGGACAGTGTGAACTTCAAACGCTGGGCCATAGTGAATTTAATTACTCGTCGAAGTAGGGATTGATTGTGATATTCGAGTTAACTGAATTTGCAATAAAGCACTTGTCATGTGCCGCTTTATGCAAATCGGCGAGCTCTATTTTGCTAGGGCTTCTAGTGCTGTCAAATATCGCTTTTGGGTTGAGAGTAACTTGAGTAATTGCCAGTTGTCCTGAGCCATTTTTTGTCATAACTCCCTCTGCATTATCTTTGTACGAATTTACAATAAAACCTTTGCTTCCACTGATAGAAAGAAACCATAGCATATGGCAAGAAGAGAGCGATGCCACAAACGCTTCCTCGGGATCCACGTTTGCGGGATCGGACCACGGCTCAGGTACAATAGTGGGTGACGAAGATGCGGCCACAGTCGTTCCTCCGTCGAAGGTCCAGCGGTGAGCGCGAGAGTATTTATTTTCCACAAAAGAATCTGTGTTGCAAGACCATTGGATAAGCGCGGTATAACGAGACATATCTTATTCACCTTGACGATTGGCTCTGTTACTAATTAATTGCCCTACCACTGCTGGATCTGCCAGAGTTGACGTGTCTCCTAAGTTTTCTAATTCGTTCGCTGCTATTTTGCGTAGGATGCGGCGCATTATTTTACCCGACCTAGTTTTTGGCAGGCCCGAGGAAAACTGAATGACTTCAGGCTTTGCGAAAGCGCCAATTTCTTTTGTCACGAAGCGCTTTAAATCGATTTGTAATTCTGGCGAGTCTGCAATTCCGTTCATTAATGTGACATAGGCATAAATACCTTGGCCCTTTATTTCATGGGGGTAGCCGACAACAGCCGCCTCGGCAACGT
>CAWKZY010000204.1:0-3379 GCA_963854625.1 Gammaproteobacteria bacterium | reverse complement strand
AGTTCAGTAAGCACTCAATAAGGAGAGAATATGAAGAAGTTAATCATCGCGCTAAGTGGGTTATGTCTAGCAAGCCAAGCACTTGGTGCAGATCCAGCCGCAACCCGATCCAAAATTGAAGCGAATCTGCAAAGCAATGTTCGAGATGCAGCAGAGGTTGCCCGTGACGCTAATCGCAAGCCAGGAGAAGTATTAGAGTTCTTTGGCCTTGAAGACGACATGAAAGTACTAGAAATTTCGCCAGCATCCGGGTATTGGTCAAAGTTTGTCGGCCCAACCTTGTGCGAGAATGGCGGCGAACTAGTGGTTTCGGTCGGGGTAAGTGACTCATACAAGAGTGACGTCATGAGTTTAGACGGCATGGATTGCGTAACCTCTATCAATAACGATATCACGCTTGGCAATTTACCTGAGTTTAACTTTGACACTAACAACTTCGACATGGTGCTGACCTTCTGGAATCTTCACAACCCTTCCGCCGAAGGCCGTGAGAATTTGAACAGCGCTGTATTCGATGCATTGAAGCCCGGCGGCATTTACGGTGTAGTGGATCACACTCGTCGTCACATGCAACCAAATAGTCGTGCAGTAGGTCGTCGTCTCGACCCAATGCTTATGATCAAGGAGATGCTGGATACGGGTTTTGAATTGGTAGATTATAGCGACATGCACTATCACGGCGAAGACGACTTAACTCAAGAAGTTGGCAGCCCGGGTGTGCGCGGAAATACTGATCGATTTACATTGAGCTTTCGCAAACCTATGTAACAGTCAATAGAGACCATACTAATGCCGTAAGGCGTTTTTAAAACGATAAATTAAAAGGCATAACACTTTGTTATGCCTTTTTTCGACTGAGTTATGAAACTTAAAAAGTTCTGTTAATGTCAGCATCTACGGTAATGCTTGCACATTCAAAATGATTAGTTACGATGACTGTCAAACATCACCAACACGCTGCAACATTCACACAAAAAAATAGCTTGAGCAATTCATACTAATTATAACTAGCCATTCCTGACCTTTTATCAAGGCATTACCAATTCTCTAAAAGCCTAGTAATTCATGTTAAACCAGCATCCTTCGCAGATTTAATTTCTGCTTACTCTTACCCTAGCGACAATCTTAATTACAGCCACTAACACAGCCATAACTGAGAATATCATTGAGTAATAGCTGCAGGATTATCTATATAAAATATCGCAATAGATCGGAGTGTTACCCCGACGGAGCAAGCTAAAAGCTCTTTAACCCAATCATATTTAGCGTATGTCCAACCACAATCAGTATTTGTTAGATTTAAGCCTGAATCTAATTTGTAAGATACATTACTATCCGCACATTGAATATTGCTGAGCCCGGCAATCACAGTAAAACCCAGATATATTGCAGCTAGCACATGGGCAAATTTCGCGGGCCTGCCGCTATTAAGGTCGACTAAAGTCACCTCAAAAAGTGATAGGTCTAAAAGTGCCATGCACAGCAAACCTAATTTATTAAGCGCGGCCCTATCCAATACAATTCTAAAAAATAAGCCCGAAGCGAGAATCACCCAAACCGATTTCACAAAAAAGAATAAATCAAACTAGCATTAAAACTGTGCCTCGATACCAGTTACCATAATGCACTTATTTAGTGGGGGGGGGATAACATCGCCATATTCTTTTTGAATTAATTGTCATTTTTCAATTTAATCCACAATTTTGATTTCAAAAAAAGACAAAGCTTCTTTCAAATGGTCTTCAAGCTCTCCTTCCGAGGCCAGTTCGGCTTCGTTCTGCAGATACTCCAAGGTCAAAAACGTATTTAGCGAGTTTACATACTTGATCTCTTTTGCGATCAGATGCCTTCCAAGCTTAGATTCGCATAAATCTATGATGCGTACCCGCCAATTTTGTACGAGCTCTTCATTTTCCATTAGCTGACGTCACCTTTAATTTAATCAATTGTTTGAATTACTATCAACTACTACCCATGTCAGCAAAGGACATTAGCGCTGAACATGCGCAAGAAAAAAGGCTGCGAAGGCCTGCTGCCTTTACGCTTCTGACAAGCGGACAACGCTGCTGCTTAATGCCTTTATTTCGCAAAGGTGATGCTCAGGCTAGAACTCGGAGTATTCAAGCGACTAATACTTCCTTCCAAAAGTTCACGCATGGTTAAGCAAGAGCGCTTTCTAATAAAACTACCAAATCTCACGTCTTCTGGGCAATACACAAAATCCAAATAGCCGACAGAACCATTATAGGCAAGTAGCTCATTCTCGCTCATTTTTTCGAATGCAACTTCGGCAGCGTTGCATGCACTCACTACCAACAGCAGACACACTAAAAACATAGATTTCATATTCACCCCTCAACCTGAACTTAGGTCTTATTAGCTATATAATTACGACCAGTTCAAACGCCATACCTCCATCAACTCACATGTTTTTACAGCAATCCAGATTCGGCAAACAGCTCACTAAAGCGGCGAAATAATCTGACAGTTCCAACATATTTCAAATCCGCCTTCATTTCCCTTTTAGCACGGCTGGTGATACATAAATCCTTCTTCATGGGGTTCACAATTTCTCTATCTAAGACCTTGCAGGCCTTGGCATAGTCTTTACCGTGATTAGTCCAACGCTCAAAAAATACATTGCTCATGCCATGTTTACCACCATTGGTATTGGTATGTTCATTTTTCACAAAGGAAGCAATATCGTTGGGTGCTGGAATATTCTTCGCAAAGTGCAAAACCGTAATATTGTCATGAGCATAGAAGAGTCTCGTTTTGGCTCTTCAGCCGTTTTATCTCCTGATCAGCACCAGTGGTAATCTCCCCTAAAACAATTCACTTTCGCTCTAAGCATTTAAAAAATCTTGGGCAACTGGCTGCACGATTATTCACCGGTTCACCGGTTCACTGGTTCACTCACTGACTCTCACGTCGACTGTCTCATTAGTCCCACTCTATGCACTTTCTAGAACACTCCCAGCACCTGATGACGGCCTGAACCACTCTGGTTTCATACAGCTCCCCAGCATGACTCAAAGTTCGGCGTCAATGGCTCTCCACCGTCATAGAGGCAGTCAGCGGGACCCCTGAACCTCTATTCATTGAGCCTCTCTTCTTTGCTGCGGTAGACGACACACAACACCATCGATGCCATTAAATTTATAGTTCCGTATTCACAAAAGCCTATTCCCTTTTAATTAGAGCAACTCTGAAAAAAATCGGTTTCATCTCTACCGTCCATAAATACGCAGTTGTCATGGCATTGATTAATTTCTTAATGCAAAATTACAATTCTCCTATCAATCCTTCGAGTTCCTCCGTGGGCTTTTCATATAAGAATGCCACAAATATACCTCTGAAATTATCACACCTATAACAA
>CAWKZY010000203.1:0-3381 GCA_963854625.1 Gammaproteobacteria bacterium | reverse complement strand
GTCGTTAAACCATCTCATTCAATGTTGCCTCAGCACGTTACTTTTAACGACTGCTCATTGCGCTGCTCAGGACGAATTTTTTAGCACTATCAATATCGATGTCCCAAAGACTAAATCATCGAATTACTCGGTCATTGGCTGGATCACACAATCCGCTTCCTATGGCCTTGAACAACCTAGCCATTTATTTAGTCGTACCGACAGTGAGCTCAACGGCCTTCAATCTAGCCTCTTTATCCAGGCAGATGGGAAATTCAGCGACGAGTTGAAGTTCAGAGTTAGCGGAAAATATTATCATGACCCAATTTATCAAATTAAAAGTGATGCACCCCATTCAATAGAAGAAAGAAATCAGCTTCGCAACCGCCTTGAAATCAGAGATTTCTACTTCGACTATCAAGCCGAGAACGGCTTATACTTTAAAGTTGGGAATCAAATCCTCGCCTGGGGTTTGTCTGAATACATCCGTGTTACAGATCAGATAAACGTAGAAGATCAGTTTGCCATAGCCCAACAAGATCTCGAAGATTTAAGACTACCGGCCCCGGCAGCTCTCATGAGCTATCGGCTCAAGGACTGGCTGATCGATACCGTTGTTACTTATGACGCCGATAGAAATCAAATCGCACCGGAAGGTGATGAGTTTGATCAATTCGCTCAGCTGCGTAACATCGGCTTTGCCTTAAACCGTCAAGAAACAAAAAATAGAAGCGAGGGCTTCATTCGGCTATCTACTCAGCTAAGCTCTGGTGACCTTCAAATCGTAGCCGGTGAATTCAATGACAACAACTTAAGTGTTGAGGATATTGACATGCGCGGCTTGGCCCAGCCAAGTCTAAATTTCAATCAGAATCGTATGCGCATGATAGGAGCCGCCGCGAATTGGGTAGAGGGTGCATGGCTTTTTTATGGGGAGCTTGGCACACACTATGGTGTCACTGTCAGGCCCAATGCAGAGTCCTTCTTTAATCAGCTAAACGGCTGGGATCAAAAGGATCAAACGCTCGTCGTAGCCGGGGTTGAATACAACGGCTTCAGTAATCTTTTGTTAAGCCTAGAAATCGATAGCATTCATACTAAAAATCACAACAGCTTTATGCAAGCGCCAAGTGATCAAATTAGCCTTGGCACCCGATTTAACTGGACCGACCTTAACCAAAGACTCCGCATAACTGGGGTTTGGAACAAACTGGCCAATAATTGGGGCAGCGTGAGCCGACTATCTATTGACTACAATTGGTCGGATAATTTGGACTTGGGCTTTCTTTTTGTTGGTTACAGTGCCAGTCAGAACTCGGTGTTCTACGAGTTTCGCAATAACGATGTCGTGCAGTTACAAATGCGCTACAACTTCCAAATCTAGCAAGTTGCTGAGACTAAGAAAATTAACTATCCAGCCCCATCGCCTTACGAACAATTTGATTTTTCAGCAGCGGCAGACTGTTAACACTTTTAAGTCCCACGTTACGCAACCACCTAACCGGCAATGTTTCTTCGGCAAATAGGCGCTTAAACCCTTCCATTGCCCACATGGTAGTGAGGTTGTGGCCACGACGCTTTCGTTCATAGCGGCCAAGCACTACAGGGTCGAAGACCGAGCGGCCATTCTTAAGCCCTTGGCGTAATTCTTCTGCCAGAGCTGCGACATCCAGCAAGCCTAGATTAACCCCCTGTCCCGCTAATGGATGAATAGTGTGGGCAGCATCTCCTACTAAAACCACGTTATTCTGGTAGTATTTTTTGCCATGTCTTTGCCTAAGCGGCACCGCAAATCTCTTGGCGCTAAACTCTATTTTGCCAAGCCTCGACTCTATGGCCTGTTCCAGAGATTCATTGAAATCCGCACCCGGAAGTGCCATCAGGGATTCAGCAAGCTCGGGCAGGCAAGACCAAACAATAGAACAATAATGCTGATCAGCAGAGTTTTGGCCAAGGGATAAGGGTAGAAACGCTAGTGGACCACTACTCATAAAGCGCTGCAGAGCCTTCGCCCCATGAGGTAATTGAGTTTTCACAGTGGTTACGATGGCGGTGTGCTCGTAATCCCATTCTTTAGTGTCGATATTAGCGAGTTTGCGAATAAAAGAGTTGCCTCCATCAGCTGCGACTACTAGCGAGGCCGATATGACCGTACCCGACTCTGTGGTTATGCGGGCTTTATCGCCATTGTCATTGCCGAGGATGAGCTGCTCAATTGCCACACCGCCAACAAGCTCAAGGTTCTCTATCGATGCCAGTGAATCATGTAGCGCAGACAAAATAAGTGAGTTCTCAACAATATGACCTAACTCGCTGCTACCTATTTCTCTGGCTGAAAAATCAATAGCGCCAGTTCCATCAGCATCCCATACTTCCATCTCATGATAGGGGCTCGCGCGCTTATCTGTGATTGCCTCCCAGACGCCTAACTTTTGAAAAAGAAGCTTTGACGCCTCGGTGAGAGCGCTAACACGAGGATCAAACTCCAGCTCGCTAGAGTCGAATGGAGCTTTTAAAGGGCCAAACTCTCGCTGGTCTATCAATGCCACATTAAGGGGCAAAGGGGCTAAAAGATGAGCAAAAGTTGCTCCCACTAGCCCAGCACCTACAATCGCGATATCAACATCAATTTGAGGGGTAGATTTCATAATTCTATTATAGGCAAAGCCACTGGATATCACTAACACTAACGCTTTCACTTACCTCCTTCATCCACTCGCTCACTTAACCCCTCTTCTCCACTTTTAGCTAGCCGTTGATCGAACGATTCAAGCAATAGCACCAACAGGTGAATATTGGTAAACTCATCAGCTAATTCATCGTAATCCGGAGTCGCCAATCATGGGAAATGTCGTAAACACTGCTCAACTGAAAGATTATATAGGTAAAGAAGTTGGGGTCACTGATTGGGTTGAAATCGATCAAGATCGTATCAATAAATTTGCGGATGCCACGGGTGATCATCAATATATCCATATTGATCCAGAGCGTGCGGCTCAAACGCCTTTTGGCACGACTATCGCCCACGGGTTTCTCACACTGTCTATGATACCTATGCTTAGTGCCGAAAACGGTGGCCTGAAACTAGAGAATACGGTGATGGGAATTAACTATGGTTTAGATAAAGTTCGATTTATTAATCCAGTGAAAGTCGGTAACAAAATCCGAGGTCGCTTTACACTTACCGGCGTCGAAGAAAAGAAACCAAACCATTTTTTATTAAAGCACACAGTAACGATCGAGATTGAAGGCGAAGAAAAGCCAGCTCTAATCGCCGAATCACTTGGAATGACAGTCATTGGTTAGATCCATCTGGTTTAAATTGCTAAGCACGCACTGCCGCGACTAGGCCTAATTTATTTAAAGTACAAAACAATGAGCCAATCCATGAAAAAAATACTG
>CAWKZY010000202.1:0-3431 GCA_963854625.1 Gammaproteobacteria bacterium | reverse complement strand
CCATTCGAGTAAAAATACCTGCTACATCGCCTACACCCCTACCCTCTATCCGCTGCTCAATAGCTGCCACATCATGATTATTCAATGCAAGAAGCTCGCCCGCAGGCTGACCGCTAACATAACCGGGGGATACGAGATTAATCAAACTTAATCCAATCAATATAGCAAGTAGCGTGGTTACTGCATAAAAGCTCAGTGTGCGAATCCCAATTGACTTAAGATTCATGGAGGCACCCATACCGGCCACCCCAACAATTATGGAAGATACAATCAGTGGGACAATGATCATTTTTAGCGCGCTAAGAAAAAGATTTCCGATATATTCAAAAATTGTGATG
This sequence comes from Gammaproteobacteria bacterium, assembly GCA_963854625.1. GTDB lineage: Bacteria > Pseudomonadota > Gammaproteobacteria > Pseudomonadales > Pseudohongiellaceae > UBA9145. The sequence continues at coordinate 3,093 of CAWKZY010000202.1, read as the reverse complement.
TAGGCAATACCCAGAAACGCACTAGAGGGATCATCAGTTGATCCTTGCTTTAAAACTGAGCCCACTACTGTCGCTAAAGCTAGCGCAATCAATATCTGCCAATGAAGTGACAATTTTTTCATTCAGCGCTCACTATTTCGTCATCCTTCCATTCACCGCAATATTCTTCGCCATCAGTAAAAATATAGGTACCCTTCCCATTCCGCTTGCTATTTTCGAACCCCCCGACATATCGATCGCCATTGAAGAAATTGTAGACTCCTTGTCCATGCGGCATATCGTTCTCGAATTCACCAGTATATTTACTGCCATCGGCGGCAGTTAGAGTGCCTTGTCCATGGTACTTATCATTCTTGAATTGACCACTGTATTTGCTGCCATCAGCATCAGTGAAAACTCCTTCTCCATTTTTCATTTGGGTGGCAATTTAACTTCAGAGGGGTTCATTTCGTCTTACGTCCTTCGGCAAGCCGACCTTTTAGTATACCAAAAGTAAAACCGAACTCTTTGCAAAGCCCTTTAACTTTTTTCGGTGCGACAGTAGGCTCGTTCTTCTTAGTTTCAACCATCTGCTGTTGGATTGTTTCCATTTTAGCTTTAAGTTCGCCATAAGACTTCATAGCGCATCTCACCGTTCAAATAATAATAAGTCTTTTCAGTCCGCGCCACGCTGGTATCACACATATCTGCTATCTACCTATTTTTGGATGACAGCCGCCAACAACTGGTCTGGAGTAAATCCTAACCAGCTCAATTACGCCAGGAGGGTTTATTCCTAACAAGTTACGAACTAAATTTAAACGGCCCTTGAATCCACTCGCATTAATTTCGACCACTGTGTGATTATTGGCGTGTTCAGGCTCATAGTTGTAAGCGTACTTTATTTGATAGTCTTGATTTTCTTTAAGGTGACAAGGAATTTTAAAATTTCCATCCTCGTTGTTACCAACCCGTGTCCACCAGTTAGCTTTTCCCGTTGCACTGTACATCAAAAAATTTGTCTCGTATGGTCTGAATTGGGGTGCGGGCAAGTTACTTCCTACGATTTGCAACAAACCAGGATTCAGTCTATCTTCGTTAGCTCGCATTATGCCCTCTAACTGAGTAACGAATATTTGCCGATTTGACTTGTGTGTTACATTGATTGTTAGCAGCATCAAATGGAATAGAAAGATTACAACACCACCTGTAAGAATACACCTCCTAACAAGCAGTCCAGCGGAAAACTTGTCATACAAACTCTGCAAGCAAAGTGCCGTGAACAGACAGGTTGGTAGTACAAGGAGAAATGCTTGCCTACTGCTCCAATCCCCTATTCCCCAGAGCGTCGAATATTTACCTACGGCAGCGTAAGGAAACAATCCAGCACAAAAAAGTATTAGCAACCAAGCAATCCGTTTGGAATTACAACTACTTACTTTGTTGGTCGGATTAATTGTTTTGTTGTCAACCGCAATGGCTAGTAAGCTAATACAAGCAACAATCAAGAAAATCGGTATTAAAAAGGTGCCCATGGCAAGGCTAAAATATGCCACTTTAGCTAAATCTTCAATACTGCCTATCACTAGGTTGTTGTAATTTTCATAAAGTCCACTCGGTGGATAAAACTGTCGGCTCACCAAGTAAAAAACAATGCATATTCCGAAAATAAGAGCGGTTTGCTTGCTTGGCCTTGCAAGCCATAACTGCCGCACCTGGCTCCGTTCAGACAAATCATAGGTATAAGAAAGTACTGGCAAAAAAACTAACAGTGAATGCAGGCTCAATGATATTAGAAGAGCAGTTACCCCGAGTAATGTTGAGCCGAGGGTCTTTGTATGGATTGTTCTGACGGAGATTAAACCAATTGCCATGCAAGCTAAATGAAGAGTCATAATGCTGGATAAAAGAACCCCCCAAGTACCAAATGTTGCGACTAATGCTAAAGCAAAGTAAGAGGCTGGTTTGGAGAGCTTGATTTGGTGTTCAGCCAAGAAAAGGGTTTCTCGAAGAAAAATAAACATGAATAGGAGAACTACCAACGCATTTAAGTTTTTATACGACATGTTGAGAATTTGAGAAATCTCAATAATTGCTAAACTCATCGGATATTGGAGAAACCAAGCAGATTCGAAAAAGTATGATCTCAATCCTGAAAAATCATCAATTAAGCTTGCGTATTCAATAACAGTACCATCCCACATATCCCTGGGAAGGCTTAGCATCGGAACGGTGACAAAAAGAAAAAATAGAACAAAAGGTGCGGCTTTAAAAAATTTTTCAAATCTCATTTTTTCGTTAACCGCTTGAACAATTTTGTTGGAATAGAATTAATCAATAACATAATTCCCCACCAATACGCGGGAGCGTAAACTTCGTCTTTTCGTTTGTCAATCGCTTTAGTTATCGTCCTTGCCACCGAGCTAGGTTTTGTCCACAACAACCCTTTTTTAAACTCTGCAGTCATAGGCGTATCGACAAAACCTGGCTTGATGGTGACTACCGCAACACTTGACTTATGAAGACGTTGTCGCAAACCAGATGTAAAAGCAGTGATCATCGCTTTAGCGGAACCGTAGACGTAGTTGGTCGCTCTACCCCTGTCGCCAGCCACAGAAGACAGGATGGCTATAGTGCCCGCTTGTTTCGCTTCAAAACGATTGGCAATTAACGTGAGTAAACTGATGGTTGAAAGCGCGTTGGTCCGTATTTCAGCCAACATCTCTTCGATGCTTTGTTCGCATAATTTCTGATTCGAAAGTGTACCATGCGCAATCAACACAGTATCTATACCATTCATTGTACTCTCTGCCGAATTAAGTAATGCGGCGTGGTAATCCATTTCATTCAGATCTATGCAATGTGAGTCTACTTGTGCTGCGCCACGCACCTTTAAATCAGCAGCAATGGCCTGAACACGCTCTTCGTTCCTTCCTACCAAATATAACTCATAGCCTCTAGTCGCCCAGATCCTTGCACAGTGTTCAGCGATAGCAGAGGTTACACCAATGATTAAAACTTTTTTCATGCCAATCCCAGCCGTTTGGATTGCTCTGAACTAAACTTACCGATCGCACCATACTTTTGACGTATCAATTCAAATTCCCTCCATTT
>CAWKZY010000201.1:0-3478 GCA_963854625.1 Gammaproteobacteria bacterium | reverse complement strand
AGAGTCCAGAGATGATGAGTGTTGTAAATCTCGTCAAGCTTGGCAATTGTTTCCGGATGAAATTGATTCGTTATGATTAAGTTTGGTAATTCGCTCATGGATTTCTGATTTCAAAATTATGGTGCATGACTAGTAGTCGATATGGGTTAAGTGTAGATGGATCGGGCCTTATGACGCAAGGCTAACGTCATTGGATTGTATAATCTGAGTTGCCATTCGTTCACATTTTACGTAAATTGATAGCCTTCTTTATTTCCTATTAAATGGTTCCTCCTTAGTCTATGAAGCCTCAAGTCTCTGCATTCAAATTACTGCCCTCTGTTGATAAGCTACTTCAAAAAAAATCCCTTGCGGACGTGATCGAAGTTCTGGGTCACGATGTTGTTAAATTAAAAGTAAGAGCGGCTATTGACCAGTTGAGAAATGCTATTGCTGCTAACGATTTGCGTGTTATAGAACAGCTAGAGTCGTCCAGCTTCATCGAATCTCTTTGCGTTAGAATTGCTGATGATCTCAATCAAGAATCTGCATCAACCTTAGTATCGGTTTTTAACTTAACAGGCACAGTTATACATACCAATCTAGGCAGAGCGAGGATGCCAAAAGAAGCCGTATTGGCGATGTCTGTTGCCGCTTCTCAGGCCACTAATTTGGAATTTGATTTGGAAACTGGCAAGCGCGGTGACCGCGATAGCCACTTAGAAAAATGCTTGTGCGAGATGACCGGTGCAGAGGCTGCGACGGTAGTGAACAACAATGCCGCAGCAGTGGTCATCGTGCTGAATAGTTTGGCTTTGCAAAAAGAGGTCTTGATTTCAAGAGGCGAACTCGTCGAAATCGGGGGCGCCTTTCGTATTCCCGATGTAATGAAAAGCGCTAGCTCTATTTTAAAAGAAGTGGGCACCACCAACCGAACTCATTTGTGGGATTTTTCGGATGCGATCACTGAATCCACGGGCCTGATGATGAAGGTGCATACTAGTAATTATGAAATACGCGGCTTCACTAAGTCTGTCAGCGAGACTGAATTAAGTGAGCTTTCACGTCAAACGAAGATACCGTTTGTATCTGATTTGGGTAGCGGCACCTTGGTAGATTTACGGCAGTATGGTTTGCCTTATGAGCCTACCGTGAAAGATACATTAGATGCTGGAGCCGATTTAGTAATGTTTAGCGGCGACAAACTCTTAGGAGGGCCTCAGGCGGGCATTATTGTGGGTAAACGGGAGCTAGTGGAGAAAATTAAGCGAAACCCGCTTAAACGTGCTCTACGAATTGACAAGGTGACATTGGCTGGTTTGGTCGAGGTGATCAATCTCTACAAAGATCCACGGCGTTTGAGTAAGCGCTTGCCAATTCTTAAGGATCTGACTAGACCGTTGAGTGATATTAATGCACTTGCCGAGCGTGTATTGCCTCTATTTGAATCAATTCTTGAGGGGCAAGCAGCAGTTAGCGTTGAGGAGTGTAAGAGTCAAATTGGTAGTGGGGCACTGCCGCTTGATTTATTAGAGAGTCGGGCGATAGCTATCCGCCCAGTTGCTGATAGAGCAGGCAAAGATGCCTTTCTTACGTCTCTAAGTTTGCAATTTAGGCGGCTACCTAAGCCAGTGGTAGGGCGTCTTCATGACGGTGCGTTAATTTTTGATTTACGCTGCCTTTACGACGAAGAAGGATTTGTAAATCAGCTAGAAAACCTAAAAACGGTCTAATTTAGATTCTTATCTTTATTGGCCAAGCCCCATCGAAAAAACAAAAGCGATGCCACTGATGCGCTCAGCATAAGCAGTAGGAGTGGATATACGGTGCCGTTGTAAATAACTGCTACAAATTGTGCGGCCACCGCAGAGAACGCCATTTGTAGGAACCCAGTTAGCCCCGAAGCGCTGCCTGCAAGCTTTGGGAACTCATTAATAGCCGCAGCTTGTGCGTTTGGCAATGTAATGCCGTTGCCGAAAGTCGCTAATGCTATTGGTAAAAATAGAGCTAAGGGTTGACTAAATCCTAATAGCTGCAGCAGCAAAGCAAGACAAATACCGGTCACGCCTATCCCAGCGCCTATGGTAATTAAGCGGTCTAGTCCCAAAGATCTATTGAAGTGCCGCGCGACATAGTTGCCTGTCATAAACCCGGCAGGAATGATAATAAAGTAATATCCGTACTCGGTTGCTGGCCTTTTAAGTACCGAGACCATTATCTCCGGCGCAGCGGAGATAAAGCTGAAAAATACCACTGACACAAAGGTTACGCAAAATGCGTAGCCGCAAAAAATCCTAGACTTAAACAGGCTAAAATAAGTCAAAATCATTGCCCGCACGCCTTCAAAGGCGACCGGTTCCTCAAGGGTTTCGGGTAATTGATAACTGAGAAAAGCGAGAATTAAGACGCACATGAAGGCTGTAACAACGAACACCGAATGAAAGCCGAATCTCGCAATGAGCTCTCCTCCTAGTGCGGGAGACAGCATCGGCAGTACCACCATGACCATGACAAGAGTTGCGATTACTCTTGCGGCTTCATCAGCTCCATAAACATCACGTACGATAGCTCTGGCAAGGACGAGGCCAACAGCGCCGCCAAATGCTTGAATAAATCTTCCTACAATCAGCCATTCAATTGAATTCGCCAGCCAACACGCAATTGAGCCAGCAATTGTAATGCTCAGTCCAAGCAGCATGATTGGGCGGCGGCCATATTTGTCAGACATGGGTCCAAAAAAAAGTGTGCCTATAGCTATTGCGAGCATTGAAAGACTTAGAGTGAGCTGAGCTACTTCACTGCTAACGGTATAGGTCGATCGAATAATCGGAAGAGCGGGCAAAAGAATTTGCATCGACGAGGGGCCGAGAGCCGATACCGCTGCGAGAAGAATAATTAGTGGTTTTGACAAATGGTTTAGTTTTGACACTTTAGAATCCAGTTCTACTGCAGCGTATCCTAATCACAGGATATGTTGGTGTTTGGGAAGTCGTGAATTTATTTAGGTTGTATCGGTTTCGATTGAACTCTAACGCTCCAAGATAGTTTCACTGTTGAGCTGCAGATTTGAATCGTTTTGTGAACTGAGGATTACACTTGAGCCCAAAAGGGTCGAACGTTGTGCTTTACTTATGTCATAGCCAAGTCCAAATGCCTGTGTATGAAATTGCCGAGTCATTTTTTGAGCATCCCATCTGTTGTCTTGATTATCTGACGCGGGCGCAGTGTAACATGATAGCGGACTGCCTGATCTTGATTTCAAGCAAATAGACAAGAGCGGGGTAGATTTGATTTCTAGAATTAAGCCGGATTCTACTTCTCTGAATCGAGGAGACTTTACTAAAAAGGACTTTGACAGGTCAGAAAATAACGATTCATCTGCAACAATATTTACCGGTAAGCTTGTTTCTAATCTGCGCAAAATGCTCGGGTCTTGCTGATAAGCAATCTCATACATTTTGACAGCTTTGTCTATGTTCGATACATCAAAAGCAGCTTC
>CAWKZY010000200.1:0-3515 GCA_963854625.1 Gammaproteobacteria bacterium | reverse complement strand
TAGGCGAAAGGCACTAAATACTACCAAATGCTTCTGAGACGATTCCTGGAGTGAGGATTTGTGGCAGAATCATAGGCTCTACATTTGGGTCGCTTGAATACAGAACATACAGAGGCACGGAAGGACGACTGAAGCGTTCTAACATCTCCGTGATCTCTGGATCTTCATTGGTCCAGTCACCTTTCAAATAAGTGATATTGTTTTCGCTCAGAGACTGCTTAACAGTGTCTGTACTTAAAGTTGTCTGCTCATTGGCGAGGCAGGTAATACACCAAGCGGCTGTCATATTAATAAACACCGGCTTACCCTGGTCCTGCAATTCACTTAGGCGCTGCGCACTAAACACTTCATAATTTTCACCGGCCACCTGCCCATCAGCGTCAATGCTGAGTGGGCCTGCTGCTGCTGGCTGCATATACGATGATTGCATTACGTAGATGGCAAAAACAAAACAAGCCATTGCGATGCCCGCGTTTGCGATTCGCCAGACTGGTCCAACGGTAAAGCGCTTCTGATATAACCAAGCCCCGAAGGCCATGATCACACACGCTATCAACACCACCGACATGCCTATGACACCAACCTGCATTCCTAAGGCAAACAAGAAGTAAATTGCGGCCGCATACAAGGGGAATGCCATAAGTTCTTTAAATGTCACCATCCAAGCTCCTGGACGAGGCATCATATTGGCGAACGCCGGAACAAATGAAAGCACCAAAATAGGCAGCGCCATACCCACGCCTAAGGAGACGAATACAAGCATCGCCGATAGCCAGGGTTGAGACAAAGCAAAACCTAGCGCGGGGCCCATAAATGGGGCCGTGCAAGGGGTCGCAACGATGGTGGCAAAAACACCGGTAAAGAAGGAGCCCTGGTAGCCTTTACGCTGAGCCAGATCACCACCGGCTCCCATCATACTAGTACCAATTTCAAACACCCCTGACATGCTCAGAGCCATCATAAAGAATAGATAAACGATGAAAGCTAAAAACCAAGGCTGCTGCAGCTGAAAACCCCAACCAATTCTTTCGCCACCGGCTCGAAGAGCAATCAGTACCGATGCTAAAACAACAAACGCGAGCACAACACCCGCAGTGTAGACCAAGCCATCCGTTCGGATGTGACTTCGGCTTTCTCCAGCGCTGTTGGCAAAACTCATCGCTTTTAATGAAAGGACCGGGAATACGCAGGGCATCAGATTGAGAATCAAACCTCCCAACATGGCAAAAAGCATATAGCCTAGCAAGCCAGTACCGCTTTCCACATTGCCATTGTTTGCTGCTGCAAGAGGCGTGATGGTAGTTGAATCGGCATTAGCCGCGGGGTCTTTGAACTCAAACGATGCTCTATTCCCTGCTTCGTCCTCAAGTACAAGCACACCAAAGAGTTCTGGGTTTTCAAGCATTCGTCGAGGCTGCTGATGAGTTATCTGAAGCAAGTTAGGCTGGATACTTACATCTCGCAGCGGGCCAGGCTTGATAACGCGACGCTGCTCGGGAAAGAAATAGGCCTCAGTATAATTTGCAAAAATAGAATCAGGCGTCTCGAAACCCAAACTCACTCGCTCACCGGCGATAGCAATAATTGAATTTATAGAATGATTTTTTTCAGGCAATTCAGCACGCGCACTAGCAAAAGCTAGGACGTTTGTAGCATCTAACTCAGCAACTTCACCTACCGGCAAGGTCACACTAAGGCGCTGCTGCCCTGGAATACAGATTTGATCGCACACATTCCAAAACGCTAAAGTACTTAACTCGACAGTGTCCCCCTCAAAGTCGGCAGGGAGCGTGATCTCAATGGGCAATAGTACTTCTGTTTCGTAGCCAAAATTAACAAGGTCAGTGTCATAAAACGGTAACCAGTGCGGTGCAGGCCATTGAATATCTCCAATCACTGTCCCTTCAGGGGCAACCCACTCATTCACGCTTGTAGGCTCGCCACTATCGCCTCCCATGCGCCAATAGGTATGCCAGTGTGTGGCCGGATCAAGGCGTATGCCAACGGTGGTGGTTTCCCCGGGAACTATATTTGCTGTCTCTGCAATCATCTCAACTTCGATACTGTGATCCCAGGCGACGCCAGATCGCTGAGGCAGTATATCGTAAGCCGACCAGTTACCGTCTTCATTAAGAATCGAAAGCAGACCATCTAGCTCCTGAAGCTCCTGGGGGAATCTTCTATGCTGCTCTGTAGAGATTTGAATTCTATTGCCATCGAGCATGACGTCGCGCATTGGCGCATATTTCATTACTCGGCGCTGGGTTGGGAAAAACCAAGCTTCATCGGCGTCGTCGAAAAGCCCATCGGAGGCCTCCACCATGACATTTACACTGCCACCAAAAGCATTAAAGCTGGCGCGCAGGTCGTGGGCACCGAGTGGCACTGGTGTCATGGCGCGAGTTTCAGCAAAATCAGCGACCAAAGCTCTATCTATTTCAGCGACCGATCCCACTGGCAAGGAAAGAGAAAAAGATGCACCACCAGGAATACAAATTTCTTCACACACCTGCCAGTCAATTTGAGTACTTATATTAAAAGTCGACCCGGTAAAGTCAGCTGGAATTTCTAAGGGGATAGGAAGCAAAACTTCACGCTCGTAGGTGAACGTAACCAAGTCGCTGCCCAAGAACGGCGTCCACTCTGGCGTTGGCCAAACTATGTCACCAACGGTAGTGCCCTCGGGAAGCTCCCAGTCGCTGGCCTGCGTGGCTTGACCACTATCGCCGCCAAACTTCCAGTAGGTATGCCAGTGATCTATCGGATTTAATCTGACTGCCAACCACAAGGTCTCGCCAGGCACTACGTTCGTAGTTTCTGACACCAGCTCGACTTCAATTTGATCAGTTTTGTGAACCTGACCAAAAATACTTGCTGAAAAGATTAATAAGCTCAGGCTTATCAAATACTTAATCTTTAAATGTAACATGATTATTTCCATTAGAAGACTGGCGTATTTTAACGCTCACAACCAGCATTTATTGTGCCAAAAGATAACAAATGATGGGCTCGGATGCACGAACCAGCGTCTGTATAATACGAAAAAACCTAGAGCATTTACTCACTGCAAGCCGAAAACCCCTCTCTTTAGAACTATATTCCTAAACCACTAGACCTGATTATTGGTTATTACGTGCATTGGCACTTTGGCTAGGCATTTCACATGGCTGCATCCAGTAGCCCGAAAAATAGGCAGATTGCTTATTCCTATTTTGTATTATAATCCGCTAGTTACATGCAAAAATGGTTTAAGCGAGATGATAAAAAGCTGCTAGACTAAACTCCGTTTAAAAAAAGTAAGCTTAGGATATAAACATGCATAAGCGCTAAGACAATACTCAAAACTTCTCAACATTTAGCGCAGCACCGCACAGACAAAACAGCGTAAACACTTCGCAGGATAATTTCAGCCAATTAGGCCCGCAGATAGAAGTGACCATGACTACTGTAAAATCACGAAAAGTAACTAAAATAGCCCAAGGCAAAGGCCCCTTCAATGAATTGGATGTGGCCTG
>CAWKZY010000199.1:0-3524 GCA_963854625.1 Gammaproteobacteria bacterium | reverse complement strand
CCTAGATTTTTCATCAATAGGGAAGCTGAGTGTTTCTCAAGGGTCGTTGCAAGTGGACGTGGTTAGTCATCAAACAATACGCAAGGACAAGACAATGAAATTTCTGGGCTTGCGTGCCTAGTTGTTCAAGATAGAATCGATAGTCGTCTTCGTGGAAGAAAAAGCGCCGCGATTATTGCCGCGTCGAATTATGTGGCAGAGAATCCCAGCAATGGCCAGGCGAGCTCGTCCTGGCACAATAGCATTCCTTGCATCTGCGTCTAATCCCTACAACCTAATTAATAAACCCAGCTCATGGCCCCAAATTCGCCAACCACTCTTCAAAACGCAGTCTGTCCCCGATGATATGTGAACGACAAGCTTGATAGGGCAAGTCAAACCGCTTATTACTATATTTCTCTCAAAATTAGTTTTGGTTTAAATCGAATAGTTAGCACCAGAGTACTTCAGGGTAGACAGTTCAATCTGGCCTATTGAGCGGATTTTAGATCCATCATTTAACAGCAGCTCATAGTCAGTGTGCCAGACATGACCAGCGGGATCCTTCTTCCAAGTACCAGTACCAGTGCCAGTCACCGAAGTGCCATCTTCAAGAAAACCCTGACCAGTCCAGCGCACTTCGCCTCCTTCAAGGGTCTCGTTCATTTCCCCTATTGCTGTTGGAGAAAAAGTAAGGGTTCCAAATATTTTGCCATACCCTTCAGCGACCCCACTCCAATTCGAATGGTTAGTAATATAGTTATTTTGGTCTGTCGTATAGGTATTACAAACGTGATCTAAGTCAAACGTTCCTAAAACTTCACTCATCGAGACTCTCCTTTTAAGTTATTTAGAATTCAGCTTTTTTTTTACCATTTTTTGGCTTTACTTATTTCGGATGCTGGCTGAACAAACAGCTACCCCCCCCAAAAGTAATGCGTCTTTTTCCATTAAAGAGAAATCGGTACCTGAAGGCAAGTTATATCCATGTGAGGCTGGGCTTCTTCAACCACAGCCTCAAGCGTTCAGACAAATTAATATACGATTACTCAGGTAGCCAAACGACCAATCCTTGAGTCATTGCGATACCTTCAATAGTTCTAATGTTGCCTGTTCTTTGAAGGAAGGTATCCCAGCCTGAGTAGGACTGTGGAGAATTTGTAATGGCTTCGCCGGGGGAGTTAAACTGATTTGAAACAACATGCGTTGCTGGATGGCTGCCAAATGCTGTGATTGAAGAAAGGAAGGAAACAATGCCTCGATCTGCATTAGCTTCTGTAAAGTCGCTCCAAGCGCTGGCATATACAGCGGGATCGGTGACTGAAAGTTGGTAATAAATCGAAGCTCTGTTCGGATCAGTCAATAAAGGACTGCTTAGATCGCCTCCAACACCTAAAATCTGACCAACTCCCTCTGATTCAATCTGTGAAACCTGGTTCATCTCGGACATAAATTCCTCCCATCCGGGAGCGACGGCATTCCGAGCTAGGTTAGCGTCCATGTCTTGAGGAGAGGGATGCACGACAAGAATCTGGTGCGTTGCTTGGTCCGCTCCGTTAGCTATATATTGGTTTAGGTAGACCGCAGCTGTGCTCTGTTTCCCTACTGGGCTTTCCACAAATTTATTCATCGCAGCCACAACACCAGCAGGATTAGACACTATCAGGTCAAAAACTTGAAAAACTTGCGCTGAGGATGCCTGAGATAATAGAAGCGAGGAGATTACTGCAAATATTTGTCTTTTAAACATTTAATTTCACCTTTTTGGAATATTTAAAAACTCAGGGCCCAAGCACTTTTTGAAGGGAGTTTGCCGCTGCGTTTAAGTTTTTTACTTTTTTCAGAATAGTTTAAAAATGCGAGGGTCTACACCACTTTTTTCTACTTTATCCATAACCTTAGGCTATTAATTTTGTGGTATCGTTTGCGAAATAGTGATTCATTTACCGGAGCAATAGATGGAACTGCAACAAATTAGGTATGTCGTTACTGCCTGTGAAACGCTTAATTTCACCACGGCCGCCGCACAATGCAATGTGTCTCAGCCTGCCTTGACCAAGGGAATCAAAAAGCTTGAAGAACATCTCGGCAGCGCCTTGTTCATTCGTGAAGGCCGGCGGGTGATCGTTTCCGAATTCGGCAAAATGCTGCAGCCCAATTTTGAAAAGATGCTTCGTCAAGCCCAAATGATCACTTTGTTAAGTAATAACTTCCGTTTGCTGGACAAGGCCCCCTTGAGCATCGGCGTAATGACCACTATTGGCCCAACAGCGTTGGCTCCTTTTTTGTTCGATTTCCGGATGAAGCACCCGGGTATTGAGGTTTCCATCGTAGAGCGTCCTTTGGCCGAATTGATTCATGCTTTAAAAGGTGGTGAGGTCGAAGTTGCGCTGTTGCATGATCCCAATCGGATCGATGAAACTATTCGAATCGAACCGATCTATCAGGAAAGATATGTTGTTGTGCTGCCGCCTCGGCATGCCTTGGCTGCTAGAGATGAGATAAAGTTAGAGGACTTGTCCGAACAACCTTACGTAGACCGAGTCTTTTGCGAAATGCGCGAGATGGTCATGGCCAAAGCTGCGATCGAGGGCGTTGAGCTTTACTCACGCTATCGCAGCGAGAATGAAGATTGGGTGCAAGGCATGATTTTGGCAGGCATGGGTTTTGCTTTCATGCCCGAGTACGCTGTCACAGCAAAAGATCTAACTGTGCGCCCGCTGATTGACCCTGAGATAACTAGAATTGTTGGCCTTGCATCGAAACGAGGCAGAAAATGGTCACCTGCTGCACGTGCATTTTTTGAGAATTTAAGAGTTTACCCTTGGCGAGGAAAGCTTGAACGGCACTGACAAGTTAACAACCAATTTGCCAGAATCCACAGCATGACTCGATGGAAAATGTACATACGCCAACAATTTCTACTTAGAATAATCCAACGCGCCTTTTTTATACCATTGATTTAACCTCCGTCACCGTGAAATCGAGTTGAGTTAGGGGGCCATTCGCCTCTGGTGCAATGTGTTTGGGCCGAAGTAGACCCAGAGATTAAGGCGGGAGCATCAAGGATATGGTGCCCCTTTCTTTATTTATGAAGTGTTCGTTAAGATCCAGGCGCAGGGTTTTCTATGCGCACATGCTGCCCGTTACAATTTTACAATCTAGGTCGTCACTTAGTATTAGCTCAGAATTACCGACATTTTCGGCCACGTGCTTTTGCGTCTTGGGGAAAGGCAGTGGCGATATAGAGTCCTAATTCAGCTGTTTTTCTTAGCCTATCTCGGCTAAGCGCGTTAACTTGTCAGTACTTTTATAATAATTTCGTTAACTGTCGAATCGAGGCTCTAAAACTATGCGTGTCGCTTATCTCCTGCTGCCGGCTTTAATGACCTTGCCCTGGCTTGCAAATGCCCAATCAGAATTAATAGCCCTGCAGCCGGACCGGATACTTTCCGGAGAAACGCTATATGAGTCTGGCGAATGGCTCCTGATTCAAGAGGGGGCCGTCGTAGAGGTTGTTTTGACAGAGGCGGAGCTGCCGCCCG
>CAWKZY010000198.1:0-3568 GCA_963854625.1 Gammaproteobacteria bacterium | reverse complement strand
ACCACCTGCTATTGCAACTACAACGAACCGTCAATTGCCGACAGTGTTATTAGCATTCTCGAACATAGCGGCGTTACCGTCGAACTGGCTGCTAAGGAACATTGCTGTGGCATGCCAAAGTATGAACTCGGCGACCTTGATACAGTAAAACGCTTAAAAGAACTGAACATTCCCGCTCTATATGAGACCGTAGAACAAGGCAATGTCATTGTTGCCGCAGTTCCCTCTTGCGTTCTCATGTTCAAACAAGAGCTACCTTTAATGTTTCCCGAAGACCAGCGAGTCCAGGCGGTTGCCAAAGCCTTTTTCGACCCTTTTGAATACTTACAAAAGCTATATAAAGAAAATCGATTAAACTTGGATTTCAAAACCTCACTTGGAAATGTGAGTTATCACGTTGCGTGTCACCAGCGAGTTCAAAATATCGGGCCCAAAACAAAACAAATTCTAGAGTTAATTCCCGCTACCTCGGTTAAAAATATCGAGCGCTGTTCCGGGCATGACGGCACTTATGGCGTCAAAAAAGAAACTTTAGAATTCGCTAATAAAATTGTCAAACCTATTGTTCGTCAGATCAAACAACAGAACCCAGATTATTATGGCAGTGATTGTCCAGTGGCAGGCAAGCATATCGAAAACAATCTCGATGCAGACAAAGCCACCGTGCATCCCATTGACCTACTTTGCATAGCCTACGGTATTTAATGATTACAGATTGGCCTGCTGCTGATGAAAAAGTAATATAAACACCAAAACTCAGGACTCAATAATGAAGAAGATCACCATCGCTGATTTGCTATCCCCGGAAGCCTATGAAGCCCAAAGGCCAGCAATTCGCAAAGCTATTTTGGAACATAAGAAAACTCGTCGAGTGCCTTTGGGACCTAACGCCACCCTTCATTTTGAAGACTACATGGTGATGCGTTATCAAGTCTTGGAATCTATTCGAGCAGAAAAAATAAGTGACGACAAAGGTTTAGCTGAAGAGCTAGACGCTTATAACCCGCTCATACCCGATGGTAAAAATCTGAAAGCTACCTTTATGCTTGAATACCCTAAAGAGGTTGAACGCAGAGAAAAGCTGGGCCAACTCATTGGCATTGAGGACTTCGTATCACTTCGAATAGAGGGCTTCGACCCAGTTTTTCCAATAGCCAATGAAGACCTGCCACGGTCCAACGATGAGAAAACGTCAGCAGTACATTTCCTTCGCTTCGAGCTTTCTGACGACATGATCACTGCTGCGAAAACTGGTGCCTCTTGGAGCATCCGCAGCGAACATGTTAACTATCAACACAGCACCGATGCACTCCCGGATACAATTTCAAAATCACTGTTACGAGACTTCGACTAAACCATGTTACCGCGCGATACTCTTCTCAGTAGCCCACTCTCCAACCAAGTTGTGGGGCATTTATTATTAAGATAGACTCCTTCGCCCTAACAACAAAAACAATCATCACCTATAAAAACCGAAGGCGATCGATTGTAAAAATCGATGAGAGGAAAGCAAGATGACTAAAAGATTAACTCTGAAAATCACAGCCGGCGTGCTGGCCGCGCTCTATTTGACAGCCACCGCCTTTGCCGACCATCACGATGAGGCTAATCCAAACTCTATTGTTGGTATCGACTCGGAAAGATTTGGCCTAGACAGCAGCGAAATTTCTGAAATTCGCGCGCAAATGCAAGCTGCGGTAGACGGCAATTTTATTCCCGGCGCCTTACTTATGGTCGGAAACTCAGATGGAGTTGGTTTCTTAGAATCGGTTGGTACTCAAAAGCAAGGAAGTGCGACACCAGTAGATGAGCAAACAATTTTTCGCATCTACTCGATGACAAAACCTATTATAAGCGTTGCAATCATGACCATGGTTGAAGATGGGATGATAAAGCTTGACGATCCTGTCAGTAAATTCATTCCAGAGTTTGCCGACTTGCAAATCATTAACCGTGAAACTGGCGACACAAGCGCTGCGAAAAATGTCATGACCATAGAGAATTTATTAACGCATGAATCAGGTCTGATTCAGGCTATTTTCTCACCCGACAGTGACTTAGGTAAAATGTATCAAAGCAATCTCGCAGGTGAATTAACTGCACAAGAGTTCGCGGCGCAGATCGGCAAACTTCCGGTTTATTTCGAGCCCGGCACGGCTTGGCATTATGGCCATTCAACAGACGTGCTAGGCGCCGTATTAGAAGTCGCAGGGAGCGATACCCTAGACGTCGTTTTAGCTGAACGCATTTTCGAACCTCTTGGGATGGATGAAACAACTTTCTGGGTTCCCAAAAGCAAAGCCAGCCGAATTGCAGAGCCAATTTACGGAGATGCTATGCAGGATAATACGGTACCAAGAGCAATGCTTTCCGGCGGTGGCGGATTGAATTCAACCGCTGAGGACTATGTCCGATTTGCGGAAATGCTACTCAAAGGCGGCGAATATAGAGGGGAGAGGGTAATAGACGAATCAACTCTCGATATGATGACTACCAAATATATGGGTGAGGATGTCTCTCGCGAATTCTATTTTTACGGCCAACGAGGCGACTGGGGCCTTGGATTTCATCTTCAGCCTACGACTGACAGTGCTGATGGCCCACACAACTTCGGCTGGCGCGGTATTGGCGGCACCTTATTTGCAGTTGACAGAGAAAATGATTTTTATCTGATCTATATGGAACAAAAATGGGGTGGTCCTCAGTCACCTTTTGATAACAACGTCGCCCAGCGTGTCATCTATGACGCGATGATGGACTAAAATTATTCGGCACCTCAACTTAGCGTGTAAAAAGGGAGGCTTAGCTTCCCTTTTTTATTTAACTACTATTTAATTTTTCTCGAAATTGTGTTGACTTTATTAGCAAAAAATCAGCTAAGCAATTCATATTTTCGTAGATAGCCCCGAAGCTGATGATAGCTTAAACCCAAAGCCTCAGCGGCTTTCTTCTGATTAAACTGACTTTGATCCATTGCCTGCTTGAGCAAACCAATTTCAAATTTCTGAACCTCTGCCTTGAAGTCTATTGCAGCCTCCCTAGCAATATCCCCAGCTAACCCAACACTTGCGCCTTCTCCATCACTCATCCGAGGAGAAGGTTCGATCACGCTGACCGGCATCTTTTTACTTAGTCGATAAGGAGAATCAAATGGGTCAAAAACCAACCGAGTTATACTCCCTCCAGCATTCTGATACACCGCACGTTCGATGACATTCTTGAGCTCGCGGATATTGCCAGGCCATGGATAACTGCACAAAGACTTCGCTACCTTCTCCGAAAACCCCGAGAAAAAATCACCTCCAATTTCTTTTACCATACCTACAGCAAAATGCTCTGCCAGAATCAAAATGTCCTCACCTCTTTCTCTAAGTGGGGGTAGCGTTACGACATCAAACGCTAATCGATCCAAAAGATCTTCTCTAAATCTATACTGTCGGGCGAGGTCTGGTAAATCCTCATTCGTCGCAGCTACAATTCTTACATCTACCTGAATGGTTTCATTGCCGCCTAAACGTTCGAATTCGCCGTATTCTATTACCCTTAGAATTTTCTCCTGCACTGACAA
>CAWKZY010000197.1:0-3592 GCA_963854625.1 Gammaproteobacteria bacterium | reverse complement strand
CCAGGTGACGAAATCGCGACGGTTACCCCAACCTATAAGCAGGTCTGGGGTATAGCTGAGAACCTTGGCGCGATTGTAAAACCATTTGCTCTAGATTCTCGAAATAACTGGGCTTTGGACATCGACCAGCTTAATGCCCAGGTGAACGCTAACACTAAAGTCATCGCGGTGGTAAACCCAAATAATCCAACCGGCCACATCTTTACTGAGGCGGAGATGAATGCTGTTATCGCTGCCGCTGACAGAGTTGGCGCTTGGATTCTTGCAGACGAAGTTTATCGCGGAGCTGAGAGAGAACAAACACACGAAACTTACTCTTTTTTCGGACGCTATGAAAAAGTAATTGCGATAGGATCAATGAGCAAAGCCTATGGTCTACCTGGGCTTAGAGTCGGCTGGATTGTCGGCCCTCCTGACATGGTGGAAGACCTTTGGAGACGGCACGAATATTCGACTATCACCGCTACAATGCTGAGTAATCATCTTGCTGCCCACGCGCTTTCAGCTCAAGTTCGTCCACGCTTAATCGAGCGTGCTCGAAAATATATTAGAGGCGGCTACCCGGTTCTGCAGCAGTGGATGGATTCTCAGTCTGGTCTCTTTAGCTACACACCTCCCCAAGCATCGGCTGTGACTTTTATTCGCTATAACCTAGACATTAATTCAACCGATCTAATGCATAAGCTCATTGAAGAAACCGGGGTATTTGTAGCGGCTGGAGACTCATTCGGAATGGACAAACATTTGCGCATAGCCTTCGGGCAAGACAAGGCAGTTTTGGAAGATGCGTTTTCAAGGATAGAAGGTGTGCTTACAAAGCTCTAGCTACAGGCCGGGGGCAATACCACTCTTACTCGAACATTCTTGCAAGAAGCCTTTGCCAACAAATTAGTAAGGAGCGCTGTTTGGAGCCACATTCAATTCTACTTCGTCTCTACCAGATGCTATTCGGCCTCTTCGCAAAGCCTCAGACGTTCGCGCTGACAGACCGCCATCAAGGCCTACAGTTACAAACCGAAAACCCTGTTGTAGGCGTCCCTCAACGGTATTTTGATTTGTGGTGATTGCACACGCTACCTTATTTTCGATACAGCTTTGAAGTACCACCTGTATTGCCGCCTCAACCTCTGGTGCTGACGCGCTAGCAAAGCCCATATCCGCGCTTAAATCAGAAGGCCCGATAAAGATAACTCCAACCCCAGGGACTGATAAGATATCGTCAATATTTTCGACACCCTTCTCAGTTTCGATTTGAATTACAGCAAGTAGTTCACCGGCCGGATCTAGCGGCCATACATCGGCTTTCGCATAATAATCTGTCACGCCCCAATACCAAACTGCATTGGACGGGTTTCGTCCGCGCAGGCCATTGGGCTCGTAGTCTTCAACCCCGCCAAGTTGAGGGTAACGGGTAGCTCGAACGGCTAATTCGGCTTCTGCCTTAGTACTTATAGATGGGTACATAACGCCAAAGGCACCAACATCTAATACTTGCTTAGCCTGTGCTAAAAAATCCTCTTTACCGGTTGCCGGAATTCTCACTATCGGAATCACATCAGGCTGAAGATTCCCCTTCTCAGCGATCGCTCTTTTATCAGTCATCCCGAGAAGAAATAGACGAAGCTTCTCTACGTCAAAAGGCGCATGTTCCATGTCAATAATAACAAAATCCAAGCCCGATCTCGATAAAGACCGGGCGTTGTTTAACGAGTAGTCAAAAGCCAGCAATCCAAACGCTGGCGAATCATTTTCCAGCAGCTCGATTGCTTTGTTGAGACGGACAGATGAGTCTTGGGCAAGACTGCAAAACCCAATACCTGTCAGCCCTAGAGCCAGCGCTAATTTGGTGAATAAGCTCATTACAACGTTCTACCTAGCCACCCAAGGAGGCTGAATAAGCAACGCTGGGTCCGCATCGGCTTTAGGCACAAGCTTTTGCGAGCGACCGTATTGGTTGTCACCCCCGTAAAGAGTCCCCTCAGAGTCCACTGAGAAGGTATGCACTTCGAGATAGCCGTCTGGCAGTTCACGAGGCACCAACCAGGTATAGAGATAGTTACCTTCAAAATCCATGTTAATGAATCGAAGCGGCCCAAGATCAGTAATCCAAATGCTATCATCGTTGACGATTATGTCTAGAGGCAGAGTAAATCCGTCCCACACATCAACGAAATCCATTACCGCAGGGTCATCGGTAGTTCTAAAAACGTTGATTCGGCCACCCAATCGATCCAAACCAAAGATCAAACCGTCCGGACCGACAGCCACTGCGTGGACGCCATCGAATTGGCCAGGCCCGTCGCCAAACCCACCGAACTCACCAATATAGTTAAGGTCGCTATCCATAATCATAATACGGTGATTATCCAAACCATCAGCAATAAGGATACGGCCATCAGGAAGGAACGCGACATCTTGAGGGCGCGCAAAATGATTTCCATCAGTACCCGGTACAAGCTTTTCCCCAAGTGTTAGCAGCAGTTCACTACCATCATTAGAAAACACATAGATTTGATGAAAGGTTTCGTTAATAACCCAAACACGGTTTTCAGGGTCGTAGGGGCTAATTCTCACCCTATGAGGACCGGGGCCGTCAGAGTCTTCGCATAGGTAATCCCACTGATTCCAGACTTCTTGCACTTCACCGTCACCATTAACGGTATACAGGCAATTTTGCCATTTCCTGCGGGTCGTATCTCGAAGCACGTTTAAACCAATATCACCAGCAAAACCAAGGAAATCCTCCGCTATAGGGTATGGCAGCACTGTCTCACCCCGTTGGGCGATAAAGATGCGGTCCGGCGATTCCGCCCAGACCCCAGAATTGCCGCCAAAAGCGAAGCCAGGCTCGGCAAATGGCTCATGCCAAAGGGACACCACATCATAAGGGCTTTCCCCTATGGGTCCTCGTGCATTGCCCTGCTGAGCTAGCACGGAGGCAGAAAATAGTCCTGAAGTTGCAAAAAACGCAACGGCTGTCGTTACTTGGATAAACTTGAATATTCTAAATGTCATGAGGAGCCTCTTGTAGTTCGAACCCTTATAATTTAGATCCGATTAGAGTGTATGCGTGGCTCAGATGCAAGAACCTGTTGCAAACAGAAACATATTGGGAACGCGCAAGCGGATAGCGAAGACAGACTAATGCCAGTAAAACATTAAAGATGATGAGCGGCATAAGCTCTGCGGCTCTGAATCTTGGCAGTTCTGCGAGTAATAAAAAGAAAATCAAGGGCCAGGTGGGAGGGGGAGGCGGGAACAGACAGGAAAAAACAAAGAGCAAGACCGACCTGAACTAAATCTCCAGACCACAGATTAGTTCAAATTAACCAAGGCATAGAACTCGTAAGCACCAGCGAGTGTGCCCACCGCAGAAATCTGGGCAGTGAGAGACCTAAACGAAGCCTCAAGAACCGACTAAGCACCGCGGAAATTGATTTTCCAGCGTTAGAGCTTTCACAGACATAGCGACAATCAGCGTGCGCTGTTTCACTATAATCTACTTGCTCAGCCTCAGTCGGCGCCTATCTGCTAAATGAGCAAAATAACCAAGCCTGCTAACACTTTAGAACTATTAAATCGTCTGCTGATT
>CAWKZY010000196.1:0-3628 GCA_963854625.1 Gammaproteobacteria bacterium | reverse complement strand
CCAGCGTTGAGATCACTGAGAAAGACCTGCACAAACTAGATGAGACTTTGGACAAACTCAGCTCAGAGATCGAACAGCTGCAAGCAAAACTGAACGATGCCAGGGCGAGACAAAAAACCATTGTCATTCGCACCAAGGCAACCGAGTCTAGACTGGATGTAAATCGACAGCTCAATAATTATACTATTGACAATGCGATGGACAAATTTGAGTATTACGAAAAGAAAATCGATCAGATGGAAGGACAGTTGGACAGTGCTCACGTCGAGAAGCGCGGATTAAAAACTGAATTCGACGCACTCGAGAAAGAAGAGTCCATCGATCGTGAATTAGAAGAACTGAAGAATAAACTTAAAGATCAGTAGGGATATATCATGGCTTTTTTTGACTTCCTAACAGCTACGGTGGCAATGACACTTGGCGCGATCACGATTTGGATTTTCATTCTTCGAAAAGACAAACGCAATACCCGCGCGCCTCATGGGTCAGATAAGGATTTTAACGTCTCAGAGCTGTCATCAATGGCCGAGTCATTAAATCAGCGCATCGATGTATTAGAATCAATCTTAGATTCAGAAGTACCTGAGTGGAGAGAGCAGAATGAGCAGCGCAGCGAATAGCGGATTGAGCGGCTTACGTAGAAATACCAAAAATGCACGATGGCTAGGCGTGTGTGCAGGTGTAGCAGACTGGCTTGATATTCCTGCAACGCTTGTACGCATAGTCTTTATTATCTGTGTTCTCACGTGGCCAACACTTATTTTAGGTTACTTCATTCTTTATTTTTGCCTTTCTAATGACCTGGACACAGCCAAAGTTAAAGACTTTGTCAGTAATTCGAGCGTTAAAAATCATTTGAGAAACGTTGATTACCGTAAGCCAATTTTTAAAAACCAACGTAATAAGCTCATTGCCGGCGTATGTAGCGGCATAGCGGACTACCTAGAAGTAAGTCACTTTATTGTGAGAGCCTTAACCTTGGGCTCCCTGCTTGTTTTTGGGCCCTTCACTTTCTGGGCTTATCTGATCTGCACCTTCGTGTTTGATCCAGATCCCTCAACAATGGACGGCGATCGTTATGCTAGAAAAATGGCCAAACAACAGCGCAGAACTGATAAGCGCCGTCGTCGCAGCGAGCAGCGAGCAGAAAAAAGAGCTAAACGCGGTGCCGACAGTGATAGTTCTGTCAACGAAGAGTACCCGCCTGAGGTGAACGACAGGGCAAACGATAGAATTGGTGAGGCAAACGACAACCGCCAATCTGATCCCTCAGCCGAGGACTGTGCTGCTATTTATCAAACCATGGAAACTAAACTACGAGACATTGAGGCCTACATGACGTCGAAACAGTTTCGTTTGCACTGCGAGATTAATCGGATCTAAACGAGGTTTCGAGCTAGTGCCAAGAACCGTTTCAATTATCGATAGGCAAATACTTGTTTTGCTTCACAAGACAAATGGTTGATTCCCTTTAGCCACTCGAACGCAGTAAACTAGGCATTAATTTAATCAAGTCCCCAGTCGGCCCGTATCTATGAAGTTCTGCCAACAATGTGCATCGCCAATTATCCTTAAAATCCCAGATGGCGATGACAAACCCCGCCATTGCTGTAGTAATTGCGATAGTATTTTTTATCAAAATCCAAAAAATGTAGTCGGTACCCTTCCAGTCTATGAGAATAAAGTCCTTCTGTGCCGACGCGCAATCGAACCTCGAATCGGCAAATGGACATTGCCCGCAGGCTATATGGAGAACGGTGAGTCTAGCTTGAATGGCGCTATTCGAGAGACAACAGAGGAAGCGGGAGCGGAAATCATCGTGGCAAGTGATTCTCTATATACCCTGTACAATTTGCCGAATATCAATCAAGTGTATATGTTCTTTCGAGGTGAACTGGCTAATCTGGACTTTGCTCCAGGCGCCGAATCCCTTGAGGTTGCACTGTTTACCGAAGCCGAAATTCCATGGAAAGAAATCGCCTTCACTGTGGTGAAAAGCACCCTTGAGCTATACTTCGCAGATCTTAAGAGCAGCCATTTTCCAGTTCGGATGTTCGATGTTCATCATCATAAAGACACCGGCATAACAACTAACCTGATAAGCCATAGCTCAGTAAATATAAGCTCTGAGGACAATAGTTCTTTACCTTAGCCTTTGAAAACCCGGCTCTAAGACTAATTTGATAGGGCCTTTAACGGGCTCAATCTGAGCAAACTTCAATTTTTAGAACTGTGGCTTAAAATACCCTCTCGAAATACTTTCCCCTTTACCAAAACCCGTCATTGCTGTTACCCTAAATATTGTGGTTAATCGCTGGCGGTTATCAGCTGCTCGACGTGAAATAGCTTAGCCGATAGAGGCACCCGCCCTCGCCGATTTCACAATGGCGGTCAGCAGGTCAGTTGGAAATCTTAAACCAACCAACTAACAAAGAGTTAGATTAAACGTGGTATCAAATTATGGAAATGCTGCTTCTACCCGCGTTGCTCGCTATTGTGATAAAAATTGTGATTTTTATTCGCTATGGCGAATCTCTGCTCCACAATAATATAAATTTAGCCCTTTTTCTAATAGCTGCCTGCTTTTTAAACCTCATCGAATTGTTCGGCTATGAAGATAATTATCAGGGCAACACCATGCTGGTGATTTTGCTGGCGTACTACTGCTGCGCCGCGCTGCTTATTCATTCTTATCTAAGTCTTGCCATTTCATTTTCTGGTTTTAACTGGCACTTGCCCATGGTGAGGCGGCTATTGAATGCCTCTTTAGCATTAATGATTCTCAACATTATATTCAATCGCCATTTGATAGCAGGCGGGGAATATACCGATATCGCGATTACCCGAGTAGCAGGCTCGACTTATTGGATCGTCCAAGCCTATCTCGTGCTTGGCATCATGTTAGGTACTACAGTGCTGGTCAGAGGCTACCTGCGCTTAAATTCAAATCATGCCCGTCAGCGTTGCTTTGTAATGTTATTGAGCACTCTTCCTCCGATCATAGTCACTTTAGTCATTTTGGGGTGTATGGCTGCTGGACGCACTGTCACAGCGGCTCAATTCATGCCGGTGGCAATAACGGTGATGTTAGGAATAATTATTTACGCCGAAGAAAAAACTGGCTTATTCAAGTTACTTACAATGGTTCCCTATAGCAGAGAACGCAAACTTCACAAACAAGTGCTTAAAAAGCTTACCGACTGTATTTCAATCAATGCCGACCCACAATCTGAGAACTCTCTAAATCTAAAACAGATGATGCGAGAATTTGAAGGTAACATTGTGGAACATACAGTTGGCTATTACAGCGGCAATCAAAAAATGGCAGCCCAAGCCCTAGGGGTTTCTGAAGCAACCATTTCTCGTCGAGCTAGAGCGCTGCACTCCAAATAAGTCAGACTCAACTAAGGTAAGTTAGTTCAGAGCAACGCCAGCACTGGCCGCTCAAAACCTTTGACAACATAGACGCACTAAACTCTAAGACCCAAGGCTCACCTTTTTAGCTCCCCACCAAATGGCTAGCCTAGCCACTTTCGCGCATTTCTAAACAGCCGCAGTGTCGGTGCATCTTCTGTCCAAACTTCCGGTTTCCATGAGTTTTGACTAGCCCTAAACACTCGCTCCGGAT
>CAWKZY010000195.1:0-3647 GCA_963854625.1 Gammaproteobacteria bacterium | reverse complement strand
TAGCTCGTAAAAAGAGCCAGATTCTTTCGTTTGTATCATTAATTTCCATGCTGGGTATCAGCTTAGGTGTCCTAATCTTAATCGTTGCGCTGTCGGTTATCAACGGCTCAATTTCCACTCTTCGTGGAGAAGCATTAAAGGCTGTGCCCCACGTCAATGTTGGCGGGAGAGTAGTTGAGGAGGGATGGGAAAGGCTATTATCCGAACTTAAAAGCTCAAAAAGAGTGGTGGCCGTAGCCCCATATATGGTGGGAGATGCGACCCTTAGGTTTCAAGGAGCTAATGCTTTTGTCCAGATCCGTGGCATTGCCCCAGAATTAGAAGCAGCCGTTGTTAACAACCCGAGTAGGCAATATCAAAAACTTCTGACAGAGCTTGGTAGCACCGATAATGGCATCATCTTGGGGGTACGTTTAGCCAGTCAGCTAGGTATTTTTACTGCAGCTGATGTCAGTGCCATGGCTTTGCAAAGTTTGATAAGTCGCTCTTTTAATGACGCGGCTAGTTTTAGTGTTGTCGGTTTCGCTGATTTTGGTTTATATGGAAATAATACCGTTGCGCTGGTTAATCTGGCGGCAGCCAAATCCTTATTCGAAAGTGACGCCGGTACCGCTGTCAGACTCCGAATGAAGGTTGAAGATATCTTCGCGGCAAAAGAAATTGCGGCTACCGCTTTTGCTAGTATCAAATTAGACAGCGCGACGCGCAATGAGCTTCAGTTAGAAACTTGGGATGAGGCTCAGGCTAGTCTTTTCAATGCCCTCAATATGGAAAAGTACCTCACTGGGTTTATGCTACTTATGATCGTTGTAATAGGTGCGGTCAATATCATCAGTACCTTGGTTATGGCAGTTTCAGATAAAAGCGCTGATATCGCGATACTGCGTACGATGGGAGCGAGTAAGGGTACGATTACCCGTATTTTTATTTTTCAAGGCATGGTCGCCGGTCTAATTGGGACTCTCGTTGGTGCTGCAGTCGGAGTGCTATTGGCTTTTTCTATCACGGATATTAGTTTAGCGATCGAAGGAGGGCTAAATGCATTGTTCCCCGGTGCTAATATCTACCTGATATCTCATTTAGACACAGTTATCAGCTGGCAAGAGGTTGCTGGGGTAAGTGCCGCAGCTTTGATAATTAGCTTTTTAGCAACAATTTACCCCGCCTACAGGGCGAGTAAGGTTCAACCCGCAGAGGTTCTCCGATATGAGTAGTGCTGAGTGTGTTCTTTCTTGCGTCGATCTTCACAAACGCTACGACGAAGGGCCAACCCCCGTGGAAGTTCTGCGAGGTGTAAATTTAGAGATTAAAAGCCAGGAGCAGGTTGCCATAGTTGGCAGCTCGGGGTCTGGAAAAACCACTTTGTTGAACTTACTAGGCGGCTTGGATTTTGCCAGTTCTGGCTACGTGACGGTCGCAGGGCAGGAGCTATCAGCTTTGGGTGAAGTCGAGCGGGGCAGACTACGCAACGCCTACCTTGGTTTTGTTTATCAGTTTCATCATCTATTACGTGAATTTACTGCGTTGGAGAATGTCTGTATGCCCTTGCTTATTGGCGGTTTGAAGGGTTCTGAGGCTTCAGTTAGAGCCGCCGCGATGCTTGAGAAAGTTGGATTAAGCCCCAGAGTTGGCCACAAGCCAGCTCAACTGTCAGGCGGTGAGCGGCAACGTGTTGCTATCGCTAGAGCTTTGGTGACGGAGCCCCGCTGCGTGCTGCTGGATGAACCCACAGGCAATTTAGATCGACACACGGCTTTAGATATTCAGCAATTAATGACCGATCTCAATCAGCAGTTGGGTATTAGTTTTGTCATCGTTACCCACGACGAAGTACTGGCAGATTCTTTGGATCGCAAGCTTATTCTTGAGGATGGACAGCTTGTCGGCTAATTCCTTAAGTAACAGTTCCATAGTCGCTATTCCGCGCTTTATTGCTTTACGCTATGTAAGTGTTGGTAAGCGAAGCCATTTAGTTTCCTTCATGTCGGCGATTTCTATTTTTGGTTTGGCCTTGGGCATTGCCATTTTAATCACTGTTCTGTCTGTGATGAACGGATTCGATCGTGAAATGCGTGAAAATATCCTCGGTATCGTTCCCCATTTGACAATAAGCACCGATGAAAACCTCGGCCCAGCACAGTGGGCGGATATCCGTGCCAGTATTGCGGAGCAAAGCAGCATAGTAGCTGTCGCGCCAGTGATTGAGGTAGGAGGTATTGCCGCCACTACTCGAAGTAGTCGGGGTGTACTAATCAATGGTATTGAGGCTCAGTCCGAATCGTCAGTCTCAGCAATTGGCCGGTTTGTTCGTCAGGGCAGTTTAGAAGCCCTCATAGATAACCGTTGGGGTGTAGTGATTGGCGAGCCCCTTGCTCAGCAGCTTGGGGTTGGACTTGGTGATGACATCGAGTTGTTTTCATCGGTTATATCTATTAATCCAATTTCGCCGAGACCGATTTTCAAAAATTTTACGATAGTGGGCCTGTTTAAAGTGGGCTCTCAAGAATTGGACAACGCGCTGGTTATTACCAACCTGTCTGCCCTTAAGGCGTTGTTTAGAATAAGAGCTGACTATAATGGCCTGCGGCTGCGCAGTAATGATGTTTTAGCGGCCGATCAGATTCGACTCATGCTTTACAATGAAATGCCCTACGGAGTAACGGTCTCGAGCTGGACTAGCCAGTTTGGCGGCATCTACCGAAACATTCAGTTTTCGAGAACCATAATAGGCTTCATGCTCTGGCTACTTATTGGTGTTGCGGCATTTAACCTCGTAGTCAGTATGATTATGATCGTGCGTGATAAGACTGGCGATATAGCAATTCTTCGAACGATGGGTGCGAGCCCAAAGATGATTAGTCATATATTTATGTGGCAAGGGCTGTTCATAGGCTCAATTGCGATTACTATCGGGGTGGTGTTGGGTGTCATTGGCTCACTTAATGTCTCCGCGTTTGCAGTGAGTTTAGAGGCGTCGTTGGGTGTGCAGTTTCTTAATGCTGATGTCTACCCGATAGACTTTCTTCCCTCTGAATTGAATCTTTTGGATGTTGTCTTCGTCGTTATAGGGGTTTTTGTGCTGTCTCTGCTGGCAACGGTTTACCCGGCCCGAAAAGCGGCAGCAATCCAGCCTGCAGAGGCACTGCGGACCGAATAGGTTCTCGTTTATTTCGCAGCGTTGTAAATATACACAGATTCTTGGTCAAAACCCGCGTCCTTTACTAAGGTAAAAGCTCCTGTCTCTCGGAGCTCGCTGTGCTTCAACTCTCCTTGATTGCTTATTCCCTCGGAATGTTAACGGTGATCGCTTTGCCTTGCTTGTCTTGGCTACTATTCAAGGTCGCGGCCGCCTTCACACTTTCTATGGTTATTGTTTGGTTAATTATTTCCCGCCTCTGTAAATCAGATAGGGCGCGGTATTTAACGAAGCTGGGTATGGCGGGTCTAATGTCCTTTTTGTTGGGATTTAGTTGGCATGTTTATTGGGGGCGCAGCGGTCTGGATGCTTGGTTACCGGCGGCTTTAGAAGGATTGGATGTGACTGTCGATGGGTCGGTAGTGAGTTTGCCCCGGACCACAGAGTTTGGCGTCCAATATCATTTTCGAATTCAGGAGAGTGATCTAGGGTTTACGGGCAAGGTGTTGCT
>CAWKZY010000194.1:0-3768 GCA_963854625.1 Gammaproteobacteria bacterium | reverse complement strand
ATGAAAATTTCACTTAAATACCTGTTTTTTATTACTTCAATATTGGTGCTCTTATCCTCGGCGTTGGTTGCCGATGAATCGATTGATGAGAGTCGTTTCATGGAGGTGCCAGCGGATGTAAGTGCCATTAACATTAATCAGGCATCAGCGCCGCAGATTGCGGCGGCGCTAAAAGGGGTTGGCATGGTCACTGCTACTGCTATTGTGACCTATCGTGATGCCAACGGGCCTTTCAAAACAAAGGATGCTTTGATGAATGTGAAGGGGGTCGGTGAGCGCACTTTGAGTAAAAATGACGAGGTAATTGCGTTAGAATGATATAAGCTAACGTGACTGGGCTCCATAAAACAGCCGGTCGTCTTGGCGACCGGTTTTTTTACAATCAGAATATGCTGCTGATCGCGAAGTCTGGCGGGGCGACATTTGACTGTACCCTGTTGGTCCGTTGGACCCCTGTTGTTGCTATAACATTGGCAGAGCGGGTGTCACTCGGTCTACTCATGTGCTGCTCGAGCGGCCTATTTTGGTGTCTAAGCACCCTTTACAAGAGAATTGCATAGTATGTCAGAGCTAACCTGTTTCAAGGCATACGATATCCGTGGTCAACTGGGTACCGAGTTAGATGAAGATATCGCCTACCGAATCGGTCGAGCCTATGGTGAGTTTTTACAGCCTAAAACTGTGGTGTTGGGGGGCGATATTCGCTTGACCAGTGAGGCGCTTAAGGGCGCGCTCAGCGAAGGGATTAGAGACGCTGGGGCCGATGTGATCGATATTGGGATGGTGGGCACCGAAGAGGTGTATTTTGCCACGTCGTATTTAGAGGCCGATGGCGGCATTGAGGTGACAGCCAGTCACAATCCAATTGATTACAACGGTATGAAGCCTATTCGAGAGGGGTCGCGTCCGATCAGTTCAGACACAGGGCTGCTGGATATCAAACGTCTAGCCGAGCAAAATACCTTCTCAACAGCCAAGGCATCGACGCGCGGTGGCTATCAGAAAATGTCGATACTGGACGCTTATCTTGATCACCTATTTACCTATGTTGATCTGCACAAAATAAAGCCAATAAAGCTGGTTATGAATGCGGGCAACGGTGCAGCAGGGCATGTGGTTGACGCGCTAGAGGCACGATTTGTGTCACTGGGCCTGCCCATTGAGCTGATTAAAATCCACAATACTCCGGATGGGACGTTCCCCAATGGTATCCCAAACCCTTTGCTGCATGAAAACCGTGCGCCGACGATTAATGCGGTTCTGGAGCACGGAGCTGATATGGGTATTGCTTGGGATGGTGATTTCGATCGCTGTTTTTTAGTTGACGAGAAGGGTCAATTTATTGAGGGCTATTATATTGTCGGCCTACTTGCAGAGGCATTTCTACGCAAAAATCCGGGGGCTAAAATTGTCCATGACCCGCGCCTGACGTGGAACACTATTGATGTCGTTGCGCAGGGCGGTGGTCAGGCTGTGCAGTCTAAGACGGGTCATGCGTTTATTAAAGAGCGCATGCGTGCTGAAGACGCCGTCTACGGCGGCGAGATGAGTGCCCATCATTACTTCCGCGATTTCTTTTACTGCGACAGCGGCATGATTCCCTGGCTATTGGTTATGGAACTGATCAGCAGCAGTGGCAAGCCCCTGTCAGCATTGGTCAGCGCGATGGTAGAGGCCTACCCGTCACCCGGCGAAATCAACCGCAAGATTGCCGATCCGGCGGCGGCGATCGAGCGTGTAAGGGCACATTTTGAGGCTGAGGCTCTGTCGACGGATATTACCGACGGTATATCGATGGAGTTTGCTGATTGGCGTTTTAATTTACGCATGAGTAATACCGAGCCGGTAGTCAGGCTCAATTTGGAGACAAGGGCAGACAAAGTTTTGCTGGCTAAACGCGAGGCAGAACTTTTATGTCTACTCGAGTAAGCGTAAGTATGTTGGCCCTGCGCACAGGAACTCATAATGGGAGAGCGAAACCATGACGGGAGAAGTGTTCGGCCGCTGGTACTTGCTACAGACCAAAGCGAGGGAAGAGCTTCGCGCTATCGAAAATTTGGAGAGGCAGGGCGTCAGTTCTTTTTGTCCGCAGATTTCAGTGGAGAAAATATCCCGAGGTAAGCGAGTGATAGTCGATGAGGTACTTTTCCCGGGCTATCTGTTTGTTAATTTTGATCATGAAAAAATATCTGCCATGACGATTAGATCAACCCGTGGCGTCTTGCAGTTTGTCAGTTGTGCGGGTTCTCCAGTCAAGGTTCCGGTGTCTTTGATTGAGGGCCTCAAACAGCGGGTCACACATTTCGCTGATGAGGTGGTCTCAAATCTACCTAATGCAGGCGACAGACTGGAGATTCTCGATGGTCCATTTCGGGGTCTCGAGGCAATTTTTTCTCAGCCAGACGGCAACAGTCGTGCCATTGTCTTAATAAATTTGCTCAATCAGAAAGTCAAAGCAACGCTGCCGCTGACTAGCTTTAATAAACGAGACTAGAGCGCTGGGTCTGATGTGATAGTTTTAATGATGGTCTCTATGTGCATGCCTTTTCCGGCTAACACCATTAGCCCGCCACGTCCGACCCACTTAATTTTGTATGTCTGTCGCTAGCGTTGCAACTGACAGCTCTACCGGGCGCTATTTTTTTATCGTAAGTGTTGTTTAGGCTGGCCATCAGCACGTCAGCGTCAAAGAATATTCGCTAGCGCTGGTGGTGACTAGGTTTTTGTCCAGGGTAACCCTAGGGCGCGGAGCACAAAGTTATGGAATGTCGAGTAGATTATAGTTGAATTTTTATGGATACTCGTTAGACTGCGCGCTTCCAAGAACATATGTCGGCCACATGACCCGTAAGATAACAGCCCTAGTGATTGCCGTTCTTTTATTGTTACCTGTGGGCATCATTTATGCAGCCCGCCTCAGTACCAATGCGGTATTAAATCAGGGCCCAGTTGTCGCAGAAGGTCCGTCGACTGAAGGTCAGGTGTTAGTCGGTTTTTTCGGCTCTAAGATTGTTGCGGTGATTGTTGCCAATGGTATGCGTACCGTTATCCTAAGCGATCAGGGCGCAAAGTCTGCAGCCGCCAACGCTAGTGCAGTCAAAAATAAACAGGATTATCAGTGAACAAAATCTCGATTAAGATTATGTTCATGTCGGTCGTTGCCTTGATGAGTTTTGGAATGGCTGGCGTCGGCGTTATATTGCTGATGACCTTGCTGTCTTATGTGGCTATTGGCAGGGACTCATCTGCCTCCCACGGTATCAGTTCGGTTGAGTCTTCGCGCCTTGGGGGTCTGGCTATTTGCGTGGTTTTTATAAGCTATGTTGTTGGGCTAGTGCTCTTCTCACCCTACACCCCAGGGGTGGTTCGAGAGGAGCGTAATTTGTATCTCTGGGGAGCCATTTTCCTCTGCGCTGTGTTGGGCTTAGCGGAGGACATTAAACCTGATTTTTTAACACCACGCCTGCGGTTGATATCTAAGTTGGTGGTCTTTGGTGCTCTCCTGTGGGTCTGTCCTGAATTTATCCCCAGTGAGGTTGGTGTGTGGGGGCTCGATTTTTTACTGGGAATGCCTCTTCTAGGCTGGCTCTTAGTGACGGTTGTTTGTGTCGGCTTTATCAATGCCTTCAATATGGCGGATGGCGCAAATGGTTTGGTACCAGGTATCGCGGTTGCTGCATTATCGGTATTTTTCATGGAATATGGCCGAGTTGCCGAGGGAGTGCTTTTGTTTGCCTGCTCCATATTTTTGATTTTTAATGTGATTTC
>CAWKZY010000193.1:0-3830 GCA_963854625.1 Gammaproteobacteria bacterium | reverse complement strand
TTCAATTATTTATGATTCGAAATGGAACATCGCTGGGTAATAAACCCTTCATTAGCAAAACAAAGCTTGATGCGGCTGAACCTGAGTTGATTGAAGCTTTTATCATGCAACATTACTCACGCCATCCATCCCCGGGTGAAATTATAGTTAGTCACGTATTGCCCAATCAAACGGCATTAGAAGTTACCCTGAGTGACTTAGCAGAAAAGAAAGTGAAACTATCAAATAGTGTTAGAGAAAAACGTCGCCACGCACTAGAAAATGCAGTTAATAATGCAAAACAATCACTTAGGGTCCATTTGTTATCAGCGAGCCATTTAAATAAACGTTTCCAATCCTTAATTGAAGAACTACACCTTGAATCTGCGCCTGAAAGAATAGAATGCTTCGATATTAGTCACACCATGGGTGAGTCAACAAAAGCATCTTGTGTGGTATTTAATCGAGAGGGAGCCGTCAAGTCAGAGTATCGCTGTTACAACATTAATGGCGTTACGGCAGGGGACGACTATGCTGCAATGAAACAAGTGCTTGAAAAACGATATACCAAGCGTAAAGACAACGAAACCCTCTTGCCTGATCTTATATTAATTGATGGAGGTAAAGGACAGCTCCATGTGGCATTAGACGTCATGGAAGATCTGAATATTTTTTCAGTTAAACAAAACATGCGGGTCTTTGGCGTTTCAAAGGGTCCTGATAGAAAAGCAGGGTACGAAGACATTATTGATGAAAATTATGCCCGAATGGATATTCCAATGGATTCTCCAGCATTACTGCTGATTCAACAAATACGAGATGAAGCACATCGCTTTGCTATTACTGGTCATCGTAAAGCTAGAGCCAAAACTCGAAACACATCTCGTTTAGAGCAGATATCAGGCATTGGTGCCAAAAAGCGACAGCTGCTACTCAACAAGTTTGGTGGTCTTCAGGGCGTTCAAGCAGCAGGTATAGAAGAGCTAATGAAGATCAAAGGTATTAATCGAGAGACCGCGCAAGTGATCTATGATACTTTTCATGCATAATTTATTTTTTATGCCATCCGATCAGTACTAGTCACAGCTAGACTGTCCAAATTGAATTGACTCGTTTCCTAATAGCATCATGAAAATCACGCTACCTACCGGTATCACACTTTTACGTATCGCATTAATTCCGATTTTTGTTATCGTATTTTATTTGCCGTTCAATTGGGCCAATCAAGTCGCTGCAGCCATCTTTGGAGTCGCTTGTTTTTCAGATTGGGTTGACGGTTATTTGGCGCGTATGCTCAAACAAGAGTCTGCCTTTGGCGCGTTTCTTGATCCAGTCGCAGATAAACTCATTGTTGTTGCGGCGATCATATTGATCGTAGAGGCTAATCCCAGTATTTATGTTGCTTTGCCCTCCGTAATTATTGTTGCACGAGAAATAACCGTGTCAGCCTTGCGAGAGTGGATGGCAGAGCTGGGTAGCCGAGCGACTATAAAAGTATCGTTTATTGGAAAGGTTAAGACTGCAGCTCAGCTATTTTCATTATTTCTAATGATTTATGCTGAAACTATTTTTGGTTATTCAATGTTTGAAATTGGGCTTGGCTTTTATTATTTGGCCGCAATCTTCACTATAATATCGATGGTTCTTTATCTTAAAGCTGCATGGCCAGTCATCACAGAAAATGGTTGAAAAATAACTTAATTAAATGCCCATGGTGGCTTGACACTATTTAGTGTTTCTATAGAATGGCGCCTCTTCGCGGGAATAGCTCAGCTGGTAGAGCACAACCTTGCCAAGGTTGGGGTCGCGAGTTCGAATCTCGTTTCCCGCTCCAAATAAGAAGCCTCGACCCAGTCGAGGTTTTTTTTGGTTTTAGTTCAGAAATAACGTAATATGTATAAGCACCCATTGGCTGGGTGGCAGAGTGGTCATGCAGCGGCCTGCAAAGCCGTCAACGGCGGTTCGATTCCGCCCTCAGCCTCCATATTTTTGTCTTAAAGGCTAAGACAGCAGCACGAAATCACGCCCAGGTGATGAAATTGGTAAACATAGCAGACTTAAAATCTGCCGCTCTAACGGGCTTGCCGGTTCGATTCCGGCTCTGGGCACCATTTCCTTGTTTTTTAACGTCTTGCAGCATCCTTAAATCCTTCTAAACCCTTATTTAAAGCCATTCTATCGGCTTGTAGTGCTTTTTAGTGTCTTTTGACATCCTGAATAGTTGTTGGTATCTTTGTTGGTATCTGAGTTCGATTTAAGGATGTACCAACAAAATGGACAGGAAAGAAGTAGAAACTTTTAGCGGTAAATTATCAGCTGTAAAGATTAAACAGGCTAAATCTAAAGCAGGCACTTATAAATTAGCTGACGGGCGCGGCCTCAATTTAGAAGTCAGACCGAACGGTTCAAAGTATTGGCGATTATCCTATCGATATCAAAACAAACAGAAAACATTAGCGCTGGGTGTTTATCCCGTGGTAACGCTGAGTGGTGCGCGAGACGCTACGTTAAAGGCTAAGCGACTCATACACAAAGGGATCGATCCGGTTATTAATAATCGACAATCGAAGGCAACAATTGCAGGCAGCAATTTTAAACCGATAGCAGAAGAATGGCACAAAAAAGAATCGGGTCGATGGAGTAAAGGCCATGCGCAAGGGGTATGGCAAACTATTAAAGCCGATGTCTTACCGCACCTGAGCGATATACCGATCAGAGATATTAGGACGACAGATGTTTTATATCTCATTAGAAAAATTGAGGAACGCGGCGCACTCGATGTTGCGGGGCGTATTAAACAGCGTATCAGCTCAATTTTCCGTTATGCCATACAAACGGGTCATGCAGAATTTAACCCCGTAGATGCGCTCAAGGGCGTGATACAAACTCGCAAGGTAAAACACCGCAAATCTATAAAGCTTGATGAACTGCCAGCCTACCTGAACGCACTAGACAACTATCAAGGCTATTTGCTGACCCAGCACGCCTTGAAGTTAATCACCTTTACTTTTGTCCGCCCTGGCGAGCTGCGTTCTGCCGAATGGAAAGACTTTGATCTGGATAGAGCAATCTGGCGCATACCGGCCGAAAAGATGAAAATGGATGAAGAACATATAGTCCCGCTATCGACGCAAGCCATCGACCTGTTGAAACTGGTGAAAGAACTATCCGGTAATTATGACCTAGTGTTCCCCGGCTCACATGATCACCGAAAGCCCATGAGTGAAAATACCTTAACCTATGCCATTCGAAAGCGGTTAAAGTTTGATGCCACCGCGCACGGCTTTAGAACAACAGCCAGCACCATCTTGAATGAGTCGGGCTTTCGTGTAGACGTGATTGAGCGGCAACTAGCCCATGGTGAACGCAACAAGGTTAGAGCGGCTTATAATCGATCACAGTACCTCGCAGAGCGCACAGAAATGATGCAATGGTATAGCGACTATCTGGATGGATTAAAGGCGGGTGCCGATGTGGTGCCAATTCATAGCGCAAACAAATAAACCAAGTTTTCCAAGTCTAGCTCGACGGAGCGAAAAGCGGACACCTTCACCGCCTGACTTGGATATTATATTGAGGGAGTGACACAGGAAGGTAGTCATGAAACTTAATTTAGATAATGTACCTGAGAAAGACAATTTTACCATTTCCGAGATCGCGGGACGTTGGGATGTTGATGAAAGTGTAGTCGAGCACTTCATTAGTGACAAGAGCCTTCGCTTAGCCGCTTATACGAAAGATTTAGATATTGGTGGTTTTTTAGTGAATTTAAATGCAAGTACCAAAGGATATTTGAACAATAAATTAGCGAGATTTACATGGGAAACAATCGAGAAAACAGGTGTAGGTTA
>CAWKZY010000192.1:0-3835 GCA_963854625.1 Gammaproteobacteria bacterium | reverse complement strand
GGTCGATGTCCAAAGCCCAGTTATTTCGAGAATCTAGAGCAAATGGTTTTACAATCGCGCCAAGGTTCTCAGCTATACCCCAGACCTGCTTATAGGTTGGGGTAACCGTCGCGATTTCGTCACCTGGCTGAATAAGCGTTTGTATAGCAATATGATTCGCCTCTGCGGCTCCCACAGTGACCAATACGTTCTCGGTGTTCGCGTTGTCATAAAGAGCGGCAATGCGCTCTCGGAGCAATGGAATGCCATTTACATGAGGGTAGTTAATCTCCAGAGCAAGAAGCTTTTCCTGGAGGTCAGAATCATCGCCAATCAGCTCTGAGAGTGTCACTGGGTGAACACCACTCTCGGTCAGGTTTATCTCTACTTTCTGCTCCCAAATTGACTGACAGTATTCAAGTTCAAATGCTTGAAATTTATTTTTTGCCATTGCCTATTCATCCTTTGATTTTCGTTAGAATTAGTTTTTAATTAATTGTCATCACCAAACTAATTTTTCAGTTTGCCTCGTATTCACTTTTTTTGCTCAGTCTTTCAAGCTAATACAGGCGTGAAACTCTATAGAACAAAGTCAGAGATTAACAGCTGCTGAGAAGCAGTTAGGTCTGCATTGGTAGTGTTCCTCTGAGCTTGTTAGACTGGGCCGCTCATGATTGAACTCAAAAGCATTCAAAAATCTTTCGATGGTGGTCGCAGCTTCGCTGTGGCTGATACCTCTTTTACTGTTAGCAAGGGCGAGTTTCTTGGGCTTGTTGGCGAATCAGGAAGTGGCAAAACCACCACTTTAAAAATGATAAACCGCCTAGAGGAGCCTAGCAGCGGGACAATCATTGTTAATGGCAAGAATATTCTTGATCAGAATCCCGAATCACTAAGGCGAAATATTGGCTACGTTTTTCAAGGTATCGGTTTGTTCCCCCATCATACAGTCGCCGAGAATGTAGCGGCTGTGCCGCAGTTATTGAATTGGAGTAAGGAAGAAATCACCAAGCGCTGCCAAGAGACTCTTGAGCTTGTTGGTTTGCCCTATGCAGAATTTGCCGACCGCATGCCTAATGAGTTGTCAGGCGGGCAGCAGCAGCGTGTAGGTGTGGCGCGGGCATTAGCTGCAAATCCTGAGGTAGTATTGATGGACGAGCCATTTGGAGCCCTCGATCCAATTAATCGAGATATGTTGCAAGAAGAGTTCAAGCGCATTCAAGCTCAATTGAACTTGACTGTCATTATGGTCACTCACGATATGACAGAGGCTCTGTTGATGGCCGATCGTATCGCTGTCATGAAAGATGGGCAGGTTCTTCAGATTGATACGCCCGCACAGCTTTTACACAATCCTCAGCACGAGTATGTAAAAGACCTAGTCGAGACACCTAAGCGTCGAACTGATCGGCTCGAACGCCTAATGCAGTCAGCCAATGTAGGGTTAAGCTAGAGTGAGTAACTGATGGACAGTAATTTACAAGAGCAGCTGCAGTTATTGCCCGTCTATTTTCAGGGACACTTGGCGCTTACTCTTGTTGCCTTATTTATGGGAGTCGTTGTCAGTGTGCCTCTTGGGGTAATTGCCACACAGTCTGCGAGAGCGAAACAGCCGCTGCTTTCGATTATTAGCATTATTCAAACAATTCCTAGCGTCGCTATTTTAGCGCTGGTGGTCGCTATGCTGGGTGGTGAAATCGGCTTTCTGCCTGCCATAATCGCGTTGACGCTTTATTCGATGCTGCCGATTGTACGTAATACGGTTACCGGTTTGGAGACTGTGCCAGCCGAGGTGGTAGAGGCAGCTCAAGGAATTGGCATGTCGTCATCACAAATCCTAATCAAGGTGAGAATCCCGTTAGCGATGCCTGTTATTATCGCGGGCATTCGGACGGCTGCGGTTTGGACCGTTGGACTTGCAACACTTTCAACTTTGGTCGGTGCTACCAGTTTTGGTAACTATATATTTACTGGCCTGCAAACGCGCAATCTTGTCGCGGTCACCGTAGGTTCATTGGCCTCCGCATCTCTGGCGGTGTCGCTGGACTGGTTTATCGCGGGAATCCAATGGTTATTTGAAAACAAAACCAAGGGCCGGCCTTCTCAGAGGTATGGTCAGATTAAACTCGCTGTCATAGTGGCCACGCTGGCAGGCCTTTCTCTTTCGGCGTATACGCTTTGGCCTAAGCCAAAGGCTGATTTTATCATCGGCGGCAAAGGCTTCACTGAGCAATATATTATGTCTGGTTTGCTGGCGGCTGAGTTAGAAAGCGTCGGCTTTACAGTCGACCTTCGGCTGGGTATGGGGAGTTCGGTTGCCTACGAAGCGGTAAGCGATGGCAGTATCGATGCCTATCTGGAATACAGCGGAACAGTTTGGGCTAATGTGATGGGTAAATCAGATAACCCAGGAAGGATTGCCGTGCTTGAGCAGGTCACGGACTATATTCAAGAGACCGACGATCTAGTCAACATTGGATCCATGGGGTTCAAGAATCTCTATGGCTTTGCGATGACAAAAGCGAGGGCGATTGAATTAGGGGTTACCTCAATCGATGACCTAGTGCCTATTGCAGGCCAACTGATTGGCGGTGGTGACTTAGAGTTTTTCGGGCGTCCCGAATGGGCTTCCGTGCGCGACACCTACTCGATAGATTTTGCAGAGAAACTGACTTTCGATACAACGTTAATGTATTCCGCAGTGAGTAACGGGCAGGTAGATGTTATAGCTGCTTACTCAACAGATGGCCGACTCGCAGCCTATGACCTTATTATGTTAACTGACCCTCGTAATGCCTTGCTTCCATATGATGGTTTCCTGATTGCGTCCGCAGCGGCCGCAAATAACCAAAAATTTGTCAGTGCATTACAAGCTTTGGTTGGGAAGGTCACGGATGACACAATGCGTGAAGCAAATAAAATTGTCGATGTTGATGGAGGCACAATCGCTCAGGCAATAAGTTATCTCCGTGGCGTCATTCATTTAGATTTTATTGTGGCTGAGTAAGAGTTCATCGAAGATTATTGAGAACTTATAAAGAGCATCGGTGATGCTAATTGAAAGAAAATTAAAAACCTATTAAGGGCTTGCTGAAGAAATTTTAATGGCAGGCCCTCCTCTCCGACTCAGCCTTTATGATTGGCAGCGAGCTTAGCCTGGTTATCTTGGCTTTCCAGATCTAACTATTCGCTTATACTTTGCCTGCTTGTATCGTCTAAACTGCTTATGTTTTCCTAAGGTTAAATCCTTGGGACATACTTAATTGGTGTTGATCCGCGTACGAAGTTAAAAATTGAAATTTTCTAGCTCGCTTTAACCCCATTGATTTGGATAATAATTCGGGGTTACAACATTTCTAGCGTGGTTAAATTTATACTCGCACTGGCCCCATTAAAAGCTGCCATCAACATTAGGCAGGTAGTCAAGTCGTCTAATGGTAGAAAAAGAGGTGATCCTGAGGGGCCGGCTCTGAACTCGCCAAGGAATTAAAAGTCTAAGTCTGCTATGTTTCCATTGTTCGGAAAGTTGGTTGAAGTTTTGCAATAATTTTATCTGCGCTAACGTCGGAGCGCGCCGCTGTGATTATAAACGAGCCTTACGGCCCCGTTTTCCCAGAGGGTTAGCAGCCTAAGAAAAGGGGAATGCTCAGCTGCAGCATGCTGTACCTCGCCAAAGTTGTAATGTTGGATTTAGTAGGTCTCGACAGCGCTTAATTGGGCGTAAAAGTTCCCAGTCAAAAAATAAGCGGACGCCAGTAAAATCACTTTTCTAATGGGTTTAAACGGGATGATGATCCGCATGGCTTAAAATTTCAGTTTGATTCTTGATAATAGTTCGATTCTATTATGGGGCTAG
>CAWKZY010000191.1:0-3841 GCA_963854625.1 Gammaproteobacteria bacterium | reverse complement strand
TCACCTTTTGGATTAAGCAGCCCCATTGCCTATGAAAGCACATCGAACCCAAACGATCTGCGTTTCAAGCGAACTTACGATGCCTATTCACTAGCACCAGAATATGACTTCGATTTTTTACTAGGCCGAGAAACTGGACGCAGCGATTGGTCAGAGGATTTAATGCAGGAGTACCTCGAGCTTCCTGACGACCCTCGGTATCTTCAGCTCGCCACCGAGCTGACGTCAAATTTACGCCCTGAATTCACCAACGATCCCTATGCAAAAGCCTGGGCTATAAAAACCTATCTAGACGAAAATGGAATTTACAGCCTTAAAAATGACCATGCCTATGAATCTGATCCAGCGGCCTCATTTCTATTTGGCGATCTAACCGGCTACTGCATGCATTTTTCTTTCGCTGCAACTTATCTTTACCGAAGTTTGGGCATCCCCGCACGCGTAGGCATTGGCTATTCAGTTCCTGCCACAAACCGCGGAGGTGGATCGTCACTTCTAATTCAAGCTATTAATGGCCATGCATGGCCAGAGATATACTTCAAAGATATAGGCTGGGTTATTGTTGACCCAGCACCACAGCAAACTCTCGTCGATATGACTACAGATCCGCAGAATGAACTTCAGCAATTATTAGGTGACATGCTTCGCGATGAAGCATCCTTTGATGACTATCTTGAGACGCGGCAAGATTCACTAATCGACTTTGATGCCGTGCTAAACACGCTTTATAGCTTGCTGGCGATCATGCTGTTGAGTTCATATCTAGTGAAAACTTACCGGCAGTGGGCACCGTCTTACAGCAAGCCACAAAATCAGCATCGGCTCATCTACAGAGCCGCTCTGGACCTGCTCTCAGCAGTAGGCATTCACCGGAACTATGGAGAGAGTCGTGAGCAATTTGCCACACGGGCGAGTTCTGCCAGCCCCAGCATGCAAATACTCACAGCCAAACACCTTGAGATTGCGCTAGGAAGCACTGAGGCGGAAAACCTTAGCAAACAACAATGGCAGCACCTTAAGTCTGCTATTGCTTCAGAGTTGCGCCAAAGCGTATCAGCCGGACGCCGGACTTGGGCGCTTCTTAACCCGCTAACCTGGCTTTGGTCAAAGTAACAACGCCTCAGTATTTTTTTAGAGCTAGAAAAAACGGACATAAAAATGAGCACAGATTCCCTGACAGAAACCCCTTCAAATGAACCCGTACAAGATGAGGTTGGCGATAAGAGCGAAATCAGTTTATTAGGGCGGGCTACCCAAACACTGCATAGGCTGTCCAGTGCGGTTAAAGCCCAAGTTTTGGGCCGAGACGATGTTATTGAGATGGCAATTATCGCCTTAATTGCGGATGGACATGTTTTATTGGAAGATTTCCCAGGCTCTGGAAAAACAACACTAGCTAAAGCACTAGGCGAAGCTATTGTTATTGAGTCAAGCGATAAAGAAAGCCCGATTGCCGCTTTTCGAAGAATTCAATTTACCCCAGATCTTCTGCCATCAGATGTAACTGGTGTTCCAATATTCGACAGCAATAGTAATGCCTTTCACTTTCGCCGCGGCCCTCTTTTTGCTCATGTGGTTCTTGCCGACGAAATAAACCGAACCTCGCCAAAGGTTCAGTCTGCAATGCTTGAAGCGATGGGGGAAAAACAAGTGACTGTCGATAACGTGACTTATCCTCTTGATGATTTGTTTTTTGTCATAGCTACACAGAATCCCTTAGATTTGGTCGGCACCTACCCCCTACCTACGCCTCAACTTGACAGATTTTTGTTTAAGCTAACAATGGACCACATTGATCGCGATGCTGAGCTGGAAGTTTTAAACACGCTAAAACAACGCAAACAAGATAGCAATAAAATAACCATCAGCCGTCACGATGTTTTAGAGGCTCGCAAGATCATAGAAGAGTCAGTTTATGTTAGCGACGCAGTAAAAACCGCGCTGGTCGACACATCCAGAAACCTGCGTACTGACGAGCGTGTTCTACAAGGAAATTCAACCCGTAGCATCGTACTCATGTTGCCTGCCCTGCAGGTAAGCGCGGCATTGCGAGGACGCAGCTTCGTTAGTGCTGAAGATATCGAGTTGCTGTTACCCAAAGTTCTAGGACACCGCATCGAGTTGGCACCTGGGGTTTCTGATATGAACAAAATTTTGCTAGACAATATGCAAGAACCAATGGAACAACTTGCCCGAGGCACCTTGGGATAATGTTTCAAAAATCGATTTGCTTATGGGGTTATAAAAAAATAGGACTCACATTGCTCGGCACTGCCTTGCTTTACAGCGGCCAGTTAACGCTTGGGCAAGATTCGTCGACGGATTTAAGCAGTATTGCCATCCCAAGAATCCCACAGGCGCTGTGCTTTGGTATGACTGATATAAGCGAGCGTCGTGCATTGGAGATATGTGATGCACTAAGCTTGCAACAAACTGTAAAAGCACGGGAATTGGCGCAGCAATGGATTCGAGAAAAACCTGACTTAGCAGCGGCGCAGTTCGCCTTTAGTGAGATACTTTTTACGATAGAAGGCAATATGCCTCGGGCCCTTTACCATTTAAACAAAGCAGAAGAATTGACTGGATTTTCCTCCCTGACTGAAGCCCTCAGTTCTAGCGACTATCAATGGCACTATCTTACTCTTAGCCAACTGTCTTACGTGCATCAATTAATGGGAGATCAACTTAAGTCACTCGCTTATTTAGAGCTCATTAACGAAGTATATGGCCAGGACGTAGAGTCTTTTAAAGGCTGGCCTCTTATAAAACTCAAAGACTTTGACGGAGCTAAGGCAAGCGCCAATAAGGTACTTGAGTCCGACGCAAGTGACCGCGCTAAAGCTAGAGCCTGGAACACGCTCTGCGCCGCAGACCTTGCCAGCCTCGCACCAATCGAATCGATGACCGCTTGCGAGCGCGCTATCAGCGACGATTCTAATGGGGGCAGTGATACCGTCTATTTAAGCAATGCCGCTGAAGTCTCATTAAGCCTACTGCGGATAGATGAGGCCGAGGCCTATCTAGATAAAGCCACCCGGTATCTCAACCCAGAGAGCGTCGCGGATCCTTGGATCTACAAACTTTACCTAACTATGAATCAAGGCCGCTTCGATGATGCAAGAACCGCGTTAGATCGAATGTTGGTTTGGCGGGAGCAACAGGAGCCAATTGTGAGCAAAATGAATAGAGCTGAGCATTTCCTGGTCAGTGCTAACTTCCTTCTATTGGCCGGATATTCGCAGGACGCTATCAATTTAACTGCAACCGCCCTTAATCAGCCCGATCGCAATGGGTCTTATAGTGCCGATGATTCACAAAAAGATTCCTATGCAGCCTTAGTCAATATGATGGCGAATAGGACAGAGTATCAAGTACTTCTGGAGAATCGTGCCACTATGAATTGGAGAGAATCGTTCGACTCACGGATTACTGCATTTTCGTTACAATTAGATGCCTGGCGAGCTGAACGAAGAGCAGCGGCGCTGTTTGCTAACGCAGATGTTTTGCAGAACCGGCTCCGCCCTTATGCACCACTAGATGTGCATATACCTGAATGGGTAGAACCAGAAATTATAAGGCTCATCGGCACGGGCATCATGTCGAATATATTAGATCAGGCCCTAAGCAATGGCGCTTTTCAATTAAACGAGGGGTATTACCACGCCTATCGAACAGAAATTAGCTCACTAGACAATGACGCTCAAGCTACCTTAAGTGCAGGGCAGCAAGCTCTTGCGCTACTACCTCAACAAGAGGTCCTTTTGCGAGCAAGGGTCACAGCAAGAGTCGCCGAAGCTGCTTTTGATGTATCGAACATAGACAAAGCTGTCAAAATGTATGA
>CAWKZY010000190.1:0-3843 GCA_963854625.1 Gammaproteobacteria bacterium | reverse complement strand
CGACCCCCTGCCCCCCAGGCAGATGTCCAATCGGACGCAAACCCCGGTAGTTACTAGGATCTAGTACTTTTCCGTTACCAAAATACTAATCAATCTAGCCTAATAGAATCAACAACTTAGCACACGTTTTTACAAACACTTATCAATACTAAACAATGCGCTAAAGTTAAGTTTTACACCAAAATATCGGAAAAAAATATTATTATTTTACAGTGGTGTTAACTCGGTTAATCTGAGTGACTTAGAACCACCCACAAAAAAGACCACCCGTGGGTAGCCAAAGTTGGAACCTTGGGGAATTACTTCTTCTTCATTACACTTTCGGCTAGTCCACCACCAAAGTAAAATATGACAATTTATAACATGATCTAACCAACTTGGAATGCGCTTAGTGTTGATATTTCAGCCTTTGCTGCTTAGCGTTTCTATGATTGTGTACAAGATTTTCAAGTTGGGTCTATCTCAAATAATGGCAGGCAATCCTGCCATGTTGTCCGTTTTAATGATTTCTGGTGCATAGGCTTTGCGACTGAATACGCGCTTGAGAAATGGTTCAAAGAAGGCTAATGACTGGCTATCATAAAGTGGGTCAAAGCAGTTTTGGTCCCACCGTTCGCAAAAATCAACGGCAGTTTGGTAATAAGCATGATCACGGTATTGGTCGCGTTCATTGGGATTCCAACCATCTAAGTGGTGGGCGTAGTAAATCATTTGAAAAGCGCCATGGTGTTCAACGACCCAAGTCACTTCTTCTCGCACAAATGGACGCAAGATTTCTGCTGCCATGCGGTCGTGATTCTGTGGTGCCAAGCCGTCGCCTATATCATGTAATAAAGTGGCCACAATCCAATCATCATCAGCTCCATCACGCCAAGCTCTCGTGGCAGATTGGAGACCATGCTCCAAACGGCTTATAGAGTATCCTTCTAGGCTCTCGTGACCTTGTCGCTCAAGCTCCTCCAATAACCTTTTAGCCGTTTGCGCATAGAACTGATGTTCGAACTCTTGCAGCATGGCGTAATCTTCTCGGGTGCCATGTTTCATTTGGGTAAAACTAACAGTGGTCATAGTCTATGCTCCAGTTCTATTGCTTGGCATCAATTTTGATGCTCTTTAGTTTTGCATGCAGTACTTGCTGCTTTAGCCAGGCTATTTCATCAAAATTTATGAGCAGCTGCGGAATTTAAACTATTAAGTTTGTAATTTTCAGCATAAAGTGCTGACATTTTCTACCAAAAAATCTGGCCCTTTTAATGCAGCAATTCGTCTCCTCAAGGCAGTTCACTCCAACTAAATCAGTCTATCCTTTAGAATACCAACCATTATCAACATAAAGTGCATTGCCCGTAATAAAGCTAGCTTCATCGGAAGCTAAAAATACCACTGCCGCTGCCACTTCCTCTGGCTCACAGATTCGACCCTGAGCCTCCGCCAAGGCACCCCCTTCCCAGGCTTGACCTGCTGCATCCAGCTCATCAATTTCACGCAAACCATGCGCAGTTTTAACAAACCCAGGGCAGACTGCATTGCATCGAATGCCCCTATCCCGGTATTCAGTTGAAATGCTCCGCGCAAGCTGCAATACCGCCCCTTTAGTCATGCAGTAAAGT
This sequence comes from Gammaproteobacteria bacterium, assembly GCA_963854625.1. GTDB lineage: Bacteria > Pseudomonadota > Gammaproteobacteria > Pseudomonadales > Pseudohongiellaceae > UBA9145. Next base: position 2,233 of record CAWKZY010000190.1, on the reverse strand, counting down.
GCTTCCAAAGCATAACCCAGTTCGGAAGCAATTGACCCAGTTATCACAATTGAGCCACCACCATTCTCACTCATTTCTTTTACAGCGCGGCGACAGACCAAAAATGCCGAACGCACATTGATATTCATTAAGCGTTCATAATCCGCTTCACTCGTCTCATGTAACGGCTTTACCGTAATTGTACCAGCGTGGTTAAACAACACATTGTAGCCACCAAAAACTTCATTGACACGGTCAAAAGCTTTATCGACTTGAACTGAGTCTGAAACATCAGTTTCTATAAATTCAGCGATACCTCCAATTTCATTAATACGCTTTACGATCGATTTACCAGCCTCTTTTTGAATATCGAGTATTGCTACTCTTGCCCCTTCTCGAGCGAAGGCTAAAGATGTCGCAGCACCCATTCCGGCAGCACCACCTGTTATAACCGCAGTTTTTCCCACTAATCGACCAGCAGGTTGCCTATTGCTAGGCTGACCATTCATAATGTCGTTTGGCATACATTTATCTCCAATATTTATCGCTTTCTTAGTGTTTAATTTGGTCAAAGAAAATATCGAACAACTCCTGCTGGGACGATATTTGCAACTTCCCATAAATATTCCGACGGTGAATGCGCACCGTGCCTACAGAAATACCAAGGGCTTGAGCAATGGCTTCTGAGGAGTGGCCCTCTAAAATTCGCGATACCACTTGGGTTTCTCTCGGTGTAATTCTGACAGTAAACAGTTCGCTCACTCTACTCTCAATAATTGTTTGGCTCTGGCATGCTTCAGTACTTTGAAAATCACCCTCAAAGCGCTGAGATAATTCTTGCCAGTGATGTCTTGAAAGGCTATCAACAATAGGAAATACGCTCTCCAGTAATTTAAATTCACGTGCGGAGAATTTAGTACTCTCAGCCGAACGCATTAACGATATTACAACGGCAACATCATCTACTGGGTAAAGAGTGTAGGAAATTTCTTCAGCTAATCCTGTCTGGATGTAATAAGAACGATAATATTGACTTTGGTAAAAACGATCTGGCGCAATATCCCGCAATCTGTATAAACCAGAATCTACCTTACGACTAGATGCCTTAAAAAATGGATCTAATAGATAGGGTCCCTTCAGATAGTCATCAACATACACAGCACGATTAGCCGTCGAGAAACTATGGTAAAGGCATAATGGCCTTTCGTCCAAATGATAAGCAAATGAGACTGAGTAATCGTAATCAGCAATTGTTCTCAATGCCTTATCCAGATTAAGAGAAAAGGTTTGGCTGCCTAGGGAGTCAATACATTCAGCAATTGACAAGACCCAGGAATTTTGTCCAAACTGGTTTTTTTTAGACCGATTAATGCTATTCACCGTTAAAACTTGTGTTTATCAAACTCAACCCTTACTTATTCTATTATTTTCGCTATTTGGTATATATACCATGATTGAGGAAAATATTGTATATTTATTCAATCTACATGGTAGTATGTTAACTATATTGAAGTTAAGGTAAGTGTTTTAGGAGCATACAAAATTGTCGACTAGGCCTAGTTACTCAAATAATATGGACATTGAGTTTAGAAATGTTACCAAGCATTTTGAAGGTGTTGTGGCTGTCGACAACCTCTGTTTGAGCGTTAAACGCGGTTCGTTTTATAGTTTTCTGGGTCCATCTGGATGTGGAAAAACAACGTCACTCCGACTCATAGCAGGGTTTGAACAACCGACTCAAGGTGAACTCTTTATTGGCGGTGCCTCCGTGGTTGGAATTCCCTCATATAAACGCCCAGTGAATATGGTTTTTCAGCAATATGCTCTATTTCCACATATGACCGTCTCTGATAATATCGGCTATGGATTACGTCAGATCAGCCCAAAAAAAGATAAGTTGGAGGTTCGTAAAAGAGTTGATGAGGCCCTAGAAAAGGTTCGGCTTAGCGGTTACGGAGAACGTAGAATTTGGGAGTTGTCTGGCGGCCAACAGCAACGTGTAGCCCTTGCCCGCGCACTAATTAACCGTCCAACTTGTTTATTACTGGACGAACCGTTAGCAGCTCTTGATCGCAAGCTACGTCGAGAAATGCAAATTGAGCTTCAAACCCTGCAGCGTGACGTTGGAATTACTTTCATATTGGTAACGCACGATCAAGAGGAAGCGCTTTCGATGAGTGATGAAATCTGCATCATGCGCGAAGGGCAAATAATTCAGTCAGGCAGTCCTCAAGAGCTTTACGATCAGCCACAG
>CAWKZY010000189.1:0-3968 GCA_963854625.1 Gammaproteobacteria bacterium | reverse complement strand
AGTGACTGCCGCAGCTCAATAGATTGTTTCTCGAATTGCTCCAGTTGTAGTTGCTGCTTTGTTAGGGCGCTGATTTCTTCGGCTTTAGTTTTTGCTTCATTGAAAATTTGCACGGCGCTTTTTTGCCATTGCTCGCATCCCTTAAGTTTTTCAACACTGGTGGCAAGCTCTTGCTGAATTCGAATCAAGCGGGAAGCCGCTACCTGCGCATTAGAATACAAGGGCTGAATTGAACCCGCATTTAGTGCCTGATCAAGCCTGTCCTGCATCGCTTTGAATTCAGGTTCTTTCTCTTGTTTGTTTACAAGTAACGCTTGCTTTTGCTCTAGCTCATCAAAGCGCTTAATCAACTGCTCGGATCGCTCCTTAATAATCTCGCTGGCTTTTTTATTGCGCCCAGCTTCTTCTCTTTTGACCAAAGCAGTAGCTAGCTCTTGCGCCAAACTTGTCAACTCATCCCTAACTTCTTGCTCTGTGTTGACCTCGGCTGCCTGCAGAATCCCGCGAATTTGATTCTGATGATTCTCAACCGCCTGCTTGATGCCAGATGCCTTGCTCTTTAATAAGTCTTCGATACGCTTGTATATCGAGGTCTGAAACAACTGGCTAAAAATTTTCTCTCGATCTTTAGAGTCCGCAAGCAATAGCTCTCTGAACTTACCTTGCGGGAGTACCATAACCTGCCTGAACTGCTCTACATCAAGGCCAACTAACTCCTGCACCCTGACTGTCGCATCATTCACTTTTTTTGAAACTAAAAGTTTGCCCTCCTCCGTTCCATCAAGCTCCCAGAACTGTGCCTCAGCGGAGTGGCTAGTGGTACCTTCTCCTCGGCTTTTAGGCTTTTCCTGTTGAGGAACGCGACTTATGCGGTAGTGCTTATTCCCAAGGGAGAATTTCAGCGTTACCTTAGTCAGCTGGTCTGGCTTAGCAAAGTCACAGCGCATCTGTGAACCATCGCGCTCCGCACCGGTGGTCTGCCCATATAATGCAAAACAGATGGCATCAAGAATGGTGCTTTTGCCTGCCCCCGTTGCTCCATTAATCAGAAACAGCGGGTTGCTGCCCAGCGCGGTAAAATCTACCGACTCTTGCCCTGCAAAGGGGCCGAAGGCTTCGATAGTTAGCAAAAGAGGCTTCATGCTTGTGCCTCCCGCTTATCAAGTTCAGTGATTGTCTGCTGAATCGCCTCACCCTGATCTTCGGTTAAAGGCTGGCCAGTAATTTGTACAAAAAAATCACGAAACATTTCCAGCTCACCACGCTTCAAGGTTTCGCGATTCATCTTTTGTTCGCCCACTTCTAGCATACCTGGTTTCTCAAGATGCAAAACATTGGGATAAACCGTACGTAGCTTATTCATAGGATCTAGAATGGCATGACGGTCAGTCAGCCTCACCAACAGGTAATCTCCGTTATTAGGATCAACCTTGCCCTGATCCAGAATGGCCTGCATTTCACCTTCAACAATCCGCATATCCCGCAGCGGTTTTAGTGGCAGGTGTTTAACCTCTTTTAGGCCAGTGCTATCGAGTTCAACCAGAGTCACACCCTTGTTCTGATCTTGCTCGGAGAAACTGTATTTAAGAATCGAGCCGCAGTAGCGAATATGTTCTTCGCCTTTATACTGAGGGCTGTGCAAATGACCCAACGCCACATAATCAAAGGCGGCGCAGGGCTGGTAACTAACCCGGTCGGCACCGCCAATGGACAGCGGTCTCTCAGACTCTGATTCCTGAGCACCGTCGATAAAACAGTGGCTGATCAGCACATTGGATTTGGCTGAATTTTTTACTGCTTTGATTCGATCTACAAGAAAAGTATGAGCGTCATCGTAACTTGTAACATCAGCGTCAAACAGATTACGCACAGTTTCAGGATCATTGTAGGGAATACCATAAAAAGCAACATCACCTGATGGGCTAGCTAGAATAACCGGTTCTTCGATCTGCTTAAGATCGCCAATAATATGTAAACCCGCCGAACTCAGCTGCCTGGACCCAAAGCGCAAACGTTCAGCGCCATCGTGATTACCTGGAATCAGAATAATCGGCACCGTCATATCCGAACAAATTTTACTTATAAACTCATCCAGTAACGCGACAGCCTTGGCAGGAGGCACCGATCGGTCGTATATATCGCCAGCTATGACCAACGCGTCTACGGCTTCTTTAGCAATATAATCAACAATTTGATCAAGAACATGTCGCTGATCTTCAAGCAAACACACGTTGTGGAACTGACGGCCTATGTGCCAGTCAGAGGTGTGGATAAACTTCATAATTATGCTCAAAACAAAAAACCGAGAGAAACGCTAGAGAAAACCGAGAGAAAACCGAGAGAAAACCTAAGCAGCCCTAACAATTTAATAACTTAACAACTTAATCCACTAGACCGCAACACCGGCACTCATATCAGCTAGTTCAAAAAGGGCAGCCACTGTTGCGGTTAGTCAAAATGACAGGGCCTATATAATAGAGATCAAGTAAAAAGCTTCTCGCTGGACAGCGCAGACACTTGCTTAGCCTGCCTGAATTTATTTAGCTTAAAGCTACTGACCCATAACAGCTTAGATCGTGGTGGTTTTTTTGATGTCTGATTATAGTGCGCCTAGTGCCCGCTTTCTGGCCGAAGCAGACAGGGGAACTCCTATATTCAATAGGGTCCGGTCTCCGTCTGCACATCGCTGAATCAACCCTATATTGCAAATAGGTATTTTAATTCTTATGGCTGGTTTTTATTCCTCTTGTTGGGACAGCATTTCGCGGATCTTCCGGCCATGAATGTTTTGGATAGCGCCCCTTCATTTCCTTTCGGACATCCTGATAGGACGAATCCCAGAACCCAGCCAGATCTTGAGTAACCTGTACTGGTCTGCCGGCGGGGGATAGCAGATGAACAGCCAGTGGTACTAGACCATTGAAGACCGCGGGCGTATCTACGCATCCAAACATTTCCTGAAGCTTCACAGCTAGTACCGGCGGTGTTGTTGTGTAATCAAGCGCGTAGCTAGAACCGGACGGCACCTGCAACCGTTGAGGCACCAGTACGCCCAGCTGTTGATTTTGTTCCCATGTCAGCAGCGCTGTAAGAATCGACTTCAAATCAAGCTTTTTGAAATGGCTTAGCAGATTGATGGGCTCGAGATACGGTCCGAGCCAATCGCCCATCGAAGCCAACAGTTGTTCATTAGACACCCCGGGCCAGGCCTTATTACCGGTGGTGGTTCGAACGAGTTCGACCCGCGCCTGCCATTGCCGAAGTTCCGGTGTAAAAGGTAAAGTTTCCAACCCCGAGGCTTGAACATACTTTACAAGAGCATCTCGTTTAGCGTCAGCCGGAACCTTTACAAGTTTGCTGGCGCTTAAAACAAGCGAGCCGACCTGCTCTCTTTGTTCAGCAATGAAACGCTTTGATTTGCTGTCCCACTCAACGATGGTGTTAGTTACAATCTGATCGGCAAGCAATGACTCAAACAGTGTTTCATCTAAAATCGCAGCCGATTGAATTGTATCGCTTATTGATCTCGCCATTCCGCCGGCCTCAGCAACGGCCAACCACTTCGATTTTCCCAGGGTATGGTTTCCCGCAATGCTGACCCCGCGTCCGTTCGCTAATTGAAAACCGCCAGCGTGTCGACGCCGAGCAATTCGATCAGGGTAAGCGCAGGCAATCAGATATCCCAATACTTGATGGCTCTTTAGTGACTGCGCGGGCAACTCAATTTTCAACCCACGGATTGGCCCAATGAATTGTTCGGCGAGTTGATGGGCGCGGCGAAACCAACCACGATGTTGATTCGGACATTTTGATTTTCCCAAGAGGATATCGAGTCTCTCGTTCATATCAGGGGTGTCTCGACCGAAAGGATCGCGATCAGACAGGATGCTTGCAAGAAGGCTAGCGGTGTTTGCTTGACCAATGGATTGCCCGCATATCAGCATGTGTGCAAGGCGAGGGTGTGCGGC
>CAWKZY010000188.1:0-3970 GCA_963854625.1 Gammaproteobacteria bacterium | reverse complement strand
TTACTCGCTTAATACCCACCCGCATATGTCCGTCATTAATGCCAGAGCAAATAGAGTAGGAGCGCCGTATTTCCTCCCCATTAATAACGGCTTTCAACGTCAGAAACTGTCCCTGTTTAAAGTTAAAAACTTTCTGTTGCTGTTCCGGTACTGCAAAGGTAATGCACACCGCATTATCAGTCTCCGCCTGCGCATCAGAAATGGTTAACGGATAGAAATTAATGTCGGACATTTGGTTACCTATTCTTGCTTAAAACTTATATATTTTTAAAGAAGTCAAACGGTTCAAGGCAAGAATCGCATTGAAATAATGATTTACATGCTGTTGAACCAAATTCGCTGACCCGTTTGGTAAGTCTGGAACCACAATGAGGACATCGAACCTGTGACTCAGGTGTCAGTGAGCCCTTGTCGTAATCAGCTATATCGTCTGGCGCGGCTATACCGTAGTCTCGCAATTGAGATCTACCCTGGCTCGTCATCCATTCAGTTGTCCACGCGGGCGAAAGTTGGGTTTTAACGGCACAATTTTTCACGCCATTAGCATGCAAGATGGCTTCAATATCCTCACGAATCACATCCATTGCCGGACATCCCGAATAGGTCGGAGTAATAGTTACTATTACTTGTTCTCCCTGAATCTGGATATCTCGCAGTATGCCTAAATCCCAGATAGACAACACCGGTATCTCCGGATCTTTCACTTCATCCAGCAGCACCCAAACGTCAGCGGCACCAGACCGTTGGCGATACTGCTCGCGCTCATACTGCTCATGAGAAATCGTTGGAATTCGCTGCATTGTTACCACTGACATCCCGGATAAGTACGATGTATAAACTGCATTTCAGTTAGAATGTGCCCCAAGTTTTCGGTGTGGTAGCCATCCCGGCCCCCGCGTACCGCCCACTCCTGTGTGGGAACAACGAGATTGGCTTGCTCCAGAACCGCTGTGACATCGGATAGCCATTGATCTTTAAATAGGCTTGCATCAACGCCAACACCCAAGTCAATTAGTCGCCGTTCGAGCTCATCATGTTCAAACAGCTCATGGGTAAAACCCCAAATATCGTCAATGGCCGCTTGAATACGCTTGTGGCTTTCTTGTGTTCCATCCCCTAAACGTAACGTCCAATCTCTACTGCGTCGCAAATGGTATTTTGTTTCTTTGACCCCTTTCTCTGCTATTGCGGCCAGGGTTTTGTCATTCGATGTGGTGAGTACTGCCAAATAGTAGGTGTTGAATGCATCGACCAATAATTGACGCGCTATCGTATAGGCGAAGTCACCGCGAGGGAGTTCGTTGATCAGGTGATTTTGAAAATCGCGCTCGCCACGAAGGTAAGCAAAATCATCTTCCGTTTTACCGTCACCGCTCAACTCGGCGGCATAGGTGTAATACATGCGGGCACGACCAATATAGTCCAGAGACACATTGCCCAGAGCAATGTCCTCTTCGAGAAAAGGGCCACGACTTACCCACTCGGAAATACGGTGTCCTAGTACAATAGCGTCGTCACCCAAGCGGGTAGCATAGTGGCATATATCTTCGTCTAACGTCTCTTTCTTTGTATCTTTCTCACTCATAATTCTGGCCCCAGTTACATATTATCCACTTCTTTAGGAAGCGGGTAATATGTGGCATGACGGTAAGGTTTGTCATCCGAAGGATCAAAGAAGCTATCGGCATCATCCTCCTGAGAACAGCAGATGTCGCTAGACTTCACAACCCATATACTCACCCCTTCACTGCGACGTGTATAACAATCTCTCGCATACTCAAGGGCGTGTTCATGCGCGACTGCGTGTAAGCTACCCACGTGCTTGTGATCCAATCCACGAGCAGATCGAATGAAGACCTCAAACAATTCTAGATTTTCCAATGACATAAGTTATCTCCTAAGCCACAGCTTTATTACTACTAGTTTTTCGTTTTTCGTTATAGGCGTTTTGAGCATCTCGAACCCAACTGCCGTCCTCGTGAGCTTTAATATGGTGCTGTATACGCTGACGATTACAGTGTCCATTACCATTAATGACGTTATAAAACTCTTCCCAGTCAATGTCGCCATTGTCGTAATGGCCGCGCTCTTCATTCCATTTAATGGCCTTGTCGGGATGATCCAAACCCAAATATTCGATTTGCGGAACAGTTTGATCAATAAACTTTTGACGTAGATCGTCATTAGTTTCCCGTTTAATTTTCCATTGCATGGACTTGGCAGAGTGTGCAGACTCACCGTCATGAGGGCCAAACATCATTAAGGATGGCCAATAAAAACGGTTTAGCGAGTCTTGAGCCATTTGCTTTTGCTCAGGCGAGCCTTTTGCCAGTTCCATCATAATCTGATAACCCTGACGCTGATGAAAACTCTCTTCCTTACATATCCGAATCATGCCGCGAGCATACGGACCGTAGGACGTTCTTTGAAGTGTCACCTGATTACAAATTGCGGCACCATCAACCAACCAACCAATGGCACCAACATCGCCCCAGGTTTGAGTAGGATAATTAAAGATGGAAGCATACTTGGCGGAGCCATCCTGCAATGCAGATATCAATTCTGCACGGGAAACACCCAAAGTCTCCGTTGCACTGTACAAATATAAACCATGCCCAGCTTCATCCTGCACCTTGGATAGCAACACCGCCTTGCGACGCAACGAAGGCGCTCGAGTAATCCAGTTAGCTTCAGGCTGCATACCAATGACTTCAGAATGAGCATGTTGAGATATCTGGCGTATTAGATTCTTGCGGTATGCCTCTGGCATCCAATCTTTGGGTTCAATTTTTTGCTCGTCGTCCACTTTCTTTTGGAAAGCTGCCTCAAGCTCTTTTTCATTAGCCTTGTGATTAATCATGATCTTTGCCCTCAATCTAACGTGGTGCATTTATGATACATGAATTATATATTTAATCAACATAAGGTATCATTTTAGCGTGGCATTTGAGTTGCTTGCTTATTCTTATTACTTGACTAACATTGCCAGTTATCACGAAATATCGCTCTAGACCCGCTCAATAATGATCGCAATACCCTGTCCTACACCTATGCACATAGTGCAGAGTGCATAGCGCCCCCCAGTTCTATGTAGCTGATACATTGCTGTTGTTACCAGCCTTGCGCCACTGGCACCTAATGGGTGTCCTAGAGAAATTGCACCACCTAGGGGATTCACATGTGGAGCGTCGTCGGGTAAACCCAAGTCACGCATCACGGCAAGTCCTTGCGCGGCGAAGGCTTCATTCATTTCAATAATATCCATATCGCGAATGGTTAAGCCTGCTTTAGCCAACACTTTCTTTGCGGCCGGAGATGGCCCAAAACCCATGACTCTGGGTTCCAGCCCGACAGTTGCCATAGAAACCACTCTGGCTTTAGGTGTCAGGCCATTTTCCGCAGCCGCTTTATCAGACGCCAGTAGTAATCCGCAAGCGCCATCGTTAACCCCGGAAGCATTCCCTGCGGTGACAGACCCACCCTCCCGAAAAGGTGTGCTTAGTTTTGCCAGCGCTGCTAACGTTGTGTCGCCACGTGGATGCTCATCTATATCAAAAATAATGGGGTCTTTTTTTCGCTGAGGAATACTGACGGGTACAATTTCATCTTTGAATAGACCGGATTGTTGGGCAGCCTTAGTTTTTTGTTGACTTAAAAAAGCAAAAGCATCTTGATCTTCTCGACTGATGTTAAATTGTTCAGCAACGTTCTCAGCCGTCTCCGGCATTGAATCTATACCGTATTGCTGCTTAATCAAGTTATTGACAAAGCGCCAACCTATGGTGGTGTCTTCCATCGAGCTACTGCGACTATAAGCGCTGGTCGCTTTCGGAACCACAAACGGCGCACGAGACATGGACTCAACGCCACCAGCCAGCATTAACGATGTTTCCCCAGATTTAATCGCCCTAGCAGCCATGCCAATGGCATCCATACCGGAACCGCATAACCGGTTAACTGTAACGCCAGG
>CAWKZY010000187.1:0-3987 GCA_963854625.1 Gammaproteobacteria bacterium | reverse complement strand
CCTGAAGAACTAAAACCATTATTTAAATAGAATGCTTTTCTTTTTACGCGTTGTGAATAGTTTTGTTGTTGTGCTTGAAGTTCTTCAATATTTAATACGACTCTGTTTTCATGCTTCTCTTTCAATGTGTCTAATACCTTACTCCCATAACCAGACGAACGCTGAACCTCTGCTATTGCGAAGAAATGAACAAAGACAATATCTTTATACTCGGTAAGATAGATTAAACCAATCCAGTTATTATTTTCATAAAGAACGCTAAATCCGTCCTTCCCTTTTCTCAGTATGAAGCGAAGTAGCCACGAAGGAACACGCCGCACTGTCGTGAAAGCTTCTTTATAAAGCTCAATAACATTTGTATAGTTAATGTCATATTTAGAGAGGGGGCTGAATTTTATGCTCATAGTATTACTCATATCCTTTGAATCTATTGATTTGCAGTCAGGGCTTTTGGATCTTAGCCATATATGCTTTTAAATGGTGTGAATTGTTTTATAGCCATATGAATATATTGATATAAATTTCAAACTTGTGATGGGGCTAAGGACAAAGGCGCGATGAGTTCTAAATTTCATGTAAACAGGTTAATTTGAAGGCGTTCAAACAAGCAAGAAGAATTAAACGACCGAGGGCTGATCTCAAGTGTCAGTTACTAGACAAGGGCTGGCGCATAAAAAATTTCGTCTTAGCGTCACTAATTATCGTGTCTACCCCGACTTTCCTTTGACTATTCAGGAGGATGATAGAGGTAATATCGTCGGTCAGGGTGATATTAACGGGGGTGGCAGCCACATCTATTTGGAGACGACTAACAGCGACATTAATATTTTAAGTGTTAAGTAATTTGAACTGACTATCATTTCAGCCTAACGGTAAATCTAAAACCCGGCAGTGTTAGCGCACTACCGGGTTTTTATGGGGGTAATTTGAGGATTTTTGAGACAATTTAAGCGAGCTCTAAAGCCGGGTTTAAACTAAGTTTCTCGTAATTAGATGATCAGGAATTTGATCGGCTATTTTTTCATGAAGCTTAGGCAACTTAGACCAATGAATCCCCTGCTTATAGTGGTGTGCAGTGTGGTAACCCAGATTGCCGGTAAGCCGATTATACCAAGGGTTTAAGTTGTTGTACGACGCCTCAAAATGGCTTTCTGTATCCAGCCCCGCATGATGGTCATGAGTCGCCCAAGCGGTCATGAACAAGCCCATTACCATTGGCAATACAAAGACTAACAAACCGGGTATCGGATTATAAGCGACTAAAAGCGCAACTATTGAGAAAGTAATTGCGGAAAAAATAACAAATGTGCGTTGCTCTTTAGGATATTTATTACCCACCAGATAGCCTCGATAATAAGCTGTTGCAGTTACATTCAGGCTGTATTCCAACTCTCCCATGCGTTGACCGCTCTTTCGCTTCCACCGACTTTCATCTTTGGTTTGGTCAAGGTAATTCATGTGATGCCCGTACACATGGTGAAGCACCCAGAGATTAGTGGTAACTCCTGTGTGCAAAGCATAGAAAAACTCCAGTATTCGATTGGGAATAGTAGTCTTGAAAGTTGGCGTATGTTGATGATGATGATTCCAAGCGCATACCTGAGATTTAGGAATAATAAGCACATAAAAATAGAGTCCTAAAACATAAGGGTTCTCTACTAGAAAATACATAAGAAAATCAACGGCACTAAATGCCAAGATTAGAAGGACCGGGATTCGGTCGGCTGAATTTTTAAACACGATAAAAGGCTACTGCTTAAGAGTCTGCGGTGGAATTGCACAAGAGATTAGCACAATAAAGTGATGCGAGTCATCGGCGGTTCATCTCATCATAGACAGCATGTAACCTTATTCGTACGGCAAAACGTCGATTGGGTCCAAATTGGCAGCTTTAGCAGCTGGCAGGATGCCGAAAACACGCCAACAAAACCTGAAAACCTTAGGGAAAGAGTAATTGACCAGAAAGGAAAACTAGCTTGGGGGAAACCGGGAATACTTCCAAATATGGGTGTGCCGAGGCCATAACCCAGCGCAAGCCCAATAAGTCCGCCCAAAAGTGATAAAAGAAGTGCTTCTATTAAAAATTGCAGCAAAATATGGTGGCGCTTTGCCTCAATTGCCTTACAGATTCCGATCTCTCGGGTGCGCTCAGTAACCGAAATCAGCATGATATTCATTATGCCAATGCCGCCAACGAGTAAAGAAATGCTGACAATACCTCCGATAACAATGGTGACCATATTGATCACAGTGTCAAAAGTTTCCATCAACTGCTATGAGGTCTGGATAGCAAAATCATTATCTTCATTGCCTTTCAAATTGTGAGCGTCTCTGAGTATCGTTGTTAATTGCTGAATGACATCGTCGATGTTAGCTCCTTCAATCAGGCTCAGTCATACTTCTGTCATCTTCTCATGATTTGGCATAGATGTGTTTACGCAAATATCCACCATCAAATAAGCGGTTAAGACATAGTTTAACCGCTATTTATTTTGCTAAATTACTTCCTATTCAACCGCTCGTTCTACAGCACGAAGATACGCAGGTCGGGCAAGGTTTCTTTCTATATAGGCGTTTAGAGTTGGGTAAGGGGCCAGAAGGCCGAGTCGCTTTGCCATAGAGACAACATAGCTGATACCGAAATCAGCGGCACTAAACTTGTCGCCTAGAATAAATTCGTTGTCGGCTAGTTGATTGGCAATATGTTCCAAGTGTAGCTTAATTTCTTTTTCACTGTAGGGGGTGAGAGCGATGTGTTCTTGGGCCGAGCGGGCAAGTATCATTCTAACTAGCAGAGGAAGAAAAACAGAGCCTTCAGGGTAGTGTAGCCACTGCGTAAACTTGGTCCAGCTAACTAGGTCAGATGGCGGTGGTGACAGTGTGTTGGTCGGGTCAAATTTTTGTAGTAAATACGAAGTGATGGCGCCTGATTCTGATAGCATTATTTCACCGTCTTCGATCACTGGTGATTTCCCTAATGGATGAACTGCTTTTAAATCGTCCTGTGCCTTAAACGTTGCTGGGTCGCGGTGGTAGACTTTTAAATCGTATGGAACGCCGAACTCTTCTAATTGCCATACAGTAAAAATAGAGCGACCAATGCGTAGGTGATGAAGTAAAATCATTATGTAACCTTGTCTATGGGTTTTAGTTAATCGAGTGCACATTAAGTTTTAGTGTACTTGCTAAGGCTATCCCTCGAAAGTGAAAACCTTTCTCAGAAGCAAACTAAATGTTATCACCGCAAACTATTAGCTACGAAACCCTTTTTAAGAAGGCTTGGCCCATCATATTGGCCAATGCCTCAGTTCCTCTGTTGGGGTTAGTGGATACTACAGTTATAGGGAATATTGGCACAGCTCAGGATTTGGGCGGGATTGCTTTTGGGGCGCTAATTTTTTCCTTCGTTTATTGGGGATTTGGATTCCTGCGTATGGGCACCACTGGATTTGCTGCTCAGGCAGATGGAGCTGGAGATCAAGAAGAGGTGAGAGCTGTTTTGGGGAGGTCTTTATTGCTGGCTATAGGCCTTGGACTGTTCTTAATGCTGCTGCAGTGGCCAATAAAGCAAGTTGCATTTTCCATGTTGAGTGGAAGTGAATCGGTTGAAAAAGTAGCACAGAGTTATTTCTCAATCCGCATATGGGGGGCTCCAGCCACTTTGTGCACATTTGCCCTAATGGGCTTGCTCATAGGTCTCGGAAACAGCGGGCAGCTGCTAATCATACAATTATTTCTCAATGGCCTGAATATAATGTTAGATATTTGGTTCGCGGGATTTCTCGAATGGGGAGCGCAAGGGATAGCTCTTGGTACCGTGATTGCTGAATGGGCAACGGTTGTCTTTGCCAGCATGCTTATTTTCAGAGAGCTGGAGAGACGAAAAATTTGTGAAACTGCATTTTTTCCGATTAAGAAATTGCGCGACCGCGGATCTTTTGTAAAACTTCTTTCTGCAAACGCAGATATTATGATTCGCACTTTAAT
>CAWKZY010000186.1:0-4069 GCA_963854625.1 Gammaproteobacteria bacterium | reverse complement strand
GTGAAACTTGCTCGTCGCCCTTCTATATACTCGCGAGATAAATAGGCGGGTTTGCAAAACAAAAAGAAAACTGTCCGATAGGCCCTGCCATCCAATTCAAAGATCGCGCGAAATAGTTCTTTCAGGAGGCCGGCGACTGGTCGCTTTACTTCGTGCTCTCGTTGGCCGCAGTGGGCACAAAATGATTCAGTTAGAGTGGTGCCGCAGTTTAGGCAGGTGCGTTCTGTTTGGGTTGTAAGTTCAGTCATGTCGCGTCAGTCTTTTGGGGTTCGCCTAAGTACTGCTATGGTCTTCACAAAGTGTAATCGGCAGGAACGACGCGAGGACAAGGAAATCTTTAAGAGTGCCCCGGCCTCTGCGAAGGGGTGTAGGCCTGCAGAGGACGGGAATCTCAAGGAGCACTCAGGCGCAGAATGAGGTGTGAAGGCGCTGCGCATGAATGTTAAGTAACAGAACAGCTTGAATGGCGTCATGCTGAACTGAGTATAAAAAATAGCACTATATGTAGTCCATTTCAAGGGTCTAACACACAATATAGTCGAAAATATCAAAGTGCTTTGTACTAAGAAGTTGTGGTGTTGATAGCTAAGAATAGGAAAAGCTTAAGTCGGTATAATATTAGTAAAGTATAAGCTTTACTAAGTATAGGCCAGCGGCCGACTGGCAGTCAAGTTAGCTAGAACCGCTATTTAAGTCTCGAATTAATAGCTTTCAAGTAATCTCTGTCTGGAATTCTTGGCTCGGACTACCCGGATAATAAAAATCAGCTCAGGTGATTCAATCCCGCGGAAATATTTTATCAAGAGTTTAAGTCTGTAAACTAAGGCTGTTTAAAATACTTAGGGTAAAATTCAGATCGGTGGTCGGCATAGACTATTTTTTAGTTTGAAATATTTAGCGGAAGAGGTGATTTTGTAATGTATTGGGTAAAGGCTAGTGGAATAAAATGAACAAAGAAAAGATCATGCTTTAACTTCCTTGGGGCCTTGGGGCCTTGGGATATTTATTGAAAAGAATAATAAACATTAAAGGTCGCCGCTTAAGAAATTAGATTCATATCATCATCCCACTCTGCAAAAATACCCCTTTTAGAGTGATCAACACTCTCTACAGGCCACTCGTCTTTTTAAGCCTTGCCATGCTTTTAGTGCTTCGTTCGCAAAGCCGTCCCAAAGGTTTGAGGCTTGCCCTACGCAGCCTAGATCACTAAAGCATAGTTCTGCCGTGTAATAACCGTTATTGTCAGTGATCGCATCAGTCTAAAAAAATTAGTGCCCGGTTGCAGTTCAGCATTTTCATTATTGGGTAAGGCAATGCCGTCGTAGATGATAAGTCGCTGAACTTCGCTTATATTGATAAAGTTGGCGTCAAACTTTGCCAAAGAATAGGAGTCGAGCCAGGCTATGCTTCCCCGTCTATATCTTAGCCGCCGATACAGAGATAGCACTTCTCAAAAGTTCTTTTTTTGGCGCTAGCGCCGCGCCGGGGTGATTCCCATAAAGTGCAAAGTTAGATTCGCGTGTTATTACCGATAGAGTCCCCATAATCGCCCCAGCTTCTATTGGCGCGACTTTCAGTCCAGCATTGGTTCGTTGATAGGTGGCCATGCCGCCACCAGCTTTTGAGCCCAAAACAACGACATCATGTCCTGCACACTCACCGTTAGTATCGTAGTTGGTTAACCGTATTGTAACTGTAGATAATGGAGTTTATTCCATCGCTGGGGTTATCGTGTTCTATAAAATAGTGCTCAAATCCAGCGATGTCCGCCATCGAGAATATATCGGCAAAATCAATAACACCACGGCCTACATCGGCCATGTTGCCATCCGCTGCCTGATCCTTGACGTGTAACATGGTGAACCTGCCTGGATATTTTCGGAAATAATCCCTGGCATCGATACCCGCAGTGGCGGCCCAATACAGGTCCATCTCAAAGAAAACTAGGTCGTCATCGGTTTGATCAAGCAATACGTCATAGCCCATGTGACCATCATGTTTGTCGAATTCGAAGTCATGATTGTGGTAGCCCATTTTAATTCCGGCCGCTTTACTAGCTTCACCTGCGCGGTTAAGTAATTCGGCGATGTGAGCATAGTTGTCATAATCTCTGTCAGCACCCACCATATAAGGCAGTACAATGTACTTTTGCCCAATTGCAGCAGCAGTATCTATCACTTCGCTTAAGTTGTTACGGATGGCTTCCAGTGGGATATGAGCTGCCGGAGAGCTTAGTCCATTGGCGTCCAAAAGTCGGCGAACCTGACTCGGAGTTTTATCAAAGTAGCCTGCAAATTCCATTTCTTTAAAGCCGATTTCTGCCAGAGCTTCTAAGGTGCCTTCAAAATCGGCAGCCATTTCTGCCCGGAGAGAGTATAGCTGTAGTCCCACAGAAGAAATCTGCCTAGCTTGGGCAGAAGCTGATTGCCATGGGGTAGCCATGACGATGCCTGCTGATGCAAGGCTTCTAAGAAATTTTCGACGAGACACGGTGGTGCCAGAGAATTGGGCTGCCATTATGGATTCCTCAATGGATTTACCTACAGCCTATCAAAACCAGTGCTCTTAAAATAGTGCTGATCCAATAGCAAAGATCTTAGTTAAATGGTCCGCTAGTCAGGGTAATGCTCAGCCACTCTAGGGTGCGTCCTTAACTGCTTAAATAGTGATTCAGTGGCCGGTGAGGGGTATTAAGAATTAAACGCACAGTTTCTAGGAGTAGGGCGTGGGTGAGCCTAATATTAACTAGCTACTTATAACCGCGCCCATCTACTAACCGCTCCCAATAACTAATCGGACATGGTTATTGGCCCTAATTAGCTAGAGGCTTTGCTTCGGTCTCTGCCTTGCTTAACTTCTAACTTCTAACTTCTAACTTCTAACTTCTAACTTCTAACTTTACTCAGCGACTAGTTTCACCCAGCTGCTGTCAGCTTTATTGGATTTTACTGCAGCATCAACAAATTGCATGCCGCGAAGACCGTCCTCGACGGTAGGTACTAAGCTATTCTCTATGCTGACTTTTCCTAGAATTAAATCTGCGATATCACTATAAAGTGTCGCGAATCCCTCCAGAAAACCCTCTGGGTGACCCGCCGGAATTCGGCTTGCCATTGAGGCTATATCGCCAATACTTGGTCCGCCTCTGGAGAGTATTTGAGTTGGCTGGCTGAGCGCCGTAAAGCTTAGATAATTCGGGTTCTCTTGAGCCCATGAGAGGCCTGCCTTGGCGCCATAGACAGAGATCTTCAGGCCGTTCTCTTTGCCGGTGGCTACCTGGCTTGCCCAAAGCATGCCTTTCGCGCCAGTGTCGTAGCGAATTAGTATGTGGGCGTTGTCATCTAGGCGACGCTTGCCAACAAACGACTCTAGGTCGGCCAGCAGTGTTTCGCAGCGCAGGCCGGAAATAAACTCTGACAGATGAAAGGCATGTGTGCCAATGTCACCAATGCTGCCCCCCGCGCCTGCTTTGGCAGGGTCTGTACGCCAAGCCGCTTGTTTTTGACCGTTAGCCTCCAAATTTGTGGCAAGCCAATCCTGTGCGTATTCAATTTGGATAACCCGAATAGAACCAAGCATGCCAGCGGCAATAATCTCGCGGGCCTTTCTCACCATTGGGTAAGCGCTGTAGTTGTAAGTGACAGCAAAGTGAACGTTCTTGCGTTTTGAGAGCTGGGTGAGTTGCACAGCTTCCTCAAGGGTCGAGGTTAAGGGTTTGTCGCAAATGACATGAATACCCGCTTCCAAAAACACTTTAGCAACGGGAAAGTGAAGGTGATTAGGTGTCACGATCGAGACTGCTTGAATACCGTCTTCTCTGGCTGACTCCGCTATCGCCATATCTGCAAAGTTGGCATAACTTCGATCATTTGAAATACCTAAGTCGACAGCAGATTCAGCGGCTCTAGTAGGGTCTGAGCTAAGCGATCCAGCTACAAGATTAAAACGGTTATCGAGCCTGGATGCTATGCGGTGAACCTCGCCAATAAATGCGCCTTGGCCACCGCCGACCATTCCCAATCGAATCTTTTGCATTTTAATCTAGCCCTAAAATTCGCTTGTTGGATTC
>CAWKZY010000185.1:0-4072 GCA_963854625.1 Gammaproteobacteria bacterium | reverse complement strand
TCGGCGCTCGATCCCCGCATCTATGCCGCCTTTAAAACTTGGAAGTACATTAGTCGACAAAATATGCATAGCTCTGGGTTTGAACTCCACTGGCTCTTTGTAGATGATCTTTGCGGTAACAGGGTCTCCCGTAATTACAGCTTTGAATTTGTCCGATGAGATAGCTGCAGCGTTTGATAACTCATCAGACAGATTTGCTGACGCCCCGATTAACTTGGCCAGATACTGTTCTTTATCCATGTCACCTGGCGATATGCTACAAATGACACCATGCGGAAGTATACGCCTCAGCACCTCTTGAATGGTGGATTTACCATTCGCTGCAGATTGCCCATAAAGGATGAATGCTTTCGGTTCTTTTAACCGCGTCCCAACCCCACAGATAGAAGCGCCATACATCTGTAAGATTAAAGAGCCATACTCTTCGGACTCTGCACCAAAACACCCAGTGAATAATGTGTTTAAAAGACCAGAGTAAGCTGCGGTCAACTTTGGTTTATAGCTATATTGAATGCAGAACCTCTGCCTTAGGTCAGCGTGATGTTGAACCAGTTCAACGGTACCGTCTACTGAAATTTTAACAAAACCATTCAGCATGTTAACGCCCTTGGCAGCATTTTCGAAAAATCTGTTGCTGTTGAGCATTACTGCAAGTTCATTAATAACGCCGTCGATAAATGCCTTGCTCAGTTTTAGCTTCGCTTTTTTAACTTTTGCTCCATCAAATTGATGAATGGTCCGCCGAATTTCGATGGGGATGATCTCTTGCCAGGCGATTTTATTATAACCCCAAAAGCTGCCCTCATCAAAAATAATATTCTCAAATTGTTCTTTGAGTAGAGGTATAGTTTCTTTGGCCACTTCTATTTGGCTTCCCGTTTGGAAACCTGAACCTGAAAAGCTTGGCATGTACCCACGTTTTTTTGCGCGTGCTTCCAATGCACCAAAACCTGTCCTGACGGGTTTGAGCGAATTCCATGTTTTAATAACATCGTCTCTACCTGCATAATTTCCGGGCTTTTGAGCAGAGAATTTTCCCTCAGAAAAATCGAGAAATAGCGAAAGATAGTTTTCATCTAATGCTTTCAAAGCGTGCGCAGTCGCTATCCATTCTTCTCGGTCCGCTGGATCGAGATATGTAAGTATTTCTGCTACTGTTTTTGCGTCAGGTGGCTGGTAATCTGCGCAGTCTGCAACTTTATTTTTGGTTTTTTCACTATCCGATTTAGGAAAATAGCTGAACAAATCTTCTGCTGAATACTTTGAGCCAAATTCTACAACCTGTTCTAATCGGGTCATGAAGGGAGGAGACTTGACGCCGTCCTTGATCTTTTGATGAAAAAAACCGGGGAGTCGCATAACCCTAGGGAGATCGATAACACTTTTATCGCCGTCAAAGGCTTTGATGAGAGCCTTCTGAGCCGGTGTGAAATCGTCTTTATTTAGGATGATCCGCCAGTAAGCATGCCATCTTCCTTCAGAAGACTCTACGATAATATGAGGTTCGCAATTATGCTCTAATACCGGTTCAATAGGCGCTCCATCTAAGTCGACATAGATTGCCCTCACAGCAACAACATTTTCGGCTTTGCGGCCTTTGAGGTCTGTTTGATTTATTGTGACGAAGATGCCAGCTCCCTTTTCTTGCAAACCGCTTAGCTGATCAAAATATTCTCGCAGGGTGCCATTAAATTGCCTGGTTAAACTTTTGTCCTTGCGGCCTTGGTCATCATCAAATGTTTGGAATGTAAATTTCCCATTTGGGTCGAGTGCATTCAAAAAACGCTGAGCTAAGTCAAAATCTGGGTTCAATGGGGAGGACCGCATTATTTCATCTCCTCATTTTGACTGGCTCCACTTTTTATCCACGCATCGATTGTGCTCTCAAGCCACCCTGCGGCTCTGCCGCCGGGGACCAGTTTATGTGGTGCAGGGAATTTTCCTTCTGCAATCAGACCGTAAATTGTTGATGGCTGGAACCCTATTTTAGAGGGAAGATCTTTCATCCTGACAATGCGCTTTTGCGTAGTTTCTACGTCCATCTTGACCGTCTCCTATCATAGCTAAGTGGCTTTGATTGGAGCATTAGCCTTTGACAAAAGGTGTGTCGAAGGACTTAAATCGCGATTTTAATCCGTTTTTACTTTGAAAGTCCTACCTTGATCCTTTCGAACGCCGTTCCATTGACGGAGCAGGCTTTCCTCTGAGGGTAGGCTTGGCCAATCCTTGGCGGCTTTCCTGACAGCATCTTTTAGTGACAACCCCAACCCGCTTTCGTGTGGGTCTTCGTCTTCTGGTGCCATCGCAGTCTTCAACCAGCCAAAAAATAGCTGTTTATTGAACTCAGTGTTTCTGGCGTAATGGCTTTTGCGCTCACCTTTCTTGGCCTTTACGCCTAATGCAGTCTCTGCATCTTCTCCATTGGCAATGGTCTGCAATGCAGTCACTAAGAATGCTTGGTCTTCGTCGCTTAGGGGGGCGTCGCTAGATATTTGGGTGGCTATTTTTCTTAACCGCGCCTGTCCTTTTCTAACGCTCATCTTCTTCCTCCTTAGACTGAGAATGCTGATCGGTATATTCACTCCAAGCCGCCATCAGCTCTCTGCGCCTCTCCAACTGATCTCCTCGCCTGTATGCCGCTTCAGCTAAGTTTCTGATAGTATGAGCTAATGCGAGCTCAACAGTCTCATTTGAGAACTGGTGAGCCTCCTCTGCGGCCCAGTCTCGAAACGAACTTCGGAAGCCATGCGGTGTGTATGGCCCCACATCCATCTTTCTCAATAGGGCAAGCATGGCCCCATCACTTAGCCCGGTCCCAGCCTTCCAGCCGGGAAATACAAACTCGTCAGGGTTTCGATTAGACTTCATGCTGTTTAGGATTTGCATCGCTCGATCGCAAAGCGGCACTCGATGCTCCTTACCAGCTTTCATGCGACCAGCAGATATGATCCATACTTTGGCTGTGAAATCAATCTCCTGCCATCTTGCACCCCGGACCTCTCCTGTTCGCGCTGCGGTCAATATCATAAACTCCATTGCTGAAGCTGAGCTTCCCTTGCGGCCTCTCAGCTTTGTTATGAACGTAGCGATCTGCTTGTGTGGAATTGCTGCGTGATGCTTGACTCGTTTTACTTTGGCAGTCTTGGCAAGGATTTTATCAAGATGACCGCGTAGGCGGGCAGGGTTCTCTCCTTCGACATACTTCCGCGCGCGTGCCCAATCCCAGATGGTTTCGATACGCTGTCTAACGCGACTGGCGGTCTCAGCCTTGGATATCCATATTGGTTCAATAGCCTTTAGGACGAGATCGGTATCTAAATCGGAAACGGATAGGGTGCCAAAGGCCGGATAAGCATATGCTCTGAGCGTGTTTGTCCATTGCTGGGCGTGTTTGGCATTTTTCCATTCGGGCTTTTTACTGGCAATGCATTGCTCTGCAGCTTCTTGGAACGTTATTGAACGTGCTTGCTCCAACTGCCTTACTCTCTTAATCCGTCCTCGTTCCTCTAGTGGATCTAATCCGCTGAGGACTTGCCGCCGGCATTCAACGGCAATATCGCGTGCGGCTGCTAATGGGACAAGATTAAGCGATCCTAGACCCATCTCGCGCTGCTTGGCCGTGACTGGTGATTTATATCGAAACAACCACGACTTAGTACCGCTTCCAGCTACCTGTAGATACAGGCCGCGATCACAGCGGTGGTAACCTACTTCATTGACCGTCTCTACACTTCGTGCTGATTTCAAAAAAGCCATGACGATCTATCCCTACCCACAACGCTACCCACAACAAAGTAGCAGATTACAGCATGTCTGAATAGGTCTAGTAATATATTAAGTGTACAAAATATGCTGTTATAGCCAATTAAATAAGACTTTATCGTATTTATACAGATAATGGTACGGGGGACTGCTCCTCCGCCATTTTTCTTTTTAGATTAATATCTTAGATAGCCAGCTGTGTCGGGCTATTTGTTATATTAGGGGTTGATTTGGCTCTCTGACAACCCGTGTGACAACCTTTTTGTAAAAGTTTGTTCCGTTTTGGTACTCATAAAGTACCGTCAAGAAA
>CAWKZY010000184.1:0-4088 GCA_963854625.1 Gammaproteobacteria bacterium | reverse complement strand
ACTAGATTATCTATGGCGACTTCATACTCAGCATAGTGTTCTCGGCCCGCTTGTAGTTTTAGATCTGCCATTGTCAGTTCAGGCATCTTGTGACTACCTGGGTAATAAATTAGCGGGCCATTGCTTTCACCTATGTCTTCAAGCGCAATCCATACCCCCGCCATAAAACCGGACGGTTCAGTATTAAAGTGAATAATATCAGAATGGATTTTTTGGCTTGTGCCAATTGGAAAATTCAGTGTTTGGAAGGCCAATGCTTTGCGCCCCCATAGCTGCTCTAAGGCATCGAGTACTTGGGGGGCTATTGCCAGGGTTTTAACATTCGGCAGCTGCTTCCAGCCGTTACGAAGGCGCTCTGGACCTACTGGGTTTGCCCGGAATTGCTCGCTATAGTGCGGGTAGACATCTTCAATCACCGACTCGATCAGTTCCGTAGAAAAGCCAAAGTTCTTTACCAGAAAACCGTCATCGTTAAATCGTTTTACCTCAGTGGCGCTAAGGGGCTGGGTGGAAGTTCGGATCGCAGGGTCGGAGCTGGGGGGGTGAGATCTATTACTGTGGACATTATCTTTCCGCTGTCTGCATTGGCTTGATGTGTACCATTCGTATTATGGTTTAAGTCTCTATTTTAAGCGAATTTCCTTTATAAGCTGATTATCTTAGCCAAGGGAGGGGTTGTAGGCATTTGCGGTAAAAATGAGGAACAAAGTGGGAATTGGATATTGGCGCTACTCCTCGCTAAGCAAGGAGCTAGATGTGCAGCTTTTTCAAGAGCTTTGCATCAAAAGAGAGTTCGTTGTGCAGTGCCTACAGAAATAGGCCGTATTGCGCATAAAACTCTCTCAGTAAAAAAAATTGGGTCTGCTTTTATGATTTCAAGTGAAACCTGCATGAAGATCTCATCTTGAGTTTCGGCAAAGCGTTGTAATAGGATTGCTTTTTACGATACTAATTCTGTGCATGTATTTGATTTTATTGGCTTAAACAGGTTAACTAGGCGCTAATAAAAGCAAGCTGCTTAGCCAATTGCTAATACCCCTCGGAGTGCAGTATGTATGAAATAAGTTGGATGTCAGTAATGCCCCCTTTGCTGGCAATTATTCTGGCAATAATCACCCGCCAGGTCATTATTTCCCTGAGCATAGGCATTTGGATAGGGTTTTGTATTTTAGAATCTGTGAATCCAATGAGTGGTCTGGCCTTGGCGATAGAAGGCGTGATTAACGTCTTCAGTGACCCAGGGGATACTCGCGTTCTCATTTTTACTCTAATAATAGGCGGGTTGATCGCAACTATTGAAAAAGCCGGCGGGGTTAGGGGCTTCATCAACCTGCTAGAAGAGCGCAAATGGGTAGATAACCCAGTTCGAGCTCAGTGGTTGGCGTATTCGATTGGTGTTGTGGTGTTTATTGAATCCAATATTACGCTGTTAGTGGCAGGTTCCATTTCAAGACCATTATTTGACCGTTACAAAATCTCCCGAGAGAAACTAGCTTACATAATCGATTCAACCTCAGCGCCTATCTGTATTCTTATTCCGCTAAATGCCTGGGGAGCGGTAGTAGTGGCTTTGCTAGCATCTTCTGGTATTGATCAGCCGATCGATGTGTTCGTTGACTCTATATTGTTTAATTTCTATCCGATAGCGGTGTTAGTTACAGCTGCCATTGTTATTTGGAAGGGTATAGATATTGGTCCAATGAAGGCGGCGCAAGCCCGCACCGAAGCGGGTGAGATGCTCTGGCCCAATGCCACCCCCATGGTAGACCCTTCAATACTAGCGGCTCTATCCGGTGAAGCAGGTACTAACGGTCAGGACAAAGCCCGCTATATGGTTTTACCAATTGCGGTAATGGTTTTTGCCATGCCGTTAGGACTGTATATAACCGGTGATGGGGTGATTAGTGATGGCTCCGGCTCTAAGTCGGTGTTGTGGTCCGTTCTTGCTGCGCTGTTTACGTCATGGGCTTTAGTATTGGCTGCAGGGCGCTCAAAAATTGATGAACTGATGCAAACTTTCTTGAAAGGAGCGGGGGGCTTGCTGCCGGTCTCTATGATATTGCTGTTTGCTCTAGCCTTGGGTGACGTGGCGAACTTGCTTGGCACTGGAGTCTTTGTGGCGCAGTTGGCTCAGGATACGATTCCAGATTTTCTACTATTACCTTTGCTGTTCATTATTTCTAGCTTCATTGCTTTTTCTATTGGCTCGAGTTGGGGCACCTTTGCCATTATGATTCCTTTAGCTATGCAAATAGCCTTGGCGCTGGATTTAACGGCATCAATGTTTTTGGCAGCGGTTTTGAGTGGGGCCGTTTTTGGGGATCATGCGTCGCCAATCAGCGATACGACGGTTGTGTCTTCTATGGCATCGGCGACTGATCACATTGATCATGTGCGCACGCAGTTGCCCTATGCGCTGATTAGTGGAGGGGTAGCAACGGTTGCTTTTTTTGTACTGGGGTTGAGTTTGTAGCCTGAGCTATTTAGGAGTGGTCGTTCTATGAGGCCTTCAAGGGCTGGTCTGTCAGAACGGCTTATAAGCGACAAACCCTTAAGTTATATTTAAAGATAAACTAATAAATACAAATACTAAAGACTGGTTTTTAACAGTCTACATTATATTTGGATTGACCTCACTTCAGTTATAGGTAGCCTCTCTATTTCTCTGAATTTACAGTGTTTTAACTGATCTTCAGTGAGTAGATTTTCGATGCTGGCATAAGTATCAGTGATAAAAACGGATTCGTTGCTGGGGGTGGTTCGGGTGATGCCGAAGCTTACCTTTTTACGATCGGCGCCCGGGATTTGGTTGAGCATAGCTTTGGTGGCCCATACCGAGCCATCGCGAGCAAAATCACTGATTTGTCCAGCGTGGTTTATGGTTTGTCCTAGCACTGTAAATTCTACGTGGCCGCCCGCGTGATAGCTGCCAAACCATTCTTGCCCTTCGTTGACACCAATATTCAAGTAGATATCACTAAACCAGTCTTTTCGGCTTTGCCACTTTTGGGTGATGAGTTTCATCATTTCTTTTAGCTCTAACGAGCATTGAATGGCGTTTAGTTTGTAATCGCAATTTGGCTGAGGAAAGAAGTAGTAGACCATGCCATCGCCAACGTGTTTTCCATAAGTTCCGTAATACTTGCGATAAATTGGCTCACTTTGCTGCCAAATATCGTTAATTAGCTCAAAATACTCTTCTGCTGGAAGCTCAGAACAAATACGTGTGGAGTTTTGCACGCCAGCCACCATCACTGCCACATTAGTCAGGTAGGGCTTGCGGTTCTTGAGCAATTCATTGATTACGTAATTGCGTTTGCCTAAAAATTCAAGCAAAAAGTCATCTTCTAGCTGTATTGGGGTGTAAGTAAAAAGAATCCCTTCCCTGTAGAAGCAAACATATAGATCGCAGTACTGCACCTCAGTGCCTGAGCCCGGAAGGATAAAGGGGTAGTGGATCATAGGCTCTTTGCCGTTGGGTTCTACTGTTTCATAGATGGATTTCAACGTGTTGAGCTGCCCAGAATCAAGAGCAGTATAGATCTTGATCAATGCTTGTTGGCTTAGACGCTTTTTGCCTGCCGCCACGTGCGGCTTAAGCAGGTCTAATAAGTCACTTTGTGAACCCGCGACCTGAGAATCAAATAGTAGTTTTAATAGGTTGCGTGATTCTAAATCCTCAGGAATATTATCGCCTTTGCCAAAGAAGGTCTCGGTGGCACTCTCATTCCACCAAATCAGTTCAAAGTTGTTATTAACCATATACGCGGGGCCGGGTAGGCTGTCGATGGTGTCATCAAATGAGAGTTTATTCACTGAGCCCTCGGAGAGGTTAGGCATATGCTCCGGTTTAAAAGGGATGTCGGTTTGTGTCGACTTAGTACTTCCAAGCTGGCCGGCTATCTCAGCCATCGAAAGCCCTTCTTTTTTTAAGTCTTTTACCCGTTGAATAGTCTGTACCGCAGCATCTGCGAAGTAACCGAGTCGAGTGGCGCGACCGGCATCGTCAGGAGAGGTTTTAACCACTGGATTAGGCAATATTCCTAGGGCAACGTAGTTGTTTAACGTGGCTCTCGATATGCCGGTAA
>CAWKZY010000183.1:0-4140 GCA_963854625.1 Gammaproteobacteria bacterium | reverse complement strand
CTAGTGGTGTTAAACCTAGCCTTTACCGCGCCAAGGAATAGTGCGGGTAATAACTGAGCGCATAATGAGATCAAACATTAGGCCAAGTACGCCAAGGATAATAATAGTAACCCAGATAACTTCGTAGTCTGACTGCTTGCGGGCTACGTTCTCTACAAAACCGATACCTGTAGTTCCAGCCAACATTTCTGCAGCGACCAAGGTACCCCAGCAAACTCCAATAGAGATACGGATACCTGTTAAAATCTCTGGCAGGGAGTTTGGTAAAATAACGCGTCGTAGAATTTGTCGATTGCTTGCCCCCAAGGAATGCGCTGCATGAATCTTGGACAATTGGGTTCCTGTGGCACCTGTGCGAGCCGATATGACCATGATAGCGAAGGCTACCATAAACAGTAAGAAGATCTTACCATCATCTTGAATACCAAAGATGGTCAAGATTAATGGTGCCCAAGCTAAAGGCGGAACGGGGCGATAAAGTTCTACCATAGGGTCAAAGAAACCTTTTGCAAAACGGCTTAAACCCATAAATAGTCCCAGAGGAACACCTAAGATAATACCAAAAAATAAACCAATGACGACACGAATAATTGAGTCCCACATGTGGCCCATAGGTATGGGAATAGAAAATGACTCATAGTTACCGGTGACAAAATCTTGCACCTTGGATTTAAAGTTACTATTAATCTCCCCGTATTGATTATGACGTGGGTATTCGCCTGGCACTAAGTTGGCAATCCAATCTGGCAACAGGAAAGCAAGCATACCCCCCACTGGTTGCCAGCGATACCAAAGCAGGGGCACGTCTTTAAAACCAATATCAGGATCAGAGATACGCACTAATGTGCCAAGGGTGTCAGAAGGTTTAGGCAACCAACGTCCAGATCCTTGCTCACTGCATGCACTGTTGCCTGCCATAATTCGACCACCAGGCATCATCCATGTATCAAAGGTTTTCAAACTCCCTTGCTGTTCAATATGAGTTTTATCAAATGCCAATAAGGCCAGATGAACATCACTTAAACTATTGGGTGGATAAACAGCACCATCATCAATTCGTTTAAGCATTTTATTAAGTTGACTATACAACTTGCTTCTGGCGTCTTGCTCAGACTTTGATAAATCAAGGTTTGCTTTAGTCTGAGCTTTAGCAGCTTTGATGCGTCGGTCAATATCAGCAACTTGAGCTAACAAATGAGGGTTAGTATTTCTTAACTTAGAAAAATCTTTGGTAATGATGCGTATTTCAGCTGCAATGGCTGCATAGCGATAGCCAAGGGGCGTAGCGGGCAGCACAGGAATTTCCTTACCCGTATCCCCCCAACCTGGTTGGGCTTCAGCTGCAGCCTTTTGGTCGTTTGTGGGAGGTCCTGGGAATGTTGGGTTACTAAAGCTAGCATTGAGGCTGTTGATGCGTTGAGCGATGCCAGCAAACTCTGGAATCAAATTTGATTTAATATAGGCCGGATTAGCTTGATCAACCAAGGCACTTTTTAAACTAGCCAATATGGCGCTGGCTTCTACTTCTTCTGCGCGCTGCAAAGCGAAGGTTTGTAAATTGTTGTTGATGCGTTCTAATTGTGCACTGTCACGGGCAATTAGGTCTGTACCCCGGAGATTTTGTTTATCAATTGGAAATAGGGAACGCATGGGTTTAATCGCACTTTCTACCTTAGCAACTTGGCATAATTCGTTAGCGGCTGTTGGGTTATAGGCTCGAGCTGCGTCCCAAGAAAAGTAAAACCATATGAGTAAAACAAAAGACATGCCTGTAATAATCCAATACCAGCCCCCTAAGGCTTTAGCAGGGTTACCAAATACGAGGTCGGTTCTTTCAGTCGCCATAATTTGGCGGCCCTTAATAATTGACAAGGTTAAAGCAATGATTAAGCCAATAATAAGAAACGCCACAATCGTGTTGCGTTGTTCAAATAGGAAATCCATCATTACAGTGTCCCCCCACCCATAATTTCTTCTTCCATATCCCAGATCATAGAAAGAATTTCTTCACGTATTTCACCGAAATGTTGGGTCTTTTTGATATCTCTTGGGTCTTGAGTTAAACCCATTTCGGCAAATGGTAGTTGGTATTCTTTGTGCAAACGCCCGGGGCGGGGCGCCATTACGAATAGACGTTCTCCCAGCATCAAAGCTTCTTCTACAGAATGAGTAATAATCATTATCGTCTTGCCAGTCTCTTTCCATATTTTTAACACAAGAGACTGCATCTTTTCCCGGGTGAGGGCGTCTAGAGCGCCTAAAGGCTCGTCCATAAGAATAAGGTCTGGGTCGTTAATTAAGCAACGAGCCAAGGCAATACGCTGCTGCATACCGCCAGAAAGTTGATAAGTAGGGGTATCTCCAAAGCCTGCTAGGCCCACTATTTCTAGCCATTCGTCTACTTTTTTAGCTGTTTCTATTGGGTCAGCACCTTTCATGCGCAAGCCAAAATCTACATTTTGAGCAACAGTAAGCCATTCGAATAACGCCCCCTGCTGAAAAACCATACCTCTGTCCACTCCAGGCCCACGTATTTCAGTACCGCCAAGTTTAACAGTGCCGCTGGTAGGGTTTAGGAATCCGGCAACGATATTAAGTAACGTGGTTTTACCACAACCTGATGGCCCTAAAACAGACAATAACTCACCTTTTTTAAGGTTAAAACTTACATCTTTTAAAGCATGAACAACTAGCCCAGAGGGGGTAGTGAACTTCATATTTAAGTTATCGGAAACTAGGTCACTCATAATGGGTAACTCTTTCTTTTTATAATGGCTGGGGATAAATACCTAGCTACACTCTCAAGATGTGGTGTTTACATCAAGGCAAGGAGCTAGGTTTAGCGACTATTAACTGTTTTTGTAAACAGCTAATTAGTGAGGCAGTGCGATAACACTGCCTTGCACAAGGCTATCTTAATCTAGGAAAGATGTGTCGATAGTAACGTTGTAATCTGCGAGAGCTGGCGTGTCGCTAGTTGCGAACATGTTGCCCATAAAGGCTACCATGCTGCGAGCGATGCCATCTTTACCAAAGTAGTCACGCTTCTGCTCGGCCACAGTTGGGAAAATGAACCCAGACATTTGAGCTGTTGTTGCTTCTTCAGTCATACCCGCATCCTTAGCGATAACACTAAGCTTAGACTGATCTTTGGCCCAAGCCGCGTTTGCTTCAGAAGTAACTTCTACAAACGTACGAACTAGATCAGGATGCTCCTGAGCAAAGGTCTCGGTCACAGAAATAATGTCAAAACTACTAATGCCGGCAGCAGCCTTTTCTTCTGGAGTTAGCATAGGGGCGCCAACTTCTTTCATCTTAGCTAATGAGTTAGCACCATAAGCACAAGCCATTACCACGTTTCCGTCAGCTAAAGATACAGCAGCATCTGCTGGCTCTTGGTCAACAATAGTCAGTTGAGATACGTCAACTCCTAAGTTAGTCATAGTCATGCGGAAACCAAAGTCAGCCATAGTATTTAACGGTACTGCAACAGTTTTGCCTTCTAATTCTGAGGCGTTGGCCTTAGTAATACCTGAGTCATCACGCACAATACAGTCATCAGCAGCACCGTAAGCAACAGCAATAGCAATCATCTTAATTGGTGCGTTTGCGTTAACAGCGTTGGCAAAAGGTGTAAGACCTTGTGAGTAGGAGATATCAATATCGCCAGAAAGCATGGCTTCAGTCATGCCTACGCCAGAACCAAAGTTCGTCCAGTTAACTGTTTCGCCCATAGCATCATCGTATGCTTTTTCTACCTTAGCGATTTGGTTAGGGGTAGCCCACTCTAAAAAGTATGCGACATTAACATCGGCGACGGCGTTGCCAGCTAGTGCAAGCGCAATAGCAGCAGTTGATGTTTTTAATAAAGTTTTCATAACCTTGTTCCTTGTTTAGCCCTAACGCCTTGTGGCATTGAACCGTTATTGTAATTATAGGTGCAGATCAATGATCCGGCACAAAGCTGTGGGAAGCTGGGAAGACATGAATGCCTAATTTTTTCCCACCGGGGTAAATAATAAAGAGGTTGTAGAGATTTGTAATAGATCCAGACACTTGTTTAATTGGTGCCAAGCATCACCAAAATTTAAATTAGCCATGCAAATCAAATAGATTCTCTAATTAAGTGCCAATTTTCAT
>CAWKZY010000182.1:0-4166 GCA_963854625.1 Gammaproteobacteria bacterium | reverse complement strand
ATACTCAATGATGTATCACCAATTTCAACGGTGTTGACCATTGTTACGCCAGGTGTCATATAGATGAAGTCTTCGGCTCTTTGTATACCGATATTCTCAATCTGATTTTCGGTGAAGGCAGTAATCGTTGCAGGAACATCCTGCAACGTTTCTGATCGAGCTCGTGCTGTAACAATAACTTCCTCTAATTGCTGGCTATAAGCCATCCCAGATACTAATAAAGAACCAGTAGCGGGAACAGCTAAAATTACGCCAAGTACAATTTTTTCAAAATTTGATTTAAACATTTAAGTAACTCCCCTTTAATTTAGAAAAATATTCCAGTTATCTCAAAAACTCTTATCGATGATTAACTATAAATCCTCCCACTAAACAAGTGGGTTATCACCACTCATGTAGACATACACTTCTTGAAACTTATCACCTCGGATGCGCCAAAAATTAGTGTTATGAAGCAACGTAGTATTACCTTGCGCATCAATTAGTTCCGCTACAAAGGATGCAGCCATCCGACCATTTTTTTCATCTATAGTACAGACGAAATCTCTATGAATAATAGTTTCAAAACTAGCCATAAAATCGATGAACATCCTGCGAATCGCATCTTTCGTGTCATGTACAACGAAAACATTCTGCACCGTCAGCATAGCGTTATCATGAAAACAATCCATTACCGCATCTAGATTCTTAGCATCTACGTTGGCAAAGTACTTCTCCAGCGCTAACTCTGCGAGCCCTTCCCGATCAAGTGAAGATTGATATTGCATCTGTGACCCCCTAAGTCGGTCGTAATGTTATTAAGTGATTAGTTACACCCATTAGCAGCGCTAACGTTTACTTGAGTAAATTATCGCCACTCATATAAACGAAAACTTCTGTAAATTTTCCATCGCGCAAATAGAACCGATTGCAGTTCTCGTAACGTAATTCTTGTCCGTCTGGAGGCGTAATCTCGACTGAAAACTGCGAACAAATTGACTGCGCTTCAATATCAGTGG
The DNA here is from genome assembly GCA_963854625.1 of Gammaproteobacteria bacterium. Taxonomy (GTDB): domain Bacteria; phylum Pseudomonadota; class Gammaproteobacteria; order Pseudomonadales; family Pseudohongiellaceae; genus UBA9145. The sequence goes on along the minus strand of CAWKZY010000182.1, from coordinate 3,168 downwards.
TATGTACAAAGTTACCATGCCATATATGCGTGAAGCCTTCAAAAAGGCCCTTAAACATTGTAGCGATGCCTTCGTCTCTACCCTCATGCACGGTCATAGAGGTGACTTCGGTAAGCACCGCATCAGAATGAAAACAGTCTAGCACTTGATCAAGATTGTATCGGTCCACCCCATCAAAATAGCGCTTGGTAACAATGTCTATATAGTATTCATATGGCAGAGTATTCATTTAACCCCTCGTGGCAAAGCCTGTCTATTGGTTAGGTATTCTGGATAAAATCATTGCGTCATTGGGCATCTCGGGTGTCGGGAAGGCCCGCTTACTATGCGTCAATCCTGTTTCTAAAAACACTTCGCAAAGTTTGTACGCTATCAGGCCCGGATTGACTACCGGCACGGGTAAAACCTCCTGCAAATACGCATGGGACTGATGCATGGTGGTGGAGCCGAGGACAATAACGTCGGCCTTATCTTCGTCTATGGCTCTTAGACATTCTTGCTCTAGCTTTTTGAAAATCACCTCTTCCTTGCCAGCCAACAGCTCCTCGAGATCAGGCCTGGTGTCGATAGAACGCAGGGAGGCACAGCGCGCTTCAAGCTTGTATTCAGATAGTATTTTCTTATACATATGAAACCACTGGTCCCACATCGTGATCACCGTAAACTTGTGGCCTAACATGCATGCCACGTGAAAAGCAGCCTGACCAGGACCCAACACAGGGATAGTCAGTCGCGACCGCAGCGCATACAAACCAGAGTCACTAACCGTATCTATGCATACTGCGTCATAACCCTCATCTTGAGCTTTAAGTCCTGCCTCGAAGACGCTCATATCCATCAGCATTGTGTCGTAATAGCTATCGCCGAGCGCTGCACCCCATGACACCGCGACAAAGTCCACTGACATATTGCCATCGATCATTTCAGGGGGTAATTGCAGCGCACGATTAGCCACGCCAGCGTCGTCCATAGGTATCGGTACTATTATTTTTATTTTTTTACTCATCGTATCTTTCCTCGCACGTCCGTCTAAAATTTTTCACTGCAAAGTGATTTACGTTTGGAGTGCAAATTAGCACCGACTTTAAATCTCTCACTAGACCACATTTCTTTATCTATTTCGATCTTACATGAACCAACTCACAATTGTCCAGACTAATGATACATCCTTATATCTAGGTCGTTTATCTGGTAAATATTATTGATGTCCAAAATCGCCCTAAAGTATAGTCCTGTTGCTTTGTCACCAAAAAGACCACTAATTAACTCGGCCTGAAATCTCGGCATAATAACTACCTATTCATCAGCTCAGACTCGACCATATCTAATTAACTGTGTTTTTAAAAATTGGCTTTACAGGTGCAGGAAGATGAGTCTCCGCCTCACAACGACTGCGAATATCCTCTAAGTCACCACCAAAATTGAACAGACTTGGCTCGCCAGAAGCTGCTTTTAAGTCAGCCCTTAATGCCTCCGTGTTTGCCACATCCACAGCCCCATCGCTTGCTAGCACAACACCGTAACGTTTGGCCCCCTCAACAGTCACTAGACGGCGCTTGACGTCTTGGCGAACTAACTCGGGATCCCGAGCGAACGGATCACCCCAGCCACCGCCGCCCCAGGTATTAAAATACAGAACATCACCGGTTTTAACTTTGACACCCTCAACCTTTGCGGGAAGCCATTCTTCAGAACCATCACATCGGACAATCTTTTTGGTTGATCTTAAACCTGTTTCTCCACCCAATACACCCCAAGGATAAGTCAGCCAACGATCATCATGAATACCGACGTCACCATCACATAAAAAACAATAGGCGACCGTTAGACCGTTGCCGCCTCGATGCAATCCGGCACCCCCAGAATCTGGGATAGTTTCATAACGTTCAATTCGCAATGGATAATAGGATTCGATGAATTCATTGGGTACATTAGTGAATCCTGGCCATAAACTATGCCCATCGGGACCATCTCCAATGGGACGACCTGGTATTCCGCCAAACCCGATTTGGAATAACTGAAACCACTCTCCACCTTTACCCGGTCGACTATCGTAGCCAGAAAAGAATAAATGTGGCGAGTCAGAAAAGCCCGCCGCATTTAGCATCATCTCTGGGGCTCCCATACCGAGTAGCGCACCAAGCACATCGAAGATGCGCCCTAAAGCATGAGTCCGGCCAGACAGCGCCGCAGGATAGTTGGGCTTCAATAATGTGCCCTGCGGAATGCGTACATCCACCAGATCGTAAAAGCCATCATTAAAGACAATTTGCGGATCGACAACATTAATCGTGAATGAACCAAAGAACATTTTGAACATGTCTTCGTTCAAAAAGAAATTAACCGAGCTCTGTGCTTGGGGATCAGTCCCACTAAAGTCAAAGATCGCTTTTTCACCCTCACGCCACATGGTGCACTTGATTTTATAGGGACCCATACCCATACCGTCGTCACAGAGGTAGTCTTCAAAAACCCGGGGCTCTTCTGGAATGAACATACCAATAATATGCTTCATAGCGTCATAGTTGCGCCGCAACATAATATCCATAGTCGAAAACAACACGTCATCGCCAAACCGAACGGACAATTCGACACAGCGTTTGGCGGCTGTATTACAGGCTGCCACTAGCGCATTCAAATCAAACCGGTTCCACTGCGGCGTGCGTACATTATGCAAAATCAGTTCAAGTAAATCGGACTGCAGGACACCTTTTTTATATAACTTAGTCGGTGGAATACGAATGCCTTCTTGAAAGATAGTGGTCGCTTCAATAGGAATTGAACCTGGCACCATGCCCCCGTTATCAGACATATGACCAAACATCGCGGACCAAGCTATATGGCGGCCGTCTTTAAACACAGGCACCAGAACTACCCAGTCGGGCAAATGCGAGACAGCGGCATTACACATATAAGGATCGTTAGTAAGAATGATATCCCCTTCTTCGATCGTATCATTGTAGGCCTCCAAAAATGGGCCGATAAATGAACCAAACTGGCCCACGACCATTTTGCCCTCTTTGTTGGCGATCATCGGGAAACAGTCACCCTGCTCTCGAATACCCGGTGACATGGCCGTTCTAAACACAACAGCATCCATCTCCTCGCGAGCATTACGCAGGGCATTTTCAATGATATCGACGGTAACGCCATCGACATCTACTTGCT
>CAWKZY010000181.1:0-4168 GCA_963854625.1 Gammaproteobacteria bacterium | reverse complement strand
TGTCATGGCATTGATTAATTTCTTAATGCAAAATTACAATTCTCCTATCAATCCTTCGAGTTCCTCCGTGGGCTTTTCATATAAGAATGCCACAAATATACCTCTGAAATTATCACACCTATAACAAATGTTGGCGCTCTTGTGATTCCAATAATCGGTGAAGCCGAAATAAATTGTGGTGGCAGTGAATCCCCAGCCATTTCCATGTAATGAAGAAGCAACGTAGTCATTGCATAGTAGCGTGATAGGAACATTACCGAAGCGAGAAAATACAGAACTGATATAGTGAGTGTTATTAGATAGTTAAAGTGCTCTTTAGCTATATAGGAACTTATTAATACAGCAAAGGATGCTGACATCCAGTAATTAAAAAGCGAGTCCATTTGACCTGTCTCGTTAATAATTAGCTCAGCGAGCTCAAATGGGGACATTAATTCATTCATGTTCTTAAAGTTCCTCTCAGTAATCTATATCCAAAAATCCTAAACACAAACACAATTAAGACTATAGGCTCGTTTGCATGCTCTTTTTGATGTTATCTGATAGTACTGGTTGAATCCAAAATTTGGCTGCAATTATCGCGCGACCAAGCCTTATTGCTAACATCAAGAACAACAGGGGAATCAAAAATGTCTGTGAAGTATAAACCACTATCATATTTACAATGTCTTTGGCGCTAGTTTCAATACCATCAGAAGACTCTCTATAGCGACAAGCAGTTTTCATGCACTGTGTTGTCCGCTTATAAAACCTGCCTGTAGAGACGGATAACCCTCGTCCGGATTCAGAAGCTAAAGATATGTTTTCTTGGCGCTAAAAGTCATCTGCATACTCTACGACTATTTGAAGGGTTTGGAAGAAATCTAAATGGGCCAGTTTCAAAAAGCCCCTATAGATAGCTTCATTTGAGAGCACCACAGCAGAAACCGAAAATCTTTAGAACAAAATCAACAGCGATAATTTGATCAGTGCTGGCCGCACAGCAGTGTTGTCTGACACCGAAGACCACATACAAATCACAAACTTGCCTCCCGTTAAAGGCAGCAGCACTTTCGCCAGCAGGGAAGATACAAATTTAAAAAAAATGCTTGCGCTCCTAGGGATGCTCCCGGCGCTAGTACAACCCATGAGAACCGCTCTATGAGATCATTTACCGGATCAAGTATTTGGCCTAGGGCAAGAACAAACCCCACACCGCTAAATTCAATCGCGACTTCAGTTTCTTCTAACACCGGTATAGCCGCGCTTAGTCCAAGGACAAGAACAAACGTAGTTATTGCGCTTTGAAATGGAGATTTAAGCTAGTGGTTTGGGCGTTATGTATATTTTTTTGTAAAACCTAAGGCAAGCATGAAAAAATGGCTCCACTCAGAACACAATTCTTTAGAGGGTGCTCATTTATAATCTAGATATTTTTAAGCTTTCGTTTATTCCCTTTAAGCCTATTCTTGGCTTCTCATAACCTCAAAATAAACAACATCAGTCCTAAGAATAGGTCCCAACTCTAATCACTTTTTCTAGTGTATTACCGCATTTGTTGAATTTATATAAAATTTACCCCTACACACAGGCCTCCTATACGCAGCAGCAGCTAGCTTACTATTGCGAGAAAAATGGCTTACTATGTCAGTAACATATCGAAGGTGTAGCCCCACTAACTCACTGTTTTTATAAAGTTTTACCACCCACAGATACAAACATGCCCCCCAGACAACACCCGCGCCGCGCCGTTTATCAACATCCCTTCCTCCAACTAGAAATTCTCAGCATTGTTAGCCTCCCCATCATCGGTAAACTGCTATAGTTTGCATTCATACAACCACAGCGAAGATCTGACCCCAAATGCTTTTAATTTATCGTTCTCATCATCTGTTATCCGCTGTTGCCCCCCAGATTAAACTCTTTAGCGCTGCATTACTGATGATGCTGCTAAGCAGCTGTGACCAAGACAGTAGTAAGTCGCAGGTTTCGGCTGCGAAAGGCGATATGACCAGGGGACTCGAGTTTGAACAAGGTGTAAGCTGGCAACTTGCGAAACATAGAAGCGAGACCTTAAACGGCCTAAAATACAGCTACAGCCTTACTATCACAGACAACATCAGCGCCCCTATCACGGGCGAGGCTGTGGCGAGCTTTAATTGGAACGATGAATCAGCTCAGCCAGTGGTGATGGATTTTTTATCTCCACGTGAGCGAATTAAAGCACTAGCTGTAAATGGCATCGAAACTAGCTGGCAAGCTAGCCATGATCATATAGTGATCCCAGCAAGCGCTTTTGTAAGAGGCCAGAATTCCATTGAACTTGAGTTTGATGCAGGCGACGAGGCTTTCAATCGCAATAACGATTTTTTGTACGCGTTATTCGTTCCTGATCGTGCTCACTTCTCACTTCCGCTGTTTGACCAACCCAACTTGAAAGGAAGAGTGACCTGGGAGGTTACTGTCCCTGAAAATTGGCAAGTAATAGCAAATGGTCCTGAAATAACCACTACTAAAATTAAGCAGCAGATGCGCTTTGAGTTCAAAGAAACCGAGCCCATGCCTAGCTATCTCTTTGCCATTGCGGCTGGCAAATTCAAAATTGAAACCTCCGTGATTAATGGCCGTGAATTCAACATGTTTCACCGGGAGACCGACGCTGAGAAGGTCGCTCTCAACCGCGATGCTATTTTTCAGCTCCATGCGGATACCTTAGCCTGGCTCGAAGATTACACGGACATAGACTATCCCTTTCAAAAGTTCGATTTCGTTCTTATTCCGTCGTTTCAATATGGAGGCATGGAGCATCCCGGTGGAATTCTCTACCGAGCCGCATCAGTTTTCTTAGATGAAACTGCCACTGCGCGCCAAATTCTAGGGCGCGCCTCACTCATTGCTCATGAGACGGCCCATATGTGGTTCGGCGATTTGGTGACAATGAATTGGTTCGATGATGTTTGGACCAAAGAAGTGTTTGCAAATTTCATGGCAGCCAAAATCGTCAACCCTGCTTTTCCTGAGATTGATCACGACCTTCGCTTTCTAACTGCCCATCACCCTTCCGCTTATGCTGTGGATAGGACCAAAGGCGCTAATCAAATACGCCAGCCTTTAGACAACCTCCGTTTTGCAGGCACGCTATACGGCGCCATCATCTATCAGAAAGCGCCGATCGTTATGCGTCATCTTGAAAATCGCGTTGGTGGAAACACCTTCCGCCGGGGCATGCGTGAATATTTAGCGACTTACTCTTATGGCAATGCCAGCTGGCCAGATCTTATCGCCATACTCGACAAGCTCACCGATGAGGACCTTAACGCTTGGAGCCAAGTATGGGTGAGCGAAGCGGGTCGCCCAAATATCACTGTCCAGCGGCAAGGGGATGACGCTCTGATCAGCCAACAAGACCCTCAAGGAGAAGGCCGAGTATGGCCACAGACGGTCAATGTTCGGGTTGGTTCGGCAGATGCCTCTGAAATTTATACTATTGAGTTGGGAGAGAAACCGCAGCGGCTTGTAGGTGCGGGCGAAAAAGACTTCATATTGCCTAACGGCAGCGGCTTAGAATATGGCAACTTTCTACTGGATAAAGCTAGTCGGAGCTATCTGATCGAAAACATCAGCAATCTAGAGTCAGCCCTTTTAAGAGGCGCTGTCTGGGTTACCCTATGGGATCAGTTACTAGAGGGCTATCTGGCTCCTTCAGTATTTACCGACGCACTCCTCAAGGCCATACCAATCGAACAAGACGAACTCGTTGTTGCCAGCCTGCTTGGATATTTAAGCAATGTCTATTGGAATTATGGTGGAGATAAAGAACGAAAAACCTTAGGCATGAAAATCGAGTCCATATTATGGACTCAAGTTAACAGTGACAGATCTCGCTCAGCTCGCTCGGCATTTTATGCTAGCTATCGTCAGCTTGCCCTTAGCGACGAGGCCGTTGGCCGCTTAGAACGCCTTTGGCTAGGCGATGAATCAGTTGACGGGCTACCACTGTCAGAGCCTGAGCAGATAGCCTTGGCCAGCGGATTGGCTCTTAGAGGTCTTAGCAATGCTGAAGAACTATTAGACCAACAACGTCAGCGCATTGCGAACCCTGACCGGCTGGCGAGATTTGATTTTGTTCGTCCCGCCCTATCTGCGGATCTCGCAAGTCGAAAATCCTTTTTCGAATCATTAGCGCAGC
>CAWKZY010000180.1:0-4171 GCA_963854625.1 Gammaproteobacteria bacterium | reverse complement strand
TCATCCCTTATCTCTCCGCCGGAGCCTGTTGACGCTCCAGGAAAAGGTGCAATCGCTGTCGGGTGATTATGAGTCTCCACCTTCATCAAGATGTGGATAGGCTCATCAATAAATTCATACTGCTTTGATTCAGAATTCGGGAAAAAACGCTCAGCTTGGCTGCCACTCATCACCGCCGCATTATCAGAATAGGCAGACAGTACATTTTGCGGAGAGCAAGCATGGGTATTGCGAATCATTGAGAAAAGAGAATTCGCTTTTTCTTTGCCGTCAATTTCCCAACTGGCATTAAAAATTTTGTGACGACAGTGCTCAGAATTTGCCTGAGCGAACATCATTAATTCGACATCGTTTGGATTGCGCTTTAGTGCAGTAAAACTACTTACTAAATAGTCTATTTCATCATCTGCCAGTGCCAGGCCTAGATTTGAATTAGCCTCGACCAGCGCTTCTCGGCCGCGCCCTATTAAGTCAACCGATAGCACTGGCTTGGGCTGCGCTGTCCTGAATAAAACAACAGAAGCAGCAATATCACCCATTACTGTTTGAGTCATTCTGTCATGCAGTAAACTATCAAGTTCCAACAGCTGTGCACCGCTGAGCTTTTTCGTAACAGCTATTTTAAACTGGATAGCACGCTCGACCCGCCTGATTGAGGTTAATCCGCAATTGAGGATTATGTCGGTTGCCTTACTAGACCATGGGGAAATAGTGCCAGGTCTAGGAGTCACTATTCGCTCTAGCGTCATGTCCGCAGCTACGTCATCAGCTATCGAGCTGCTATGCGCAGTGCCATAGCTTAACAAGGAGCTAACAATATCAACCTGCTCTTCGTTTAATGCCTGCGTAGTGTCAAGTAAGTGGACATAACTAGCATCAATGACATCGATGCTAGAGATTTTACTTTGCAGGATTTTAAGAAGTTTGGAGTTATTGAAAGAGGAAAGAGCCGAGGCTCCAAACATCACTTGCATGGAGGATAAGTCCTTTGATTAATTAAGACAATTGGCAGATGACTGCATGACAGGAAACTGTCTTCATGATAATTGATTTACAGCGTAAATTCAGAATAAATTAGCGTTTTTTTGGCTAACTAGTCCATTGCGCCTCGGAGAGGGCTCAACACTTTTTGGTGGCTAAATCACCGTCTAAAATTGAGGCTGGTATCGCCCTGCTTCTTTGGACACAATCTCCACACCATTTTGATCTTCGATCCAAAAGTCCACATGGGACAGGCTAGTTATGTCTTCGTCATCGCCAGTGAAAAACGGTTTTGCTTTCACTGAATAAGTCTTACCTGCTTGGGCATTAAAGCGAAGCATCCGATTAAGTGAATCACGATCAGAAGCATAGCTCACTAAAGCAGAAGCTAAACCTCTTTGACTTCCCATATCCCAATAGTAATAAATAGAGACATCATGAAAGCCTGGAGCGACTTCGACCAAGTTATAACCCAAGCTATTTTCTATTGCTTTGCCATCGATACCAGAGAATTTCACTGCATCTATGTAGCGGTTAATCGTATCTCTGCGAACGTATTGCGAGCCGCTCAATGTTGCAACTTGCAGTGATTCACGAGGGGCACCCAAATAGGCCTTGTAGGTATAGGATCCAGCGCAACCGGTAAGTAATGAAAGCACAATACTCGTGGGAATTAGGGTTAATAATTTCATAATATCTGGCTATCTACCCCTAAAGGTTTGATTGGTATGGGTTTTATACAAGCGCTACAGCAATAGATCAAGCTTTCACACGCTTTGACTTAAAAAATGTTTGCATAATCAGCTTACAGTCCTGCGCCAGCACCCCCTCCACCACCTGAAGCTCGTGGTTAAAGTGGGGAGCCTGCCCCAACGTCATCTGACTTACCAATGCCCCAGCCTTTGGTTCTCGAGCACCAAATACCACTGTATCTATCCTTGCGTGAACCATTGCACCGACGCACATCACACAGGGCTCTATAGTGACATAAACGGTGGCCCCAGGCAGACGATAGTTTCCACACGAATCGCAGGCGTGTCTTATTGCCTGAATTTCAGCATGGGAAGTTGGGTCATTGGAAGTAATAGGACAGTTACAGCCGACGCCCACAAGCCTATTTTTATAAACGACGATTGCACCCACCGGCACTTCATCTAATTGTTGCGCCCGCGAGGCCTCTTTCAGCGCTAATGCCATCCAATGCTCATGGGTTTTCAGTTCAGAGAGAAGATCACTGCTGGATGACATATGGATCACCGCTCATCATCGCTGGAAAGATTTGATACCACGAACAATCCCGCCGAAACCGATGGTCCGATTACAAAAGCAAATACTAAGGTGCCTAAGCCCACTGTACCTCCTAGGAAAAAACCTAACATGACGACTGCAATTTCGATGCTTGTTCTCACTCTTGCTATGGGGTACTGGGTGACTCTTTGCAGGCCGGTCATGAGCCCGTCTCTGGGGCCCGGTCCTAAATGCGCCATCAAATAAATGGCACTGCCAAACCCTACCATTACTATTCCTGCCAAGCATTCAAGACCCATAAAAAAAAGTGCCTGTGGAGAAGGTAGCCAAGGCAAACTGCAGTCAATGACAAGAGCGATAATCAGCGCATTGAGCAGCGTACCTAGCCCGGGAGTTTGCTTGAGCGGGATCCACAGCAACAGAACCATAGCGCTAATAAAAAAAGTAGTGAGACCGATACTAAAACCGGTGATTTGCGACATTCCTTCCGCTAAAACGAGCCAAGGGCTAACCCCAAAACCTGCTGCTATCATCAAAGCCTCCCCTAAACCGAATAGAGTTAGACCCAAGCTAAGCAGAAATAAAGTCATCGGTGCCGGCTTAAAATTCAGTGGATGACTAGAACTCCAGTTAACAGTGGGAACAGCCTTGATTGCAAATACCTTCACTGGGATACCTTGGCAAGTTCACCGTAACGATATTTCTCCAGAAGCGCCCAAAGCCGAGAGAGGGTGTCTATATCAAGAACACCGGAATAGTCGATTGGTCGAAAATGCAATTGAAATGCCCGCACCGTAAATTGAGTTTGTGAGTCTACCACCCCAGTAAGCTCTATCGCATAGCCTAAACTTGAAAGCGCAAGCTGGACCGACTCTATCGCTGGCCTGCCGTTGCTGAACAAACGCTTATAATTTGCCACGGTTTCATCATCAGGCCAAGGACCAATACCCTCCTCATAAAGTCGCCGCCAGGGGAACAAGGGGCCTGGATCTGACTTTCGCATTCGCGCAATATCAGAATGACCAATAATGTCAATAGGATTCAACTGAGGATAGCGTTGGAGTATATCTTTGATTAGAGTGATTAGCAGATTAATTTGCTTGTCAGAATACGGTAAAAATCTGCAAGAGACATCACCCACAGAGGCCTGCGAACTTGGGTTATCGCTGCCCTCACATTTAAACTCATTAACCACTTCAATCCCAATCGAGCGATCATTGAGGCCTGATTCTTGCGCCCAATAGCTAACCCCAGCATGCCAGGCTCGGCGCTGCTCGGGAACTAACGAGTAAACTCGCAATTTATTCTCAGGATAGGAAGCATCATTAATTTCAGGAATCAAATAATGAACGCTCACCGGATTAGATGTTGGGGTAGTCAGCAAGCGCAACGACTCGGCAAAGTTTTCTGAGGTACCATGAATAACCAAATAATCGATGCGACTATTTTGATTCGCAGAGTCAACCAGGACATAAGGATTGGTCTGGCAATAATTAAGTGAAAGACAAGCCACTAGAAAAACGAAAAACCTCACGCCATGCCGTGTCGCCATCTCATTCATTTTTGTCTCATGCTTATTCGTTAGAGTGTAACTAGTCAAATTATCAGCTGGCTTGCCATAACTGACCAACCTTATTCGGAAAACTTTGCTTATTGACGATCAACAAACCAAGTAATAGTTTGGATTTGCTAAAAGCTCTTTAACTATTCGACACCAAAGCTATTTTGTGAAAAACCTATCTCAGTTTATTTAATCACTATAAAAAAGTATTGGGTGTACGAACAGCTCACCGCCCCAGATAAAACGTCACGCTACTGAGACCTCAGTTCAGCACTCCCAATAAGCGCATAACTTAAGATTTTTTGAAGATCAATGCAATATGACTGATCGCGTCAACCCAATGCTCAATTTCTGATAAAGCATAAGGGACAGTAGGTCCCG
>CAWKZY010000179.1:0-4190 GCA_963854625.1 Gammaproteobacteria bacterium | reverse complement strand
GTTCACCGGTGATCACTGACACTGAAAATGCGCCAGAGATGGGTCTGATTTTTATCAAGGCCGGCACCTTAGATGAGGTTGATGACTTGCAACCCACAGTCCATGTCTGGACAGAAAGAAAGCATTGTTGGTTAACGTTGGCGGAAGATCAGGTTCAGCTTGAACGAGAATAATAACATCACGTCGAAATATAGATGTTGATGGTTTGTTAAGTTGGATATGTCGAGCAAGCCGCCTATGGACATGAAATTGCGTGCCAGTCACTAGACAGATAATTAATATCCTATCTGCCCTGCAGATGATCCCATTATTATTTTCAATGATGTTAGCCTGCAGTGGCATGTATGTCGCTGGTTATCAAGGGACATAAAATTCTAATTGGCATCCAGATTAACGAAGAAACCCTTGATATCTGGTTATGCATAAAAGTGCGCTAACCGACTTTCATTTAATTTAGTACCCATGATCGTCGGCTAAGCCTCACTCAGGTCAGCGCCGGTCATTGTACGCAACACATTTTTTTGAACTTTTCCGGTTGATGTCTTCGGTAGTTCAGAAAAAATCACCTTCTTAGGTGCTTTGAACGAGGCCATTCGTTCTTTACAAAATTCGATTATATCTTTCTCGCTCGCTATCGCATCGTTTTTAAGCAACACAAAAGCGCAGGGAACCTCGCCCCATTTTTTGTCCACTTTTGCCACCACCGCCGCCTCTAAAATATCATTATGCCTGTACAGAACACTTTCAATTTCAATTCCAGAAATATTTTCACCGCCGGAAATAATGATGTCTTTGGCGCGGTCTTTAATTTCGATGTAGCCATCGGGGTGCCGCACTGCGAGGTCGCCTGATCGAAACCAACCTCCATCGAAGCATTCCTCGGTGGCGTGTCTATTTTTTAAATAGCCCTTCATAACGACATTGCCTCGCATCATGATTTCGCCTATGGTGTCGCCATCCCATGGTACTTCATCGAGACGATTTCGATGGGCAACTATCAGGCCTTCAAGGAGTGGATAACGTACTCCTTGTCGGGCCTTCAATCTTGATTGCTCTTCCGCTGAATATGTATCCCATGACGATTGCTGTTCGCAGACTACCGAGGGTCCATAGGTCTCCGTCAGCCCATAGGTATGGGTGACTATTGCACCTAATTCTTGCATTCCTTGGATGACAAAGTCGGGCGGCGCTGCACCAGCGGTCATAACTTTAACGGGGTTTTGAAAACGTTCTTTTACGCCCGACGGACAGTTGATCATAGCGTTCAGGACAATGGGTGCAGCACAAAAATAGCCGACATTCTCTCTCGTGATTAGCTTAAAAAGCTTCTCAGCTTCGACCTGTCTTAGGCACACATTAGTGCCTGCTAATGCGGCGATTGTCCAAGGGAAGCACCAGCCATTGCAATGGAACATCGGCAGCGTCCAAAGATAAACAGGATGTCGCGACATATCCCAAGATAGAGTATTGTTTATGGCATTAAGAGCGGCTCCGCGATGGTGGTAGACAACGCCCTTTGGATTGCCTGTTGTACCTGATGTATAGTTTAAACTTATCGTCTCCCACTCGTCCTGGGGTGGTTCCCAGTTAAACTCGGGGTCTCCTGTTGCGATAAACCTCTCATAGGTCATGCCGTCAATGTCGGCATTTGTGATGTAAAGCGAATCCTCAATGGTTATGACTTGGGGAGGGGCGCTGAGCTTACTCACTGCCTCGTTAGCCAAAGTGACGAATTCCTGGTCTACCAGTAACAGCTTGCAGTCTGCATGTTGCAAGATAAAGGCGACACCTTCGGCATCGAGGCGGATGTTAATGGTATTTAATACGGTACCTGCCATAGGGACGCCAAAGTGAGCTTCGAACATCTCAGGCGTATTGGGTGCAATGATAGAAATAGTCTCGCCTTTCTGAAAACCATTACGCTGCAAAGCACTAGCAAGTCTGCGGCAGCGGGCATACGTTTGCCGCCAGTCTCTGCGCACCGTACCATGAACTAACGCCAATTTCTCGGGATGAACACTAGCCGCTCTCTCGATAAAGTGCAGCGGCGTCAGCGCTGTATGATTTGCCGAATTTCGCTCTAGTTGTTGTTCATTTACGTTAGTCATGATGCCTCCGTAAGAGGGGATTAAAATGGGTCAGTAAATTAACTGTGCGTAGCGGCTTGTTATGCCGCTACAATGTCAACTGATTTAATTGGACCATCGCCGGAATTCAGCGTGCGGTGGTTATGAAAGTATATTGTTTGAGTTATGGTCCTTGTATTCAATGGCGCACGTTCGGATCGATGCCTACCTGCCAGTATAGGTATGGTTACCAAAGTCAATAGAAACCTCTCAACGCGCTTATAGCTACTAATAAGTAGTATATCGTCGTGCGGGTTCTATTATCCAGAAATTTATTAAAAATAGTCTCCAGAAAAATTATCTCTGGATTCACAGAAGCTAACGTTTACTGCGCGCATTAATATCATATTACTCTTTGATGCCTCTGGCCGCCGGCTGCCTGTGCGATTAACTAGATAAAATAAAGGCCGTCGCAGTTACAGATCTCAATTGCTAACTCCAATTTTTTAAAAGCGTAGGCGAAACCTATCACCGGATGTAAAACTACTGTTGCCGCTGTAAAGCAGAGATGTCGGCATCACTGAAACACCACGGTGTGTATCTTTAAAACGTTGGGATCATTCACTCCCTATACAGTGAGTGCGTCGGACGCATCTGTACATAAAACGTGCGTGAGGCGGGACGTACGAAGAGGATAATCTTTTCTGTTGTGCGTCACGGCTCCACAATTCAGGCTTCATGGCATTATTTACGCCGTCAAATGGCTGTAATCAACTGTATAAGCGGTTACAATATTGTATTTATATTCTTTGGATCAATCAGGCATTATGGCGACCTCTAAAACGAAAAAAACCGGGCTAACTCGAGAGATAGCGGAATTTAAAGAGCGACGCATCGTCGAAGAAGCCGTCGATCTTTTTTACTCTGAAGGGTACGAAAATGCCACTTTGGATATGCTGGCTGCCCAGTTGGAAGTCACTAAACCATTCATCTATAGCTATTTTAAAAGTAAAAACGAACTGCTCTTTCAGGTGTGCCAGACGGGTATCAAATTGTCACAGGAAGCTCTCGACCTCTGCCTCCAGGGGGATGGTACAGCCACGGAGAAGTTAAAGCGGGTTACCGAGCAAGTGGGCAGCATCATCCTCCAGTATCAGAAGTATATTGTGGTCTATTTGCGAGAAGAGAAAAACCTTCACAGCGGCGACAGCAGAAGCATTCGCAAACAGCGAAGTTTGTTTGATCACCGTTTAGCCGCTCTATTAAAAGAGGGCAATATTACAGGCGAGTTCGCAGTATCAAATCCGTTGATGACCGCTACTACCATTGGCGGCACTCTGAGTTGGATGGCCTTTTGGTTTAATCCTAACGGAGCTATTACGCAGAGTGAAATATTGATCAATACCAACCGATTGATCGGCAAAATGTGGGCGCCCTGATTCTTTAACGACGTTGTCAGGGATCGTCGCTTGCGGCAGAGACGATTTGACATTGCGGCATGCTTCGGTATACTACTGAACAGTATAAAAAAGCTACTATTAAGTAGCACTGTTTAGGTGCAGGATGCTGTCGGCTGCTGCCGGTGTATATTGAGCAAACGCATCGAGATATCCACGGCAACGGATCGGTTCCTGTGAAGAAAGTACGGTCATACTATTTCCGAGATTGCTATCTTTGATGGCGTTACGTGGGGTGAAAGGTGATCGACTACACCAAGTATTAGGAGATGGGCTTGAAGCATGTGCAGTGCGTAATTATAGGTTCCGGATTTTCTGGTATTTGTATGGCGATCCATTTAAAAAACTTAGGGATCGAGCGATTTATTGTCTATGAAAAAGCCGACGATGTCGGCGGAACCTGGAGGGAAAACACATATCCCGGTGTGGCTTGCGATGTGCCATCGCACCTCTACTCATTTTCGTTTGAACCCTATCCAGATTGGTCAAAACTGTATGCGCCTGGCGAAGAAATTCAGGCATACATTCGCCATTGCGTAGAAAAATATGATGTTTATAAACATCTGGTATTCCAGCGTGCAGTCACACGTGCAACCTGGTGCGATAGTGGTTGGCAGATTACCACCTGTGCGGGCGAAACAGTGCGAGCTGACTTCCTTATTTCAGC
>CAWKZY010000178.1:0-4199 GCA_963854625.1 Gammaproteobacteria bacterium | reverse complement strand
GCGCCGCACGTATTTAAATAACCCCTTATGGTAGCAAATTTTCTGGATTTTCTCCAAAACTCACTCCTACTTTTGGCATCGCATTGTCAACATCTCCTGTTAATTTGCATTCAACACTAAAAACCCAAGATTCTCGGCGCCGATTTGCTAGAATGCGTCCCATGGATGTTTCCCACATACTCGACTCTTTAAACAACGAACAACGCAATGCGGTTGCCAGTCCAACTAAAAACCTTTTGGTGCTCGCCGGGGCAGGCAGTGGTAAAACACGGGTGCTAGTCCACCGAATAGCCTGGCTGTTGCAAGCTGAACAGGTTTCTCCTTTCGCAATTTTATCAGTCACATTTACCAATAAAGCCGCAAGAGAGATGCGCGGGCGAATTGAGTCTCTGCTGGGCCATACAGCTGGCGGCATGTGGGTAGGCACTTTCCACGGATTAGCACATCGATTATTGCGCTCTCATTGGCGCGAAGCCGGACTCGTAGAAGACTTTCATATTTTGGATTCAGATGACCAATTGCGTCTGATAAAGCGAATTAATCGCTCACTTAGCATCGACGAAGAACGCTGGCCGGCAAAACAGTGCCAATGGTATATAAATGGTCAGAAAGATGAAGGGTTAAGAGCTAGCAATATCGATCATGAGAATGACGATTACATTAAAACCATGCTGGATATATACCGCGCCTATGAAGATGCCTGTCAACGCGGAGGAATGATCGACTTTGGCGAAATTTTGCTCCGCGCACATGAACTCTGGCTGCGTAGCCCACAAATTTTAGACCACTACAGAGGCCGTTTTAAGCACATTTTGGTTGACGAGTTTCAAGACACTAACTCTATCCAATACGCTTGGCTTCGAGTACTAGCCGGAGATGAGAACAATTTGATGGTGGTTGGTGACGATGACCAATCCATCTATGGCTGGCGCGGGGCGAAAATTGAAAACATTCAACAATTTAACACCGATTTCCCCGGCTCAGAAATTGTCCGGTTGGAGCGCAACTATCGCTCTACATCTAATATTCTCAAAGCCGCGAACAGCCTTATATCCAACAACCAAGGCCGGCTCGGAAAGAACCTTTGGACAGACATTGGCGAAGGCGAGCCCATTAGTTTGTACGAGGCATTTAACGAACAAGACGAAGCGCGCTTTATAGTTGACCGAGTTCAAGATTGGTTTAACGCCGGAAATCGGCGCAGTGATGCGGCGATTCTTTATCGCTCTAATGCTCAGTCCCGCGAACTCGAAGAAGCCCTTATTAGAGTAGGAATGCCTTACCGAATCTTTGGAGGGCACCGTTTTTACGAGCGCTTAGAAATTAAAAATGCACTCTCTTACCTACGCCTCTTGGTCAACCGAAATGATGATACTGCAATGGAGCGAATCATCAATGTGCCCACACGGGGCATAGGTGGCAGAACCATTGACCTTATTCGAGATCTAGCTCGACGTGAAAACATTTCACTTTGGCAGGCCTGCATAGACAACGTTAATAATAAACTTCTTACACCCCGCGCCACTAGCTCTGTTCTTACATTTCTAGAACTTATTGATACCATGGCAGCTGAATGTGAAACCCTGAAGCTACATGAAAAGGCTGAGCATATTGTTAACAATAGTGGCCTCATCCAACATCATGAAAAAGAAGGTGGGGAAAAAGCTCGCGGACGTATAGAAAATTTAGAAGAATTGGTTAATGCCGCCAGCAACTTCGATGAAGTAAGCGGTGACGAAGAGATCGATATTACGTCTAATGCAATGCTAGCCGCTTTTCTCGATAAAGCCTCACTAGATGCAGGTGACACTCAGGCAGAGGCATCTGAAGACGCTGTTCAGCTTATGACCTTGCACACCGCTAAAGGTTTAGAGTTTCAATTAGTATTTTTAGCCGGATTAGAAGAAGGTTTATTCCCGCATAAAATGTCGATGGACAGTTTAACCGGGCTAGAAGAAGAACGCAGGCTGTGCTACGTCGGAATTACTCGCGCAAGAACAAAGCTTTACTTAAGTCATGCCGAATCCAGAAGACTGCACGGCGATGTTAACCTTTGCCGCCCATCGAGATTCGTAAAAGAGATCCCGTCTGACCTAATAGATGCCATACGTCTAAAATCTACCATCACCAGAACTTCCCCCGTTGGCGCACAACTTAGCAGTGGAACAATAAGTAGAATGAGCGGCAATATCGAAGTACCCCAAACCGAACTATCTCTGGGTCAACGAGTTGCTCATGGGAGGTTTGGCGAAGGAGTGGTCTTGAACTATGAAGGACAAGGTCCAAACGCCCGTGTGCAGGTTAACTTTGACGACGTTGGCAGTAAATGGTTAGTGCTGTCCTATGCCAAACTAGAAGTAGTTGGTTAGCTGGCACACAAGAAAAACATAAAGCTAAAATTTAGAAGAGAGCCAAAAGAAAGCTAAAAGAAAAACTCTCCGAACTAGATAGTCTTAACAGGTCAATCCCAATGAATAAATACTCAACGCTTAAAAAACTTGTTATTTCATGCGTATTCTTCACGCTAACAAGCTGTGGTGGCGAGCAATCCAGCAGCCCAATGGGAGCGTCAAACACGCAGAGTTATAGTTGGAAACTGATTACCTCTTGGCCTAAAAACTTACCCGCACTAGGAACCAATCCAGAGCGGTTCGCCAATCTAGTAAGGGAAATGAGCGGAGGTCGTTTAGATATTCGCGTGTACGGTGCCAATGAGCTTGTTGGTGGCTTGGAAGTTTTCGATGCGGTATCTCAAGGGGTTGCCGAAATTGGCCATACAGCATCTTACTACTGGCAAGGAAAGATACCAGGTGCACCATTTTTTTCCTCAATACCGTTTGGTATGACCGTAGTTGAGATGAATGCTTGGCTAACTCACGGAGGCGGAGACCAGCTTTGGAAAGAAGCTTATGAACCATTCGATTTAATACCCGTTCGCGGCGGGAACTCAGGCACTCAGATGTTTGGCTGGTTTAATAAGGAGATAAACTCACTTGCGGATCTGCAAGGCCTAAAGATGCGGATTCCCGGCTTAGGTGGAGAGGTGCTACGCCGTGCAGGAGCTATCCCGGTGACGATGCAGGCCAGCGAAGTGTTTACCGCCCTGCAAACTGGCGCCTTGGATGCTGCAGAATTCGTTAGTGCCTATAACGATCTAGCCGCGGGCTATCATACGGTAGCGCAGTATTATTATTATCCTGGCTGGCATGAGCCGGGAAGCGCATTAGAAACCCTTTTTAATAAAACAGCTTTTGAATCTTTACCAAATGATTTGCAAGCCATTTTGATGGCTGCAACAGAGGTGATGAATCAAGGTGTGATCGACGAAATTACTGCTGGTAACAGCGAATCTATGCAGGTACTTGTTGAACGTGAGGGGGTTGAGCTGAGAAAACTGCCTGAGGATGTCTTACGTGAGCTAAAAAGAATTTCACAAGAAGTTATGGAAGAGCTTGCCAGTCAAGATGAAACTGCAAAAAGAATATATGAGTCTTATCGGAGCTTCCAAAACACCATGCTCGACTATAAGTTAGTAAGCGAAGAAGCCTTTGACGACGCCAGAAGACTTTGAAATAACAAGCGCAACGATCAAAAGAGTATTACTCGGGAATTCTTCTGTTCTTTCCATTTCTGTCCAGTGCAGCGAATACAATTAACCCGTCTGAAATTTTTCCCTCATGCCTTCACCCACCGGTAATGACATCCCCACCCGCACTTGAAATTGCGCAGAACTAGTGCCCTATTTTATAAGGTTGGCGTAGCAACTATCCGTTGACCCAACCACTACTGGCACTGTGAAAATTACTTTTTGAGTCGCAACGGCTGCACTACGTCCCTTGGCGACACTTTTGATTGCAATACCTGCAGACAAATCCATTTGAGACACAAGCCAGCCACCAAAAATCATTGTTAGTGTAAGTATCTAGGGGCATATCCAGGGTTTAAAGGGCGAGTATACCCTCAGGTTTTTCAGTTGCTATCTCCATGATCGCCATAATTAATCCTAAGTTAATTCAAAAATCTCCCTAATTTCGTAATAGCTCAGGCAACCAAGTCACTATCGCAGGTTGCACGGCTAATGCACAGAGTAACAACAGCTGCAGTATGACGAATGGCACCGCACCGCGGTAAATGTCACTGGTTTTAATTTCTGCTGGCGCTACGCTGCGCAAATAAAATAGTGAAAAGCCAAACGGTGG
>CAWKZY010000177.1:0-4222 GCA_963854625.1 Gammaproteobacteria bacterium | reverse complement strand
TCCCAAACAACACCACATCACAAGCCGCAGTCACATTCGAAAGTGAAGTTGAAACCGCTATTGTACAAACGCTCTGCATCGCGTGCCATGTTGAAGGTGGCTTTGCTCGGAATTCTGCGCTCCAATTCCAGCGTACCAATACCGCCTCTGCGCTAAACAACTTTGGCGCACTCTCCAATTACATCCAGGAAAAAGGCGCTGATCTCCTGCTGTCTAAAGTCAACGGCGGCAACGGCCACGCTGGGGGAGTGCAGCTAGCATTAGGTGGCGAGGGTTATCAGGCTATTCAGAGAGTGATCGACGAGATCGGCCAATTAGGCAATACGACTAATTACGCATTCGGCGGGTCAGAAAATATCGCCTCTCCACGCCAGGCCAGCTTTCTTACAGGTGTCACGTTAGAGCCAATGCAGGCGACGCTCCGGCGTGCCTCGCTAATGCTCCAGGGACGAATTCCAACTGATGCAGAGAAAGCGTCTGTTTTCTCAGATGCAACACTTCGCGTAGCCCTGCGACGCATGATGAGCGGTCCTGCCTTCAGGCAATTCGTGGTCACGAGCGTCAACGATCGGCTCCTCACAAAGGGCACGGAAAAGCCAATAAATGAAAGTAATACTAATAATTTTCTCAAGATTCACAACAAGTGGGCAAGAGATCAATTGGATAACAATTACGATTATACCTTCTGGGAGAGCTTAAGATCTGAATTGAGGAGATCGAGTGGAGAACTTGTAGCCTACGTTATCGAAAATGGACTCCCCTATTCAGAAATACTCACCGCTGAATACATGATGATGAACCCGTCACTCAATAACTGGCTCGAAGGGACGGCAACGTTCACGGATGGAGATAGCAGCGATACCTATAAGCCTTCAGTTATTCAAGGCTATTACTTTCTCTCTGCACTCGAAAATAAAGAAGACGACCCAGCGGGCTTTAATGACATTTATGCAGCCATTGCCCCACCAGTGATGGATTACCCACATGCAGGGCTGCTAAGTGATGTAGCCTTTCTCAGTCGCTACCCGACTACCGCGACAAACCGTAATCGCGCTCGTGCTCGGTGGACACTTTTCCACTTTCTTGGGATAGATGTAGAGAAGTCTTCACAACGTCCTACCGACGAAGCCGCGTTGAGCGATAAAAACAATCCAACGATGAATAATCCAAGCTGCACGGTTTGTCATGCTCTATTAGATCCAGTCGCGGGCGCTTTTCAAAATTGGGGCGATAACAACTTATACAGAGGAACTTCATTCTTTGGAACCGATGCGCTGGATCATTACTACAAAAATCCTCAAGATGGCTCTGATTCTTTTTTTCAAGATGGAGACCTCTGGTACCGAGATATGCGGGATCCCGGCTTATTCGATGAGAAAATCACGGAACGTGACAATACTCTCCTTGCCCTCGCTGAGCTCATTGTGGCGGAGCCACTATTCCACTACGCATCAGCTTCATTCTGGTGGTCACCTATATTCGGAAAGCCTTTGCTCGATAAACCCGCAGTCGAAGCCGATAACGGCTATGCAGCGAAGCTTGCGGCCTATCGAGCACAACAAGATACGATCAAAGCCTTCGCTGAATCCTTAGCCGCAAATATGAATGCGAAAGAAATGCTTGTCGACATGTTTATGTCGCCCTGGTTCGGTGGCGAAACCGTCGAAAGTAGCATTTTTGAAAGCGCTCACTTTGAGGCAAAATTCGGCAGCGAACAACTTTTAACACCCGAGCAACTTTCAAATAAGACAAATTCATTGACGGGGGTTTCATGGCGAAACGAGGTTACCGCTAGTGGGGATGGTAGTAATTTTTATGACAAACTAGGCGTCTTGCTTGGTGGAATAGATTCCGAGGTGGTCACCAAGCGAGCTACTGGGCTTACACCTGCTATGTCGTCAATTCTAATGACTCACGCTACTGAAAGTGCCTGTGTAGCTGTTGCTCGTCAATTTGCTAAGACAGATAGTTCCAGGTCTTTGCTTTCTTTAGTTCAAGAATCTACGCTAAACTCTGTAAAAATCAAAAACCAGATAAGCGGTCTTTTCGAAAAAATGCACGGTTCCAATCGCTCGACTAGCTCCGAAGAGGTCTCGCAGGTCTATGAAATTTTTTTGGCGTCCCTCATAAGTGCCTCGGAAAAAACAGGCTTAGATTGGCGGTTTGAAAACTGCGATTTAAGCATAGATGGGCTATTTCTTGACGACCATCTCGAACCTGACGTAATAGAAACTTTCAGAACTAGGGCGCCAAACAATCTATACTTTTTAACCAATTGGGAAGCTTGGGGTCCAATACGCGAAACTTTTATTCAAGACCCCTTTGGTACGAAATACGCTTGGACAGTCGTCATGATCTACATGATGACTCACTATGATTACCTCCATGAGTAATGACAGCAACACAAGAGGCGGGTCACTAAAAATGAAGTCAAGACGAGCGTTTATTAAATTTGCTGCACTGTCATCTCTCGCCTCTGCGCTGCCGGTGCTGTCATGTGCGGCTACACCTTTTTCTGGTAAGTTCGTTGTAACCCTACAAGCTATTGGTGGATGGGACGTCACGTGCTTTTGCGATCCCAAAGAAAATCAACCAGGTGAAGCCTCTATTACCCAATGGTCAAAAACAGATGAGGCAAAGTCTATTGGGAGAATTAAATATGCTCCTTTTGCGAAAAACGAAGCCTTTTTTAGAAAACATGCGAGTAAAATGTTAGTAATCAACGGCGTTGACACACTTACCAATGCCCATTCTATAGGCGAAACTACAAGTTGGAGCGGCAGAATAGCATCTGGATATCCCTCGATCACAACGCTTTATTCCGCAGCGTTTGCTCCGGATTTACCGCTGTCTTACATCACATTCGGCGGTTATAACCAAACAGAAAATCTGTTACGAGCTACACAGCTAGGATGGTCAGTAAGCGAGATAAAAAGTTTGCTTAAACCAAATTCCTACCAAGATGGTTCTATGATTGATGAAAGGCTTTGGTCCCTGATAAAGACCTTTCACGTAAATGATATCGAGTCGACAGTTAAGTCGTCTCAGATTACTGCAGGTAGCAAAGCAACAAGAAAAGACTACATCACATCACTTAGGGCGATGGATCCGCTGAGCAAATTTTCTGAAACATTGCCGGATAGATTCGACTGGGAGCAGCGCACTGAAAATGGCCACCTGCGGCAGCAGGTTCAATTTACTATTGCGGCTTTTAAAGCAGGGCTCAGCGCCTCTGCTGATCTTTATCATGGGGGTTTTGATAGCCACGGAGAAAACGATGCATTTCAAACCGTGGCTCTTAATGAATTAACTGATGGAATTGATTTTTTATGGGACGCGGCGGAAGAGGCCGGCATTGCGGACCGTTTAATAGTTATCATTGGAAGTGACTTTTCTAGAACACCCTATTACAACTCCGGGTATGGAAAAGATCATTGGTCCGTCGGAAGCTACATAATTATGGAGAAAGGTAAGGGCTATACAAATCGTTATATTGACGGCTCTGATGAAGGGCAAAATGCATTAAAAATAGACCCCAATACCCTGCAGCGCTCAGGCTTTGGAACAAAAATCCTTACGAGCCATGTGCACGGTGCCCTTCGGGAGCATCTTGGCCTTGCTAACTCGGCAGCAGCCGATGTTTTTCCATTAAGGAACACCGAGCGTTTCAACTTTTTCTCATGAATTTAGGGTGAGTTTTTCTTATTATATAAAGTGCATAAGGCCCTAACTGCGAGTGTGTCAAAGCTACACGATAGTTCGTCCACAATAGTATGTATACGGGTCCAATGGAACCATTCTGACTTATCGGGGTGTGCCCCCTAGGGTGGGGTGCTGACTGGGTGGTGACTAGGAAATAGGGTGGGGTAGTTTGGCTTTTGTATAGAGTGAAGAGGTGAGTTACGCTGTTATTTCGCCGTTTCGAATTGGGTACTAAGTTGGGTGCTGTGGGAAGAAAGAAGAAAAGAATGGTTATAAACCGTTGTATTATATAGCTATATTGATGTAGTTCGACGCATACCTCTTCCGCCAAATTCTAATTCAGTAAAGCTCGGAGGCGAATTAAATTCGCTCCGCTCCGAGCTTCTATTTTGGCATTATGTACAACCTAGTCGAGAGCATAAACGTCAAGGGTGAGTGTGCGTTCTAAAGGATTAACAATAATCTTATCTAGGTTTTGCGAGCCATCAGATATGTCTACTATTCCTGTCATAACAACAAG
>CAWKZY010000176.1:0-4226 GCA_963854625.1 Gammaproteobacteria bacterium | reverse complement strand
TGGCACCATAGATTTTACGCACGTGCTCGGCGACAGCCTGGTTGTCGGCAATCACCTCATGGGAGAAGCGCACCGCCGCCCATTCGGAGGCACGAAGAAAAGCTCTGGTGGGGCTGTTCCATTTTTCACGTTTCCATTCGATGCCGTCGATATTGGTCACAATGCGCGCTCGGCTGAAGATACGGATCAGTGGCAGCGTCATCGCGCCCGAGACCCCAAGCAACAAAATCTGGTTATGGCCAGTGCGGATGGCGTCCAAAAGTCCGAGAACGTCATACAGAATACTTTGTACGCCATTTGCTTTCAATCCGACGTAGCGCAAATTTGCACTCTGAAAGCTAGTGGGCCGTGTGGCGTTGTCCTTGGACGAACACCACACTGTCAACACGCTAGCGCTGCCGGTGTGGGCGTGGTGTTTGACAAGGTTCTCAGCCAGTGTTTCGAAGCCGCCATATCGACCCGGTACGCCAACGGTTCCCAGTAAGGCAATTTTCATGGCGCTGTACTTTCGCTGGTGCCTGCCAACGCGGCGCGCAGTAATTTCGCATAGGCGTCGAATGTGAAATCTTTCGCCCGCGACCGTGCTGCCAGTGACATAATGGCATAGATTTCAGGCGTATCGACCAATGAGACGACTGCGTCTCGCAGGGCGCCTTCGTCACTAGAGTCTATACAATAGCCTTCGCGGCCGTGAGTGACGATCTCCGCAGGACCGCCGATGGGCGGGGCAATGACTGGAATCCCAAAGGTCATGGCCTCGACAAGTGTTAGCCCGAAGGTTTCTATCCACTGATCAACCCGTGAGAGATTCAGCACAAGATCAGCGCGCTCGTAGAAATAGGCTGGATCGTCGGTCTGAGGGTGGATTGTAACGTTTGACGCCGTTGGGTGCCGCGCGGCAAAGGCCTTTACGTCGTTCGGTTCGGCGTTCAAGACAAGCGTGAAGGCGATGTCTCTGCGCTGCCTTAGTCCTGCGGCTAGGGCCATAAATTCTTCGACCCCCTTATAGCCGCGAAGTGAGGCCAGCATCAGCACCTTGAACACTTCTCTAGAGTCGGGGCGAGGCGCGCAATTTTCTGCCCTCACAGCCAGTTCCGGACTAACAGGGTTTGGCACGATCCTGAACGGAGGGCCGTCAATCTGCAACCGCGTGCGATGATCACTCGATACATACAGCAATTGAGAGGCGCAACGTCCGGCGCAATAGGTCAGAAAGTGGCGCAGTAAGACTGGCGTGATCGAAACTTCATGCACGTGCACCACCACGCACCGTCCAGTCCGCTTGCCCCATAGCATTGCTCCGAATGGCAGCAGTGTGTTGACCAAGACTGTGGCATTAGCAGGGATGTCGCGCGCGCGCGACAGAGCAAGGTAGAGTGCCAACTGGCTTGCGAAATAGGTGAAAAGCGTCACGACGCGGTAGCGGCTGCGTCGGTACCAATAGTGGCGAGTAGTCACCTGAGCTTCTTCCAGTACGCCGCGTCCCTGCGAGCCAACATAAAGCACGCCATCCTCGCGTGCATTCAGCGCGTCAAGGGTGGCGCGAAGCACCGTAGGGCTACCGGAGCGGTCATTTAACAGATGGCAATAGACGATCATCGCACTTTTCCTAGCCTTGCGCATTGTTCCGCAACGATCTGACCTAGAATCGCATTGACCGCCTGTTCCGGGAAGCAGGTGTTGTGGATCAGCCAACTGCTACGGAACAGTTCAATATAGCGGCCCTTCACGTTGATTAAACATCCCATCGTCAGTCCCTGCCTGCACTGGAAGTTCCCATCTGATGGTGTGCATCGTCCCTGGTTCTGGCAGCACGATCTGGCAATGTTGGTGCTGTTGAAACACCAAACCGGCAGCAGTTCATCTCCTTGTTCAACCAGATAAGCAAAGAGCCCCACTTCTTCAGCGAAGTTGTATAGCTGGATCGGTTTGTAGTTAAGAGGCGGGTGGGTGGTGACTTGCCCATGTTGCTTGGCTAACCGCATGGATTCACGATATTAGTCGTCTACGGCCAGATTTCAGCACCAAAGCGGACTGAACAGGTAACAAAATATTCACAGCAGCTTATAGTTTCTTAGTGAATTTATCTAGAATAATCTGGAGCGCTTTACTAGCGCTCTTCTCGGCAGGCTGGTTCGCATCCAAAGAAACAAATCGATCGTGAGAGTCGGCCAGTGTTCTGTATGCTATTTGCTGACGAGCAATTTCATCCAGTTGAAGCTCTTGCTTTCTGCCAAACACAACAGCCGGATCTGCATCTAAATAGAAGACTATGCTAGGGTGGGGCATGAGCTTTACGAACAATTTTCGTACCCACAATGGCAGACTAAGTCTCGTTCGTGCAGGATCGACTATCAGATCATAACTATAACGATCAAAGACGCTAAATCTGTCGAACTGAACATCTTGCCGGACGTATAAATTGTAGCCTAGGATATAATCTAGCCAGTAGTAGGAAATACGGACTAAAGAACTGAACCCTCCAGCAGGCTCTGAACGATGTGGATTTGTAAAATCCTTATCCTGCTCTTTAATGCCCACTTTTTCTCCAATAGCACCTAGATTGGGGAGCAAGTTGGGCCGGAAGTGATAGACATGACAGCGATTGTCATTTTTGTCGTTAACAAAGAAAAAATCGATTTCTTCAAGCAATTTTTCCAGAAAAGTTGTTTTTCCACTGCCGTCTGGCGCGATGACGGAAAAGGATTTGGCGTACTTCCTGTACCTAAAAATAATTTTACTGCCCTTAATGGTGTAAAACGCGGCGGCTAAATATCCCGTTTTTAACGGTTGTTTTGCAAACGCAAATCGCCTTAGTTTTTTTGTCAAATCACCTGAAAGCAATACCATTTCATCGAAACGTCTGTCCTCGATAGTGGCAAGTATTTTTGATGCCAAATCACGGCCAACTAAGTCACGCAACAGAACACTAAAATCAGGGTAAATTTTATAGACGTTATAAATAATTTCTTTGTATTCATTCTTAAGTTGAGGGGTATAGTTGAACTGCTTATAGATGAAAACCATCACTCCCTCAAAATAATTATTAAGGACTCGAAATTCATTATAATTTTCCGTGTGCTTGTAGAGTTCATCGAACGTAAATATCTCAAAGCCTTTGGAAACATAAGAAAAAATGAGATCAATATGTATTGAGAAATTACCTTTTACGTCCATGCCATGGCAGCAATGCAGAAAGCCATGACGCGCCTCGTAGTAATTTGAAACTCCATGTGCGCGATATACATCAAGTAAAATTTCTTTGGCTTTTTTAGTATGTTTGGGATCGACCATGATATCAACATCCTTTGATGGATTGATATTTGGAAGGCGCTCAAAGTTTCTGAATATAAAATACCGCACCCCACTTTGTGTGAAACGCAAACAAATATCACTCAAAATGCTACCATGCCGCTTATTCCAGCGCGCAGAGATCATTTCAGAATATTCCTAACACGTACCTCAATGCTCATAATAACATTCTCCCCCAATAACCGTCTCCCGGACTTTCTAATCCCACGCAAGATCGGGCGCATTTTTTTTATCCAAATCGTATTCCGCCCCCTTCTTCTTTCTCTTTCAGTCATCCAGCTGTTCGAGCATTTGTGTATAGCAACAGTTTCATCAGAGATCTTAAATTCTAAGTCAGATATTTTTTTTGGATAGAAATATTCCCTAGCGTAGACTTCGATATCATCTAGTGTTTGATGATTACCATCAACAATAAGCCCTCTGGTCTTGAGTATGTCAGTTAGAATGCTCACATTTGCGATCGTATTAAACTCCCCTCGACGATTAATAAAATTGTTACCTTCATAGAAATCAAGAAATGCCCTAATTACTGGGTGTTTTGGTGTGAAACGCATTACGGCGGTTCCAACTTGCGAGCGAGTTTCAAAGCCAAGAAAGCACTTATCGTTATTCAATATCCCATTAAAGGCTTCAAATACCTCAACATCAGTATCAAGATAGACGCCACCATGATGATATAATACCTTTGTTCTTACGTAATCACTTACAAACGCATAGGCTTTTTTTTCATATGCTTGAGCTGCAAATTTGTTCGTTTTAACGTCAAACGACTTTTCGTTCCAAAACATCAGTTCATAATCAGGGAGCGTGTTAACCCACGACTTAATGCATTTTAATTCCTTTTCTGGAATATCTTCAGGGCCGAACCAACAGTAGTGGATTATTTTTGGTATATTCATTTTTAAAAATCGATT
>CAWKZY010000175.1:0-4271 GCA_963854625.1 Gammaproteobacteria bacterium | reverse complement strand
ACCTCGCGAATAGAAATAGAAGGCTACGCTGATAGAAACGGAGATGTTGAAATGAATCTCAATTTGTCAAAACAGCGCAGCAATTCGGTAAAGGCATTCTTTAACAGAATGGGGGTTCAAAATTTAGAGATCACTATAGTCGCCTATGGAGAAACTCAGCCTCTCCAGCCTAGCCAGAGCTTCGAATCAGACTTCTTCGATAGACGCGTCATAGTTCGGCTTCGTGGTCAATCTAAGCAAATGCTAACCCAAGGCCATGGTGATCAATAAATTCATTCACCTCATTAACAAACGGAGTGCAAAAATGAAAAAGTTAAGGCTAGTAATCGGCAATAAAAACTACTCAGCATGGTCACTTTGCCCCTGGTTAATGTTAAAGATGTACGATATCGACTTTGATGAAATTAAGATTCAGCTTTATCAAGATAATACAGCGGAAAAGCTTGGACCCTTTTCTCCCTCTCTTAAAGTTCCTGTTCTACTGCATAATGACATCAATGTCTGGGACTCATTGTCGGTTTGTGAATACATTAACGAAGAGCTTTTGGGCGGCGCTGCATGGCCTGCTAGCGCTAAGCGCAGAGCCAGCGCTAGGTCGGTAAGCGCAGAGGCCCATGCAGAATTCCCCAGCCTTAAGCGCGATTGGCCAATGAACTGCAAAGCCAGCGTCACGTTAACCCCTACTGAAGACTTGATTAATGAAATCGCTCGGATTGATGCAATTTGGAGCTGCTGCAGACGCAAATACGGCGGAAATGGAAGTTACCTGTTTGGTCGATTTTCAATAGCCGATTGTATGTACGCCGCCATGGCTATCCGCTTTGAATCTTATGGGGCGGAGCTTAGCAGCGAGGCAAATTCCTATATGCAGACGCTACTGGACAATCCTTTTGTACAAAAGTGGATAACTTTGGGGAGACGAGAGAAAGAGACTCTCTCTATTGCATATTCTAGCACCGGCTAATCACAGCGCTTTACTGAGGAGAATCTCACTTCGTCCAATCTCGCTAAAAATATAGCACGCCCGGACGATATGCTAGGATATACAATTTGTAGTGAAAGAGGGTTGCCGTGTCAGCAAAAGAAGTGATTAGCTTTTGGTTTGAGGAAATTGAGCCAGGCCAGCGTTTCAAAAAAGACCCTGACTTTGATGAACAGATCAGAACGCGCTTCAAATCCATGCATAAAAAGGCCACGCAAGGCTTGCTATACAGATGGCGCGATCATCCCCTAGATGCGCTTGCCGAAATAATCTTATTGGATCAGTTCTCAAGAAACATGTACCGGGAAAGCGCTAAGGCTTTTGCTTGGGATAACCTGGCGCTGATACTTGCCCAAGAAGCTATTAGAAGAAAAATGGATCTGGAGTTAAGCGACACACAAAAGGCATTCATGTATATGCCCTTTATGCACAGCGAGTCAGCTGAAATTCACGAAATCGCAATCTTTCTTTTCGATCACCCTGGCCTGGAAAACAATTTTAACTACGAGCTACGGCACAAACAAATCATTGATAGATTTGGCCGATATCCCCATCGCAATAAAGTGCTGCGGCGCAAATCCACCCCAGAGGAAATTGAGTTTTTAAGCCAACCAAGTTCTGACTTTTAAGGCTAGGTAACAACTAGCCTTAACTAAATCTAACGATTAGGTAAAACGTCTTTTAGTTTTACAGCCATTTCTAAAATTGCTTTCTCTGTGGTTTCCCAATCCATACAGGCATCGGTGACCGACACTCCATACTTCAAGTCTTTCAGGTTGGCGGGAATAGATTGGCTGCCGTGAAATAGATGACCTTCCAACATTGCACCAATAATCGACTTGTTTCCCTCGAGTATTTGATTAGTCATGTCTTTTAAGACCAACGGCTGAACATCTGGGTCTTTGCTTGAATTAGCATGACTACAATCAATCATAATGTTGCTGTTAACGCCACCAGCAGCCAAAGCCCCCTCACATTGGGCAACATTAACTGAATCGTAGTTAGGCCCTTTGCTGCCGCCTCTTAAGACCACGTGGGCATAGGGATTACCTTTTGTGGTGACTACAGACACTTGCCCTGCTTCATTAATCCCCAAAAATCGGTGTGGACTGGACACAGATTGCATCGCATTTACAGCGACTGTTAAGCCGCCATCAGTGCCATTTTTAAAACCCACTGCGGAAGACAAGCCAGAGGACATTTCTCTATGTGTCTGCGACTCCGTTGTTCGTGCGCCAATTGCTGACCAAGCAATAATGTCCTGTAGGTATTGAGGCGAAATTGGATCTAAGGCTTCAGAAGAAGTGGGCAGGCCTAGTTCAACGATATCAAGCAGAAGCTTTCGACCAATTTTTAGCCCTTCTTCTATTTTGAAAGAATCATCCAAATATGGGTCGTTGATCAGTCCTTTCCAGCCTATTGACGTTCTTGGCTTTTCGAAATATACCCGCATAACAATATAAATCGTATCGGCAACCTGTTCGGACAGCTTCTTTAACTTTCCCGCATATTCCAACGCCGCTTTGGTGTCATGAATAGAGCATGGCCCTACGACTACAAACAATCGAGGGTCTTTTCTATCCAGAATAGAAAAGATGGTTTCACGAGCCTTAGTGACTGCCTCTAACGCTGCACCTGCTAGTGGTAGCTCAGCTTTAAGCTGTTGAGGCGTCATAAGAGCGTTATTCGACGTTATGTTTAGATTGTCAGTTGCGACCGTCATACTAGATCTCGTTACTGCTGAAAAATGGGCGGCAATGATAGCAAATACTTCGTTACAAAGTCATACTTGTGGCCTCATTTAGATTTAATTTCATAGGAATTTACGTGCTAATTAGTAAAGATTTTGACTCTGGAAACATAAAAGTAGTATCCCAGTCTGATTTTCAAGACATTCAATTAGAAATAGAACCTGACAATAAATCTGATTTCTACCAATGGTTTCACTTTCGCTTAACCGGCGCCAAGGCCAAAGAGTGCAAGCTTCGCATTCTAAATGCTAAAGACGCTGCCTACCCCCCAGGGTTCCAAAACTACCAAGTCGTCTATTCCTATGACCGGCAGCAGTGGCTACGCCACCCAACTTCATTTGAAAAAGGTGTTTTGTCGTTCGAATTCACACCTGAATATGATTCAGTTTATTTCGCCTACTTTGCGCCTTATTCTATGGAGCGGCATCTCGACCTTGTTGCTAAGAGTCAATTATCAGATCGAGTCGAACACCGAGTGCTAGGGAAGACCCTAGACGGCCAAGACATGGACTTGTTGGTTGTCCGAGACCCTGTAGGCGATGTTCCGCGCAAAAAGTGTTGGATTATTGCAAGGCAGCACCCGGGAGAGACAATGGCCCAGTGGTTGATGCAGGGATGTTTAGCGACGCTGCTGGATCAATCCAATCCTTTTAGCAAACAATTGCTGCAAACCTGTGATTTCTATTTAGTACCCAATATGAACCCTGATGGCAGCCGCCGAGGCCACCTTCGGACCAACGCAGCAGGGCATAATCTAAACAGAGAGTGGGCCGAACCTACGATGGAAACAAGCCCTGAGGTGTATCTGGTAAAAGACGCAATAAAGTCCATTGGGGCAGACTTCTTCTTAGACGTACATGGAGATGAATCTCTGCCGTATTGCTTTATCGCCGGCACCGAGGGATTAATAGGCTGGGGAGAAAATCAGCAAGCACAGCTGGATTTCTATAAGAACAAGCTGGCTCAAATTAACTCAGACTTTCAAACGAAATTTGGATATCCAGCGAAAGCACCGGGAACAGCTAATCTAACCATGAGCACAGGGCAAATTGCCTCTGCCCATCAGTGTTTGGCGGTGACTCTTGAGATGCCTTTCAAAGATACTACTGCAACACCAGATACCAAATTTGGATGGTCTCCAGAACGCTGTGAAAAGCTTGGCCACTCCTGTCTAGAAACCATACATGAGTATGTACAAAGCGGCTTAATGTAGGCCACTTTGCATCTCTCTAACTATTAATTGTTGGAGAGATGCTTTGAGGCACAGCTGTCAATTTTCGCGAGGGTATTACTGAGGCTATTCTGCCAAGCCTAAGCTAACTGTTGCTTTATGCTGTTATTGTCCTGACTGCACTTTTTGCCGCCACTTTCACACACTCTTCCTTAAATATTTTATCGAAGCGAGCCTCATTCTGCGCATTGCCCACACCGGAGTGATTTTTCGCAGCTTACATACCCTAATTTTTTCGCAATATCACATTGGAAGAGGTTCATCGCACGAGGAAATGCATAAGGGTATTTCTAAAGAACAAAATAAT
>CAWKZY010000174.1:0-4284 GCA_963854625.1 Gammaproteobacteria bacterium | reverse complement strand
ATGACCGCCGGCAGGCCTGCCAACAACGTACACATTCGTGCCACGTTACGATTGTCTTCACCAGCTTGATTGGCGCAGCCATAGATAACGTCATCAACCCGCGACCAATCAACATTTGGATTTCGTTCTTTTAATGCGCGCAAAGGAACAGCACCTAGATCATCAGGCCGAACAGTAGCCAATGCTCCTCCGTAACGGCCAAAAGCGGTTCTTATCGCATCACAAATAAAAGCATCGGTCATGGTTTACTCCCCTAAGAAATCGTTATTAGGCAATACACTTCGCTTAATTCGCGCTGAGTTACCCTTAAATAGAGCGACAGGCTCACCATTGTGGTTGGCTACAGTTACGCTATAAATACCCGCGCGGCCGCCCTGATGAATCATTGTCGCCGTCGCTGTTAATACGTCGTCTTGAAACGCAGGAGCGAGGAAATCTATGACTGCGCCAGCGGCAACGGCCGCTTGATTTTGAGAGTTACAGGCATAAGCGAAAGCGGAATCTGCTAGCATGAAAATCATTCCTCCATGGCATATGTTCAGACCGTTTACCATATCCTCACGTACGGTCATCGAGAGCACAGCATGACCTTCGGTGACCGAATCGACGGACATGCCAAGAGCCCGCGAGGATTTATCATCTACCCACAGGCTATGAGCACAACGTTGCGCCAACGTCTGTGTATCGATTTGAATAGTCATCGTCTATTCTCCTTTAAATTCTGGCTTACGTTTTTGCATAAAGGCTGCAACACCCTCTTGGTAGTCATGAGATTGCCCGAGGACGCGCATGGCGTATTTTTCATTCTCAAGCTGCTGGTGCATAGGTGTGGAAAAAGACTCATTGAGTAATTTTTTAATCATCGCCAAGCCCTTGGTGGGTTGTGTCGCCAAATGTTCCGCAAGTTTTTTCACTTCAGGCATTAACTGATCATCGTCAACACATTGCCATATCATGCCCCAGGCCTCCGCTTTTTCTGCCGATAATTTATCACCAAGTAGCGCCAAACCCTTTGCCCGAGGCAGGCCCAAAGCTCGAGGCAAATTCCACGTGCCTCCAGAATCTGGCACTAACCCTATTTTGCAAAATACTTGAACAAAAGTGGCTGATCGAGCTGCTATAACCAGATCACATGCCAGTGCAATGCTGGCCCCAGCGCCTGCAGCAACACCATTTACAGCGCAGATCACTGGCTTTTCCATAGTCATAATTCCTCGAATCAAGGGGTTGTAATATTTCTCAATAGATTCCCCCAAATCAGGGCGTTCAACCGTTACCTTAACCGCTCGATCATTAAGATCCTGACCCGCGCAGAACCCACGACCTGCACCGGTAATCACCAAACAACGCACCGCAGAATTGGTGCGCGCATCGTTCATCGCTAGTTTTACTTCCTCGTGCATGGCCTGAGTAAAGCTGTTTAGAGTATCGGGGCGATTAAACGTTAATACGGCAACGCCATATGCCACTTCGTAATTAATATCTGCAAATGTCATAGTTTTTCCTCGGTACTGTCCACTATTGTTGGAATTGACCATCATTGATGGTTGCGCCTTATTTCTCATTTACCTTGCATGTATACTTTGCTGTCTGTACAACGATACATTACTCTCCACTGAATTTAGTGACGTCAATTATTTCCGTGAGTACTACCCATCCGGCAAAAAAACATGGACCCCATACTATGCCTTACTACGCTATCGAAGAGCTTATCCCATCTGTCAATCCAACCGCCTATATTCACCCGACCGCGGTAATAATTGGCGATGTAATTATCGGTGCGAATTGTTATATAGGCCCAAATGCTGTGCTTCGCGGTGACTTTGGCCGAATTATTTTGCAAGACGGCTGTAATGTTCAAGACACATGCGTGATGCACAGTTTCCCCGGGAAAGATTGTATTATCGAGGAAGACGGCCATATTGGTCATGGCGCGATACTCCACGGCTGCCGGATTGGTCGCAATGCGCTCGTCGGCATAAATGCGGTGATAATGGATAACGCGCGGATTGGTGCCGAATCCATCGTTGGCGCTACCGCCTTTGTTAAATCTAACTTTGAATGTCCTCCCCGCAGTTTACTGATAGGCAATCCTGCTCAGGTAAAGCGCACTCTTTCCGAGAAAGAAGTGGCTTGGAAATCCGCAGGCACTGCCGAGTATCAAAAACTTGCACGCCGCAGTCTTTCCAGCTTGAAAAAGGTTACCCCACTGACTGAAGTGCAAGCTGAGAGGCCTCGATTTGATGCCAGTAACCATCAGCCTAAATCAAGCCCGTAATAGGAAATTTTGTGTTAGGCCTTTCCATGCAACTTTTACACTACCCGTCTTTGCGTACCACCAAAGTAAGAATGTCATACAACGCCACTATAGCTTCATTTTGGTTAAACACTTCAACGTCCCAGACCACTACGCCGGTTGCCTGATCTTCGTCTGGGCGCTTATCCTTTTTAATTTTCTTCTTAGCGGTAATTTTGACTTGAATTGTGTCGCCTATACCGACCGGCTCAATAAAACGTAGATTCTCTAATCCATAGTTGGCCAGAACGGGGCCCGGCGATGGCTCAACAAACATGCCTGCTGCCGCTGAAATGACGAAATAACCATGGGCAACCCGCTTGCCAAAAAAAGAATCTTTGGCCGCAATTTCATCAAA
The DNA here is from genome assembly GCA_963854625.1 of Gammaproteobacteria bacterium. Classification (GTDB taxonomy): domain Bacteria; phylum Pseudomonadota; class Gammaproteobacteria; order Pseudomonadales; family Pseudohongiellaceae; genus UBA9145. Next base: position 1,630 of record CAWKZY010000174.1, on the reverse strand, counting down.
GTGGGCATAAAAGTGATCCCCCGACAGGCAGCCAAAGTTGACGATATCAGCCTCGGTAACCGTCCTTCGGTGGGTCGTAAGACTCTCACCAATCTGCAACTCTTCAAAAAACTTTCTAAATGGATGCACATCGGATCGATTGGTTTTTGCGCCCGCCATATATTCCCGAGTAATAGCCATCAACGTGGTTGGCGATCCCTGAATAGAGGTGCGCTGCATGTAGTGCTTAACCCCGCGCGCACCACCCAACTCTTCACCGCCGCCGGCTCGACCTGGGCCACCATGGACCAGAGTCGGCAATGGCGAACCATGCCCCGTTGACTCGTCAGCGCAGTCGCGGTTAATGACCAACATACGTCCATGGTAGGCAGCGCTGCCCAATATGATTTTGGCCGCTTCCTGGTCGTCATAAGTAAACAAAGAACCCACCAGACTGCCCTTGCCTAGGCTGGTGATATGAATGGCTTCGTCAGTATTGCTATAAGGCATAATGGTACAGACCGGGCCAAAGGCTTCGATGGAATGCGCTGCGTCTGTCTCAAGAGGTTTGGCGCAGTACAGTAGAGTCGGCGGATAAAAAGCGTCTCTCGAGGCATTTTCCCCGACGACATCAAAATTATCATCGCCGCCCAAAATTAGCTCACAATGCTCGGCTAGCGCCATTACATTGGCATGAACATCCGCCTGTTGAGAACGTCCCAGCAACGGACCCATTCTCACACCTTTTTCTGCTGGATCGCCCATAACAACCTTACCCAACCGAATCTTCAAGGCATCTACCACAGCCTGAGCTTTGTCAACAGGAACAATAACCCGGCGTATAGAGGTACATTTCTGTCCCGCCTTAACGATCATCTCGCGCGCAATCTCTTTAATAAACAACTTAAATTCGGGATCTTCCACGTCAACTGTTTCACCTAAGATACAACAGTTAAGAGAGTCAGCTTCCATATTAAAAGGGATACTTTTAGAAATAATGTTGGGGTGGCTACGCAACATTCGACCTGTGGACGCAGACCCCGTAAAAGTCACCACATCTTGCTCTGTAAGATGGCCGAGCATATCGCCGATACGACCACAAATGAGTTGGATAGAGCCCTCAGGCAACAACCCGGAGTTAATGATCTGCCTGACCATTGCCTCAGTCATGTAGGCTGAATCCGTTGCGGGCTTAACCACTACTGGAACCCCTGCAATTAGGCTAGGTGCAATTTTCTCCAGCATACCCCAACAGGGAAAATTGAACGCATTGATATGGACAGACACACCGCGTTTGGATACCAGAATATGCTTAGCAGCAAAGGTATTTTTAGCAGACAAGCGCTCAGGCGGACCTTCAACAATAAACGTTTCATTGGAAAACTCTCGCCTCGCAATACCCGAATAGCTAAATAATGTGGCTACACCACCATCAATATCGATCTGACTATCGACGTGCGTAGCTCCTGTAAAAGCAGAAACCGCGTATAGCGCTTCTTTTTTTCCAAGAAGATATTTCCCCAGTTCTTTGAGCGCATTAGCACGTTCGTGAAGGGTCATTTGGCGCAGTGCTACGCCCCCTTTTTCACGACCATATTCAAGAACCTTTTTGAAATCAATGCCATCACTATTGGTTAATGCGACAATTTCA
>CAWKZY010000173.1:0-4314 GCA_963854625.1 Gammaproteobacteria bacterium | reverse complement strand
ATTTTTGTCATAAAAATCCACTCCCGATATCAATTGAATTTTGCTTTAATACGCTGGCTCTAAGACGGTTGTGGTGATTTAATACGAAGCATCCTAACAAGACTCATGGCCCAACCGCCGCGGTCAGAGGATAAAGCACTGCATGGGCACTACTAGATCCCCATAACTAGCAAGACATGAGCAGAAAACGAGCAATGATAAGGTTCAGTAGCGCAATACCAGCCTCTTAAAACCTGACTGGCAATGCCTTTCTACCTAAAGTGCAAACTAGAAGAATAAACAGAACCCTTATCGAGTCGTAGCTTAAATGTCTGAAATCATCTCCCAATATGGTTTAATTTTCTTAGCTTTAGCCTGTGCCTTCGGTTTTTTTATGGCATGGGGCGTCGGCGCCAATGACGTCGCCAATGCCATGGGCACATCGGTTGGAGCGGGCGCGATCACCATCAAGCAGGCAATTATGATTGCCATGGTCTTCGAATTTGCTGGCGCTTGGCTGGCCGGCGGCGAAGTTACCTCAACCATCCGCAGCGGCATAATCGATATAGAAAAGGCCGGATTCGAAGAGGCGCCTGAGCTATTGGTTTACGGCATGCTCTCCTCCCTTTTAGCCGCTGGCATTTGGCTTGTCATTGCATCTATGTTTGGCTGGCCAGTATCAACCACCCACACAATAATCGGCGCAATCATTGGCTTTGCCGTTGTCGGCATCTCAGTTGAATCGGTTATGTGGGGTCAAGTTCTTGAAATAGTTGCCAGCTGGGTCATTTCGCCACTATTCTCAGGCTCAATCGCTTTTGTTCTATTTCTCACTGTACAAAAACTAGTACTAAATACCGACGATCCCTTTGCCAACGCTAAGAAATACGTGCCCTACTACATGTTCCTAGTCGGCTTTGTAATTGCCATGGTAACCCTAGTAAAAGGGCTAAAGCACGTTGGATTAGAAGTCACTTTATTACAAAGCTTATTGTATGCAACTCTATTCGGAATCCTCACAGTGGCACTTGGGATAATAATGCTACGCAAAATAAAAGAAGCACCCGCCGACAATCCAGAAGAACGTTATAAAAGTGTTGAAAATGTGTTTGGCGTGCTAATGATTTTTACTGCTTGCTCGATGGCATTTGCTCACGGTTCTAATGATGTTGCCAATGCCATTGGGCCACTGGCGGCAATTAATGGTGTCGTTCAAACTGGCGGGGTATTTGCCGCCCAATCAGAGTTGCCTATGTGGATCTTATTTCTTGGAGGCCTTGGAATTGTTACAGGCCTCGCTACTTGGGGCTATAAAGTAATAGCTACCATTGGCAAGAACATTACTGAACTGACCCCTAGCCGAGGGTTTGCAGCAGAATTGGCAGCGGCGACCACCGTTGTTATCGCCTCAGGCACTGGCATGCCAGTGTCCACCACTCACACTTTGGTAGGAGCTGTTCTAGGGGTAGGTCTTGCCCGCGGGATCGATAAGTTAAACGGCCGCGTAATCGGCAAAATTTTTATTTCATGGATTGTGACTCTGCCAATCGGCGCCGCTTTATCTATCCTATTCTTCTTCATTTTTAGGGCGATTTTTAGTTAGCCTTCACAGTTCCAAATGGCATTAAACTGGACAGAGCGCCCGACTTCTGCATCTCTACTAGCTTACCACCAACGTGCTCTGCATACGCATAGAAGCGCTCCCGAGCATCACCACTTTGTCGCCAGTAAACACTTCTCTATCGTTAAGTTAAGCACTTGATCTGGATATTTAGGGCCTCAGTTTGGTGGAACGGCCTGTATTGTAACCCCTCGTGTCAAGTGGACTCAGCCCCCCCCCCTAAAACATCAAAATGCCCATATCCAGACCCCACACATTGGGGTACCCCCACTTGCTCAGAAGGGTTCCCTATTAGGCTAGCACATACTATTCTGGACTGACGGTTAGGTAACTTCGACGGACTCGCAGACGATGACTTGCGTATTTTGGATTCTAGGAAAGAGTTGCCCTAAACTCAGGAGAAGAAATTGAAACGCTCGGTGTTGTTGAATAAGAAATCACTGAAGCTCGTTCACTTCCTCCTTGACGCCCCCTAATTAACTAAAGAAGTTAAATTTCTCTGTGTCATTGAGAGCGAATGGAATGACGAGCTCGCTGCTATCTAACCCCAAGTACGAGCGCATAGCACTGTGCACGTGACTTGGCAGGATTCGGGAGCCAGAGTTGGATAACTCAAGGGTGCTAGGATCCACTTTTAAACCAAACTGCCTTTCATCGGTACCCCCAATTACGCGATTAGTAAAATTAGCTCCTTTTTCCATAATCATATAGCTGCCATACGGCCAATGATCCTTGCCTTCAGCCGAATTATAAAAAGGGGTTCGAGAAAAATCGCTTCCCACCACAACAAAAAGACGATCCGCAATACCCGCTTCTTCAGCGGCGTCCCAAAGGTAATCTATCCCTTCTGTTAACACGCTAAGAGAATCTGCTTGCTCGGTGTCGTTATTATCATGTGAATCAAAGTTTGACATTACGTTGAGGTCAGCGGATGCGCTTAGGCCAGATTGAAAGGCCTTTACGGCAAAGAAAGCTTGCTGTTTAAGTAGCTCATCTTGTGAAAAACCTCCATTCCCCTCGTCAGGCAATTTGTCGGCAAGCTCTCTTATCTCATCAGTGCCTAACAAAGACTCTAGGTATGCTCGCCCTAATCGTACATTGCCTCCGATGAGCTTCTCTTGAGCTAGATAGTCTCTCGCGTCACTAATATTTATCTCTCTTATCAAGCCCCAGATATCTGCATTCACTATAGGCCCTTGACCTGTCACATTCGAGGCAAGCAACTGCTTTAGTTCATTTATTTGTGGCGATAGCATTGTTGCGCGTGTCACACGCTCTGTTCGACTAAACCCCCCAAAACTTATGTAAGACAATGGGAGTCCCGGTCCATTAACCGCCGAATTAAGAGCTGTGATAGAGGGTAAGCCCCCTGATGTTCTTCCGCTCCAGCTGACAATCTGCCCTGTTAAATGTGCATTAGTCTGGCAATCAACACCGTTAATTATTAACATTTTTTCGGCATGTTTTTTGAAGAAATGTTCATTCTTTGCAAACGGGGCATACTTGATGTTGCCGAATTGCTGAGTCGTTTTATTCCGTGACCAACGCGTTATTTCTTCCTCGCCCTTCTGATTTTCTTTTGGATCGCAGAAGCAAGTTACGTCCCAACCTCCTTCCGCTTGAATGGTAACAACGAATTTTTCTAACAAACTAAAGCTGTTAGCGGAGGACAGGATCGGATGCCCTAAGCTTATGGCAGCTAAAGGGAGAGCTTTTAAAAAGTCTCTGCGTGTCTTCATAGTCAATCCCATATTTCTTTTTTTTAGATGGAGTGCTTATTACTCGTGAAGGTAATCAAAGCTACTAATCATATAAGTCATTACTGCTGTCCAGATGCGCTTAGCCCCATACTGATCTTCTTGAAAAGTATTAAACTTACCTATCTTATCCCAGTTAATATCCCAGCCATTGCCTTGTTCATTTAGCGTTCTTGCTTCAGAGAGCTCTTCGTCAGTCCAAAAATCTGAGAGCATCAGGCCATCCTTCCAATTGTCGCATTGTGAGAAATTTGAGCTCGGACTCTCTAAATAGCTTTGCAACGCGGCAAGATAGATATTGTAAGCAACCTCTACCTTTGTATCTGAATTCGAGAACGTTCTACCATGCATCTTTTTGTATAGCTCTACTATTTGGTTTTTAATAAGGGTTACGTTTTCATTTTTTATTGAAGATAAATTTTCAGGATATCCCTCGATACTCATTTCGATCTCTACGCGCCCTCCTTTTAGTGGGGCTTCAATAGAAGATACCTCTGCGCTGAATTCGTAAAAACCATCATCAAGGAGGTCTAGATCTAAGATTACGGAGCAGTTGCCCCAAAAATGGATTTGACTATTTCCTCTGCCGTTCACGTTGCTGCAATTGTAGGGATGAAAAGTCAATCGAGGGTCGTTAGTCTGAATTTTTTCACTGAGTCCGGAGGAAGTTTTTAATGCAAGAGACTGTATGAAGAGCTGTCTATTTTCAAGGCATTTTTGGCCATCATGGTCGCAGTAACTATTAGTGAAGGACAAGCTGAATCTAGTCTTATCTTGAGCGAAACCTCTTATCGAGCGCACTTCCCAATCGTCTCGATTCTCGGACTCCACCTCAAAGTTTTGAGTCTTGGTCATTAACGGAGTGGTGCTGTCCTCAACATAGGAGAATAATTTTCTTTCACCTATTGGGAGAGAGAATTCCCTTAAAGTGGTCAGGCAAGCTGTTTCAGTTGAATA
>CAWKZY010000172.1:0-4336 GCA_963854625.1 Gammaproteobacteria bacterium | reverse complement strand
AAACGTTGCAGCCTGAATTCATCTTGACTTCGTCAGCACCAGGCCCGCTGACGATTACACAAACGGCTGCGCCACCTGTGCTGGTAGCTACCGTGTTTATTTTGAAAGCCGGGTCGAGCACAGCTTCGAGGGCTGATACAACAATACTGAAATATTCAGGCTTACAGCCGGCCATGACGGCATTGATTGCAGTAATACCTGCGGTTACAACACGCCGGGTATCCGGTACTGAACCAAGCAGCTCCTCGGCCTTGCGCCCCGCAGCCTCGAGCATTGCGGTGACCCGGTGTGGTGTCGGAGGAACCACCGGGAGTCCATCGGTCCAACCTCGCTCAAAGATGTACTCAATCGCGTCAGCTTCTTCGACATTCACCAGTGGGTCCATCGGATTACTCTAGTCTGTATTTTATAAAAAGAGTATACACACTAGGAACTTAAAGCAAACTTCGTTTGTCGCGGTTGGATAAATGGTTACCTATTTAGGCTTTTCAGGGTCCGCCTTGTGATAGTCGAGCATCTCCTGAACCTATTTCCCGCAGCAGTGGCACTAAAGAAACTTTAGCAGAATAACAAATAACCCTACTTACTGAGCCGTAACTATACGAGCTGTTCACTCGTTAGTTTCTTTGTAGACTTTTCGCTAATCAGAAGCTGAAATACTGAAAATAATAGTAACTTAAAGTTGTAAAGCTGAGCGATCATTAAGACTGCATCTCAGCCACCACAGGAACTGGCTTCAGAAGGCTTATTACATTTAGTATTATCATGGTAACGGCAACTGAGTTAACGATAAGTAACTTGAGGTTATATAGCAGTTTAAAGTTAGATAGCCATGAGGGTAGCCTTGGCTGATAACAGTCTCCAATAAGAAACATACAGCCTGTATGTGACTGAAGCGATGAGGTGTAAAACCTGAGCAGGAAATCTCCTATCGTCTTTCTTTGCATCAGAACTATAGTTTTACTGAGAAGTGGCCGAGTGGCTGAAGGCGCGCCCCTGCTAAGGGTGTATAGGTTAATAGCCTATCGAGGGTTCGAATCCCTCTTTCTCCGCCAATCATTAGAGCCCCTATAGCCATTGCGCTGTAGGGGCTTTTTTGTGCCTGCTTTGTAGCAAAACTTTGTAGCAAAATTATCCTCTATACACCCCTTTTTAGTTAATCCACGTTTTCCTTTACCTACAAATCAGCATAGGGGCGGGGGAGCCTGCTGCGTCCTTGTGATTGTTATTGTTCCTGCCCAGATACTTTAGACGGCCGCTAAACGACTGGCACCAGAGAGCCTTTGTCGACCACAATACTGCGCATTAATCAGTTAAGTAGCCCGCCTGATACATCGAGTAGTCTCGTTAATGCTAAGCCGCTGAAAACGTAAACTGAAGAGCTAGAAAGCCTCTAGTGGCGAATGTTGGCGCATAAGTGGGTCTGTAGCCAGCTGATGTTCCCATACTGGTCAACCGATCTATGATCGCTGTAATTGCGATACGTGCTTCGGCGCGGGCTAGGCCAAGACCGACGCAGACATGTGGACCCCATCCGAAACCAATATGTCGATGGGCGTTGGGGCGGTCTAAGATAAAGGTGTCAGGATCGTCGAAATAATCTGGATCCCGACCCGCAGACCCCCAACCCAGCATTACTCGAGAACCCTGCTTTAGTTCGAAATCGCCGAGTTGAGTATCTTCTACCACGACTCGGTAAAGACATTGAACTGGACATTCAAAGCGCATTACTTCATCTAAAAACCCGGGGATTAGTTTCTTGTCCTCGCGTAAACGATCTATAAAGTCGGGGTTATCCAAAAGGATTTTCATCGCGTTGCCGATTAGATTGGTGGTGGTTTCATTACCCGCCAACATGGTGGTATTAATGATTGGCAGTGCTTCTTTATTGGCGAGGCAAACCCCCTCTACCTTAGCTGAGGCTAAGGACGATATCAGATCTGACTCAGGTTTATTACGTCGATGATTGAGAATTGACTCGAATCGAAGATTGGCTTCAACGAACGACCGTGCCACTACTTTACGTTGTTCGTGATCGAGTACATCGAGATTGCCGCGTAAAATATCATCCGACCAACGCTTGAATGTTTCGGCCTCTTCTATCTTCATGCCCAGGGCTTCTGAGATCACAAACATTGGAAGATTGACGGCATATTGATGCATGAACTCGACTTGCCCAGTGGCCGCAAATTTGTCAATTAACTGATGAGCAATTTCCTCAATACGTGGTTCCATAGATCGAACCCAGCTTGAGGTAAACGCTTTATTAACAAGTTTTCGGTGCATAGTGTGAACCGGAGGATCGGTCGTCCATAGTGCATTTGCAACTTCTGGCCCCTGGCAGAAAATTGCTTTAACATCGTCTTCAAGAGGTTTCCCACTAACACCGGTGGGGATAGGCCCGCCTTCATCAAAGTAGCTGTTTGAAAAGGTCTCGGTTTGCTTGGCGGCGACCTTTACATCGGCCATTCTCCCGATCCAGCCGCCGACTCCGGGCACCTCGACAACCTTTGCATCATCACCGTGGATTGCCCGGTAAAACGCGTAGGGATCCGCCATCACCTGAGGGTCGGTTAAATCGTAGCTATGGGCGTTTGGCATTGTTAATTTTCCTCAATTCGTATTATTATTCAGGGTCACAAAAGGGCCTAAGCATTGCGCAGACCACAGACACCATATGTCTGCAAAAAATCACCCTGAGCATCGGCTTAGGGGCGTTGCTAATCGGCTACGCTTTTATTATTTGTTTTATTTGAGTAAATTCTAGTATGCCTTCTGCCCCACATTCGCGGCCCCATCCAGACTTTTTATAGCCACCAAAGGGCTGCATAAAAGATATTCCCGCGGTGTTGATTGCGACGCTACCAGATTTTAGTTGTCTAGCGACATTCATTGCCGCCGCTTCATCACGGCTATAGACCGAGGCCGCCAGTCCAAAATCAGAGTCATTCGCCAAAGTAATGGCCTCCTCTTGATTACTGTAGGACACCACCGTAGTGACGGGGCCAAAGACTTCTTGATGGATGATATCCATAGAGTGATCGGCATTAGCGATCAATGTCGGTTCATACCACCAACCGCGATCAAACTGAGGGGGACGGCGCCCGCCTGTCACTACGCGGGCTCCCTGCTGTTTGGCTCGCTCTACATGTGCTTCGGTACGAATACGACCGCGCTCAACAGACATTGGGCCCTGCTGAGAATTGGGGTCAAGAGGGTCACCGAACTGAATTTCGCGATATTTTTCCGCCAGCGCCTCAACGACTTCATCATAGCGACTGGCCGGGGCTAAAACACGTGAAAGACTGACGCAAACCTGCCCCATGTAGCTGGTACTTCCGGGCACTAGTGTCGCCATTGTTTGCTCTAAGTCAGCGTCTTCCAGGATGATCGCGGGAGATTTACCACCCAGTTCTAAGGTGGTTCTGGCTAATCTATCTGCGGTGCGTTTTACCACTTCGATGCCCACCGCAGTGCCGCCAGTGAGAGACACCATGTCTATGGAAGGATGTGACACTAGATGCTGAGTTACCTCGGTGCCGGCTGGCAACAGCGTTAGAACTCCCAGAGGAAGGTTTGCTTCGGTTACGGCCTCTGATAACAACCGAGAGGTCAACTGTGATTCCGGTGCATGCTTACCGACCACGGTACAGCCAGCCAGTAGAGCCGGTATGATTTTCATCGCCACCAGGATAATGGGTCCATTGAAGGTCATAATCGATAAGACGGTACCTATGGGTTCGCGCAAGAGTAGCGCATCATCCCGCTGTTCTTCCCAGGGCAGATCTGGCGCCATGGCTAGCATCTTTCGCCAAATGGATGCGCCAACTAGGTCGTTGATTAATTCTCCATGGGTAATAGTTGCGCCTGATTCCAGAGCCCAGGCTCGGTTTAGTGCGGGCAATCTAGATTCCATCGCGTCGCATAGACGCGCGCAGTGACGCACTCGTTCATCAATTGAAAGTTCTGGCCAGGGTCCATGATCAAAAGCATGCCGAGCCAATTGAACTGCATGGTCGGCATTTGCGATGGTGGGCAACGCGGTACGCGTTATGATCTGCTCGTTTGCAGGTGACACCACCGGCTGTAAATCATCGGATGATTTATGCCATATGCCACCAATACATTGGCTGTCCAGCCCCTCTATCGGGATATCTAAGTTGTGGATCATCTCGTTCCTCCGTGCTGCCTAGGTATTATTATTTTTAATCTTACGTAGTTATATTTGGCCTGCAGGTGTAGCGCATTATTCATTTATTGATAGACAAGATATCAAGTCATTAGTTGCAGATCAAGCTAACTTGGGTGGGAAATAATCCCGTCAGTTGGCTCTCCA
>CAWKZY010000171.1:0-4337 GCA_963854625.1 Gammaproteobacteria bacterium | reverse complement strand
ACGCAGCCACCGCCGAATATTTAGTCCCTAAGCGCGGGGTTGCCAGCAATCAGGCTCTCTGCTAGATCGCCCGGCGGAATGTAGTCAAAGATAAAATTGATGCGGCCTTCGGCGCCTTTGTTCATGACGCTGTGCTGTTGCTGGTTATTAATTTCATAGACCTTGCCCACTTCAAACCTATAGGGCCGTCCACCTATCATAAAACGAACCCGCGAATTTGTGGTGATGGGAATATGAATCCGGTGGCCTTCATGGAAGGATGGATGTTTGTCTGTGTGGGGCTTAATAACACCCCCCGAGCCAAGACGCGCGGCCATTGCTCGAATAATAGCTCCACCGGGCGCATAGTGGTCTTGCAGGATTTTCTCCATTAGAGGCACAGCCTGCTCAGCAAGCAACGCCCAACCAATCTCTTTGCTGATTTTGATGTCAGGCCAACCTGATCCATCGGTAAAGAGCATCACTATGGACTGTGTTTGCTCGTGCACCTCATACTCCAACTGACGAAACGTATTACCCTTCCACGTATCAGCTGAGACACTCAAAATGGCCTCTGTTAGCGGAGCAATATCGTATTCACCTAGCTCTTTTAAGGGCGCACCAATATCCATAACCATCGTAACCGCAATTCAGTTGTCGAGTAACCAACAGTAAAATGCGCCAATGCACAAGTCAACCAAAAATCCTTGCCTAGGGCATCTCCGCGGCCCTTGTGCGGATTCTGACTGTCCATATAGTTGATTAAATAATCATTTACCTGCTTAGAAAAATCCTATATGGTAATTACGGTTAAAATAATAAACAATTTTTCCCAAGTCAATCTTCGAATTCAGACTCAAGTTTGGGGAAAAAAAAGGTTTAATAAGCCGTTTTGGGGATATAAAAATGAAATCAAAAGTCTCGTTTCACCACAAATTAATCGTACGATCTATCGCTACTGCATTGGGCCTTACAGGGGCTTCGATAGCTACGGGCGAAGAAGCCAGTCTCGAAGAAATTATCGTGACCTCACGCCAGCGTGCAGAATCCTCGCAAGATATTCCCATGATGATTCAGTCTCTATCAGGGGAGGATATTCAAAAGCAAGGTATCGCTACGTTGGAGGATTTCTCCCGCTTTGTTGGCAGCCTCAATGTTCAATCTACTACCCCTGGTCAAAATACTATTGTTTTCCGGGGCGTGAGTGACGGTGGCGGTTACCTAGTGGATCCGACTGCCGCTATTTATCTAGATGAACAGGCAATGTCCATGACCTCCATGGCACCAGATATCTACCCAGTTGACATCGCCCGCATCGAAGCCCTAGCAGGGCCGCAGTCAACCCTCTTCGGGGCATCTTCGCAGACGGGAACAATTCGCTTTATTACTAACAAGCCGGATGCCTCAGAATTTAGTGGTAATTTTGGCCTTGGCGCCTCAACGGTGAAAAGTGGCGATACTGGCTTTGATTTTGACGCCACCTTAAATATTCCACTAATCGATGATAAATTAGCAGTTCGGTTATCAGTCTTTAATTCTGAGCAGGGTGGATTTATTGACAGCGTGCCAGGGACCACGGTTGTCGACGCAACTAGCGGTGCTGGCGGTTTAAAAAATAATGCTGGGAATGTCGAAGAAGATATTAATGAACTAAGTGTTTCCGGTGCACGTGCTGCGGTTAAATGGTCTATTTCAGATAATTGGAGTGCGCTGTTAAGTACCAACTATCAGGAAATGGATGCTGATGGATTCAACGATTTTGATCCTGATGTTGGCGATTTAGAAACCGTTAAGTTTTATGATGAATATCGCACCGACGAGTGGAATCAAACGAGTCTGGTGATAGAGGGTGATCTCGGCTTTGCGCAACTGACAGTCGCGGGATCTTATTATGATCGTGAAACCATGTACCAACACGACACGCAAACCTATGCCGCCTACTTTATGTATACCCTAGGTGCTTACTACGCAACCTATGATTTTGGAACAGACCCTGTTGGTTATCTCACACAGGAACAAGAAAATACCTCTAAGACCTTGGAAGTGCGTCTCAGTCACAGCGGCGAAAAAGTGAGCTGGACCGCCGGTGCCTTTTATATGGAATCAGATGAGGTTTGGGACTTTGTAAGTTATGTCGATGGCTATGCCAACTCACCTGCTTTTGCAAAGTGGACTGAATACGCTACCTACTATGACATGACGCTCGCGTCGACCGATGCCTGGTGGCACTCTAGTCAGGGCACAAAACGCGAAGATACAGCGATTTTCGGCGAAATCGAGATTGATCTCAGCGACCGATTAACTGCGCTAGCGGGAGGTCGTTGGTATGAGGTAACTAAAGACCTAACCTATTTCAATGAGAAACCTGGTGGATTACAAATATCGGCGTTTGGCACCGGTCCCATACCTGCCAGATCGTTGACTGATGATGGCTTTGTCCCCAAGATTGGCCTGCAGTACGATATCAGCGATGATGTGATGATCTACGGTGTTTACTCAGAAGGTTATCGGGTCGGCGGTGTCAATCGCGGCAAAGCGGCATTTCCAACACTTCCAAATGAATATGAATCTGACACTATTGAAAATAGAGAGCTAGGACTGAAAGCAACTTGGCTTGACGGCAGGTTGCAGGTTAATGCCACTCTATACGAGATGAAATGGAAAGATGTTCAAATAGAAATAACTGATCCTAGCAACACTATAGAGCGGCCTGAGAATGACACGGTCTGTTTGTTGGACGCAGAAGGCGAATACGTTCTTGACCGATGCAAAAACCAACCGTTTCAAGATGCCGCGGCCAACATAGGCGACGCAACCGTTAGAGGCGCGGACATCGATGTAAAGGCGTTACTGGGTGACAGTGTTCAAGTCGGCTTTAATATTACCAAGCTTGATGAAGCGTATGTCGACGGACCCGATGGTTACGCAGACGACCGTTTCGCCGGCGGCCAAGCTAATCTGGGGCTCGGCCCCAACACACCCTTACCCCTGTTTGCCGATGTCTCTTACTCCCTTTATGTCGAGTACTCAGCGAAAGTTGATCTGCTCGGGGACGGAGATTTCACCGCTCGCGTTCAGCACAGCCATAACGGCGACTCTTTGAACCAGCTGAGTAGCTCTGACAACTCCCCGAGACAGACACAGGGTGACTTCAGTGTGACTGATGTTGTTTTCGGCTATGGCACGGACGATTGGAACGCGCAACTTTCGTTGAATAACATTACTGATGAGCGAGGAATCACCTACAAGGATTCAGCTGACTTCGACCCCTACTATGGCCGCAATAGTGACAATGTCATACGCCCAAGAAATATGAAGTTTTCGATTAGACGCTTTTTCTAGAGTTGATGATGGTGCAACGCTAAGCGTTGTTACAGGATAGAAAAAAGGCACTCATAGAGTGCCTTTTTTCTATCCATCAAATACCTAATCAAAGCCCCAAACTTCCAAGCCATGAATCGCGTTGCGAATATCCATGGTCAGGTTTACTACAGCAATACGCTCGCTCAACACCATATCATAAAGACTTATCGTCGAGGGCGAAGAACCGGCAGCCACCCATCGATCACTGACAATACAGAGGCCACGGCCAAACGACTGTCGGGCTACCTTGCTACTGTCAACGCCATGATATTCCAACTGCTCAGTGTTATAGGCCTGCACAGCAAACACCGTTGACCCGTCATCTCGTGATACATGACGCACTACATCGCTGCGCGTATCATTAAAGATCACACCGTCTAAAAACGGCATCGCATTATGGACACCTTCAGGAAGATTGCACACTGGACTAATCGTCATATCAGCAGACAGTCTAAGTAGCGCACGAGTCTGTAAACCACTAAAATAAATTCCCGACTGGGCAACATGCACCATATTAATGTGATAGTTATTCGAAAACGGAGGGCCCGCGTCTCTCAGAGGGTCAAATCGCTGGCCCGCCCACTGGTCGCCATTGCGAGACACATACAGACCCCAGCTAAAGCACAATGTCTTTAAATTAAACACTAATAAACTGTCATAGCCCGTCGACGTGAGAAACAATAGATGATCACGCCGACTAATCTCATGACAGTGTTTTAAATATTGATTTTTATAGGAACCCATCAACTCAAATTCCGGGCTGTAACAGAAAAGCTCATCACTGGCTGCAATCCAAATTTGCTGCTCAAAAAATTCAATACCCCGCAGTCCTCGATCCCAGCCGCGACCAGAAAAATCGATGTCGCCGGCATTCCAGTCAATCTGTTGAACCACCTCAAGGCTGTCAAAATCAATGGTGTAAACGCCACCATGGCTCTGTCCTTTTTCACTGCCCCTAACCACAGAGGTCGCGATCAATTTAGGTAATTTCATAA
>CAWKZY010000170.1:0-4342 GCA_963854625.1 Gammaproteobacteria bacterium | reverse complement strand
AGTACGATACCTTCACTTGCGTCGGCCCCAATTAACGTAAGTGCAGCGCGGGCAAGTTGTTCCGGAGATAACTCAATGTGCTCTGCTTTGAAGGAAACTTGAGCCGAATCCTCTCCTGAGAGAAGCAGCCTGCGGCCAGAATCCAGATGAATCAGTTCATTGTTCACCAACAATAGACGCTGGTTGATACTTGCTAGTATCTGCTTCCTCGAACCGCCCTCAAGAACCTCGCGAATAGGCGCAGGCAGGACAGGCATAATCCGCTCTTGTAGCTGAAGTTTAAGGGTGCTCAATAAGGACATAAGACAGCAGTTTTAGCTTTATTCCGTGAAGTTGTGCTAAGCAATTGATTAGCGGATTAATTCTTACAGTTAAGACTGCCTTATCGGCAAAATAGTTTTATCCACTACATTAGCTCGCTTTTTAACTGGGCCTTAACTAAGCGATGGCTAGATGATGGCTAGATGATGGCTAGATGATAGCTACGTAGTAGCTAAAAAAAGCTAGGCATTAGCATAGTGCCAGCTCAGTACTAGCTAGTTGACAGGCAGGCGGTAGCGCGGGGACAACAAGGTGATAGTACGCTGATAGCAAGGTGATAAACACAGATTAGTTGAGTGATAGGCAATTGAAAAACGGATGATAAACAAATGAAAGGAAGCTGATAACAAGGTGAAAGACTGGTCCCCGCCTGGCTGGCCCCAGTATTCCTGACAGAACTCAACCAACGATCAGTAGACGCTCAGCGCAGCGCTCTGGACAGGCTCGGAATAGCTTTCGGGACCGTCTCTCTCCAGCGAGGAGCCAGAAACTAAATAGACAAAAATTCACGCTAGCTGAGATCGGCAGAGATGGGGGGGAGGGAGCTGCGCAGATAGCCGCAGCGTAAAGAGTCAAAGAGTCAAAGAGTCAAAGAGTCAAAGAGTCAAAGAGTCAAAATATTTGCTCTAATAGCTTCTGAATTCGCAAACTTTTAGCTTTCTAGCCAGTTTCTGCGCTCGCTGTAACGGTGGCGCAAACAAAAAACCCCTGACAGACAGGGGTTTTCTCAATCATTTCTGCCAGGCTATTAATATAGAATAAGCAAAAGGAATGTTAGAAAAGGAGGCTATTCCCCAGCTGTGCTCATTGCTATCCTTTCTTTTTCTACAAGAAAATCAACAACTTCAAGCATTTCTGCCTGTGTCTTAACATTCTCGCCAGTGGTAATAATGTACTTACCGTTAACAATCATATTAGGAGTGCTTCGAATCTGATAGTCCTGCATCCGCTTCTCGGCTTGATTGACCTTAGTGCGAACAGAGAAAGAGTTGAACGCAGTCTCGAACTTATCCTTTGCTATCCCATGTTCAGCAAATAAATCACCAATCTGGGATTCGCTTTGAAGTCTATTACCTTGAATGTTGATCGCGTTGAAGACTGGCTCATGGACCACATCAAGGGCATCCAGTGCCTCTGCTGCGTAATATACCTGAGCATGAATCTTCATCAAGCCGTTCCACATTGCTGGGAAACGAGTGAAATCAACATCGGTACCGGCACTGGACTCCCAGTTTTCGACCAAAGGCTCAAATCGGAAACAGTGCGAACAGCCATACCAGAAGGCTTCGATGACTTCGATTTTTGATGAGTCACGGGTATTAACCGGTGCATCAAGCTCAACATAATGAGTACCGGCCACGAATCTCTCGATCTGTGCAAAACCAGTAGTTGCTAAAGGAAGTAGCATGATAAAAGCAATAAACTGAATAGATCGTTTAATCATTTTCGCTCCAAAGTCTTGAATTTGATGGTCATATGACCGTATCACAGTGATTTTAGTTCCATCAACACCTTATCAGGTGGGATGAGACCGGTCGCCAAATTGTTACGCTTAGTTCAAACCAGAAACATAACTTGCAAGAGCTTCAAGCTCTTTATCAGTAAGCCTTTCCACAACAGAACGCATCATAGAGCTATTGTCGTTAGCCCGCGCACCTGATCGGAAGTTCTTCAGCTGACCCAAAGTGTAGTCAACATGTTGACCACTTAAAGAAGGAAATCCTGCTGGCGCATTGCCACTGCCTGTTGGCGAATGACATCCCGCACAAGCCATAACTCCTAACTCTTTGTTGCCACCGCGATAAATACGCTGGCCCAGTTCTAATATTTCAGCATCAGCGCCGGACAAAGTGACTTCGTTGGATGAGTACCAAGCAGCGATATCCTGCATGTCTTGTGGAGAGAGATTTCCCACCATCGCAGCCATCGTTGCATTAGCACGGGCGCCTGATTTGTAGTCCATCAACTGTTTTACAATATAGTTTGCGCTTTGGCCTGCCAACTTAGGATTGATAGACAGCTCACTGTTGCCGTCAGCCCCATGGCAAGTGGAACAAAGTGCTGATTTGGCTTGTCCTGCTGCCGCGTCACCTTGAGCAAGCAATAGGCTTGGAGCGAAAGAACTCACGAGAGTCGACGCAAGAACGAATAAGAGTTTCTTCATGAATACACCTGGTCTAAACGAAATTAATAAAATGTCACTTTGAGCTTTTTAATACTCTGTTGTACTTTTTCGCTCTAATTTCTTTCAACTTAGAGCAACTTCAGCCTATTGTTCACTGAAGCTGAAAAGCACATTTTAAAGCTATACTAGAACTGTATCAGAGCTGTATCAGAGCTACACCACCCCAAAAGCTTCATTGCGCATACATTACGGAGGCGAAGTATACCGTAATTATAGCCCTAACTGGTATACCGATACTGTCAATTCTGTATTGGTCTTCGCGCAATCTGTCGTATATTGCTACCCTTACAGGCCTAAATGGTCCCCAAGGACCACAAAGCGACAAAGCTGGTTGATCAAACTCGGTTAATCAAACACTTTTATCTACAATTTGACGATAGCCCACCTATGAATTTTAATCAGGCAACTTTCGAAACCAGCGCGGCCAAGCTAGACGCTTGTCCTACTGACAGCCTAGCTGAAGTGGCGTTTGCAGGCCGTTCCAACGCCGGCAAATCCAGCGCTATTAATGCAATTACCAATCAGTTGCGCCTAGCCCGGATCAGTAAGACTCCCGGACGAACTCAGCTGATCAACTTTTTTGTATTGGATGCAGGGCGCTATTTAGTCGATTTGCCTGGCTACGGCTATGCCAAAGTACCTTTGGCGGTGAAAAATAAGTGGCAGGTGGAGCTTGAAAAGTACCTGCGTAACCGAGAAACCCTGCGCGGGTTGATATTGCTTAGCGATATACGTCACCCCCTTAAAGAATTCGACCGGATGATGATAGATTGGTCGCTACAGTCAGGGCTTCCTATTCACGTTCTGTTGACTAAAGCGGACAAACTTAAGCGAGGCCCCTCCACAAGCACCTTACTTGAAGTGGAGCGCGAGTTTAAAGATCAACCCGGGTTTAGTGTTCAACTTTTCTCCTCTGTTAACGAAACAGGGCTAAGCGGCGCTAGGCAGAAGCTCAGCGAATGGTTAGAAACTGAGGAGTATGAACAAGAAAGTCCCGCTTAAGTAAATAACGTAAGCGCACTGTCTTAGCACGCTGGTTTTATCAGTAAGCAACTTCAGTTTAGTGAGCTTCATCCCAATTGTTGCCTATGCCCACGTCCACCACCAATGGCACGTCGAGGGCAGCGGCGGTGGTCATTCTGAATTTGACCCCATCAATCAACATATCGACATCTTTTTCAGCGACTTCAAAAACAAGTTCATCGTGCACTTGTAGCACCATTTTCGCACCCAACTGGGCGCTACTTAACCAATGTCCAATATCAATCATCGCCTGTTTGATTATATCCGCGGCGGTCCCCTGCATCGGTGCGTTGATAGCCGTGCGCTGGGCTGCCTTACGAATCATGCCGTTGCCAGCGTGAATTCCTGGTAGATAAAGACGGCGACCAAACAAAGTTTCCACATAGCCTTTTTCATCTGCTGAGGCTTGAGTTTCATCCATGTATTTTCTGACACCCGGATATTTTTCAAAATACCTATCAACATAACTTTGAGCATCACCTCGGCTAATGTCTAATTGATTAGCTAAACCAAAAGCGGACATCCCATAGATTAAGCCAAAGTTGATTGCCTTTGCTCCTCTGCGCTGCTCGGTGCTAACTTCTTCTAATGACACACCAAACACATCGGCAGCGGTTGCCTTATGAACATCTTGAGCGCTTGAGAAAGCACTAAGCAAACCTGGGTCTTGAGAAAGATGCGCCATAATCCGAAGTTCTACTTGAGAGTAATCCGCCGCCACTAATTTATAGCCTGGGTTGGCAACGAATGCTTGCCTAACTCGTCGACCTTCGGCGGTTCGAATAGGAATATTTTGTAAATTCGGATCGGTGG
>CAWKZY010000169.1:0-4385 GCA_963854625.1 Gammaproteobacteria bacterium | reverse complement strand
AAATTGAAGCTCAGCAATATGCTGTGCAAGCCGCCAATAAAAGAATTTCTGAGCGAAAGGGCGCTTATATGCCACAGGTCAGTCTTACCGCTCAGGTTCAACAAACCAACCTAGGCTTTGATAACAGGTTTATCGATCAAAATGACATTTCCTACCTTGCCCTTGATGTCACTATACCCCTCTATGCCGGCGGCAGTAACCGCGCGGCAGTTAGCGAGGCGGCAAGTCAGCACCGAATGGCACAGAGTGAGTTACAAATTGTTGAGCTGGAAGCTACTCAGCGAGTACGCTCTGCCTATCTGCAAGTTGCCGCGGCTGAGAATTTTATTGCTGCTGCACGAAAACAGCTCGAGTCAGCAACACTGTCTTCAACCGCGATGCAGCAGGGTTTCAACTTAGGTGTGGTCACTAGCGTAGATGTGCTGAATGCCCTTCGAGATCAGTTTGGGGCTCAGCGGGATTTACAAACAGCTAGGTACGACCATGTTAAGTTTCTGGTATTGCTCAAGCGCGAAGCGGGCCTGTTGAGTGCTGAGGATATGGTGGAGGTTAGCGGCTGGCTTGAATCGCCAAACTAATTTGGTCGTCGCTGCACTGCCGCTCGATGGTGGATGTTCACTGGATAACTGAATAACCGGGGCTAGATAATAGCTAAATAGCTGCCGCATAAAACCTAAAAAGCTGCTAATTGATAGCGACCCGAAAAGTCTGAAAAGTTAACGAGCAGCGCTTGGTTTTGGTCCTAAAACGATGTTTCGAGCTCGGAATATCCCTAATCGCAGAGTTAGGCTGATGTCTGTAAAAGCGCGCAGCTGAAACCCCTTTTTTGATTCGGTTAATTAGAGGCTTGATTTTAACTGCAGGCTGCTAACTATGGGCTTATATCAATAGACTCATAACTATCGTCTACTAACTTTAAACTTTTACGGCCACCGCCTCAGTTTCAGACTTGGCCATTCGCCTTACTGAACAGTAGCCGTTTTAACCTTGATTTACACTATGCCAGAACTCCACAGACTTACCTCCGAATATATCCAAAGCGAAGATCGTTTTCGGCTCACCGGCGAAGACCAGGACGGCAATGCCCTATGTTTGTGGTTAACCCAGCGGCTGGCGCTTAGAATCATTTCGCATCTAGTCGCCGAGATTTCTATTAGCTCCCCAGAAGCTATTCAAAATCCAAGCCAAGACAGTCACACCAGCCAATTGCTGCAAGGTTTTGCTCAGCAAGCAGCGCAAGTCGACATAACTCCGCAAAAGGCAGTGCCAAGCACTAGCACGACCCGCGCCCTGTTAATTCAGGAAGTTGATATAAACCGTGCAACAGACGGCGCTGTCGGCTTTATTTTTAAAGACAATGTTAAGGAGAAGATTTCCTTAGGTTTTCCGCCTCAACAGCTTAGGCAGTGGTTAATTATGATGCACTCGCAATGGCTTCTCGCTGAATGGCCAGCCAACGTTTGGCCAGAGTGGATAACCGGCAAAAGCACCGAGCAAGAACCCCCACCTGAAACTGGCAAGCCCATACACTAGAATGCAGACTTCCCTTCTGGCAGCATTTTTTAGTTATTTCAGTGGATTCGTGGTTAAATTCGCACCCTTTAGAGTCTCTTGGATGTTCATCGTCCTGAATACTCTATCCGCGACAATGGACAGGCAATGTTTTTCAATTTAATTCGTGAATGGCTGCAGGCACCTTTTGTCAATTACCGGCTGTTTCATAATTTTACCCGGCAAGATTTCTTCTCCCAGTTTACGGCTTCAATGGGTGGCGTACTTTGGCTTTTTCTGACCCCTATCGTTCACTTGGTAATCTACTCCTTTGTTTTTAGCTATATTTTCAAAATGCGGGCGCCACCAGAATTTGGTGAAATCAATTTCGTTATTTTCCTGATGATTGGCTACCTGCCCTGGTTTGCTTTCGCGGATGCTTTTGGCCGAGCGCCTAATTTGGTAATAGAGAAAGCGCCGCTTATTACTAAAGTTGTGTTCCCGGTGCAGATAATCCCCATCACCGGCACGGTCATTCCTTACCTGACTCATGTTATCGGCTTTACTATATTTTTAGTTTATCTCACCTTTAAAGGGTATTTAAGTGTCTCTTGGATACTACTGCCCTTTATCTTTGGTTTGCAATTTTTGTTCACCCTAGGCCTGGTGGCGGTGATTAGTGCCTTATGTGTTTTCCTGCGAGATCTGCAGCAGATGATCGCTTTGATGCTAACGATTTGGTTTTTTCTAACACCTATCATTTACCCTATTAGTTTGATCCAAAGCGAATCGGTTCAACGTCTTTTCCTGCTAAACCCAATGCACAGTTTTATAAGCGCTTACCGAGAAATCATTTTACTTGGCACAGTTAGCCCCGTGCACTTAATGATCATTGTTCCCATTTCGATTATTAGCTATGTATCAGGTGGCTGGCTTTTTATGCGAATAAAACATGCATTTGGCGATGTACTCTAGAAACTAATAATTAATCACTTACAACTATGTCTAAGCTCCCACGTATAACCGTTGAAAATCTCAATAAAGAATATCGAATTTATGAGAGGCCCCAAGATCGCCTGATTGAATTAATTAGTCGAAAACCCAAGCATAGCCTTTTTAATGTTTTAACCGATATTTCCTTCGCTGTAGCCGAAGGTAAAAGTTTAGGCATCATTGGCAACAACGGCGCAGGCAAATCAACTCTACTAAAAATTCTTGTGGGCACCTTACAACCCACGACCGGCAACATTACTGTTCAAGGTCAGGTCGCAGCTCTCCTTGAACTTGGCGCTGGCTTTCATCCAGAGTTCAGTGGACGGCGAAACATCTTTCTCAATGCGGCTTTACTCGGCGTGTCGGATGAAAACATCGCTGAGATGGAAAAGGGGATTATCGAATTTTCAGGCCTAGGGGATTTCATTGACAGGCCTGTTAAAACTTATTCTTCGGGCATGTATGTTCGCCTAGCGTTTTCAATTGCGACCATGGTTCAACCTGACATCTTAGTCATCGATGAAGCGCTCTCGGTTGGCGACATGGCCTTTCAGAAAAAATGCGTTCAGCGAATGAATAAGTTTAGAGATGACGAAAAAACCATGGTGTTTTGCAGTCACTCAATGTTCCATATTCAAGAGCTTTGCGACACCGCAATTTGGTTACATGAAGGCCGCATAATAGAAATAGGCGACAGCGATAAGGTTGTGGCCGACTATGAAGATTTTTGTAATAGCTCTAAGTCCTACAATAACATTCGCGAAGATGTTCCTGAGGGAATAGAAAACCGAAAACAGTCAGCTCAGGAAACCGAAGTTCAGGACTGCAAAATCAATACTATTTCGGTTCAAACTCTCGACGGAGAGGAAGTAACCAAAGTGGTACCTCTGAGTACTTTAGTGCTAAAGATGGAGGTCGAAGTTCTTGTTGATAATATGGAAGGGCATTTTGGCTTTGCCTTTATGAGATCGTCAGAAGAACCACTGGCAACCTTTCTCACTCAAAACTTTGAAGGCATAAACCGTGGCCCTTTTCAAAAAGGGGAAATTCTCTCAATCACTTTGGTGGTTGACAGCGTGGCAATGCGTATTGGCGAATTTTATGTGCTCGGTGGCTTGGCCGACAAAAGCGGGCTTCTTTGGTATGAATCAAAGTTCAGTAAGCAGCTAACCGTTGCGACAAACAAAGGGGTTGGTGCAATAATAATGAAATCTGCTTGGACCGTAGAGCAGAACTAACTCGGGCCACAGGGTTGAGTGAAAGTAGGGCGTAGGAAGTTTTTAGAAGACCAAGCAATAAAATCGAGAAACTGAAAGCGAGAACTTTCGACTCGCATATTTTCGATGCTCTACTTGCAATTTATACTGAATTATACGGAATAATTAGAGCCAGGGTAAAGGTTACATTAATCGCTTACCTGATCGTTTAGAGGCTTATTGCAGCTTTACACTGACCCCAATTATCCGCCGCTTTTCTGCCAGCTTCTGCACCCGGTTACATACAATAGTCCGAACATAATTTTATTCTGATGCTTTTTAGGACTTATTTTTTCTGACCGGCTTTTCTCAGTGGTCTAACCGCCGTTTGCACGTAGACCCATTCTACTGACCCTAATTATTGGCTTGCATTCTATTGGTGTTCTGCTCGGAACATTGGGGTGGATGATATGGAGTAATTGGGTCTTATGGTAGTTCGATACCGTATTCCTCGATTCTTGCTGGTGCTGTATCGGGGAGCAAGGCATAGGGATTAACACGGTAAATTTGAGGGAGAGTGTTGAAACTTCTCACTTCTACGATTTCCATATAGGATTGGCGAACGGGGTCGATCTCTTCAATGTTCAGATCGTCCTCATCAGACTTGATCGAACTATTTCCAGCAGCGCTATTTCCATTCATACG
>CAWKZY010000168.1:0-4441 GCA_963854625.1 Gammaproteobacteria bacterium | reverse complement strand
AATGTTTGGTCTATGGTGGGCAATGGTGCTCTACGTTGTCGCTCGCGCTGCAGCTTTACTGCTATTCTATCGGCGCCTGCGAGCAGCTGTGGGACTCTAGTTTGGGCGCCGGTAGGTGAGGGCAATTGATTTACTTAGTGCTCAATATCATCTGGGACTATATGGGCGTCCAAATCTAGGCTCAGCATTCTCATGCCAGCAAGGCTAATGGTACCTTCATAGCGCTCTTGGCCGGTGGAGGTGAATTCAAAGCCGTACCGCCGGCGCAATCGAAGAATTCCTTGCTCATCTCGGTAGGGCCAAAGACCTTTTAAAACCATGGTTTGATCTAATAACTGTAGGTTTTGATCTTTGCAGTACTGGTAAACAAAGCTTAAGGCTAGGCCTTTAATTTTATCGCTCTGCCACCAGAAAGAAATGAAGCCGGAGACCACTGTTGCCCAAAAAAGCATGGTTAATGAAAGCATAGTTAACCTGTATATTAAGATGAGGGTAAGGAAGAGTTATATTTGATGCGGTAAGATGGGAGTGAGTTATCATCTTACCGCATCAAAGTGCCTCCACCTAAATTTGAAGCGTCTTAAGCCTGTTCTGTACGAGCTCGATATTGGGTATAGCGTTGAATGCTTGGCGCTAATATCTCAAGCGCTGTTTGATTGCATGGTGGCAGCTGTGCATCAGATTGTGCCAATGGTGTCGTTCTTTCGCCCCATCTAATAAGTCCAGCGCCCCAAGTTAGGCCTGCACCAAAGGAGGCGGTTAATACATAATCTCCCGGCTTAATTCGATTTTCTTCTAACGACTCAGTCAGTGCAACAGGGATAGTGCCAGCGGAAGTATTGCCATACTTGTGAACATTGACGAATACCTTGTCTTCGGGAATACCTACTCGTTTTGCTAATGCATCTAAGATTCTTTTGTTCGCTTGATGAGGAACAACTAAGTTTACTTGGTCGATTGTAATTCCCGCTTCTGTTAAGACGTCACCTGCCGCTTGGGACATCGCTTTGACTGCGCGCTTGAATACTTCTTGGCCTTCAAAGTTCCAGCCGTTATAAAGAAAGTCCTCTGAGTTTTTACTAAATGCAGAGCCGAGGTTGGTAATTTCAATTGCATGGTTGGCTTCGGCGTCACAGCCAATTTTGGAGGCTATTAGACCAACAGGTTCTTCGGTGGCTTCTAATACCACTGCGCCGCAGGCATCGCCAAACAGCACTGCGACTTCGCGGCGACTCCAATCCATGTAGTGAGAAATAAATTCGCCACCGATAACTAGGACCTTTTTATGTGCTCCAGCTTTGATTAGGTTAGTTCCAATGTGAAGGCCGTAAAGAAAGCCGGTGCAGGCGGAGTTAATATCTATTGATGCCGCATTGGTGGCGCCAAGCGCATCTTGTACTAGTGATGCCGTATTTGGACAATAACTATCATTGGTTAGAGCGCCTAACAAGATGAGGTCGATATCTGTTGGCTTTAGATTCGCTGCCGCAAGAGCGCGGTTCGCCGCCACCAGTGCCATGTCTGAAAAGTTACAATGGCAGATGCGTCGTTCTTTGATACCTGTGCGACTAGTGATCCATTCGTCGGTTGTGTCCATAAAGGTCGTTAGATCTTTATTGGTGAGTATGGTCGGAGGCACACATTTACCCCAACCAGTTATCTGCGCATAGTGCATCATGTCTCTCCACTGCCTTAGTCTAGGCCGCTCGGTTTTATACTATCAGTCTCAATCGCTTAGGTTTTAGGTCTTTAAGTAGATGCTGATGAAAGAAATCCCAGTCTAAGCTTTCTTATAGGTAGAATGTCGAATAAGGTCCGCATAGATACCGGGCCTAAATGATGATTCAGGTCGGTTTCATATTTGGTATTTTTGAATAAATTACAGGTATTCCAATAGCATACTTGATTTTGCTGAGGCTGAATAGCCTGAAGTAAAAGACAAAAAGTCATGGAATTTTCGGCCTGTACATCGGATAGTGCCTGATGGCTAGTGGGTTATATTGTTAGCAATATAGAGCACTAAAAAATTTAGAGTACATTGGATTAGAGATGGGTATTAGAAATAGATTAGCCATAAGCGCTCTGCTGATAGCATTGAGCGGATCGGTATTTGCAGATTTTGATCACAGTCAATGGGATCAGTTGCTAAGGGATAATGTTGTAGAGCTTCGTGAAGGCCGGGCGACGCAGGTGAATTATGATGGGATGTTAGCCAGCCGAATGCAATTGCGTAGCTACCTGGCGGCTCTTGCACAAGTGGGAAAGGCCGCATTTGAAGCTTGGAGTTATTCAGAGCAATTAGCCTTTCTTATTAATGTCTATAATGCATGGACTGTTGAGTTCATTCTGAGCGAATATCCGAAGCTAGAGTCAATTAAGGATTTAGGATCGTTTTTTAACTCTCCATGGAGTCAAGAGATTGTGCTTCTGTTTGGGGAGCAAGTGTCTCTCGATGATGTTGAGCATGAAATGATTAGGGGCTGGGGGAGATACAACGAACCTCGAATACATTTTGCCGTTAATTGCGCTGCTATAGGCTGCCCTGCTTTGGGGGCAGAAGCCTTTACGGCTGAAAATCTAGAGCAATTATTAGATAAAAATACGAGGCGGTTTATGTCAGACAGAGAGCGCAATTACTTTTCTAACGGGCGCTTTTATCTGTCAAAAATATTTGACTGGTACGAGGAAGATTTTGAAAAAGGGTGGAAAGGCTACAACACCTTGGCTGAATTTTTGGGTGATTATCAAAGAGAACTCGGTCTGGGGCCTGAGGCGCGCGATGGGCTGGTCAGCAATCGTTTTAGTCTCCGTTATACCTCTTATGATTGGGGGTTGAATAAAGTGCCTTAAGGCGGGGTTCAGATTCCTGTGTGTGAGTTGGTGTTCTAATTCCGGATTATGCTAGACTCCTCCGCGGAAGAGTATCATCCCCGGTGGGGTGCCCGGACTTCAAACTCGGTGAGGTCTGTTAAATACAGGCCTGGTGGGTTCAACTCCTGCCTCTTCCGCCGAATTCTAATTCAGTAAAGACCAGCGAAGTCTCTTATCCTCAGGAATATGCCTAAAAATAAGGCATTTTTCGTCTTATTACGTCTCCTGTAGTCTTGTGCCAGGCAGAAACTAATGTCGCATAACGTGTAACACACATTAGTGGGAAGCTTAATCATGGCCAATACCACCACAAATCTGACTGATATTCAGCCAAAAAGAGCAAAGCCTAGGGATAAGGAATACAACTTATCCGACCCAGGGGGGGGCTTCAACTTAGAATTAAACCAACTGGCACCACCGCATGGTTAATTAATTACCGAAGAACGTTCACAGGCAAGCGCACTAATATGAAAAGAGGCGTTTATCCTGATTTTCATTTAGTAAATGTACGGAAGATAAGTGATGAATGATGAATCAGGCTCAGCGTTTTCTAGGCGCACATGTTGCCGTTTACAATTTGTTCAATCTGGGCCGGCATTTGGTTTCTGCCGAGAATTACCGATATTTCTGTCTGCGTGCTTTTGCGTCTTGGGAAAGTGCGGTGGCCATAGCTAGGGTTTGACGGGAATTTTCTCGGCTTAGTTCGTTAACTTGTTAATACCACCCCAATAGATCGAATGAACTCGCCAATGTTTCCCAAATCTTCAAGATTCATGTTATGTGCCCTGTTTTGAAGGGAATCCAATTCGAAAACTAAGCGCTAGGGCTATTAACAGTGTGATGCAACCAATCGCAATTGGAACCTCGAAACCTGCCCTTGGTCCACTGCCTTGCAAAATCGCCGATGGTATGAGTGATACATACCCAAATACTGTGAAAACCAATAACGCCCACCAACTCCAACGTTCCGCCCTCCGGAATGGGATAAGAGCTATTAAGCCAACGGTTATGCAGAAGCCAACCTTGCTGGCCGCCGCCCAGGTCACATGAAATCGAGCGTGGTCTGGCCAGCTTTGGTCAAATCCGTGCATAGGCAACCCATCAACAATTCCTTGCACAGCAAGCACGAAAGCTGTTCCCGCAAAGATCCACGATGCGACGTTTAGATTTCTGTCGTTAGTGCTGATCATTTAACTGCCTCCAAAATTGTCGAAATTAGATTCGTTGCTGGCGGTACTGACAAGATAGATTTCATTCTGCATTGATTCTCAGTATGACTCAATCAGAAATGTACGAGCGCCATCGATTTTCGCGCGAAATCATTCAATATACAGTTTGGCTTTACCATCGTTTCAATCTGAGTCATCGTGACGTGCAGGGCTTACTGGTCGAGCGGGGTATGCGCAGGTTTAAATCAATGGATCAAGCACAATGCTTTTTTGGTTCTCATGCTACGATTTACACCTAGTTCAATTCGGGTCGTCACTTAGTATCGGCTGAAATTATAGGTTTTTTTGAGCGCGTGTCTTCTCGCCCTGGGATAGGCAATGGCGATATAAAACCTGATTGG
>CAWKZY010000167.1:0-4449 GCA_963854625.1 Gammaproteobacteria bacterium | reverse complement strand
AATAAATCTACTTGTAGCTGCTCACTTTGAAAGACTTCATCGTCACCGGAAAATCCAGCAAACCCGAAGCTAAGTTTAATTGAGTTTAAACCTTCCTCAGCAAGCACCTACCTCTATTACTTGATTCGAATTTTTAAAGAACTTTTGCCTAGTGCCGTCGACACAAGGGAGGCGAATTATACGTGTAAAAAGAGTTTTGACAACCCTTTATTTGAAATAAACGTAAAGTATTCGCAAAAAAATTTCTGAGGCACAAAAAAAGCCGAATTTACAGGGCTGTGCCAAGTTAAAGGTCAAGCTAATTTAACAAGGTGGAAGAGTTTCTTACCCCTTCTCAACACAAAATATCGATCGCAAAGAGCGATCCCTTTTGAGAGCGCGAAGTCTACACTAATTATTGCCTCACCGTTCACACTTACTGCATTATTTCCGATAAATTCTCTCGCCATTTTATTTGACTTTGCGAGCTCGGTCTTAACTAAGACATTAATTATCTCGCCCTCTTCGCCACCGGCTCTAATCGATGTACAAGGAAGACCATCTAACTCTAACTGTTTAAGGTCGTCTAGTGTCAGTCTGCCTATATTGCCAGAGAACAAAGCGTCACTGATGCGCACAGCGGCCGTTAAACCCTTTGCTCCATGCACAAGCTCCGTGACTTGCCTGGCAAGAATGCCTTGCGCCTCAGGCCTTGCCTGAGCAGCCTCATCGCTGAGCTGAATTTCCTTAATTTCATCAACGCTTAAGAAGGTGAAGTACTTAAGAAACTTATAGACGTCCGCATCCGCTGCGTTTAGCCAAAACTGATAAAACGCGTAGGGAGATGTTTTTGTCGGACTAATCCAAATCGTACCAGATTCAGTCTTTCCGAATTTTGAGCCATCGGACTTGGTCACTAAAGGCAGCGTCGCGCCATAAACCTGGCTGCTATTCATACGCCGGGTAAGATCTATACCGCCGGTAATGTTGCCCCACTGATCACTGCCACCGATTTGCAAAGTGCAGCCGTATTGCTTGTTCAGCTGAGCAAAGTCATAGGACTGTAATATCATGTAGCTAAATTCAGTAAACGAGATACCTTCGCCTTCACGCTCGATACGCTGTTTTACCGACTCTTTTTGGACCATCGCGTTAATGGAGAAATGTTTACCCACATCTCTAAGGAAGCTGAGCACATCATAGTCACGAGTCCAGTCTAAGTTATTCACCAACTTGGCAGGGTTGCTGCCACTATCAAAATCAAGAAACTGACTGAGTTGAGGCTTAAGCCTTTCAACCCATTCACCAACCACATCTGTGGTATTCAAGGAGCGCTCAGCAGACTTAAAGCTCGGATCACCGATCATGCCCGTGGCACCACCAACCAATGCTATTGGCGTATGCCCTGCCATTTGAAACCGCTTCAATGCAAGCAACGGCACCAGGCTGCCAATGTGCAGGCTTTCAGCAGTAGGGTCAAAACCGCAATACAGGGTTCTGCTGCCACCGGCCAGATGCTGCTTTAATTCATCGCCGCCCGCTAGCTGCGAGATCAATTCCCGCTCTTGCAAATCGTTAATAATATCGCTGTTGTTATTAGTCATTTTTAACCCTTGCTGCGCAGATTTTTAACTAATTGCGCTCTTTTTCAAACTCGCTAAATCAAATAAATGCATCACAGAACTAAGATAATTGTCGACATTGCCGACCCACAGAGAACAATAGAGGGTCTGAGTCGCATTAAAAAGAGCGCATATCCTACACGAGTAACGTGTATTTTAGTCAAAAAATGAACTAAAAAAGCAGCTAGGAATCATAGTAGCTGTTGTTATAATCGCGCGCTTCCTTATAACAAAGCATAGAGTTTCACACTAAGAATTAAACTATGAGCAGCATTAGCTACATTAAACAGTTTTTTGCAAAGCACTATCCGAAAGATCATTTGTATCTGGCCGGAGCCTTGGTTGCTTTATTTTTACTTACACTAATCATCCCAAGCGGTGAAAAAGGGACAGATGTCACAGAAACGACCAGCATCAGCATCCCAGTTTCTTTTAGAGGAGAAGCAAGCCTCCCCAAAGACACCGCCGAGGTCGTTCAAACAGCTAAGACCCCAACCAACACTTTACCTGCTGGGACCACAGAGCTTACACAAGCCCTGGCGTATTCGGATTTCATAACAGACGCAGACTCGCCTCTTGACGAAGGTGTGTTGAGCGAAAGCCATACAAGCGCCTGGCAAAATATCGAGGTGCAGCAGGGTGACAACCTCTCAGCCATATTCACCAAAGTCGGCTTGTCCGACCAAGATCTGTTTCGCGTTCTGAACAGCAGCGACGAAGCTAAGGTGCTAAATAAGCTTTATCCCGGCTATAAACTCGACTTTATGATCCCTGATGCGGGCGAGCTAGAACAGCTAAGAATCTTAAAATCCCCGCTCGAGGGCTACTTGTTTACCCGGCTTAACAGCAGCTACCAAGTCGAATCGATTCTTAAAGAAGCACAAATTCAGCACTCTTTCAAAGTCGGCACCATTTCTGACAGCCTATTTATGGCCGGTCAGAGAGAGCAAATTCCAGCGATACATATTATGGAAATGGCGAACATTTTTGGCGGTGTAATCGACTTCATTTTAGATCCAAGAACCGATGATGAATTTAGTATTCTTTATGAGGAAAAATTTCTGGACGGCGAATTTATCGGTAACGGTCAAATTTTAGCCACTCAGTTTATCAATCAGGGCAAGACCTTTACTGCCGTCAGATACGTTAACGCGGAAGGTGAAATCGGCTATTACAATCCAGAGGGGGAAAGCATGCGCAAAGCATTTTTACGCAGCCCATTGGATGTTTTTCGTATCTCCTCTAATTTCAACCCAAACCGCCGCCACCCAATTTTAAATACTATTCGCGCCCACAAAGGCACTGACTACGCAGCGCCGCGCGGCACTCCAATCAGAGCAACCAGTGATGGCCGAGTATCCCGTGCCTCTCGCTACGGCTCTTTTGGCAATCTTGTCATCCTTGAGCACAACGGTGGCTTCGAGACCAAATACGCTCATCTCTCTAAATACGGCAAAGGCATCAAACGCGGCGCCAGGGTCCGCCAAGGCGATATCATAGGCTACGTAGGCTCCACTGGCGGAGCAACCGGTCCTCATTTGCACTATGAGTTCTTGATGAGCGGTGTTCACAAAAACCCTCGCACAATAATTGATAAGCTGCCAAAAGCTGAGTCTATCGATTCTATAGAATTGGATCGCTTTAGATCTCAGACCGGAGAGCTAACCAAACGCTTTGACGAGATGAACGGCTCACAAATGCTTTCTCTTAATCCACCCAGTGCCGATTAAAGCCGCTGTGGCCGCCTCTAATCCTACTACCCTTTATATTGGGTTGATTTCCGGAACCAGCGTCGATGGGGTCGATTGCGTGCTGGTTGATTTCAGCGAAAATACACCAAAAATAGTTAGTACTCACTTTCAACCCAGTCCAGAAGAATTGCGCAATGAAGTACTTAAAGTTTGCGCAGGAGCGCCTTTAAGCCTCGAGCAGCTTGGCACCCTAGATATCAAGATTGGTCATTTTTTTGCGGCCGCAGTGAATGAACTTTTGGCGCTTTCCAATACCCTCCCTAGAGACATTGCAGCAATTGGCAGTCACGGCCAAACCGTGTGGCATAAACCAAATGGCGCCAACCCTTTCAGCATGCAATTGGGTGATGCGAATTCAATTGCTTACCTAACGAACATCAAAACCGTTGCAGATTTCAGGCGTATGGACGTTGCTGCAGGGGGCCAAGGCGCCCCGCTTGCCCCCCTCTTACATCAAGATATTTTCTACTGCGCGACAACCGATCGAGCAGTGGTCAATATTGGCGGCATATCTAATATTACGTGCTTGCCAGCATCAGGAAAAAACCTAGCGTTCGACACCGGCCCTGGCAATGTTCTGATGGACTATTGGATCGGCAAACATAAGCACCAACGCTATGACGAGAATGGCGACTGGGCTATGACAGGGCAAATCGTGTCCGCACTTTTAGATCGCTTTCTAGCGGAGCCTTATTTAAAACTGCCACATCCCAAAAGCACTGGCCGTGAACTATTCAATGGCGACTGGCTTGAGAAACAACTCAGTGAGTTTAGTGAAATCGCACCCGCTGACGTGCAAGCGACACTGCTTGAATTTACCGCAACGACTGTCGCCTGCGACATCGGACTGCAAATACAGCCATCAGCTCTTTATGTCTGCGGTGGCGGCGCTCATAACACAGCGCTTATGGCTTCATTAGCGAGAAAAC
Source organism: Gammaproteobacteria bacterium (assembly GCA_963854625.1). Classification (GTDB taxonomy): domain Bacteria; phylum Pseudomonadota; class Gammaproteobacteria; order Pseudomonadales; family Pseudohongiellaceae; genus UBA9145. The sequence continues at coordinate 168 of CAWKZY010000167.1, read as the reverse complement.
TAACCAACTGCAAGGTAGACTCAACCGCGGCTCTGGGGGTTCACCCAGACTGGGTAGAAGCTGTCGCCTTCGCGTGGATGGCAAGAGAAAGAATGCTGGGGCGGCTAATAGACACAGCTGCCTTCACGGGCGCAGCCAGGCCTGTAGCTTTAGGTGGCGTTTATTCAG
>CAWKZY010000166.1:0-4450 GCA_963854625.1 Gammaproteobacteria bacterium | reverse complement strand
ACGGCGACTTTGGCTTGCTGAAAAAAGCTGCTCAAGAACAGCCGAATACGGATGCTAGTTTTCAAAATCAAGCAGGGGCGCCCCAAGCATCAGCTCCGCTGACCCAGCAGGAAAAAATGACAGCGGTCCTGAATTCGATGGGAGGAATGGTTGCCGCAGAACGTTTGGTTAGTAAGATCGGTAGTCCTGAAGCGGGACATATTGCTTTTGCTGCGCAGTTAATTGAAGAAGCTGAAGGGCCATTGGTTGATGCAGCAAGGGAGCCTTCCGGTGCTAGGGCGGCGCTGTATTTCCTTCTATTGCATCCACAAAACGAATCACGGCAAGCGCAGTTGAAATTAATAGAGGAGTATTCCGACGTTGGTGTTTATCACGAACTTCTCCGGCTTGTCGAAAAAGTAAAACCTGTGGATCCTGTAGAGCGTTTGCCTATCTCTAGTATCGCCATTGCCAGCTTGCGTCAGCTGTCTGGGGATCAATATCAACTGTTTAAATCAAACTTTGAAAAGCTCATCACGCTGGACAATAAAGTGAATCTGTTTGAGTGGGCGCTCCAAAAAACAGTTTTTCAAAGTCTTGATGTCGTATTCGAGGGGACTAAACAGGCTATAGGTGGCCGAGCCGAGTTGAGGGATGTTCTAAGGCCAATCTCGATTCTACTTTCGATACTTTGCTACTCGAATGAGTTAGATAAGTTAAGTCCAAGCCAAGCTTTTACAGCGGGTCAAAAAAAGTTGGGGCTAAAGGTTGAGCTGATTCCGAAAGGGACTATTGGGTTTGAATCGCTAAATGATGCTTTGTTTGAACTGGTAAAATTAAAGCCGTTAAAAAAGCCAGCACTTCTAAAAGCGTGCGCGGCAGTTATTACTGCGGATGGAAAAATAGCTCCTATAGAGGTCGAACTGCTTCGAGCGGTGGCAGCGACAATTGATTGCCCTATGCCACCGCTCATAGCCCCAACTAACTAGCCATTTCTAAGCTTTGCTTGAGCTGCCGCTAACCTCGCAATAGGGACTCGAGGCGGTGAACAGCTTACATAGTTTAGACCCGCACGATGACAAAAATCGATCGATGAAGGATCTCCAGCATGCTCGCCACAGATGCCGAGCTTTAAGTCGGGCTTGACGCTACGGCCTTTATCGACAGCCAAGTCAATTAATTTACCAACCCCTGTTTGATCGAGGCTGGCGAATGGGTTTTGATTGTAAATTTCCTTTCGCTGGTACTCATCGTAGAACGAGCCCATGTCATCGCGACTAAGGCCTAAAGTGGTCTGGGTTAAGTCATTGGTACCGAAGCTAAAGAAATCCGCTTCTTTTGCGATTTCATCAGCCGTAATCGCAGCGCGGGGAACTTCGATCATAGTTCCGACTAAATACTTAATTCGGACCTTGCGACTGGCCATTACTTCTTTTGCGACCCTATGGACGATTCGCAGTTGATCAGCTAGTTCTTCTCGGAATCCTACTAGAGGAATCATGATTTCTGGTTTGACTTTGATGCCTTTTTTACCTTTCAGTACTTGAGCTGCAGCTTCAAAAATTGCACGGGTTTGCATTTCAGTGATTTCAGGATAAATGATGCCGAGGCGGCAGCCACGGCAGCCCAACATCGGGTTTTCTTCATGTAGCGCTTTGATGCGATCAATAACAAAATCGAACGGCACATTCAGTTTTTCTGCTAATTGACGCCTGACTACATCATCATGGGGTAGGAATTCGTGCAAAGGCGGATCAAGTAGTCGTATGGTTACAGGTCGCCCGTTCATTGCTTTGAATAAGCCAACAAAGTCCTTCTTTTGGAAGGGCAGTAATTTGCGCAGTGCAGCGCGTCGCTGGACTTCATCTACAGCTAAAATCATCTGCCGCATATAATCGATGCGGTCCCCATCGAAGAACATATGTTCAGTTCGACAGAGTCCAACCCCTTCTGCTCCAAAAGCCACTGCTTGTGCAGCCATAGCAGGGGTGTCAGCGTTTGTGCGAATATTCATTGATCGATGTTTATCGGACCATTTCATAACGGTTTGAAAAAGCTCATAGGTATAGCTATTGGCAGGTTTCATGCCGCCTTCTAATACGCGCTTTACCTCAGAGTCGGTGCTTTCGATCATGCCTGCATAAATAATTCCGGTGCTACCATCTATAGATATGTAGTCACCCTCTTTGAGCATGGTTTTGCCAGCCGTCAAGGTGCCTTTCTCATAGTTGATAACGATGTCACCGGCGCCGCAGACACAGACTTTACCTAACTGGCGAGCGACTAGTGCCGCATGGGAAGAAACACCGCCTCGAGAAGTGAGGATGCCTTGTGAGTGGAGCATGCCTTTTAGATCGTCGGGAGATGTTTCTGTTCGACAAAGAACCACTCTATTGCCTTTGCGAGTTTCTATCTCAGCGGTTGCTGCTGTGAAAGCGATTCGACCCGTTGCTCCACCTGGCCCAGCGGGCAGACCTTGTGCTATTTTATTTGCTGCTTTAAGGGATTTTGGATCAAACACTGGAACCAAAAGGGAATCTATAGATTCAGCAGGAATCTTGAGTAATGCAGTTTCCTGGGTCATGAGCCGTTCTTTTTGCATTTCCACAGCAATTCGCACGGCGGCTAAACCTGTACGCTTGCCATTTCGAGTTTGCAGGATAAAAAGTCGGCCTTTTTCGATGGTGAATTCAAAATCTTGCATGTCTTTAAAGTGCTTCTCGAGTCTGTGGCGGACTTTTTCGAGGTCTTTAAAGCTTTTTGGCATTTCATTTTCTAGATTGGCAATCGCATTAGGTGTTCGCACACCTGCAACGACATCTTCTCCCTGGGCGTTAATCAAGTATTCTCCGTAAAATACTTTCTCGCCATTTGCTGGGTCTCGAGTAAAAGCAACGCCGGTGGCGCTGTCATTTCCGGCATTGCCAAATACCATCGCTTGAATGTTTACAGCGGTACCCCATTCGGCGGGTATACCGTATTGTTGACGATAGAGAATGGCGCGATCGTTTTTCCATGAGCCAAATACCGCACCGACTGCTCCCCAAAGTTGTTCCATGACGTCCTGTGGGAATGCACTTTTAGTTCTCTTAGCAATTAACGCCTTGTAACGCTTTACTAGTTCTTTTAGGTCATCCGTACTCAGGTCAGCATCAAGTTCAATTCGAAGGCTGGATTTCAATTTCTCTAAAACTTCGTGGAAAGGGTCTTCTTCTGACTCATTCCTTGCTTGAACACCCATAACCACATCGCCGTACATCTGAATGAAACGGCGATAGCAATCCCAAGCAAACCGCGGATTCTGGGATACTTCTGCAAGGCCACAGACTGTTTTATCGTTCAGCCCCAGATTAAGGATAGTGTCCATCATTCCTGGCATGGAATCTCGCGCACCCGATCTGACTGATACGAGAAGGGGGTTACTATTGCCGCCAAATTGCTTACCCAACTGATTCTCTATGTCCACAATGGCCGATTTAACGTTGCGCATCAACGAAGAAGGATAGCTGCGCTCGTTGTCATAATAATAACCACAAACTTCTGTACTAACGGTGAAGCCTGGAGGGACTGGTAAGCCAATTGATGCCATTTCAGCCAAATTGGCACCTTTGCCTCCTAAAAGCTCTCGCATAGTGGAGTTGCCATCAGTCTTTTTGCCGAAGGCATAAACATATTGCTTTGAGGGTGTATTTTTCTTTGCAATGTTAGTGGTCTTTTTTGTTGAAGATCTTGTCATAACTGTGCTTATGCCCTTGATATAACTCGGAATATTGTTCGCTTCACTAGCCGTTTGGCGTAGATTTAGCTAGTTAACTTGTTAGGCGCTAAAGTCGGGGGTGTTTCACCCGTAAGCCCTGCGCAGTGCGCTATGATAACACCCGCCTGAGGCTATCTGCTCAGGATGGGCAGAATAATGCACAATTGCTGTTAAATCCAGCCTTGAGTTGAATGTAATATAGCTTAGCTATTTGATCGGCTAACCCTTTTAAGGGTCTGATTTCTATTGATTTTATTTCGTACTGCTACCGATTTTTTGATGATCGCTTGCTAACTAAAGTTAGTTATGAGGGTTTGACCTTAGTTGACAGCAGCAATAATCGGCTGTTTAAGTAAAAATTAGTGCAAAGGTTGCTGTTGGACACAATTAGTTGGCAAATATAAGGAGTCGTGATTGTGGAGTTCAGAATACTTCGGTACGATCCAAACTCTCTAGTGTAAATACAACGAAGTTCTTGGGTTTACACTCAATGGAAAGATAGAAGCTAACGACTATGAGTATCAATCAGATTCTGCTCGCTTCGGTATATACGGCTATTGTATGTAGTCTTATTTGGGCTCGGTTTCGTTTTTTCAAAATTAACAACGCAAAGTCCAAAATAGTAAGTTACTTCAATGATCCTGCTGTTTTTGTTCAGCTGATTTTTACCTATGGCCTCCTGTGGACAGCCGATTCACTCACTCTCATTGAGAC
>CAWKZY010000165.1:0-4635 GCA_963854625.1 Gammaproteobacteria bacterium | reverse complement strand
GATATGCTTGGTGCTGCCTTGGAATACCTCAAATGTATTTCCGCCTGAGGTTCTGTCGAGATAGGTCAGCAGACCACCGCTAGAGAAAAATTCTTTTGAGTCATCCTTCGAAAGGCGCATAGGGTCTTGATTTAATTCCTGATTCATATGCGCAATATGGTCTAAGATCACCTCACGGACCTCAGTGGCTGTGTCTGCCACAACAAGTGATGACATTAAGCAAAGAGTAAGGGCTAGTGCCGAGATAAACCGGTTCTTCATAAATATTTCCTTATCAGTAAAGTAAAGTTCAGGTCATTTATACAAGTATGTACACGAGTCCAATGAAATCATTCTAATTTATCGGGGTACGCCCGTGGGGTGAGGTGATGGCTGGACGATTTTTAAGCATGTCGTTCTATAAGGTTTTATCAGATTCCGCTTAGATTGCGCAGCTTTGCTAGTCACAATCCTGAAACCCAGACTCAAAGCACTTGGTAGCTATGTCAAGGCCTTGTGCGAGTTGGTCGTGTGTTAGTGATTTCGAAGCATCATCTCTTGCATTTTATGCAAGATCTTTCCCCTGTGCCGCAGCTACTTAATGTCAGACGTAAGACTTCACTTCATTCTAAAATACCTGTTCTCCGCTTTCGTGCATGAATCCTAGATTATTCTGGGCAGATGAGGTGTTTGTGAAGATCTAGGGTGCGCGGTCTTATCTGTGGAGAGCTGTTGATCAAGATGGCGAAGTGATCGATGTATTTCTTTAGAAGAGCCGTGTTGAAAAGGCTGCAAAGCGTTTGTTCAAGGGGTTGTCGCATAAACATAAAGCCGAGCCGAGAAAAATTGTTACTGACAAATTGAGGAGTTACAACGTAGCTCACAGGGAGTTGCTGCCAGAGGCGATCCACGACACTTCCCAATATCCCAACAATCGATGTGAACTATCGCACGAGCGACGCAAGGGAGAGAACGGGGCATACGTAAGTTTATATCGATGGATCAAGCACAGCGCTTTTTTGGTGCTCATGTTGCGGTTTACACCTAGTTCAATTCGGGTCGTCACTTAGTATCGGCTGAAATTATAGGTTTTTTTGAGCGCGTGCCTTTTCGCTCTAGGATAGGCAATGGCGATATAAAACCTGATTGGCGGTGATTTTTCTCAACTTGGCCAGTTAACTTGGCAATACCTCTCGGTTATTCAAAAAGGACAATTACTCACGATTCTAAATCGTCGCTGATCTAGGGTGTGACTTGCAAGCGTATTATAGGTTTTTGTGGAGATTGTAATATTTGATTTTACGAAATGAAATGTAATAACATGAGTTTTTAGCTATGTTTGGTATTAGAATGCTTCAAATCCTTAAAATTGCTACGATTTTTGCAATATTAGTGGCGTCGCTCTCGACTCATTCGCTAGAGATTATTTCGCCTATCGCGACAATCAAGTCGGCATCGTCCGATGACAGCCCCAGTGCAAGCATTTTTGAGCTGAACGTTCAATCATCTGTCGCACCGACTGGTCTGACGACTACTACAGACTTTTTAGTCTCGCTCACTCTACGCCCACAGGCTGCAGATCTCACTAAAAACGCCTCTGTCTACATCATCATCGTGGCCAACAACCAATTCTTTAAATTGGAACCCGATGGCAGCTACGCGCCATGGAGCGGTGCTTTAGAGACGCTTACGCCATTCGCCAGCGATCAAATGCTGGCAAGCTCTCAGACCTTAGTTCTTCTTGATGGCACTATGGCCGAAGCTGGTGACTATCTTTATTTCGCCGCCTACAGCGTCGAGGGCGAATCTGCACTTCACTATACGTCTGAACCTGCTCAGATCTCGGTGAAATCTTCTACCGAACTCCCAAACAACATTGCGTCGCAAGCCGCCAACACATTCGAAACTGAGATCGAGACTGCCGTTGTCCAAGCCCGTTGTGTCGCGTGTCATGTCGAAGGTGGTCTTGCACGGAATTCCGCGCTCCAATTTCAGCGGACGAACACGTCATCAGCGCTAAATAACTTTGGTGCGCTTTCGGCCTATGTTGATGAGAAAGGCTCAGACTTATTGCTCGCTAAGATTGCAGGGGGACAAGGTCACGTTGGCGGAGAACAGCTACCAAAAGACAGCGAAGGGTATGCGTCAATACAAAAAATGGTAACCGAGCTTTTAATGACCAGTGAGACAGCGAGCTATGTCTTCAGCGCATCGGACGATGGCGCAAGCGCGCGGCAGGCTAGCTTCCTTACCGAAGTAATACTCGAGCCAAGGCAGGCGACTCTACGCCGCGCTGCGCTGCTTCTCCAAGGGCGGTTACCCACCGATGCTGAGACTAACTCGACAGTATCAGATGAGACACTCCGAGCTATTTTACGTGGCTTGATGGAAGGACCTGCGTTCAGCGAGTTTGTAGTTACAGGGGTGAATGATCGTTTACTTACGGAAGCGTTGGACAATATTCCTATCACAACTGGTTTTCCTAATTTCGTAAAGCTCAGGAACTATATTTTTGATAACGATAACAATACCTCGATTATCAATAACCCTCTGGGCAACCCACTAAAGCGAGCATCCGGTGAACTAGTGGCTCATGTGATAAAAAACGACCGGCCTTATTCTGAAATCTTGACTGCAGACTATATGATGATGAATCCGCTGCTCAATGAATTTCTAGAAGGCGATGCTATCTTCGCCGAAGACGACAACAATGCCATATTCAAACCGTCCAGGATAGAGGGATTCTACCCAAATTCCTCAACAGAGGTCGTCGAAGAAGATCCAAATGGACCCGGTAAATATCGTATAATTGGTCCGCCCCTAGACTTTTATCCCCACACCGGCCTGTTAACGGATTTTGCGTTCCTCGTCCGCTACCCAACGACTGCAACTAATCGAAATAGAGCTCGAGCTCGGTGGACCTTTTACCATTTTTTGGGAATCGATATCGAAAAGTCTTCCTTGCGCCCGCTCGATGAAGCATCACTAACGGACGTCAATAATCCAACGATGAACAATCCAAATTGCACAGTTTGCCATGCGTTGCTGGATCCGGTCGCCGGCGCATTTCAAAATTGGGGCGAAGGTAATTTTAAGGGAGACGGAGAGCACGACACTCTGGATAATTTCTATAAGAATCCAACCGATGGAAGTCAGAGCCTATATCAAAATGGCGACCTCTGGTACCGAGATATGCGATCCCCCGGACTTTTTGGAACAGAGATAACTGAAAATTACAGCACCCTAGCCTCTCTTGCGGCCCTAATTGTAAAAGAAGAGAGCTTTCTAGAAGCCAGCGCTAAGTTCTGGTGGCCCGCCATATTTGGAAGAGAGGTTATTGAGCGGCCTAACGATGAAAGCGACCAATCCTATGCCGGGAAATACAGAGTCTATAGCGCACAACAGGCAGCGATTAAGGCATTCGGACAAAAACTCGGCTCAAACATGAACGCCAAGGACATGTTAGTCGAAATGATAATGTCGACGTGGTTTGGCGCGAGCGAGGCACTCAATTCGGCGTACTCGGATGACCAAATGACGGCAAACTTGGGCAATAAACAATTACTTACGCCTGAGCAACTAGCGCGAAAGACACGGAGTGTAACAGGGGTCGCGTGGAGGGTTACCACGCATCCAAATGGGGTTATTACGTGGCCTCACGACCAGCTAGGGGTGTTGCTTGGTGGAATTGATTCTGACGCCGTAACGTCACGAGTGACTGAACTCACCCCAATGATATCTACCGTGCTTCAAACATATTCAACTGAAACAGCTTGCCTGACCACTTTAAGGGAATTCTCTCTCCCAATAGGTGAAAGAAAATTATTCTCCTATGTTGAGGACAGCACCACTCCGTTAATGACTAAGACTCAAAAATTTGAGGTGGAGTCCGAGAATCGAGACGATTGGGAAGTGCGCTCGATAAGAGGTTTCGCTCAAGATAAGACAAGATTCAGCTTGTCCTTCACTAATAATTACTGCGACTATGATGGCCAAAAATGCCTTGAACAAAGACAGCTCCTCATACAGTCTCTTGCATTAAAAACTTCCTCCGGACTCAGTGAAAAAATTCAGACTAGCGACCCTCGATTGACTTTTCATCCCTACAATTGCAGCAACGTGAACGGCAGAGGAAATAGTCAAATCCATTTTTGGAACAACTGCTCCGTAATCTTAGATCTAGATCTCATTGATGATGGTTTTTACGAATTCAGCGCAGAGGTGTCTTCCATTGAAGCCCCACTAAAAGGAGGGCGCGTAGAGATCGAAATGAGTATCGAGGGATATCCTGGAAATTTATCTTCAATAAAAAATGAAAACGTAACCCTAATTAAAAAACAAATAGTAGCGCTATACAAAAAGTTGCATGGTAGAACGTTCTCGAATTCAGATACAAAGGTAGAGGTTGCGTACAATATCTATCTCGCTGCGTTACAAAGCTATTTAGAGAGTCCGAGCTCAAATTTCTCACAATGCAACAATTGGAATGATGGCCTACTGCTCTCAGATTTTTGGTCAGACGAAGAGCTATCTGAAGCAAGAACATTAAATGAACGCGGCGATGGTTGGAACATCGACTGGGATAAGATAGGTGAGTTTAATACTTTTCAAGAAGATCCATATGGGGCTAAGCGCATCTGGACAGCAGTAATGGCT
>CAWKZY010000164.1:0-4640 GCA_963854625.1 Gammaproteobacteria bacterium | reverse complement strand
TCATATCAGGGGTGTCTCGACCGAAAGGATCGCGATCAGACAGGATGCTTGCAAGAAGGCTAGCGGTGTTTGCTTGACCAATGGATTGCCCGCATATCAGCATGTGTGCAAGGCGAGGGTGTGCGGCTAGGCCTGCCATTTGGATGCCGTGATTGCTTAGTCGTAAGCCATTATCACCTTGTACTATCGCGCCGAGTTTTATTAGCAACGACACAGCTTGCAGCCACGGACCGCTGCCGGGAGGATCTAGCCAAGCGAGATCCACCGGGTCATTGATACCCCACTGAAAAAGCTGCAGCGCAACCGGAGTGAGGTCAGCGTTTAGTATCTCCGGCGTTGCATGAGGAGCCATCTGATCTTGCTGACTTTTTGACCAGAGCCTATAGCATTTGCCCGGGCGTAATCTGCCAGCTCGCCCCATTCTTTGAATGCTCGATGCCTGAGAAATTTTGCGAGTGTGCAGACGTGTCATGCCAGACGCCGGATCGAAGACCGGTTCCCGCGCGAAACCAGAGTCGATGACAACATCTACCCCTTCGATAGTTAAGCTAGTTTCCGCTATGTTCGTTGCCAGCACAATTTTTCGCTCACCGATCGTTGGTACCGGTGCAATGGCGGCTTGTTGTGCCTCTAAGGAAAGGTTGCCGTAGAGAGTTCGCAGGTGCACGCCGTTGATTTTTCGACTTTGCAACTCCATCGCAAGTGAGTCTTCCACTCGCCTGATTTCGCCCTGCCCTGGGAGAAATACCAGAATACTGCTGCCGGGGTTGTCAGCTAACGCCCTTAACGTTGATGTCACAGCCTTGTCATGAAGGGAGTCTTTCGGCTGGCTTGATTTACTATAAACGATGTCTACAGGGTATTGTTTCCCTTCGCTGCGAATAACAGGCGCACCAGTGAGTTCTTCGAGCTTTTGGCTGTCCAGCGTTGCCGACATAATAAGGACTTTAAGCGGATCCTCATCGCGAAACAGAGACCGTCCCTTTAAACACAAAGCAAGCGCCAGATCCGCGTCCAAGCTACGTTCATGAAACTCATCAAAAATAACCAGCCCAACATCCGCGAGGGAAGGATCTTCTTGAAGCATGCGGGTGAGAATGCCCTCTGTAATTACTTCGATCTTTGTGTTGGACGAAACTTTGGTATCCAGTCGCATGCGATACCCCACGGTCTGACCCACAGGTTCGCGTATCAGGTCCGCCATCCGATGCGCCGCAGCGCGAGTTGCAATGCGCCGTGGCTCGAGCATCAAGATCTTCTTGTGACCCAGCCAGGACTCAGCTGCCAGTGCCAACGGCACGAGGCTGGTTTTTCCCGCGCCCGGTGGTGCCTGCAGAATTACTTCGTGGTGGAGGCTAAAAGTCGACTTCAACTCTTCGAGTATTTCGGTAACCGGCAAATGAATGTTGGAGGGAAGCAAAGGCATAGTCTTTATAGGTGAGACAGAGTAGTTCATTAGTATACCGCACAAGCAGCTTAGCGATGGCCTTTCCATCGCGCCTCTTCTGACGGAATACATTAATCACTTCATCATTTTTTGCAAAGGCCAACACAAATAACTAGGCTCACATGGATTTTAATGAGGACTTAATTAACGAAAAAATGCCGCCGTAGCTCTGGCACTTCCTTCTCAATATTTCTCACCGGCCATCTCCATAACCACCATGAAGCCACCATAGGAGAAAAAGGCAGGAACAACCGCCAACATCACGAGGCTGATAGCTACAGGCATAAAGAGACTTAGGTTGTCAGCCTGCACCGTGAACAGGCCACCGAAACAAATCGCCGCCACGGCGGCCATAAAACCGACCACTATAAGAGATTGCACTCTTACCAGATTTGCAGCGCCACCAAGATTAAGGGCGCCGAATAAAAGCACTACGCCATAGGCTGCTATTTTTGCACCCACGCTAGGCAGCTAGCATTAACCAAATAGTGATGAAGGCTCCGAGTGGTGACACCAGTTTTGTGATTGCCTCATAGCCGGCCCCACTCTTTAGATAAAGACTGCCAAGCCTGCACAGCAGACACACAGGCAAACAGCGCAATTACCGCCGCAATAACGTTGGAGACAATGCCTGCGGGGGCAAAAGATCCAGCAAGCTGGCCAGGCAATATAAAGATGGGGGCTCCGATCACATAACCCACTACGGTTACGACGTCACCAATGAGCCCAAACTCTCTAGCCATAGTTGGTTGCTCCCTTTAATTATTATCCTTGATTTTATTCCTGCACTTACTGCATTTCTTTATCTTATACTTACTCACACGGTTATACTTGATCATTCCAAAACGCATCTAGCTGTATTTATTTTAACGGTAATTCTCTATTTTTTACTAATAATTCTATGAAAAATAGAGGCAGTAACAGTAGATATTTTACTCGAGGATATCATGTTACCCTTTTGGTTTTGCGCAGACTTCCACTTAACGCTCTTGAGTTTACGTTCTTAAGATAAGCTCTCAACAATGACTGTAATCCACTGAGGACTCAGGCCATGGAAAAATCTCGTCTGTTTTATCAAACCCGCAACCGGCGTCCGCTGCTGGACCGCGCCGAAGGAATTTATCTGTGGGATGTAAACGGCAAGCGCTATATCGACGGTTCCAGTGGCGCTATGGTGTCCAATATCGGCCATTCTAACCCCCGCGTGCTAGATGCAATGCGCGCGCAAATGAAAAAATCCACTTTCGGTTATCGTCTACACTTTGAGAATCAATCCGCCGAGGACCTGGCCAATCGCGTGGCCGAACTTTCACCGCCCGGCCATGAGAAAGTGTTCTTCGTCTCCGGTGGATCCGAGGCGGTAGAAAGTGCCATCAAGATTGCCCGCCAGTATCGTTATGTAACCGGCGACACCAAGCGCAGCAAACTCATAAGCCGGTCGCCTTCTTATCATGGCAGCACCATGGGCGCGCTGTCTCTCACCAGCTATCGGCCTTTAACAGATCCCTTTACGCCATTGTTTGTTGATATGCCAAAAATTCCCGCGCCAAGATGTTATTTGGACAAGGATGACCTGAGCGATGAGCAACGCGGAATCAAGTACGCTGAAATGCTCCGCCATAAAATCATAGAGGAAGGCCCCGAAACTATATTAGCCTTTGTCATGGAACCCATAGGGGGGGCATCAACCGGCGCGCTAGTAGCACCGGACAGTTACTACCGCCGCATTCGAGAAATCTGTGATGAGTTTGAGGTATTGCTTATTTTTGATGAGGTGATGACCGGCGTAGGCCGAACCGGCAAATTCCTTGCCTGCGAACATTGGGATATCAACCCCGACATAATCGCCACCTCAAAAGGCTTCGGTGCGGGCTACGTTCCCTTGGGAGCGATGACCGCCCGCGATGACATAGTAGAAGCCGTGCTGGATGCCGGCGCCTTTCAACATGGCTATACCTATGCCGGCAACCCCATCGCCTGCAGTGCAGGCCTTGCCGTAATCAATGAAATTATCGCGCAAGACCTAATGGGCAACACCCAGCGCATGGGTCTAGAGTTAATCGCCGGCCTTAAGTCACTGCAGACACAGTTTCCATTTATCGGTGACGTGCGCGGCAAAGGGCTATTGTTGGCCTTTGAACTGGTGTCCGATCTAGAGACCATGGAGCCACTGCCAAAAGAGATGGGTGCCCACAGCCGGCTAGTCGATATTGCCTATGAAAAAGGCCTTATTATCTACTCTCGCAGAACACGGCACGGGGTTAAAGGTGATCATTTTCTTGTATGCCCGCCAATGATAATTACAAGCCAGCAGGTAAACGATATCCTGACATTATTAACCGAAAGCCTGAGTGTATTCGCGAAAGAGAGCAAGTTGCCAACAGTTGATTTTTAAGTCAGCTTTTAACGACATTTTTAATACAGTTTTTACTACATATTTTAGTATCTTTTGTAATATAGCCTCTAGCACCTTTTTTAATACAGCGCCTAATCCGGCGCATAAAAAAGCCACCTATAACGGCACTAACAAAGCAGCTGACAAGGACTAACAAGATGAAGTGCGTATTCAATGCCAAACAGAACAAGCACTACCCAAAAAGTTATTTAATCAACGGCGTTAGAGAATCCAATCCGGAGTCACCAGAGCGCGTTGAGTTATTGTTAAAGGGAGTAGAGGCAGCAGGCATGACAAAGGTGACACCGCCCAACTACGGCTCAATTGGCAACGACGGCATGAACACCATTTTGAAAGTTCACCCCCAGCGCTACCTTACCTTTCTTGAACATGCAGCCACCCGCTGGTCGCGCATCAAAGGCGCCGCTGATGAGGTGACTCCCAACATTCATCCAACCAACCGCGATGGAGAATATCCAAAATCGTTGGTTGCCCAAGCAGGATTCCACATGGCCGACGCCTCCTGCCCGATATCAACTGACACATGGGAAAGCGCATTATGGAGCAGCTGGTCTGCGTTGCACGCGGCAGATCTCGTATTAGATGGCGAATCCGCCTGCTACGCCTTGAGCCGCCCGCCTGGGCACCACGCCGGACCAGAGCTCGCTGGAGGCTTTTGCTATCTAAACAACGTAGCTATCGCGGCGGAGCGATTGAGAGCGAAGTTTGATAGGGTCGCAATCCTTGATGTGGACCTGCACCACGGCAATGGTACAGAAATGGCCTTTTATGACCGCG
>CAWKZY010000163.1:0-4709 GCA_963854625.1 Gammaproteobacteria bacterium | reverse complement strand
TGGACTCCGCCATTCAGTCAAAGCTTGACCTTATTTTGGATCAGGATTTCGTCTCTTTGGATGATTTAAAAAGCTACTTAGATTGGGACAGTGATGGCTGGAATTGGGATTTCTATTCCCCTTTAATTCAATTGGCGGTCAATGCTTCTATCCCTCTATATGCGGGCAATATAAGTACAGAAACTATGCGCAGCGTTTATGGTGCTGAACAGCCTTCACCACTGCAAAAAATCGTCGGCCCAGAAGTGATGGATCAGTTGCTCAGCGACATTGATGCAAGTCATTGCGGCCTCTTGCCAGAGTCCCAGTTTCCTCCAATGGTTGCTGTCCAGCAGGCTAGAGATTCGGCGATGGCGAGTAGCCTAGGTCAGACGCAACCGAATCGTTTATCTATCCTAATCGCTGGTAACTATCATGTGCGTCAGGATTTGGGTGTGCCAAATTATTTGCTGGCATCAAACAGCGATTTAGAAAGAGATGATATTGTGTCTTTGGCTTTTATGGAAGTCAGTGAGGAGCTAACTAACGCTGGGGATTATGTGGAGAGTACGGCTGGTGTCAGCGCCTATGACTATATTTGGTTTACGCCAGCGGTCAGCAATGAAGATTATTGTGCTTCGTTAAGGAAGTAGCCGGTCCATAGACCAAAATAAAACTGCTGTCGTATTAATAGTGTGGCGCGGAAAATCACTTGCAAATTGCTAGTGAAAGAAGAAAATATCTTTCGGCCACGCGCACATCCTTGTGACACGTAAGCTGGCCGGAATTCTCTAGTGAGAACTTGTTGAGCCACTATTGATAGGCTCTTAAAGTAGAGTGTAGGTGTCATTTGAAAAATTAAAAGGTATTTTTTGAATCTATTTATTGATGCGCGCGTCGAGTTGATATTGAACTCACGAGAGAATCCATACACACTAGAATCTGATTGTTGAGAACTTTTATTTATGAAAGCTAGCAAGCATTTGAGCGCAATAGCGGTAAAAATCGCGGGGCCAGTATTCGCGCTGATGGCACTTGCTTTGCCATTGACTTTAAGTGGCCAGGTATTTAGTCCCGAGTCTCAAGATCTACCCACAGAGAACGATGAAGGCGGGGAATTTAATTTTGTTCGTGTCGCTTTTGACACCTTTTACAGTCGTGGTTTTGGCTATGGCCCTTGGTCTATAGATTTCCCTGATGCCGACAGGAATTTCTTGAGGGGGGTCTCTAGACTCACCAATATCCGTGTGATGAGTGAGCCTATTGTGCTACGTTTTGATGATCAGAAAATTTTCGATTATCCTTTTCTCTATATGCTGGAAGTTGGGCAAGGGGGAGGAATTCAGCTGAACCCCGGTGAGATACAAAATTTGCGAGAGTACCTTGCGCGGGGTGGCTTTCTGCTCATTGATGACTTCTGGGGCCAACAGCAGTGGGATAACTTCTATGCGGCTTTTAGTCAGATTTTTCCCGATAGAGAAATCATCGAGTTGTCACCAGATCATGAGATTTTTCACGTCTATTACGATATTGACGGGCCAACAATGATCCCTGCTTTGTATCGATCGGATGAATTTGGGGAGCAAGGAATTGATTTTGCGAGCAACCATGCCATTCTTGATGATGAGGGACGGGTAATGGTTTTGATTAATTGGAATTCGGACATGGGCGATGGCTGGGAACATACGTATCACCCTGATTATCCCACCCGCTATGCTAATTCAGCTTACCGTCTGGGTATCAACTACTTGATGTATTCAATGACACACTAATCTAAGGCTTCTCTCTTAGATAAGTTAATACGGCTTCAGTGCCTAGATCTACGCAGCCAACGGTCACGGCGAATATATGCTCTGCGCCCAATCTCTGGATTAATTCGCCTTTCGCAACGATGTCTCTAAAGGCGTCAATTTTTGATGGAGGGAGTCCCTTATTGCGGTAAAAGTCTAAAAGCAGTCGCATCTCTTTTTCTGTAAAGTTTTCTAACAGAATTTCGACAATTCCATCTTCAAAATTAGCCCAATCATAGTTTTGCTCGTAGCAGAGCGAAATCGCCTCTTTCACGGTGGCGGGAAGCTCAAGGCCGAGTTCGGTGCTGACAATGCTTGCGTAGGTGCGGATGACTGTTCGGGTCTGCTGCTGACGAACAAGCTCAAATTGCTCGCCGATATTGGTCAGTTCAATTAGTTTCGTGGCATCCCTGCTGGCGTCAGCCATTGCTGGGTTGGGCGCGGTGTTAGTGCCTATCAATAGCAGTACAAGCGATATTGCGGCAGCTTTAACCGGTGATAAATTAACCAGTAACAAATTCATAAACCGTGAAAGTTGAGCGAATTTGCATTCTATGTCATTCAAGTTAATGACTAAAGCGGCAGCAAGTGCCGCGACAACTCCCAGCTGCTTAGCCGTATCAAGCGCTATCGGCACATTATATTGGCAACGCCATTCTACGCAGCAAGCTGTCATTGCATGAAATATTGACAGTATTTGGTCTAAAAGCTTAAAAGTCGCGTAATTTAGTTACAAGCAAAGTAAATCCGATTGAAATGTGGCTTTATAGTGTCAGCGATCGAAAGGCTCTATGGAGCCTCTGCTGTTAAGGAAAGCGACATTTCCCCCAGATACCTGAGATCAAGGCTTGGATAGCAATTCTAGCCTTTTGGCTAAGAGCGCGTTGTGAACATTGACATACCAGTATGATTCTTATTGAGCTGCATCAATTGACTGAAAGGCAGAATGATGACAGCATACTGACATAAATTAGGAGATAGACAAATTGGCATCCCATTACCCTAAACGAGTATTGTTTTTGGACCTAGTCTTGTCGGTTTTCCGTCTTAATGGCTTATTGATCTCTGAAGGCGATGCAATGACCCAAAACATGGGTTTGACACATGCTAGGTGGAAAGTTATCGCTGCTATCGCGCTTTCCACCAATGGATTGACGGTGCCAGGTATAGCTCGGGTGCTAGGCCAATCACGACAGGCTGTGCAGCGAATCACTGATGTTATGGTGCAAGATGCCCTATTAATATATCTCCCTAACCCTAGGCACAAACGCTCAGTGCTAGTAACGCTTTCAGACGAGGGCAGGGTGGCATATTCACAATTGCGAGAAGTCCAAGACCCTTGGGCTATTGCGACCACAGATGATATTCCTACTGAAGAATTGGATACAGCGCTAAGACTGGTTCGGCGGCTTATTCAAAAGTTTGACCGCTGAGTCAAGTCTCCAAGAGTTGATCGGGCAGAAAGTTGGAGACTACGATGAGCGATTCTTTAGTTAGGCTTCCAAATTCTCTTTACAGTGTTGCTCAGGTTAGGCAGCTTGACAGCCTCGCTATACAGAAATTCGGCTGCAGCGGTCCTGGTTTGATGCAGCTCGCAGCCAAAGCGGCTTTCCAAGACATTTTGACGCGCTGGCCAAAGATCCAATTCTTGCGGGTTTTTGTGGGTGGAGGCAACAATGCCGGAGACGGATTTTTGTGTGCAGTCCTCGCTAAAGAGCGCGATATTCCTTGCGAAATAATAATTGTTGGAGACCTTTCCAGATTAGGTCCCGATGCTAGCTCTGCTTATCAAAAAGCAAAACTCAATAATGTTAAAATGTTCGAATTTGAGGAGTTTCTTGCACTTCCAGTGGCGAAACAAGAGCATGTCGTGGCCGTGGATGCGCTACTTGGAACTGGTATTGATCGACCCGTGACAGGCAAATTTGCTAGGGCCATCGAAATATTGAACTCAACCTTGTCACCAGTAGTTGCCATCGACATACCTTCAGGTTTAAGCGCTGATTCGGGTATGCCGCTGGGCGCTGCAGTTGAAGCAGACCTCACTGTGACGTTTATAGGACTTAAGCGGGGAATGCTGACCGGACACGGCCGAGATTACTGCGGAGAGATTGTGTTTCACGATTTGGATATCCCTTTGCAAGCATACACTAGCGCGCAATCACCAATTCCAAGTGTCCTTAGGATCGATATAAATTTTGCCACGAGCTATTTACTCCCTCGGAAAGCATCCAGCCATAAAGGATCTAACGGCCATGTGGTTGTGATTGGAGGCGATACCAGATTTGGAGGCGCTGCAATCCTTTGCGCCGAGGCCGCTTTGCGAGGTGGTGCTGGGCTGGTGAGTGTTATATCCAGATCTATTCACCGTCCGGCAGCATTGGCGCGATGTCCTGAGTTGATGTGGCACGGGACTGAGGATTTTCCTGGTTCGAGCGCTAACCCTTCATTGGCAGGCTCACTTACCGATGCCAAAATTACCGATCTTTTAAACAGGGCGACCGCTATCGTTATTGGTCCTGGTCTTGGTCGAAGTCGCTGGGCCTTGAAGCTGTTTAACGAAGTGTTAAGTCGAAGTCGTGCCATGAGTACCCCGCTTGTAATCGATGCGGATGCTCTGCATTTACTGAAAGATCGGATTGATTCCAATGGCGCTTGCTATGGCAACTGGGTGTTAACCCCCCATCCTGGCGAAGCCGCCGCTATGTTAGACACAACGGTTGTTGGGGTTCAGCTAGACCGCTTCGATTCAATTAGAAAGCTGACCGAAATCTACGGTGGCAGTTGCTTGCTAAAAGGAAGCGGCAGCCTAATGGCCCACAGCAGTGATCCAAGCGCAATAGAATTATGCAGCGAGGGCAATCCCGGCATGGGTTCCGGAGGCATGGGTGATTTGCTCGCAGGATTAATAGCAGCGTTAATTTCGCAGGGCATCGCGCC
>CAWKZY010000162.1:0-4748 GCA_963854625.1 Gammaproteobacteria bacterium | reverse complement strand
AGTTGTTTGCTGAACTAGCTATCAAGCAAATCGACTTAATGAAAATTGATGTTGAGGGTTTCGAGAAACGCACTCTTAAAGGACTTAGCCAACAGTTAAAGCAGCAGCGCCCCATTATCGTCTGTGAACTCAGCTATGGCACTGAATTATCTTTTTCTAGCAAGAAAGAACTCATTGCAGCGATGCCTGTAGATTATGAATTTTTTGTCTTTGATATTCGTAAACCAAATGGCAGTAAAGCTCGACGAAAAGGCGCTAAAGCAAAGCGCTCAGGATTCTACAGCCTGATTCCTCATCGAGGCTGGCGAGACACCGGCCAGGATGACATCGTCGCTTGTCCGAAAGAAAAGGTTGCACTATTGCCACTGGAAAGCCTTGCTTAAAGGACCACTGCAAGAATTGAGACAGCCTAACATCCAGACGTAAACTTTACGCAGGTAAGCAATATGAGCATGTTACAATCTACTGTGAAAATATCATTCAAGATAAATACAGTAACTATCTAATTTTTATTATCTAAAATTACGAGTGTCAATGAATGAGCTCGTTAACACCGCGAACGTTTGAGTTTGGCCCTATACGGCCCTCAACTAGTAAAATAATGGCAATAGGACTAAAAAAATTGGTCGCAGGCGATAACACTGCTGGTTCAAAGCTAGATTTAATGTACAATATCGCCGGTTTTCAGCATCAAACATGCGCCCGTAGCTCAACCGGATAGAGCACCGGCCTTCTAAGCCGGGGGTTCCAGGTTCGAGTCCTGGCGGGCGCACCAAAAATCGTTAAAAACAGAGAGCCAAATTAGTAGATAGTAATTTAAAGTCTTTTTAAGGCCCGCCCTTCTACCGAAACGGCCAATTTAGGCTCTACCGCAATAACCTAAGTAATAATAGGCGCTACATATGGCAAGTTACACGATAACTGAGGCATCCAAGAAGACAGGTAAAACGAAGCAAACAATAAATAGTTACATAAAGAGCGGTAAGATTTCTGCCACTGTGGACGAGGCTGGTATTGAGCACATTGACGAGTCAGAACTGGGGCGTGTATTCAAGCTAGATGACGTTGCAGGTACTGATACGGTAACAGAGGCACACTTGGGAACGAGCGATGTTAATGTCGAGTTACTGGATGAAATACTAGCCAAGCATCTTGAAGAACAGAAGGCTTAACGCAAAAGACTATTAGACATAGCTGAAAGCAACCGTTAAATGCTACGGTTTACGTCCAACACAATCATACAGGCGCCAAACGAAGCAGGCGTAACTTTTGATTTGGTAGTTATGCCTCTTCCCTAATAGTTCCCTTTGGAAAGGTATGATCGCTCATACGTGACAACCGATTCCGCTACATCTTCAACACCATTTTCAAATTGCGAAATATAGAATTCCCAGAAATCTTCATCGTTGAAAATTTTCGTGATTTTATGTTTCTTCATGGCGTAAAAAGTGTCCTCGCCAGAGTCTGCAGGACGAGGCCGGCCAGCTCGAATATGGGTTTCAGTGTTATTGAAACAGTATTTCGTCAATCGTAAAAAGTCCAGTGCAGCCACCTCCTTCAAAGAATTTTTAAGTGTTCGAATCTCACAACACCTGTAGTCCAAATCGATTTACTTTGAAGCTTCTCTTGCATGTTTTAATGCAAGCATTCAGTTCAGAGTATTTTGTGAATCAGCCCTTAGATCATGTTTTTCAGCGAATTGTAAAATTGCAGGGAATGAACCATTGATTTCGTTGCTATGGTCTCCTAATGAGTTTCAAATTTTTGGTTTAACAGCCGAATCTTTCAGATTCCTGCCCTAAGCATCAAAGAGTAGATACTTTTACCAATTTTTTCAATCGATGCCACCGCAAAGAAATACGCGCAGACTAAGTCTACCTTTTTCAATAAAAGCGCTGATTCAACAATCAATTTTTTCGCATTTCCGAGAGTCACTTCGCTGTATTCTCGCAGTGTAGATTGGGTGTTTTTGGGCGTGTTCTGTACCTGCCGGTTATTCTCCTATTGACATAATATTTTCACCTGAAGCAAGCGCTATTTAAGCCCAATATTTGAAATCACAGCTTTCCCTCCACGATTATTTTATCTATCTGATATCTCGGAATTTCTGTAATCAATACACCCACAGGCGAACGTTCCAATTGAGCCAAGCTAATCCGGAAATTCGCCGACTACGGTGCGCGCAGGGGGTGTCTTCAGTTGAGAAGTGTTTGTAAATTCATCGTGCCAAAAACGTCGTGACTTTAGATATAGCTTATGTGGAGGATTGTTGTGAGGATGTTTTTTTTAACTCGGAGCCACAGAACTATTTTTTTTAAACAGTATATAAGAATAACAGCATTCAAGCATTCAAGCATTCAAGCATTCAAGCATTCAAGGGTGCAGACATTAGGCTGTCGCTCGATTGCAACGAACAGGACGCGCAAACCTGCACAATTTTCGAGGGCGATATCCACTAGGGTTAAAAATCCAACTAGTCTGTTTGCTCACAATAGAGTCGATTGGGTATAAGTTACATTTGCGGTGCATTTATTAAAAGCGGCAGCACCTTATTAAAGGGAGACAACAACGATGGCGAATGGGTGCGATAGTAATGGTGTTAGGAGCAGTGTTCACGCCACTTGTGGTCATGTCAGATGACATTAGCCTGAATGACCCAAGGCTATTCGCGTTTTCTTGGCCGCAAGCAGACAAAACCGACACAGCACCGCGGGGAGGAAGCACTGGAGATGAACCCATAAAGCTGGCGAAGTCCGCCGGAGAACAGTGAGCTCGGCTCAGGGCTCCTGAACTGACAGATTAAAGAATGTGAGTGTCTCGCTATTCTAGCAATCGCCAAACCCTATCGGGCCATTTTTGACTACATCGAAACAGACGGGCTCATTGAGGGCTATGTTCCTGCGACGCCCTCCCAAGGTTGAGGTGCGGAATTTGTCCATGCTGTGTCAGATGAACCTAAATTAGTAAGTTTACAGCACATTATGGCACTCAGATTCGACGCCAGTGAAGGCATGTCTGCGGAACCTAGAGTGATTAAGCACTGGCGACGTAATCAAGCTCGATGAGAACGTAAAGCAAGACAACCAACAGACTCCTGAAGACATAAAACCGATGAATCATATCTTTTATGCAGAGCGCATCTGCTATATGGCCGGTGGTTTACCGGAATATCCGGATCTTTTAGCAGAGTCTGAGGGGACCGGTGAAATCTTTAGCTGATGCCGCCATCCCGAGCAAGTAGCTTAGGGGACCTAGAGTCTAGCCGAGTAACTATGAATGTATTATTGAAAGGACAAAGATTCAGTGTCCGCTATTGTCACCCGTCGACCCTTTAATGATCACATTACGCCACGTGCAGCAAAAAAACGCATCCTTTGAGGCTATTTATGATTCTTCACAATTACTTGTGAAAACTGACAAAGGTCACACTCCGTTACTTACTAATGTCGAAGCGGCCAAAGCGACACGGAACACCAAAGCCACTCCTAAAATCAAAGGCAGGAAACCATCAGCTCAGCTTGAGCCTACGTGCGAGGCTTCCTGGCAGCCTTGGCACTGGGCCCTTTTCGCCGCAGCCATGCCGCTCATGAGGCACTTCCCAGCAGTTCGCACAGGACTACTTCCCTGCTAAAAAAAAATCGAGCTCATTAGAAATGCTCACAAGCAGTGTTTGCAAGTCCATAGGCTTACTACCCTCGCTTTTATCCTCAGACTTCCTTTCAGAGCTTGGTACATTCACGGCATATAACTTAGCAACAGAAGACTTAAAGACAGATGTTGGCCTATCATTGAGAGCCTTAGCTTTTATCGATTTCATTTGAACCTCCTAAGTCTTTGAAGATAAGACCCAGCTCAGATCAGAAATACTACTAGCACTTCACTATTGAAATTAGTGGCTTAAGTTAAGCGCTAGAAGTTATAGCGTGTGACAAAGATTGCGACTAAGCCCAGTCAAGGGAAGTTCTGTGGGGGACAAATACGAAAGGGAAAAAATTGAAGGCAAAGTATTTTTTAAAGGGTAGTTCTAGCCAGTTAAGAAATTTAGAAGATAATTGGGGTGACTGACGGGGTTCGAACCCGCGACCACCGGAGTCACAGTCCAGGGCTCTACCAGCTGAGCTACAGTCACCATAAATCATCCAGCTTCCAACAGAAGAGGAAGGTGAAATTGGTCGGGGTAGAGAGATTTGAACTCCCGACATCTTGCTCCCAAAGCAAGCGCGCTACCAGACTGCGCTATACCCCGATTTTCACCTTTCCAACACACGCTTGCCGTGTGCATTTCAAGAGGTCGGCATAATACTCGCGTCATCTTTGCCAGTCAATCCAAGAATGAGAACTAAGCAATAATTTCTTCAACTAAAGCACAATTAATTGGCTTTAACGCTCTATCCTCCAGCTGCTACCATCAGCACCATCTTCAACAACCACCTTTAATTGCGCTAATTTATCACGTATCTCATCAGCCTTGGCCCAGTTTTTATCCGCCCTAGCCTGTTTTCTAGCCACTATCAGCCCTTCTACTTCCTCAGCATCCACGTCGTTGTTCACGCTGGCCTGCAAGAATTCTTCTGGCTTTTGCTGAAGTACTCCTAAGGTTGCACCGAGCTTTACCAATAAAGCGCCTAGCTGGCCTGCCAACTCACTGCCCGCTGACTTTTCTTTGTTTAACTCTTTTACCAAGTCAAACAACACACCAAATGCTTCTGCCGTATTAAAATCATCATCCATTGCCTTGTAAAAAGCTT
>CAWKZY010000161.1:0-4773 GCA_963854625.1 Gammaproteobacteria bacterium | reverse complement strand
TGTTGAAACAACCATTTAGGCACTAAGCTAGAGACATTGTCTGGAGTAATTTGGTCGCTGGGTGAGAATCGTGATCCGGCTAAATCCAAATTATGCAGGGCCCAGTCCATGTTTCGGACAGTCGACAGGCCGCTTGCTGGAATATTCGCTGGAGGGTTTGCCGAAAGTTCGATTTGAATAGCACTTTGTTTAGAAGCACCTTCACCAACGGCAACCGTAATCGAAGTTGTTTCTGGGGCAGGCGCACAGCTGGCCAAAATCGCGGCTATGCTGAAAGTGGCTAAAGTTGCTAATACGCGCTTATTTTTAATCATTGGCGTGCCTCTTTGGCTTATTTTTTTAACGCATTAAGGGTTGTCGAGCTATTCGCTATTTGCCAACATATATTCAACGATGGCTTTGAGTTGTTCATCGCTGCAGTCAACGCAAAGACCCTTCGCAGGCATGACTCCATTGAGTCCGTTAATGGTATTTTGAACTAAGCTGTCCAAGCCTTTTTCTAGCCGGATCTCCCATTCAATGACATCCCCCACCTCTGGTGCATGAGCGGCGCCAGTGCCATGGCAGGCAAAGCAGGTGCTCTCATAGGTTTGAGCAGGATCAAAGGCGTCGATTTCTTGGGCCCAGGCAAGATTGAACCAAGGCATGGCAAGTGCGATACCAATAGTCAGAACTAGTTGCTTGCGTGAGCTCAGGCATGAGGCAAGTGGTTTCAGAGTGTCGGTTTTCATATTGGGCCGATTAAGCTTATTTTTAGTATTATTTGAATACTCACTGTACCCAATTGCTGGTGGGGAATCAAAAAGTCGCTGCTGTGGCTGTTATTACTGCAGCTATTGTAAAAAATGGCTCTGTCTATCTAAAGAAAGGTGATCCAAATGGAAACCCTGAGTGAGACAGATTAGTTAACCGTTGAATTGAGGGATTCGCTCATAGCGAGCATGCGGATCATTGCAATAGCATCTCGGTCAATCTGAACGTAAGCAGATTTAAGATATTCAGCTATCTGAATGTCGTTTTCACCGCTATTAAGGTCTCTGCGATAGCTAAAGCGAACAAACAGTGAATTCGGTTCTGGCTCTTCTATTAAAGAGGCGCTTTCGGCAAAAATCTGACCGATTTTAGGCACAGTGCTTGTTTCAATTTTTAATTCAGGAGTCATAACGACTAATTCCTGAAACGTCGTATCCCCCGCTGATATCCGTCGGACGAACTGATTCTCTTCTGTATTCGAGGAATGGCACTGTAAGGCATCACTAAATTTTTCCGGATTTCTAGCGCGAAGCACAAGGCCTTGCCAAAGCTGCGGCCTGGTAAGCACGAACAAACTCTTATCTTCTAAATCGTTAACTTGAATAATGTGTTGAAAATCGAGCAATACAAAAAGCCTTCTATTACTGAGGTGGTGGTGAAGGATGTCATGATTTTATCAGAGAATTAAGTGTATCGGCTGGTGTGTAAGGTCGACAAGTAGATTTGCAACTACTAGAATGCTTCGGCTTTTTAATTTATTGGACTTACCTATGACTCCAGACGTTTTATTTAAACCTTTTAATTTTGGCAAACTTGAACTCGCTAATCGAATTGTTATGGCGCCTATGACAAGGCAATTTTCGCCTAACGGCGTACCTGACCAAAACGTAGCTGATTACTATCGTCGTCGAGCTGAAGGCGGTGTTGGTTTGATTATCACAGAAGGGACAACCATCCCTCACGAAGCAGCGTCTAGCGGTGTTCAAATTCCTTGTTTTCACGGCGAGGCTCTGGCCGGCTGGAAGCATGTAGTTGATACAGTCCATGCGGCAGGAGGTAAGATTGCTCCACAGCTCTGGCATGTGGGCGCGATTCGTAAACCCGGTGAAGGCCCTCATCCAGATTATCCTTCTTCATCGCCATCAGGTTATATAAAGCCGGGCAAGCAGGTGCTTGAACCTCTCAGCGCAGAAGAAATTGATGAGCTTGTGGCCGCTTATACTGACGCAGCAGTGGATGCCGTAAAGATTGGCTTCGATGCCATCGAGCTTCACGGTGCCCATGGCTATCTTATCGACAATTTCTTCTGGGAAGGCACTAATGTTAGAGAAGATGGATATGGCGGCAGTTTGGCTAAACGAGGGAGCTTCGCGGAAAAAATCGTCAAATCGATTCGAGCAGCTATAGGAGATGAGTTTCCATTGATCTTGAGGTTCTCCCAGTGGAAACAGCAAGACTATGACGCGAAACTTGCTACTACACCAGAAGAACTTGAAGAGTTTTTGGCTCCGCTTTCCGCGGCTGGCGTGGATATTTTCCATTGCAGTAACCGCCGCTTTTGGGACCCTGAGTTTGAAGGCTCAACCCTAAACTTGGCTGGATGGGTAAAGAAGATCACTAACAAACCAACCATCAGCGTTGGTAGTGTTGGACTGACTGAAGAGTTTATTGCGACTTATCGTGAGGGCACCGCTGAGGTTGCTGGCATCGATGAGCTGGTATCTCGTATGGAAGCAGACGAGTTTGATCTTATTGCCGTTGGCAGGGCATTAATAGCTAATTCAGATTGGGCGAATAAAGTCCGCGATGGCAAAATGGACGAACTCGTGACCTTTAATAAAGAGATGTTGGGTGAGTTAGTTTAACCAATAGAGTTAAGGCCCTTAGAGGCAACGACTGAATTTCGAGGAATCGTTGCCTCTAAAACTTAAATTTGTAACACTCTAAGCCCAATTCGGTAATGGTTTAGAGCTATGCGTTTAAAAATTCTTATGCCCGTCAGTATCCTAGCCATCGGTTTGCTATTGCTGTTTTGGATTTTTTATCCGCCCTCTATTTCCGCCGACCTTTCACTTAGCACCACCCCCGAGGCAATCTCGAGAGGCGAATATTTGGTCACAGCAGGTGGCTGTGTTAGCTGCCATAAGGGAGATGAAGATTCACAGGCGCTGTCTGGAGGCCATGGACTCGCTACCGATTTTGGTACTTTCTATGCGCCGAACATTACACCAGATCTAGAAACCGGTATTGGTGACTGGCAAGCAAGGGATTTTATAGCTGCCTTAAAGCATGGCCGTACACCCTCTGGGAGTTTCTATTTCCCCGCTTTTCCTTACCGTGCCTATGGGGGGCTAACCGATCAGAATGCCTTAGATATTGGCTCTTACCTCATGTCATTAGCCCCGATTAATAATCAGGTGGGCGATCCAGAAACACCTATCTGGCTAAGCCGCTGGGCGGTAGCTGGTTGGAACATCATGGCTGAAATTGCAGAACCCCAAACGCCAGAATTTGAAGACCCCGCGGTGGCTAGAGGTGCCTATTTGGCGAGAAATTTGGGCCACTGTGGCGAGTGCCATACCCCGCGTAACAGTTTGGGTATTCCTGATTATTCTAATGAATACGCAGGTGCTGAGCTCGGCGAGGAAGTAATCGAGCCTATTGACGGAGAGGCATTGTCCGATTGGACTTTGGATAACTTTGATCTCTTCTTACTGCTAGGTCTAAAGCCGAGTGGGGAGTTTGTTGGCGGTGATATGAATGATGTTATCGAGCACAATACTAGCAAACTTACCGATGCAGACCGTGCAGCGCTGGCTGCATATTTCACAAGGCACAATGTGGCTGTGAACTAAGCTTTCATTCCTCTTTTTCTTGGTCTTTAATAGATAGACCACTACACTACAATTTTATTTATTGACTGTTTATTTCAATAAGATATTGAAATGAGAGAACTCTCGAAGAATGGAATTGGCAGCATTGCTGAAATATCGTTAGTTTTTACCCAAAATCACCCTCTAAAAATCGCAAATGGCTTTCGACGCTCGACGCTAGTGCCAGAAATCGCCATGCCTCGGTTTCACCTTGTCGGAGACTATTTCTCCAAGAAAAATACCGTTTCTCATTTAATTTTTCGAAAAACTATGGTTTTCTAACATCTCGGCCTACGCTGAAAAGGCTGGTTGATACTAAGGACAAATTAAACCGAAATCAAAAGGAGATTGAGAATGAGAGAATTAACTTATGATGAAATTGAGCAGGTGAGTGGCGGAATTGGGCTATTAGGCGCCGGACTAGGAGTTGTGACAGGCGTAGGTTCTACCTATTTTGCCGGAGGAAATGCAGGTCAGATTCTTGGCGCCGGAATTCTGGGCGGTGTTGCCGGTTTCTTTGGTGGTATTGCTACTAGTTCATTCGCTCCTACATTCGCTCGCGTATTTTTTGGAGCTTCGTCAGCGGAAGTTGGAATTATGGGAAATCATGTTGGTGCTGGGTCTTAAGATAGAACCGTAACTTTTTATAGCTACCGATATATACCAAATGGTAAGGAGTACATAAAAATTGAATTATATTTATCTTAATGCAACCATTCTGCCTCTATTGGCCATGATGTTTATTTCTGATGCTATAAGAGATAAGAATACCGGTGCTTATCTTGGGTTCTTAAATTTGAAAATCGCCCTATATTTTGCTGGCGTATTAGCTGTAGAGATTTATTTTTTTGTATCAGACTTTGGAGTCTCTCTAACAACTGTAGGTCGAGTAATTGGAGTCTCGATAATGCCTTTTATCGCCGCATTTGTGTTTGTAAAGTATTCACACAAAGAACGCTTTGGAGTTGAATTCAATCGAAAGAAAAAAAATGAGTAAAATATTTTATCTGGTCTTTGGTTCGGGAAGCATGGTCGGCCTTTATCGTTATTACAGGGAGATTTTTTTCGTTACCGGTTTTTTTAACGTCAATGGAATAGAACTTCGGCAGTGTGATCCAGTGATGAAGAACGGCAAGTCGAAGCGGCA
>CAWKZY010000160.1:0-4774 GCA_963854625.1 Gammaproteobacteria bacterium | reverse complement strand
TTTCCGGAAATAGCTTCTTCACATTCCAAAATTTGCTCGAACAGGCTTGGAATTATCGGATTGTTAATTTCCTCGCAATAAAATTTTGCTACCGATTCGGAGTATAGAGCCAGTTACGCCATGCAACTAAATTTTCTCGACGATTCAATACCTGTCAAACTTTCTTCAGGATTCCCAGATGCTATGGTTCTCCTCGACTGCGAAACCACGGGGGGGAAAGCCATTTACCATCGTATTATAGAGATAGGTTTGATAGTGGTAGAAGGCGGTAAAGTGATTGAAACGTGGCAGAGTTTTATCGATCCTAAAGCAACGCTGCCCCCCTTTATACAAACTCTTACGGGCATTACACCTGAGATGGTGAATGGTGCACCTGTATTTTCTGATATCGCTGAAGAATTGTTGAGCAAATTAAAAGGGCGTACATTGGTCGCCCACAATGCACGGTTTGATTATGGGTTTTTGAAAAATGAATTTGAGCGGGCGGGCTATAGTTATAATGCTAAACCACTTTGTTCAGTAAAATTTAGTCGTAATCTTTACCCACAATTTAATCGGCATGGGCTGTCGCAAATCATTACCCGCTTTGATTTAGCGATTGAAAATCGGCACAGAGCCCTAGACGACGCTAAGATGATTTATCAGTTTTTTAAAAAGTCATCCGCTTTATTTTCTGATGATGAAATAGCTGCCACCTGTGCATTATTGCAAAAACGTCCAAGCTTGCCGATTTTGTTGGATGCAAAAGAAATAGAGAAACTACCAAATAGTGCGGGTGTTTATTATTTTTATGACGAAAAAGGCAACCTGCTGTATGTTGGAAAAAGTGTAAACATCCGTAACCGCGTGATGAGCCATTTTAGCTCTGACTATAAAAACCCCAAAGATTTGCGTATGAGTACTAAAATAGCGCATGTCGATTTTGAACAGACACCCAGCGATTTTGGCGCGCAAATTCGAGAGAGCAATCAGATTAAGGCATTAAATCCACTCTATAATCAGAGGCTGCGTAAAGTAAGAAAACTATTTCAGTATCGCAGTGTAGAAGATGAGAACGGCTACTTGCGACTTAATATTGAAGTGATTGAAACCGAAGATACGCGGGTAGAACAGCAATTTGGATTGTTTCGATCACCTCGACAGGCATCTAAGCAATTGGAAAAGTTGGCTGGCCAGTATTTTTTATGTCACAAACTTCTTGGGCTTGAGGGCGATAGAAATAGTAGAGATCCTTGTTTTCGCGTTCAGCTCAAAAAATGTTTCGGCGCCTGCTGTGGACTAGAATCTGCCCATAATTACAACGAGCGAATGAATGTAGCGCTTAAAAACTACCAAATAAAATTGTGGCCCTATAGTGGCCCCGTACTAATCGAGGAACGTGATCCGCAGTGCCCTGATCAGGAAGCATTTCATATTATCGATCGATGGCGCTACATAGCGAAGCTTTCGATTCTTGAAGATATTTACGACTTAGGGTATCAGCTTATAGGTGAGGCTAGTCCTACTTCTAAGGTAAAAAACAATGATTCCAATTCTATAATTTCCATCGACCATGATGATACTGATGATCGCTTTGATTTAGATATCTATTTTATCCTGGCGCGCTTTATGGTCGGCCAAGGACAGATGAAATTAAATTGTCTAAAAATATGGCCCTTAGCTGTAGTCACTTAATAGATAGTTGGGGTATTTTTAAGCCTTCCATATAAGGACCCTTGTGAATATCGAGTAAACGATAGCGTGCTTGTGGCATAGGTTCTTCTTTGAGCGCATGTCAACAAACTACTTATAGCTGTCAATGGCCCAGTGGACCAACGAATGGGCTATTTTCTGTGGGTGTACAATTTGTTGCCGATCACTTCCTGTCGCTTCGCGAGATCAAAGAAAGGGCCACTACCTTGCGGTAGTAGCCCTTTCTTTGGCTACAGGTTGGAAACGGCAACCAGTTCACCCCCAGAGGTCCATCGTCGGGGTCGATCACAATACCGCCTTTTTTAGCTTCAACGAATTCATACGCGGTGTATTGATATACGAACTCGGCATTCCGGAGGTCGATAACCTCACAGTTATCATCATCCTGTGAGACAAAGGTGTAGAAGTTAGATGCCTCCTCGCGTAATTCTGAGCATGAAGATTCTTTAGTCGAAGAAGGCGTAGGACCGCCAATGCCTCCTGCTGGAGAGGTAGAGCCTGATTGCGCTTCGAGACTACCTGTACCTGCGACAGCAAATATAACCAATAAAATTCGGCCAAGGTGCGTATCGAATAACATTTTCATTCCTACCTCCGGTGATTACTATTTAGCAACTGGGTTTTATCAGTGCTCAGTGCTGAAGCTCAATTCGAGCTGCATTACTTTAGTTCTTATAAAAGAGGTCTTATTAGCGGTATTTTTTAGCTAGGCCAATGACGGGGCGGCGGGTCAAATACTGGGGCGTGTTGTTACTCGCATGCAAACAGATTAAACACGACCGTAGCAGAGTCCTAAGCTCACTAATTATCTCAATTCACTACAACTGTCTGCGATAGTTAAGCCACTGAATAATCGCTCTTTCTCGTAGGCCGTCAATTATCGGTTGTTGTGTCGAGTTGGCTGGCAGCGTCCCATGAGCGAGGAGGGGGCTAAGGGCCACGCGCGCGACTACTAATTCACCATCAAGATGCTCTACAAACGTATAGGAGCGCCCCTGAGCATAGAACAGTTGACTGCCAGCAAACACCTCTCGATCGTCCAGTAGCCGCTTGATCTCCATATTCAGGGTCTCTGTGTGGTGGAACGGTCTGTATTGTAACCCTTGGTGTCAAGCGGACTCAGACCCCACCCCCCTAAAACCTCAAAATGGCCATATACAAACCCCACCCCCGGGGGTACCCCCACTTGCTCAGAAAGGTTCCCTATCTCGCTAGTACATATTATTGTGGATGAACGGACAAATGGCTTCGATACAATCGCAGACAGTTTCAGGAAAAAAAGTTGAAACGCTCGGTGTTTCTAAGTGGAAAACTGTCGGCAGTCGCCGAGTTGGCTAGGCCAAGATACTCCCGAAGGGCGTCGTGCACATGACTAGTAAGGATTTTTGTTCCAAAGCCTGAGGGCTGCAGGGTCTCAGGGTCTATCCTTGCCGCGTTTTGTCCTTCGTCAGAGCCGTCGACATAACGGTTAGTGTAGTCCTTGCCTTTCTCCATAATTATGTAACTGCCAACAGGCCAATGATCCTTGCCATCCAGGAAGTTATAATATGGTGTTCTAGAAAAATCGCTTCCAACGATAACTACTAAACGATCTGCGATGCCTGCTTCTTCTGCAGCGTCCCACAAGTAGTCGATACCATCAGTCAATTCGTTCAGAAATGTGGTTTGCTGCGAGTCGTTTGAAGTATGAGTGTCAAACCCCGACTGATAAAGGTCTGCAGCCACGCTAACCCCTCCTTTAAACGCTGCGATAGCAAACTGTGCTTGTTGTCGTAAATTACCGTCCTCGCTCCACGGTTCCCATCCGTCAATAGGTAATGTTTCAGCGAATTCGGCAAGAGGTTCCATGCGTTTTAGAGATGAAGAGTAAGCTTCGCGCGTTCTCCTATTTCCTGCTGCAAAAATTGATGATTCAACAATAGATTGGGCGTCGTTCGCCTGAACCGTCTTAATAGCATCCCAAAGCTCGGCCATCGCCCCCTCGTTGCCGAAGGCGGGAGATATAAGCTCCCGAATGCCAGTTAAACGTCCGCCTACCTGAGTGGATCGGACTAAAGACTCTGTCCGATTAAACCCGCCAAAGGTTAAATAGGTTAATGGTAAAATTGGAGCATAGACTGCCGAGTAGAGAGCTGTAAGCGATGGATAACCTATTGCGGTTCGGCCACTCCAATTCACTGTTTGGCCAATAGAGTGAGAGTTTGTTTGCGAATCAACGCCGTTGATAACCAGCATTTTACTAGCGTGCTTCTTAAAAAATTTTTCATTGCTAGCGAACGGTGCATATTTAATATTTCCGGTAGATTGCGCCTCATCATTCGTCGACCATTTGGTGATAGCTAATTCACCGCGTTGATTTTCCTTAGGATCACAGAAGCAAGTCACGTCCCAACCGCCGTGAGCCTGCACAGTCACTACAAATTTACCGGTAAATGTTGTCGCTGCCGAGAAGACAGACGTACTTGCAAGAAGCGGAGTCAATGCCGCTAGCTTGATAAATTTTCGCCTAGAGCTCATGTGCCTGTTCCAGATTTTCCGATTGGAGTCATTCATGCAAATAATCATAGTGGCTTAGCATGTACAACATTACAGCTGTCCAAGCGTACTTGCTCCCAAGACTATCGCTTGTAAAGGCTTTATGATATTGCTGCCGCGCTCCCCAATCATAGATGTATGAATCATCATCAGCGTTAATAGTTCTAAATGTTAACACCTCTTGCGCAGTTAAATTTTCTTGGTAAAAGAACCCATCACGAATCAATGCGCAGTTTCCAAATTGCCAGCCTTGCCCTAATGAATTCCTTGTATTCAGAAGTGCTGTAGCAAATATTTCATAGACTAGAGTTATTTGATCAGAACTAGTTTTGTGGGTTGCCCCATGAAGTTGCTCAAATAAGAAACTGATTTGTTGCCTAATTTTCGATGCGCTGACAGTAGATGCTGAAAAGATATCTTCGTCAGCTGATATTGAAATCAAAAGCTCCAAGTAATCATTTTGACTTGGTGCTAGTTTTGAAGACATAGAAGCTTCTATTATATATGTTCCCGCTTCTGAAGTTTCGATATTGAGCACCCAAGTACC
>CAWKZY010000159.1:0-4777 GCA_963854625.1 Gammaproteobacteria bacterium | reverse complement strand
ATATATGCCGTAACGCTATAAATAAATTGATGTCTCATACGTGGCCGGGAAATGTCAGAGAATTAGAAAACGTGATATTAAGAGCAGTCATTTTATCTGAAAATGACGAAATATTGGAAAAAGACATCGCTTTTGATGAATTTCCTGAGGACGAAACTGAAGCCATGTTTCAGCCTTCTTGTGAGCGGCAGGTTGAAGATAGCAATGTTTTTTCTTTCTCAAATTTTAAAAAAACATCAGAATGGAAGGCTGATTCAGAGTTAAACGAAATACTTAGTGCGCTAAAAATGCATTCTACGCGCGATAGTGCAGCACGGGAACTCGGGATCAGTTCAAGAACTTTACGTCAAAAGCTTAATGCTTTTAGAAAAGCAGGACTTCCGGTTCCAAGTCCATACGCACGAACATAATTTAGAGAGAATGAAAATGGAAATTAACGCTAGCGCCCAGTCTCTACTTTCTCAAATAAGAGAATATCAAAATAAAATAGAGGGCTCCAAAATAGGCTCTGAAATTTCACCGGTAATTAATAACGTATCGCCAGTGATTAATGAGGTTGAAGCGCCGACATTTTCAAGTCAATTAAGCAAAGCATTTACTGGTGCTATAAATGAGGTGAATAATTTACAAGATATTTCAGTCCAATCACAGACCGAATTTCAAATGGGTGGTGATATACCTCTGACAGAAGTGGTAATGAATATGCAAAAAGCATCGCTCGCATTCGAGGCGACAGTCCAAGTTAGAAACAAAGTACTTACTGCATATCAAGAAATAATAAATATGCCCATATAGTACTACTAACCTCTCAAATTATTAAAAGGTAATTAGTTATGGCTGACAGCATGGCCTTAGAAAGCCCTCAAGGGGTCTTTCAAAAAAATGAAGCAACACTTGTTGGAAATAATGAAGTGATAACGCGAGGTGTCAGCGACAGCAATCACCAGCCACCATCACTAATGAAGTCATCAGCTGTATCTGAGTTTTTAGCCCGGCCTCTTGTTAAGCGGACAATTCCAGCCATGATTGGCTTGTTTTGCGTGCTGCTATTTCTAACAATATATTTTTCTGTGACCGCCGTTGGCTCAAGGGCGTTATACCCTAGCATGTCTGAGGCCGATCGAAGCGAAGCTTTTGCGCAATTACAAGCGGCTACTATCCCTGTTTATATTGATCAAAATCTTGGAACCTTGATGGTTCCTAATGACGAATATTACCAAGCAAGAATGCTACTAGCAGCAAACGGCTTACCTAGTGATGGAAGCACACAAGCACTTGATTCGTTGAGCGCTGCATCGTCTATGACGACAAGCCAATTTATGGAACAAGCTCAGTATACGGCTACAATAGAGGGCGAAATAGCAAAGAGTATTATGCGGATCTCGACAATTAAGTCTGCACGAGTTCACCTAGCAGCACCTCGCCAAAGCTCTTACATTCGTAACCGTCAGCCTGCTAAAGCATCGGTTGTACTTGAAACTTATCCGGGTAGGGTCGTTAGTACTTCTCAAGTGCAAGCGATCGTAAACCTAGTAGCCTCTAGCGTGCCGTATTTATCTATTGATGATGTGTCAGTTGTAGATCAAATGGGGACTTGGTTATCGAATAAAGAAGAGTCAAGCTTGCTTGAAGCTACAGAGCAGGCTGCGTTCAAGCGTAATTTGGAGGAGGAATACCATAATAAAATAATGCGTTTGTTATCACCCATCGTAGGCGTAGATAATGTTAGGTCTGACGTAGATATCACTGTTGATTTTTCGGAATTTGAATCGACAGCTGAAATATTTGATAGAAGCGGAACAGGGCCGAGTACAAGATCGGAGATGCTTTCTGTTGATACCTCAGCAGTAACGCCCGCTACAGGAATTCCAGGTGAAACTAGCAATGTAGCGCCACAAGATACTGTATTAGTCGATGCTAATGCTGTATCAGCTGATAGTGACACATCAAATATACGAAGCAGTCAAACAACTCGAAATTATGAAGTCGATCGCGAAATTCAATATCAGAAAAGCTCATCGGGAGACATAGCAAAATTAAGCGTGGCGGTAGTGTTAAACAGGAATGCTATATCTGCGCTTACTCTTGGTAATGACGCCTCTACAGATGCTTTTGATGTAAGTGGAATCCGAAGTCTTGTCGCTAGCGCGGTAGGTATAGATGAGTCCCGCGGTGATTCAATTATGGTTTTAGTGTCTCAATTCATTGAGGAAGACTCTGATCCATTTGTTATTTGGTATGAAAACGAAACTATACGAAATTATGCGACAATGGCTGCGGCTTTGATAGGGCTTATTATTATTCTACAAACAATAGTTAAGCCGTTAGTGATCAATATCTTTGGAAAGCCAGCAACACAGCAACCTGTTAATCTACTAGGGAATATGAATTACGATGAAGGCAGCACAGACGACGCAGAACTTGATGATGAAACCTTAGAAAAAATGGGTTACAAGATCCTCAAAGATGGAGATAAAGTTCTTCGAACCGAAGATGAAGTTAAGGCTAGAGCCGAAGAAACTGGTGAGTCTCTCGAAGAAATAAAGGCTAGGCTAAAGCCAAGGAAATCTAACGTTTCTGCTGACATGTTTGATACGGCAAATACTTACGATGACAAGGTTAATATCGTGAGAATGTTGGTAGACGAAGATTCATCTCGTGTTGCCAGTCTTCTTAAAAAGATGGTTGCTGCAAAATCTATTTAAAGCGAGGAGTATAAAATGGCTGAAGATGCCGTAACAACGGAAGAAAATTTAGATGATCTGCTAGAAACCCTGCTACCAGTAGAGCGAGCAGCAGTAATTCTTTTGCTTCTCGGTGAAGAGCAAGCTGCTGAAATTATAACTTTTATGTCTCCTAGAGAGGTTCAGGCACTGGGCGTACATATGGTTGGCGTTGCTGACCTCTCCCAGGAAGCGGTAAATGTCGTTCTAGATGATTTTGTTTCGACAATTAAGCAGCAAACGAGTATTGGGTTGGGAACAGCAGAATATGTGACCAGTGTTTTCACAAAGGCATTAGGTGTTGATAAAGCAGCATCTGTTCTTGCGCGTATTATGCCCAGCTCGTCTAGCAAAGGTTTAGATATTTTACAGTGGATGGATGCTAGGTCTATTGGTGAAATGGTTACAGATGAACACCCTCAAATTATTGCAATTATATTATCAGTTTTAGAATATGATATTGCTGCGGACGTATTAAATTTTATTGATCCTGCTGTTAGAGCCGAAGTTGTTCACCGAGTTGCCGCTTTAGAAACTGTTCATCCAAATGCGATGAAAAAACTTGAGGCAGTTATGCAAGAGCAATTTAGTTCTAGCGCATCGGTAAAAGCTTCAAGCTTTGGAGGTGTTAAAACTGCCGCAAAGATTATGAACTTTACAAAGACTGATATGGAGGGGGTTATCCTTGGAGGCATCACTGAAAGAGATGAAGAGTTGGCCCTTAAAATACAGGACAACATGTTCACTTTTGAAAATCTCGATGGCCTAGATAATCGAAGTGTGCAAACACTTATGAGAAGTATTGATGGGGATTTGCTAATGATCGCAATCAAAGGTGCTACTGAATTGGTTAAAGAAAAATTCCTCAATAATATGTCGCAACGCGCTAAACTTATGTTTTTAGACGATATGGAAGATAAGGGTCCGGTGAGAATTACAGAAGTAGAGGAAGCCCAAAAAGATATTTTGCGTATTGCTCGAAGATTGTCAGATGCTGGTGATATTGTTCTAGCCGGAAGGGGAGATGATTTTGTCTAGCGCACCAGAATTTATCCCGTGGACTTTCCCGACCAGTAATGTGAAAACCTTTACTGAGCGTAAATATTCTGAGACGGGGAGTCAAGAAAATCTAGAAAACATAGAAAATAAATCCACGTTAAAAACAAGTGAAGCACCATTAGTTGCTGATGTAGAAACTTCGCAGAATGAAAATAATGTTGAGTATTTTTCCTCTAACAGAGTTGATGAAATTGATGAGATTCAAGCTGAAGAAATTCTCGATCCAAATTTAATTCCCAGATACACACCTATCGAATACAAAGAAAATGGGGAGCTTGAATATTTGCGTGGATATAATTCATGTAAAGAAAATGAGGGGTTAGAATTCAGTGACCGGCTTGAGCGGCTTAGTGTGCTAATCGACACATTAAAAACAGAATATGTGGACCTAAATGAATTTTATGACCCTATACGAGAGCTAGTTGTAAAAGCGATAGAATCAATAATGCAAGTAGAAATGGTGGAAAGTAAAAGTTCTATTTCTAAAATCGTCTCAACTATTCTTGAAGAGATGGAAATTGAAGCGGACGGTGAAATTAGATTGTTTCTTAATCCGAACGATGCGGTTCTTTTAAAAAATGTGAAATTCAGTTCTGAGTCCACTGTTAAAATGTTGTCTGACCAT
The DNA here is from genome assembly GCA_963854625.1 of Gammaproteobacteria bacterium. Lineage (GTDB taxonomy): Bacteria > Pseudomonadota > Gammaproteobacteria > Pseudomonadales > Pseudohongiellaceae > UBA9145. The sequence continues at coordinate 370 of CAWKZY010000159.1, read as the reverse complement.
AGATTGACTAGAGGCAGCGTGCGAGCTGTTATGGGAGATTCTATTATTGAGAGTATGAAAGAAAGTAGGGTGAACCATATTGTTAATCAGATATTAAGTGAGAATAAGAAAAAAGCAACAAAGCCTTTGCGGAAAAAAATAGCAAGTGCAAATAGCATAGAGCCTAGTAAAAACTAAACAAGTGGGTAAAGAATGAAGGCAGCAGATACATTTCTCGATCAAATAAACAACCTTTCTGGCGGCTTCGACTCCCCGAATACGAATCGTTTCGGTAGGGTTACACGTGTTGTAGGGATGACTATTGAGGCGTCAGGAATTTCGGCAGAAATAGGCTCTCAGTGCGTAATTGAAATAGAAGGAAAAGGTCGAG
>CAWKZY010000158.1:0-4907 GCA_963854625.1 Gammaproteobacteria bacterium | reverse complement strand
CTTGGTGGGCGGGTATTTCTTTCTCTAGCCAGGTAAGCCTTCCGAGTACAAAAAGTAAAAGGCCGATTAAAATAATTCCGATTACTACAGTAGCTGTTAGTAGTGCAGATAGCATAATAATTCCAGTATCATTTATTTTGAAAGTTGTAAATGGTTCGTTTTTAACAGGGCGAATAAAATTATATTTTTTTGCAGCTGCATCATGCCGCTCTTTTAAAATCGAGCTAAGCATTTGACTTACACTAGATTTTTAAACCAAATACAGCGCCTATTTCTTTTTAGTTGATTTCTTCAACATATTAAAGGTTTAGAACAAGTCTTTTTCGGTCATTTAATTCAGAGATGCTGTTACTAATAACTCCCTTGAACTGCTTACCATCAAGCATAGCTAAAGAATTTTGGTTAGATCCAACTAAATTATCAAATGTGTCTTCATCATCATATTCTTACTAATTTATAGGTATTGAGGTTATGTATGCGCCTTTTGAGTAGCCGCAAAAATGATCCCTAAGATCGGGGTGATTGATTTTGTCCGGGTGCTCCTCAGCCCTAAGATTTTCCTCGGCCTCATAGGTCTCATATGCTGTGTTGTGCACTAAAATTCGAAACCACGGCCGATTGCGAGGCGGTTTGCTTTTAGCAACGAGCATATACCAGTCATCGGATAGCTTAAATTCTGGGTCTACATCAAAAATAACGCCGCGATAGCCATACAGTCGATGATGCACCACCTGTCCTAGGTGGAAGTTTCCTTGAGCGGTCATAACATTCCTTGTTAAATTCTTGTTCCTATTTTGAGTATAGGATGAAGAGCTGATATCGCCAGCTATTCGTTAAAAAAGAATTAAGTTAGGCTGGGCTGGAGATGTGCTGGAGGAATTCAAATTATTAAAGAAGCTTTATTTTCCGCTGGCATGAAGGTGCGAGATTACGAATGTGACATGCAGGGAATAGTAAGCAATGCGGTATTTCAAAATTAGCTAGTGACTGCTCACTATGACTTTTTATTAAGCTGCGACGTAGATTTTTTTGATCTTACTGCCAGGGGATTCATTGTAATAGTCTTGAGCGGAGCTTGATTAGAAAAAGCCCTTAAGGTAAAGGAACTATTTTGAGGTGACGGTTATTGCTGAACAGGTGTTTAGGTTGAAAATTGCGTTTAAGCAAACTATCCGTTTGCAGCACTGTGATGAATTGATAATGGAGGCTATTGCTTATGTAACCGCTTTGAAAGCTTTCAAAAAGTCTTTTTTCCCTGATGAGTTGAAGACAGTTCTTCAGTCTTACCTCACGGCCTTAAGTTGAGGCTGACAACTTGGTATCGATAAGTTGTCGTGAATAAGCGTAAATGAGTGTAAATGAGTAGTCAGGCAGGTGCAGTAAAAAGCCGCCCTCACCGGGATCAGGGGCTAAATAGAATACGAGGGCCGCGGAATTAACAACAGACCTTCGATAGAATAGCGTAATTGGCTGGGATTTATTTCAATGGGTTGTGGTTGTGGTTGTAGCTGTAGCTGTAGGCCGAGGTTGGTCAGGGTGTTATAGAGGGTCTACTTTGAACAGCTCATCGAATTTACATGTTTGCAGAAGCTTAAAGACGTCGGCCTGAGCATTAATGATCCTAATATCGCTGTCGTCACCTCCCGCGTGGTCGCGCAGCAGTAGCAGCATGCCCAAGGCGGAGCTATCAATAGAGGGGACTTCTAAGATATCTACAACAAACCTTGTAGGCGCGGAGTTGTTAGCCTCGTAGGCGTCTAGAAACGCTTGATGGCAGGTATAGTCAAATTTTCCCAAAAGAGTAAGGGTTAGTGTTTGTAAGTCAGGTGAAAGTTGAGAATTGATTTCCATGGGTATCTGAAAAATCCCTTTAAAAGGTAATAAAACTGAATGATTTTAGTCTATCACAAGGATTGACGATGGCCGACAGTAGTTAAGAAAATCCTAGTAAGCAAGTAGCTCGACAAGCAAGTAATTCAGTAAACAGGCAGCTCTGTAAATAAACAGCTCAGTAAGTGATCAAGAAAGCAACTAAGTAAACCGTTGTCCCTCTCTCCTTCAGAGCGGTGGGATATTCCAGTGCGGGCTCTTACGATAAGCGCGGTCTGATTATCAAGAGCCTGGTCTTGGAATGGATTGATTCTGCGCACCATAATTCCCTACATCGCTAGCCCTAGGGCAATGAAGTTTGTTGAATGGCGATAACTCTGAACAAAACTATCTCGTCTTCTCCCTTTCTCTGCGCTCGCCTGGCTATGATTTCGAAACTCCTTTTATTTGCAAAAGAACACCGTCACAGCAGTATCATGATGCTGGCTATGACGATTGGACTGGAGCTCAGTTAGTGCTAATTATCCATTGTTTATTCTATGGAGCTTTAATGTTATCTCAGCATTCGAAAAGTTAAGTAGTCTCTTGCTACCCACAAAGTAAATGAATTACTCCTGCGACAATTTGCCGCGCGTCACCGTGTCACATTTTCGGAATGCAGTTTCAGTTATATGATTTGATTTTTGGTTCTAATCTAAGTCGGTGCCTATGCCTTGTAAACTTAATTCTGCCTTTGGAAAATCTTTTGCACCTCTCGCAACTTTTTCCATGTTTGCTACTTTTACGACAATTGCAATTTTTATTCCCGGTCGTTCAATTATCGCTAAGGATAAACCTGTGGAGGAGTTGGTCGTTTGGGGTAGCGATGCCGATCAGCAATTTGGCAACTCAGGCCCGGTAAGCGTGCTGACGCAGGAAGATTTTGTCAGCATCAACGTTGCAACCACCGAAGATGTCGTAAAGTATGAGCCAAGCATTGTCATCCGCCGTCGATTCATAGGTGATGCCAATGGGGTTCTAGGTATGCGCGGTTCTAATATGTTCCAAACATCGCGTTCTATGGTGTTTGCCGATGGGGTGCCTTTGCACTATTTACTCCAGACCCGATGGAACGGTTCGCCACGTTGGACTATGGTTTCTGCTAGTGAAATAGCTCAAGTGAAAGTTCGCTATGGTCCTTTCTCTGCAGAGTATAGTGGCAATTCTATGGGCGGTGTTGTAGAAATTGAAACGGCAATTCCCCAGAGAAGTGAATTTCATTTTGACAGCTCTTTTTTCTCCCAAAATTTCAATGACTATGGATTTGATGATTCCGTCAACGGCTATAAGTCGTTTATTTCCTATGGAAACAAAATCGGCGACACAAGCTTTTATCTTTCGTTCAATCGGCTAGAAAATGAGGCTCAGCCGCAAACTTTTAGATTTGGAGGTGGTAGCAGTGTCAGCGACCCTATTGAGGTAACCGGTGCGTTAGTTGAAAATGATGAGCGCGGCAGAGAAAGACTATGGTTTATGGATACCGGGATTGTTGATGCGCAAACAAACAACTACAAATTCAAATTGGGTCAAGATCTGGGCGAGTGGAAAGCGCTATTAAATGTAGCGTATGAAGATCGCAGTTCTAGTAATGATTCCGCGAACTCTTATCTAACAAGTAGCGACGGCAATACAGTTTACAGTGGAAATGTTGTTCAAGATGGAGTGCAGTTTTCTGTACCCTCTACACGCTTTGCGGCCAGTGAATTAGAGCGTCGCAGTGTATCTACAGGGCTTAGATTAAGAGGGCCGGTAACTGATTCAATTGAATTGGAGGTGAATGTTAATCAATTTTCTGTACTGAGAAATGAAACGCGCTCATCTCGAACTCATCTAGATGATCCCGCTTTTACACCCGCAGGGCAGGTTAGTGACTTCGATGACACTGGCTGGAATGCGGCAGCAGTGAAGCTCTATTTTTCGGACTTAGGAGTGCCGGGTTTGTCACTGGTCGCCGGTGCTAGACATGAATCTTACGAGCTTAACTTCGATGTGTTCGCTTCGAATAATTTCGCTGCTGGAACCAAAGATAAACCTTCTTCTAGCAGTGGTGGTGAGACTGAAATTAATGCTTTGTATGCCCAGTTAAATTGGGAGATTAATGAGCAATGGGATATGACGCTTGGTTTGCGTGCGGAGGAATTTCAAAGCACCAATGGCTATTTCGATGATGATGAGGTGGCAACTCCCGGGTTTGATCTCATTGAAGTGCCAAAGCGATCTCATAACAAAACATCGCCTAAGTTTTCCGCTGGGTACAGGCCTAATACTTTATGGAGTTATCGCTACTCTGTTGCCAAAGCCTATCGCTTCCCAATCGTAGAAGAGTTGTTCAGCGAATTTGAAGCGTTTAATTCAATCAGTATTGCGAATGCCGGGCTGTCGCCAGAAGACGGTCTGCACCATAATTTCATGATTCAGCGCGAGCTAGAAAATGGCTACCTAAGAATGAACTTTTTTACTGAAAAAATAAAAGAAGTTATTGAGTCTCAGTCGGCGACTTTGGAAAATGGTGTTGCTATTCGCACCTTTCTGCCTGTTGATGAGATAGAAACCACCGGTCTTGAATTCATCATCAATTCTAATGATCTTCTCATCAATGGGCTAGATGTGCGATTTAATCTGGTAGCTACCGATTCTGAGATTGTGAAAAACGCTCCCAATCGTGCTATCGAAGGGAACGTCTATCCGCGAATGCCAAAATGGAGGAGCAATTTACTGGCCACTTACCATATTGGCAGCAGCTGGGACATTGGCGGTAATCTGCAGTATGCCAGTAACAGTTTTGGGCGGACAGACAATACCGACAGACAAGATAATGTTTATGGAGCTCAAGATAAATTTACTCGAGTAGGTTTAAAATTCACTTATCGACTAGATGCTGGGGTGTCCTTTGGACTGGGCGTCGATAACCTAACAGATGAAGTTTCTTATGTTGCCCATCCGTGGCCGGGACGAACTTTTTATGCGAATTTTGCCTATGACCTCTAACTATACTTCGACCCAATTATTTGTAGAGAATCGACTAAGACGGCTCTGTT
>CAWKZY010000157.1:0-4914 GCA_963854625.1 Gammaproteobacteria bacterium | reverse complement strand
TCCTGACGGCGGACCGAAAGCCAACCATCGAGACTATATTGACCCGGGCCGAAAGAAAATAGAAGGAAAAAAGTAAGTATGTACATAGCCGCTAGCTCGCCGTTGTTGAGTGTTGGAAACCATGCTAGATGTGCAGTGGAATAGGCAAAAATCATTATTATTAAGGCAATCAAGGCAGCTAAGTGTGTCCAAAGCCCTACCAGTATGAGTGCCCCACCAAACAGCTCAACAATGCCTGCTACATACAAGGCGTTTATATCCAGAGGCATGGGAAAGACAATGACGTCAGCAATGTTGACGCCCGTCATGCCACTGCCAGTCATAAGCTGTGGACTCTCACCGAAAATTTTTCTATAGCCGTGCGTCATAAACATAGCTGATGAAAGTAGGCGAAATAATAGCCAGCTTGAGTCTCTAAGGTTATCGCCCATACGCCCGAACAATGTGTTTATTTTTCCTAACATGAGTATCATCCTTAATAGCCTGTGTCTCTACTAGTGTTACACCAGCGGTGAGAATAACTTGAGCTAGGATAAGTCCGCAACCAGTGAGCTTAGCTATTTTCGCAATAAACATAAACTGGCGGCTAGAACCGGTTCGAGTCAACTGTTCGAACCAGATGTGAAAAGTGCTCGGATTTAGTAATCCAAGGTCTCATTTTTTGAAGGGTCCAATTATGACTAAACCACTGCTAATTATGAAAACTGGAAACACCATTGGGCCATTGCGAGAGCTTGGTGTGGATTTTGAAGATTGGTTCCGTGAAGGTTTGGGGTTGTCAGCGCAAGAGGTTGTTGTGGTGTCGGTGCATCAAGGCCAGCCACTGCCAGCGCCGGATTCTATTTCTGCGTTGGTGATCACTGGTTCTGCCGCTTACGTTACCGATTTGGAGGAATGGAATTTCATCGCAGGTAAATTTATTAAAGAGGTTTATACGCTACAAACCCCTATGCTTGGGGTTTGTTATGGCCATCAGTTAATTGCCTGGGCATTCGGTGGCACAGTCGATTTTCATGCGAGAGGCAGGGAGATTGGTACGGTTTCGGTTGAGTTGAGTGCTGCGGCCCAGAGTGATCGGCTTTTTCAAGGATTGCCTAAAACCATTGCAGTGAACGTATCCCATCAACAGTCGGTGATTGAGTTGCCTGCTGAAGCGGTTCGTTTAGCCAGCAACGGATTTGAACCAAATCATGGATTTCGATTAGGTGAATTCACATGGGGGGTGCAGTTTCACCCAGAATTTAGCCAGGAAATAATTCGCGCCTATATTTTGGCCCGACATGTAGATATCGACGCAGAAGGGTTGGATGCACACGCACTGTCTCACGGTGCGCTTGATACTCCAGCCTCCGCTGGCATTCTAAGGAGATTCATGTCCATTGTTAGGACGAGCTGCAGGGGGCCAGAGGCTGTTTCTCAGTCCGCTTAGCAGTCCTAATTGGCCCTTGGCTTAGCGCTTAGTCAGCTGAGTCTGCGTATGCTTCTTCAACTGCTTCTACGATTCGGTTTCGACTAGGGCGCGCTAGTAATTTACCATTGACGAAAAGTGCAGGTGTGGAAAGCACGCCAGAGCTGTTGCCACTGCGCTGATCGTTTCTTACCTTGCTGATCAGTTCGTCAGATTCCATGTCCAGCTTCATCTGATCTACATCTAAGTTTAGTTCCAGCGCATAGGACTCAAATTCTTGCTCAGCGGCAAAGCTAGGAAGCGACGCCCAAATCGACTGGGTCGCGAATAAATAATCATGCATTTCCCAGAATTTCCCCTGATTTGAGGCGGCTTCAGCATACAGAGACGCTTTCCAAGTGTGGGGGTGCGCTGCGGTAATAGGGAAGTGTCTGAAAATCAAATGGGCTTTGTCCCTAATTGACGGCCAAAGCTGAGTCATCGTTGCATTTTCTGTCGCGCAAGCAGGGCACTGGAAATCTGCGTAGACAACTATGGTGACCGGATTAGACTCGCGGCCTCTGACATGGTCATTTTCAGCAATTTCTACCGTTGAGTAGATGGGTCCCTGAGTGAAAAGAGTATAGAGCACCAAGATAGCCAATACCGGCACGATACCGAATAAGGCGACTTTTCCAAATAGCTTTTTGGACTGTTCTCGCTGAACTGCAGCCTGCTGCATGGCTTCTTTCTTTTGGCGTTGCTGGTCTCGTTTGCTCATTGGACTGCCTGTTTTGTCTGATTAGCCTGAAAGGTTGATGTTAACGAATTTCCACTACAGCAGACACAGATTTTTGAGCCTCATTTCAAGGTAACGGGGAAACTTGCTCTAGTGATGTGTTTAGCAAGCTGATGCAGGGGTGGGGGGGGTTAAGGGCTGGTGGTTTTCAGCCATTGCATGTGAGTGTTTTAAGCTGAAAGGGGGCCAACAAGCAACAATGAGATGATTCCTTATAGAATTATGGCATACCCGAGCTTACATCCTATGTGAATTCCTTGATCTTGATGCATCCCAATCCAGCCCTCACATTTCGCATAGTCCGTAATCCAATGAATAACAGTTTCAATTATGCCGAACACCAAGCTATTGGTAACGAGATAGACAGCACCGCCATGGACTAAGGCATGAGCTGTAAGCCAGTACCACCAAACGGGAAACAGGCTGTGCTCTTTGTTATGAATTTCATCGTTTCGGTTTTTGCCGTAACCCATAGCTTCCGGTTGAAGCACAAAATCTGCTAGGGCATGACCGAAAAGTAGCATGAACAGATTTTCTATTAATGGCATTTGAGTAGGCCTGTTTGATTCTTATCATTACCTGGATCTGTGCTCAGCTATTAAAGTGCTGGTTCAGAGTTCAAGCTTTAACAAAGCCTGCACACCGAATATAAGCTTTTAAATGCCAGTAAAAGGTTTTTTGTGGGTTTTTGTTATCTCCGTCACACAATTTTGGCCTGATCAAGCTTTATTGACCCAACTTTTTCCCAGCTCACGCTTAAGCTATTGAAATTTTCCTACACGGCTAAAAAGTGTGGAATAGCGTAACTTAAGAGCTGTAACTGATATTTTTGGGGGCCTACGGACTAGGTTTAAGTTAGTGAAAGAAAAATGCACAGAGGGGCTGATCGCAGCAAGCGGTGTCCTTAAAAATTAACAGGCTGCGGCAGCCCCAAGAGAATTATCAAAAGGTCATGAAAGAGAGTGCTAAAAGGATTGTTAAAAAGAGGGGTGACGAAAATAATGCTCAGAGCGGATGCCGAAATCAGGTAATACCAACAGCCGATTTAGTCCTTACTATCGTCCGATGAAAGCATGATAGATTCGACAGTCGAACTAATCTTGCCGCCTTCTATTTGTGAAATGAGCGTGCTACCTATTTCAACTTCGTCGATTGTGCGAATTACTTTCAAAGATTCGTCAAAAGTAATGCTGTAGCCTCGGGCCAGAGTGTTCAGCGGGCTTATGTTATTTAGACTTCTGCCTAGACTGCTTAAGCTTGCCCTATTCTCTTTTAGAATAGATGACATTGCCTGTTCCATGCGCCTGCTGATAGAGAAGGTCAATTCATGGGCTTGAGCTACACGGCGTGCGGGAGAGTTCGATTTCAGACTGCGTTGAAGACCGATTAACGAATTTCGCTGCTGCTGAAATAGCAACGACATATTACGCTGCAGTCGCTTTTGGAGTTGGTCAAGGTTTCTTAAATGTTCCTGCAAGCGCCGATCAGGGCGCTTAAGCTGGCGGCTTAGCCAATCGAGACTTTGGGATAGATTTTGGATGCGTGCTTCTACAAGCTGGCGCAACAGTATTTGGAACCCTTGAAAAGACGCTAGCATTTCTCGTTTGGACGGGCTCATCAACTCAGCCGCTGCGGAAGGTGTTGGAGCGCGCAAATCCGCTACAAAATCGGCTATGGTGAAATCAACTTCGTGCCCAACGGCACTGGTTATCGGCAGTTTGCTTGCAAATATAGCTCTAGCAACAGATTCTTCATTAAATGCCTGTAAATCCTCTAAAGAGCCACCTCCTCGACCAACAATCAGCGCTTCAATCTGCAGCGAATCACTTAATTTATTGGCAAGATTTATGGCCCGGCTTATCTCCCCTGCAGCGTCTTTTCCCTGCACAGCAGCCGGAATTACCGTGAGTTTCGTCGCAGGAAAGCGGCGCTGGAATACCGTGATTATGTCCCTAACTGCTGCGCCAGTTGCAGAGGTAATCAGGCCGATATGGCGGTAGTGGGTGCCAATATCTTTTTTGGACTCTGCGCTAAAAAGGCCTTCATCCTGTAACTGAGCCTTTAGCTTTTCGAAGGCTCGTTGCAAGGCGCCGTCACCCCCGAGTTCCATAGATTCGATTATGAGTTGGTAGTCTCCGCGCCCTTCATAAATACTGATCTTGCCGCGGACTATAATTTGCTGGCCGTTTTCTGGCTGAAAGCGCAGAAAGCGATTTCGGTTTGAGAACATAGCGCAGCGGATTTGTGCAGATTTATCTTTAAGACTTAAGTACCAATGCCCTGAGGAAGGCCGTGCGAGGTTGGATATTTCACCTTCGACAACGACGTTGGAGAAATTGGTTTCAAGTAGAGACCTGGCCAATTTATTAAGGCTGGAAACCGATAAGACATCAGCCGATGGCATATCTACTGCAGAATTTCGGCTAAATTTATCGGGGTTATACATGGCTTTAGTTTACCTTAGCCTAACAGTTTGAGGAATTAATTCATTGTCTGATTGCGCTGCTCCAGCCGAGAGTTTCAGTCGACTGTATGGCTAAGAATATCCAGATGAGTTTATATTGCCAGCCCAATATTCCAAGGGTTTATCAATGAATGGGCCAGGTTAGTCTTTAAATGGGCTAAAAAAAGAAAAAAGTGCAGGCCAACACAGCACCACACTTTGGTAGAATTAAACTATTCCAAAAAGTAATTAAGGCGCGTTAGTCTGCGCCAGTGAGCCTCTTCT
>CAWKZY010000156.1:0-4924 GCA_963854625.1 Gammaproteobacteria bacterium | reverse complement strand
GATAATTCTATTCATGAGCAATGGCGGTAATTAGCTTTCCAGAATCGATTCTATTGGTATTTCTCAGATACTAGTATAGCGGATCTAAGGGGTAACCGATATGACAACTAATATACCCAAAATATTATTCAATTTAGTAAAAAAGTTTTGAAAACTATTATAACTTGAGTAAAACCTGCCAATTTTTGATATCGGCAGAGCAATCAGCCGCGTTTACGGTTACAGTCGCCGGCAAAGAAATTGCTTTTTCTGAAGGCATTTACCCAAAGCTCACGGCAACAGTGGAAATGGTTGCCAGTTATTTTAAGAATATGGCAATCAATAATCGCACGATAGATTTTGACGTGCCTGAGTTTTATTCGCCCATAAGTTGCTCTGGTGACAAATATTTTGCACTGGAATTAGCCAAGTCAATTATGCGACCTCATCCAGCGGTTGAGTCTAAGTTTAAAAAGACCGAGCAGCCAATAGGCCTATCTGTGCTGACAGAAATCGACCGTATTGAAGGCCGAGCGCTGTTCTAGTAGCAGAAATAATAGGCCAAGGCATACCAATTATCGCTACACATTGCCTAACCTAGTGGAAATCAACCAACCTAGATGAATTAGAAAGTGTATTTGGCAGTATCGCTATAAAGGCCAAGCCCCGTCAAAACATAAACGCCGTTGCCGATCTGTTAACGCACATGAAAAACTCACCTTATTCTGAAGGCCTTTCTAGCAAAATAACGATTTACCCGAGGCAGAAAAATAATCGTTTCAAATGCCAGAATTTCTCACTGGTTTAACATCGAAGGTGCGCCCAAGCTTTGGACTGCTCGGGCGTCGTCTGAGCGTCCAGTAACGAGAATGCATCATGATGGCGGCACTGGTTTATTAGGGCACATCTTTAGCCGGGAAAAACTGCGTATTTATTCACCTGATCAATCAAAATACCTTTATCCGAAAAAGCCTAAAACATTACTCAAGTGTGTTGGGTTGATATCGTTAATTTTCCCGAAGACATATTTCCAACCTATCGCCACGCCAAATCTATTGAGGTTATTTGGCATTCAGGTGCAATGCTAATTTAGCCCATCGGTTGGTTTCATTCGGTGTGCGCATTAGACCCCGTATGGCAGTCAGCTATTTTGTCATTGATGAGGTTAATCGCGCAGTAACACTTCGTTTGGCAATGAAGACCAGCTATCGCTCATGATAAGTTTTAATCTAGCGTTACCTTGTTTGGGATTGGCGATATCACTCGCTTCCAGCATTTCACACTCGTCGTTGATCATTTGGCTCAAATCAGCGGGGTAGGCTTGGCAGTCGTTGGGTCGGTCGTGGTAGATATCGCAGCTGTAGATTTCTTTTCTTTTTTCCTTGCCGTCTGAGGTTCTTTCTACTTTGCCTTCGGACCGGCGCAGCCAAGGACAAATTTCTAGCTGAGCACCCGAACTAGGGTCCATCCAGATATCGCCATTACTAACATAGCGCGCAATTTTAGGACGAAATAATTCCCAATACTCGATTTCATCCGCGGTTGCGGACAAGCCGCCATTACTGTAATTGATACAGCACTTGCCACATTGGTTGCAGGGTTTCAATAGGCCGCCTTATTTCGCAAAAAGTTGCGCGTCAATATCGTTAAAGGCTTTAAACTCTAATGCGTTGCCGGAAGGGTCTGTGAAGAACATTGTTGCTTGTTCCCCTGGCTCTCCTTTAAAGCGTACGTAGGGTTCAATTAGAAACTCTTCAATAAACTCACTCGCGCTGTCCGCCAGTGTCTGCCATTGCGCCATCGTCAGGACTACGCCGAAGTGCGGCACGGGCACGCCATGGCCATCTACGTGATTCGCTATACTGTTCACCGACCCATCTTTGCCAATGACAGGATTCAGATGTGTCACCAACTGATGACCAAAGAAATTAAAGTCTATCCATTGCTCTGAACTACGACCTTCGGATAGGCCCATTTTTGAGCCATAAAACTCCCTAGCCTCATCAATATCTCTAACCTGAATAGCAAGATGAAAAGGTGTTAGTTGCATATTTAGAATCCTGTACGGTGGTCACTTTTTGATTTAGTTTGAAGGAATAGGCTTTTTTAAAAGCCCTCACGGATCTGATAGCTTAGCGCTACCAAGTCTTTTATCAATCCAAGCATTTTAATAACTATTGCTGGCACTGCAGTCTCACTACTTGAAGCGTTGTGATTTGTAGAGTAGAGACTGTTTCACTGTTTGCCATTCATTTTCAATAATTGAAAACACCACAGTGTCTCGGTGAGCCCCACTGGCATCAATTTGATGGTTTCTTAATACACCATCTTGTTTTGCGCCAAGACGCATTATAGCGCTGCGAGAGGGGTGATTGTGCCAGTGGGTGCGAAACTCTACGCAAACAGAATTGAGTGTTTCAAACGCATGGCTTAGCATTAATAACTTACACTGCGTATTAATACCGGATTTTTGGGCGGTGCTTTTATACCAAGTATTGCCGATCTCAAGACGCCGATGCTGTCGTTCTGCATTCAGGTAGCGAGAAGAGCCGATAAGTTTTTGGCTTGAGTTCTCGATAACAACGAATGGCAAAGATTTGTCCGCAGCATAATCCTCAAGCGCGTTATTAATGTAGGCATCGATGTTGTTTGCGTCCGGCACAGCGGTATACCAAAGCTCCCAAAGTTTGCCATCACTGGCGGCTTCGACCATTGCGTCTCGGTGCGTTCTAGTCATAGGTATCAGGGTAACTAAATCACCTTTAAGTTCTGTTTCAGAAAGCCATCTGTCCATAGTGCAAACCTTAGCCTAAAGAGTCTTGAAAGAATCCTCATAGTAACATTTATCGTACCATCTATATGGCCACCATTAGGCGGACCTCCAAGTCTAAATTACTTATGGGTACGGAACCATGCAATCAATGGTCACTAGAGCGTTGGCTATGCCATAGGCTTCGCTGCAAAAACCGGATTCGGTTTTCCTGACAATAAAATCGCCTTGGCTGATTGTTTTGAGCCGTAGCTCAGAAACACTGACAGTTTCGGTTTCAAATAGGCTGTCTTCTTGAAGGTCAATGGAGTGATCGGTTGCGAATAGTCGGTCGCCTTGTACTGACCAAATTAGCTTGCCCGCCGAGGCACTAGCCGGTTTATTGCGGATCTCGTTTGCAGCAGCTGTGTGCGCAAGGCTAGAAATCCACTCACCTTGCAACCAGTCGTAATTAATGGGCTCTGGCGTGCAGGTAAATAGGATTGCGCTCGCTAGAGCTAGAGGCGCCAATTTATGAGATTGGCTAGTGCTGGTTAACTGACGATTAGCTTCATTCTGACGTTTCATTAAGCTGCTCGCCCTTGAGCTGAACAGGCTCGCTATCCAAACTGGCATCGCCTATAAAGCGCCCGCTTGATCGAAATAGAACAATAGTTAGAGCGAGAAAAGGCATGGTGACTAACAATCCATTTATTAATCCTGAGCCTCTTTCATCCATACTGCTCCAAATCAACATGCCCAGCGCAATTTGAAGGGTGTAGAGGGCCGCACCAGGATGCATCCACGGCCTCATTTTCCAAAAACCCCACGTGCCAGCACCATAAACACACCAGTGCAGCACCGCGCCAAGTTTGGCCGACCAGCCGGTGAATAAAAACCCAAACCAAACTTCTTGATCTTGGCTGAGAGGCTTAATGAATATGTCCCAAGGCAGATACAAGAAAGTCATAAAAGCGCAGAACAGCAATAAGGCATTCATCCACCAAGGTCTGAGTCTCAATCGAGCGTTAATAATAGATAGCATTAAGAGTTACCTTTGGCCGACGACGAGCCAATAACTAGATGTGTGAGCGTAAGAGGCCGCCAACATTTGCGATATAAGGTCGGCAGCACAGCGAAAAATCAATGACGCGGAAGAACTAGGCTTCTAGGTGATACCTCGCTGTCTAATAGTAAGTGTTGCAGCAAGGAAACGCCCGAGTTTCTTTCGTTATTCTGGTTCGAATTAGAGTAGAAAATGCCTCAAAACTAATGTTAGTTGCTCCTCAGTACAAGCCTGATTAATAGAACAAACATACCCGCAGAGATGAACAAATCACCCTGCGATAAGACTCATTAATTTTTAATAGAGTTTGTGTTGCTAGTCTCGGATTATATCTTATACCCTAGAGCCAGCATCTTTTAAGAAATTCTTTAATCCTTTAGGACTCACGCAATGAAAAATCGAGTATTTTCGACTTTGTTCTTACTAAGTGCGCTAGTCAGCCCATGTATCGCTGCACAAGAGAAGCATCCAGAACACGATGCTGTGATGGTTGTCGTGGATCGCTTTTTTGAGGCGCTAAACACCGATAATCAAGTCTTGATGGCAAGTATTAGTATTAATGGCTCGCATAATTACAGTATTAGAGAGAAGTCTGACAGTACTTTTGAGCTTCGCTCTCGACAACAATACAACGCAGAATTGGCCCCTAATGCCGCTGAATACACCGAGCGCTACTGGGATGAAATTGTACTGGTTAATGATCTTATGGCGGTATTCTGGGCTCCTTATGACTTTTATATTGATGGGGTCTTCTCACACTGTGGCGTCGATGTTTTTGATCTTGTTAAAATGGATGGGCAATGGAAGTTGGCTAATTCCATGTACACCGTAATAAGAACTGGTTGCCCAATCTCTCCTCTCGGTGAGTTCCAACGATAGAGAGCCTAAGGTTAGGCTCTCTGAATAAAAACAGCTTACTCAGTAGACTGCCAGGCTAATTATTGCCGAGGCTTAAGGGCTCAGCACGAGGACGTCGAGCCAACAATGTAAATATCATTGATGTGAGTACCATTGATGTGAGTACCATTGATGTAAGTACCATTGAGTTAAGAGCCGTGCCGTTCGAGATGCTGGTAATTTCACAGGCACTTTTATCTCGCTGCGTGCGTTTGCTAAACTTTATTACTCAT
>CAWKZY010000155.1:0-4928 GCA_963854625.1 Gammaproteobacteria bacterium | reverse complement strand
GCAAAAGGTTTGAGAAGAAGGGTAGGAGCTTTGTTTGTGTGGGCTTAAAGTCCGTGATCAACTCACCAAGAGAGTCTTTGAAACCGAGACTTAGTGTTGAGCGGTCAGCATTCTCAATATAATCTTGTGCTAATGCAAACAGAGAGCGGTCACTGCCAACATTGGTAATCGTGCCCACCAGCTCATCATAGAGAAAGACATTGAGGGTTGATACATTACTACTCATCGTCACCCCCATCTAGGCTATATGCAGGCACAGATGCCTTAGTGTATTTAACAGGGTTGCTATGTGCCAGAGAGTTTCGAAGAGAACCCATTTGACGAACCGCTTTCTTCATCGCCTCTTGAACAGCGACACTGGGTTCCACTGCTTCACGCAATGGGTTCTCTAGGCTTTTTTTCATCGCCTCTTCAATAGCGCGTCTCGATGATGAAATCGCCTTTAACACTGAATTGTCGAGCTTAAAGCTATCGATATCCGCGACGGCTTTCCTTAACGTCTCCAAATCACTGTTTGCGATGGAAGGGATTTGATCTATCGCCGCTATCGCCTTCTTATATTGATCCATTTCTTTTTGAATCATCTTTTGTATATTTGCCACATCAGCGCTCGTGCTAATGCGCACGATAGATTTCACCGCGGGAACTGTTTTCTTGGGAACAAGTTCAAGCTCTAAATCCAAAGCACGCGCCAAAGCGACTAGACTAGACACTCGCAAATCAACCGCCCCACTTTCTATCTTGGATATATGGCTTTGGGGTACACCAGACTTGGCGCTTAACTCTCTTTGGCTAAGCCCCTTCCTCCGGCGAGCCTCGCGTAGGCTTTTGAGTGTCTGGTCGTTTAAATACGTCATTTCGATCTACTTTTCTATATCAAACATAACTATATGATATACATTAACATATCACAGTACAAAATAACCTCAATATTTGATAAGTAAAAGCATATCAAGAATTAATTATGATCTACTTTAACTGATCATAATATCTGTATTCAGGAGGTATGCTAATCTCCCGACAAATATTACTGCAGTGGAATGAGCCTGTTCCGATGATTTTTCCAATCATCAAGTAGCTAATCGAAATAGCCTCAGTGAAGATGCTACGACCTGGCAATCTTTCGGCATTCAGCGTCCCGGCGCTTTTCTTGCACCATGGTCCACGCGTCTATGCCTTCTCTACTTAGATTTAATGATCTGCAGATCTGCAGCCCCTCCTTTGATTCACGTCTAGCCTGGAAATGCTCGATATCCTAACTACTGTTAGCTATAGGAATTATTCTTATAACAACTTGGAGGCTAACAAGATGACGACAGTTCTCGCGCAATCCCAAACCGACATAGATGAAATAGACAATTTGCTTAAAAAGAAGCTCCCAGCCTATCGCAAAGCATACAGCGACAGGACTAGCTGGCTTATGGCCTGTATTGCAGAGCTCTCTTACCTTCGCTTTAATCCCCTGTTCCCAGATGAGCCGCAGAAAGACTATTTTCTGAAGGCTATCAAAAAACTTACCGATCAGAGCAAGCAGTCGGCGCTAACAAAACTGATCGACCTTGTCGGCTATGACCATAAAAAAGAAGCCATGGATTTGGCAGTCAATTTGACATTGCTCAGCCTCAAGCTGGCAGAGACCTTTGACAGTAAGGGCACTCAAGCCATTATCGTGGCCAATAGCGATTTTGCAGTTCTCGCTTTTAGAGGGACCGAAGCCAGCAGCATTAGAGATATAAAAGCCGATGCCCGTGCCATAGCCGTAGCCTGCCCCAGTGGTGGCAATATCCACTCGGGATTTAACGATGCCTACAATGAGGTCGCGCTCGATATTCAGAACCGACTCGATAAGGATGACCTCAAAGACCTACCTCTCTATATCACCGGGCATAGCCTCGGCGGCGCATTGGCCACAGTCGCCGCGAAAGAAATGACTCACCCTCTCGGTGGCATTGCTGCCTGCTATACCTTCGGATCACCCAGAGTTGGCGATGAACTCTGGATAGCTAATATCAAAGCACCCATCTATCGACTGGTTAATGCCGCAGACTGCGTCACCATGCTGCCACCTGGAGATGAAACCATTACGGTACTCGGCTGGTTAGCTCAGTGGCTTCCCTACATTGGCAAGCCGACCCGCGCCTTTTTGCTCAACAAAGTTAACGGATACTTGCATGCTGGCAACATGCGCTACATGACCAACTGTGCCACAGCAGACTACAGCAGTGTCGAGCTGCTCTATTCGGTGAGCCTGTTCTATCGCATTAAGGGGCTCGTGACTAAAAAATTACCATGGCTCAAACTTCTCAAAGACCACTCGATAAAAACCTACCGCAAAAAATTATTAGTGATTGCATCGAGACGCAATGCGTAACACTTAGTACTAATAAAAACGTCCACAACAGATAACCGCGTTATTCACTCAAGGAATGAGAAATCACCCATGCACCCATTTAAAAAAATCCGTCAACTTAGCCTTATAACGATCAGCCTATTAATGATGGCCTGTGTCTCCATCCCGCCTGAGGCACCCGAACTGTCCGCACAGCTCGGCAATCGAATCTCAGCCATTGAACAATCTAATCTGACACTGCTACATCGTTATTTCGATCGCAAAAAGCAGGATATTGACGACTTCATTCAAAATGAATGGGTGCCAGAATTTGCCAATCAGTTTTTTGTAGAGCCGGCGATTGCCAATGTATGGGATCAGATCGTGGCCAGCGGCAATAAGCAGGACCGGCTTAAGTTTATTCTTAAAACCAGCCCCAAACTGCAGCAGAAAATCAATCAAAAACGCGTGGAATTAATTCAGCCTTTAGAGGTATTGGAACAACGCATAGAAACCAAGCTGACCGCCGAGTACGCCCAAGCAAAGGCGATTAACAACAGTATTACAGGCTTTTTACTCTCAGCCTCGAAGGTGGTAGAAAATCGTGATCGTTACCTTGAAATGGTCGGGGTTAGCAGTGATGAGATAACTCAATTTATCGACACGACAGACGTCATCGTCGGCGATCTCCTAAAAACGTCACAGAATGTTGAAGGTAAAGTCGCTAAGGGCGAAAAGTACCTGCGGAAAATCAATGAACTGCGCGACTCCATATAAAGCTCTTTAAAACAGAGCTCTTTAATAAGAAGCTATTCAACACAAAGCTATCCAGCACAAAGCTATTCAACAAAAAGCTATTCAACAAAAACACATACCGCAAGGAAGAACAAAATGGCTATAGATTGGGATCAATTCGACATAGATGTAGAGCAGGCCGCTGAGCGCAGCGCCCACGCAACCGACCAGATACTGGCATCAAAGGTCTCTTCCCTCACCAGCATGACCGACTCAGAGGTCAAAGAACTTTTACCTGCCCCCGCGGATGTAAAGGCCTTGGGCAAGCTGTTAAAAGTGGTGCAGTCAGCGACGGACAGAAATACCAAAATAAACCAGATTGTTAATAATGCAGAGGAGTTTGCGGGCGTGGTTTTAGCCCTAACCAAAAAACTTATCTAACCGCAGAGCACCTGAATGTAACTCATCCAGCCGCCCCTATAGCCCGTATATGGGCGGTCTTTGCATGAATAATATTTGTCGATCCGATGCGCTTGCCGTATGGTCTCGGCATTAGCGCAACCAACGCATTCAGGAGCGATCAATGAAATATCAGGGCCAGACCGACTACGACCACCAAGGGCCTTCGCCCCGTCGTGGTGTGTTGCTGTGTAATTTGGGTACGCCGGATGCACCCAAAACGGCTGAGTTACGTCGTTATCTGAAAGAATTTTTAAGTGATCCCCGGGTTGTAGAAGTACCACGACTGCTGTGGTGGATGATTCTCAACCTGATTATTCTGCGTATTCGCCCAAGTCGTTCAGCGAAGCTCTATGCCAGTGTCTGGTCCGAAGGCGGCTCACCGTTGATGGTGCACTGCAAAGCTCAGACCGCTGGGGTAAAGAAAATTCTCGATGAAAAATTTAATGACGATGTGCCTGTAGCCCTGGGCATGAGTTATGGAAACCCCTCTATGGAGTCGGCAATCGCCGAACTGACCGCACAAAATGTCCGCAACATTACTGTGCTACCCCTCTACCCACAGTATTCAGGCGCGACTATAGGCTCTACCTTTGATGCAGTGGCTAAGGTTTTCACCAAAACACGCTGGGTGCCTGAGCTGCATTTTATTGGCGGTTATCAGCAGTCTGAGGCTTATATAGATGCGTTGTGCGAGACTATCCGCAAGCAGTTTGATGAGCACGGTGAGCCGGATAAATTGGTGTTTTCCTATCATGGTACGCCACAGAGTTATTTGAAAAAGGGCGATCCGTACCACTGCTTATGTCACCAGACGACACGACTGGTACGCGAGCGTATGGGGTTGGACGAACACAAGATTATGACCACATTCCAGTCGCGCTTTGGTCGTGAGCCCTGGTTGCAGCCCTATACTGATAAGACTATGGAAGCGTTGCCTGACCAAGGTATTAAGCATGTGGCAGTGATTTGCCCGGGCTTTTCATCTGACTGCTTGGAGACCATTGAAGAGATTAATATGGAAGCCCGCGAGCTGTTTGTTGAGGCTGGGGGTGAGACGTTTCACTACATTCCCTGCTTGAATGATAATCCGGCGCATATTGAGGCGCTGGCTGAGGTGGTTAGTAAGTACCTTTAAGATGGCTCACAGAATGTTTGTCAGCCTGAGCGCAGTCGAGGGGCCCGCTGCAGGCTGATTGAGATCCTTCGGCTACGCTCAGGATGACAAAATAAAAACGCTCAGGATGACAAAATAAAAGCACTCAGGGTGACAAAATGAAAGCACTCAGGGTGACAAGATAAAAGCACTCACCGTGACAAGACAAAAGCACTAGGGACGCCGAAGTTAGGGCCCTAGTCATGACCGACAATCGGCTCAGAACTAAAAGGTGCCTTGCAACCAACC
>CAWKZY010000154.1:0-4929 GCA_963854625.1 Gammaproteobacteria bacterium | reverse complement strand
ATTAATAGCAGCTATAAGCAAAAAATAATTCCCGTAGAAATTTCTAAGGAGGATTTGTAAGCGTGGCCAAAATTTAAGTGTTGCGGGGTTTAGGTTTAAAGCAAGTTTGTTGGCAGCGCTCAACCGTGTGCTCGCGGCAGAGCTTATAACAGAGTTAACCTAGATCAACACTCGCGGCAGCGGCGACGCTATTCGACTGATGATGGAGGAGATAGGAACCTTTTTAATGATCAACGACTTAGTTTGGATGAATGGCCTGCATTTAAACCCAATTTTACTTTCGCGCAGTTGCCATTTTATGAGGAAGGGGACGCCTTTCTCAATGATGCCGGTGAGATTTGCCGTTATTTGGCGCGTAAGTTGTTTTTTTTTGGTGAGACATCTGCCTACTCAATTCGTTGAGATCATGCCCCACAATTTATTAGTTGCAGCTCAGACCCAGCTGTTCGGTCTTTACTTAGATCCTGCCTTCGCTGATGCGCGCTCAAAGTTTAAAAAACTGAACAAGTCGAATCTCTCAAGCAGCTTGAAAATTTCTATGAAGGCATTCGTTCCAGTGATTTCTTTCGGGTGAGTGAAAAACTCCCTACATCGACATTTTACGCGGGATTATTTGGGCTCAGTGCGCCCGTCTGCAGCTGACGTTTTAGAGCAGTTTCAATCTTCGGTACAATTTAAGTTGGCCTTTGAAAGTCGCCTCAATATTGGCGCCTATTTAAAATCCAATCGTCGTTCAGCAACTCTAATGTTATCCTTGTCTTTCTCTGGTGGAACCCCAGGAACCAGCTAGGTTTAGTGATGACATTATTTAACTTGGCAGTCAGTCTTCGAAATCGGCGGCGGCTGTCAGTATTTCTATTTCCATTCACAGTTTTCTTATTCTCGTTTCCATCGAATAGTCAGGAATCTGATGCCTTCGCAGTTCAAAAATCCCAGTCCCAGCCTACTTCACGGTTTGTTAGATTTGTTGAGGGAGCTGAACAATGGCAAGGAAGACTGCAAACCTCCATCGCGATCTATGAAAATGAATCAGGTATCACTCTTAATTTGGTTTCTGCCGTCCATATGGCCGACGCAAGCTATTTTGATGAGCTGAACGATTATTTTCAATCTCAAGACGCAGTATTATACGAATTAGTAGCTGAAGCCGACCAGCGGCCCGCTTTTGGCGAAGCTACAGCTGCCTTCGGCAGGCGCTCGCCGGTATCAATGCTGCAACGGGCTATGGCGGAATTTCTCAAGGTTAGCTTTCAGCTGGAGAAGATTGATTACACTCAGGCCAATTTCCGTCATGCTGATGTTAGCCCGGCGCAGCTCGGTGAGATTATGCAATCTAAAAACGAAAATTCGTTTTCTATGTTCTTAAGTCTAGCCCTCGCTCAGTCGCTTTCTCAGGCTAATAGTCGCCCCCAATCCGGACTGGAGTCACTGGCAATATTAAAAGCGGTGATGACACAGCGGCGAGATTCAGTTGTTAAATATTTACTGGCCAAAGAGCTATCCAATGTTGAATTGACGTCTTTATCTGCCGAGCTAGAGTCGCAGCTGACGATTCTTGGAGATCGAAACCTTGCAGCCTTAAGGGTGCTAAAAATCTCTCTGAAGGACCCTCAATTGCGCAGCTTAAGTGTTTTTTATGGTGCTGCCCATATGTCGGGTATTGAGCGGGCTATCGTAAGTGATTTTGGTTTTAAAAAGGTCGGCGAGCGATGGTTGGACGCATGGATTATCCCTTGAATGGGCCATTTTGTGCTTTTTTGGGTCCAAATGAATGAAAAACGACGCTTTTTGCGGTTGACTCAGACCGTTTTAACGGGAAAATATGCGCACGGTTTAGTAATCGTCAACATCTCGCGAAAAGAGGGGTGTTGGCAGGCTGCCAGAAATCAATGCTGTTGGTAACCCTGAGTTTGGTTTGTAAAACAGTTAGAGCTTTTGAACTTTAAATTAGGTGGATATAATTATGAAAAAATTAACGAGTGGATTAATAGCATTAACTCTTACTGTTCTTGTAGGTTGTGCGGCAAGTGTGTCTCCAGCTGTTGGCGTTTGGGGTGTTGAAATGAACACGCCTCTGGGCGCATTAGCAGCTACACTAACGATTAATGCAGATGGCTCAGGTATGATGGTAGCTGATGGATTAGGCGAAGCACCTATTGAGGGTATTACCTTTGATGGCAATGCAATAAACTTTGAGGCTGAAGTTGATGCCCAAGGCCAAACATTAGTTTTAGAGTTTAACGGTACGGTTGAAGGCGACGCAGTAAATGGCGCATTTGGCAGTGACTTCGGTGATTTCGCAGTAACTGGCACACGCCAGTAAGCTCACGATTTCAACCAGCAGCCAGAAGATTGGCTGCAAAAAAGGGATTTGCGTTCAGCGCATATCCCTTTTTTTATGTCCGGCTTAATCTTTTAGAATGTTCTAGAACTCCTTAAATCACTCCAAGTCGCAATTGTTCGTTTATTAGGTCTAGGTTAGATTTGGCATTGGGGCTATTTGGGTGAACAGCGACTAAATTTTCAAACGCTTTCTTGGCCTTGCTAAGTTCACCGCTTTGCAAGTAAACCAAGCCTAGCCCGGAAAGAGCGCCAAAATGTCGTGGTTCTAATTCTAGGGTTTTTTTGATATCCGCCTCGGATGCTTCTGCGTCTCCTATTAAGTAATGAAGAGTTGCTCGTTTGTTCCACGCTTCCGCGTAGTCGGGATAGCTTATGGTCACTTGGGTAAAAACTACCATCGCTTCAGAAACAGCTTGTGCATTCATTCGCTGGGTCCCAAGTTGCATAAGGCGTTCAATATCTGGGTTTGGATGTTGCAGCCAAATTTCCCATATTTGACCTTCTATTTCCCGGATAATCGGTTCTTCCTCAGCTTTCAGCAGCTGCTTAAAGAGTTCGTCAAGCTCAGGGTTAGTTTGGTCAGCATGCACGGCAAAGCCAATACAGCTGCTAAAAAAGGTGGCTAAGCTCAGGGCAATGAATGATTTCAAGAGACTTCTCTAAAATAGTATTAGTTTAGTATAGCCTCTGCCGCAGCCGCGGCGCCAGCCCGATGAGCTGGCTCCAGCTAACTCTGGTTAGGGTTAGAAATGAGGGTGGTGACTTCTAGAATGTCGCAGCAGAGGACTTTAGCCAGTCGTCACGGTAGCTGCTAGGGGCGGTATCACTAAACAGCTGTTTATCAACCATAGGCTCATAAATTTGATCAAAGCTCTTCATGCCCCCTTCGCAGCGGCTATACAAATCGCTGGGAGTTAGGTCGCAAGGATTGGAGTACCCCATGGCTCCGCATAGCTCAAGGAAGGCTTCGACAGTGCCGTGTTGAAAATTTTTAACTCGCACCGACTTTTCATCAACATCAACAGCCTTCGCCCTGCTTGGATCTTGAGTCGCAATGCCAGATGGACAGTGATTGGTGTTGCAAGCTTTGGCTTGCACGCAGCCTAATGCCATCATCATTGACCTTGCAGCATTGACTGTATCTGCACCAACTGCAATTTTCTCTAACATATCAAATCCAGTAGCGGTTTGGCCGGCGCTAATGAGTTTTATACGGTCTCTTATTCCGGTACCAACTAATATTTGGTTTACGTAGTATGTAGCTTCTAAGCAAGGTGTGCCCAAACGGTTGGAAAACTCTACAGGGGCTGCGCCAGTGCCGCCCTCTGCGCCATCAATTGTAATGAAATCGGGATAGGTTTCAGTTTCTAACATTGCTTTTACGATTGCTAAGAATTCAATCTTTTTGCCTAGGCAGAATTTAAAGCCAACAGGTTTACCTTCGCTAAGTTTGCGCAGCCGCTTGACGAAATCAAGTAGTCCTTTAGGTGAGTTGAATTCTGGATGTGTTGGGGGTGAATTAACCGTTTCGCCAACATTCACTAATCGAATATCCGCGATTTCCTGAGTCACCTTCGCTCCAGGCAGGACGCCGCCGTGTGAAGGTTTGGCGCCTTGAGAAATTTTAATCTCGATCATTTTTACATTATCAAGATTTGCTCGCTCTGCGAAGGCTTCGTCATTAAAGCTGCCATCGGAGTTGCGGCAGCCGAAGTAACCGGTTCCAATCTGCCAAACGATGTCGCCACCGTGTTTTAGGTGATGCTCACTCATGCTGCCTTCGCCGGTATTATGAGCAAAGCCTCCAAGAGAGGCGCCTTTGTTGAGTGCCTCAATAGCCTGCGCGCTGAGTGCGCCAAAGCTCATGGCAGAAATATTAAGGCGGGATGCATTGTAGGGCTGTTTACAATCTGGCCCTCCGAAAGTGACTCTGATGCATCCTTCCACGACCTTGCTAGGTTTCATGGAATGCTGCAGGCTTCGGTATCCCTCTGCCAATATGTCTTGTTCTGTGCCGAAAGGAAGGTTGTCGTTAGCGCCTTTCGAGCGACGATAAATTAGATTTCGGCGTTCGCGACTAAAAGGCTTTTCTTCAATATTGTTGGCAATAAAGTATTGTTGTATTTCCGGACGAATGTATTCTAATAGATAACGAATATTCGCTAAAACTGGGTAGTTGCGGCGAAGGTTGCTGACGCAGAAGAAAATTTCATAGGCGCCCACAAGTGTCCAAGCAAGCAATGAAAGAAAGACTGTGAATTGAATAGGCGCTGAGGTTAATGCTGACAATGAAGAGTCGCCGCCTGTTTTCATCAACAACCAGGTGGCACTGAGGGGCATTAGGACAAGTGCGATGATCCAGTAAAGACGGACGATGGGGGTCATGAATATTCCTTTTATCGCTGTGTGATTAGTTGTGGCATCAATTGCATCGCTTTTTGTGTCGTATGCCCCAGAGGCTATCTAAAAGTTCATTACTAGAGTAACAGACGTTGCGGTATCTGTATTTTGTCGGCCAACGGGCACTTCCGTTTGGTGTTTAACATTGAATGTGAACTTTAAAGACAGGTTTTCTAGGATATTTGT
>CAWKZY010000153.1:0-5048 GCA_963854625.1 Gammaproteobacteria bacterium | reverse complement strand
TTCCTGATGATGTTGACACTGTGGCTACCGATGTCAGCACACCCAGCGATCTGCTGGGTGCTGCAAAATTTACCGGCCAAAGCGGCAATCTTCGTTATGGGATACTGGCGGCTTCGGAAGCGAATTCGCAAATATTAGGCACCGATCAAGATGGCAGCACTGTTAAGCTAGAAGCCGATGGAAGAGACTTCTTGGTTGGTCGGTTGATTTATGAAGATACCCGTTCAGGTGGACGACGCAGCATAGGTTGGATGGGTACAGATATTTCTCATTCTAGTACTGATGCAACTGTAAATGGTATAGATGCGCATTATTTTTCTGCAGATAACCGACTGGTTTTTGATGGCCAGTTTTTCCACAGCAATGTTGAAGGCGTGACTGGCATGGGCGGCATGGCAGATTTTCGTTTTCGTCCAGATCGCGGGAAGCAGCATACGCTTCGCGCCACTTACTTTGATGAAACTCTCGATATCAATGACCTTGGATTCCTTACTCGAAACGATCAAATGAATCTTGACTACAATTACAATTTGGTAGAGTCGGATATAGAAGGTTTAAGGAATAGAACGACTACGTATATTATTACTAATCAATGGAACCTTGAGGGTCGCCCGGTTCGTCTTGGCTTGTTTTTTAACCAAGATTATAACTTTTTAACCAACGATACCTTCGCTTTTAGTTTGCGACATTTTCCCAAGCGAGCAGATGACAGACTTGGCGGTGGCACAGGTGATTTTGAAATACCTGGTCGCAGCGGGATTAGCTTCTCATATGAGACTGATCCGTCAAAGAAAGTGTCGCTTTTTGGAGGAACCGAATTGGGTCAAGAAGCTCTCGGACCGGCTCGCTATAGCTATGATGTCGGTATTGAATGGCGCCCAAATGACAGTTTCTCAACCAGTCTAAGTACTCGCTATACCGACTCGGAAGCGATCTTAGTTCATAAAGGAGACGGTGCTTACACATCTTTCGAAGGCCATCAATGGTCTCCAAACTTAGAACTCAATTATTTTATTTCTAACTGGCAGCAGCTGCGCCTCAGTGTTCAATGGAACGCTTTAAAGGCTTTTGAGGACAGATTTTGGCAAGTTGACCCCAATAAATTTCGCTCATTAATTCCGGTGAGCAAACCTAGCAGCGAATCAGACGACTTCGTGGTTAGTCGGATGACTTTACAGGCTCGTTATCGTTGGGAGCTAGCGCCGCTTTCGGATTTATTTTTGGTCTATACCAGGGGCAGCAATTTGCCCAGAGATGAATTTGATACATTTCCAAGGTTACTCGAACAGTCTTTTAATGATCGGGTAGTCGATACTGTGGCCTTCCGGCTTCGCTATCGCTTTGGTTCGTAATTTTATAAGGTTATATAAGGACAAGAGTTTAAGCATCCAACAAGCCTTGTGGCCAAGCCTAAGCCTTAGCCTTAGCCATAGCTACCGTTAGTGCGGCGCTACTTCATTTCTAATTGTCATACTGTTGAAATCATGGTTTGCTAGGCTTTAATGCTAGCAAGCCAATCAATACTATAAAAGCCGATAAAACGACATTAAAAACAATGGCTTGTTTATATTTGGCTCAACTTACATAGCGGGTAATACCAATGAAAAATAGAAAAATACTAAGTATTATCCTGATTATGTCAACACTGGGAGGTCAGGCAATGGCGCAAAAATTAGTGATAGCCCATAGGGGCGCGAGTGGGTATTTGCCGGAACACACCCTAGAGGCCAAAGCTATGGCTTATGCTATGGGCGCCGACTATATCGAGCAGGACGTCGTTATGACTAAAGACGACCAACTCATCGTTTTGCATGACATCACCTTGGATCGTACGACTAATGTCGGTGAGTTGTATCCAGACCGAGTCCGTGACGATGGCCATTTCTATGCCATTGATTTTACCTTAGCTGAAATCAAACGGTTACGGGCCAGTGAGGGTTTTCGGATCGTCGAAGGACAAAAAATTCAAAGTTATTCGGCGCGATTCCCAATGGTTGCATCGTCATTTCGAGTGCCAACCTTGCAAGAAGAAATTGAACTTATTCAAGGCTTGAACCAATCCACCGGTAGAAATGTTGGCATCTATCCTGAAATTAAATCTCCGGGGTTTCATCGAGAAGCCGGTAAAGATTTAAGTACCGCGGTTGTGAATGTCTTAAAAGAGTATGGCTATACCTCAAAGCAAGATAAGGTATTTCTTCAGACTTTCAGTTTTGATGAGCTTAAAATACTCTATGAAGAGATACTGCCGGCGGCAGCAATTGAGTTGAAATTAGTTATGCTACTTGGAGATGACGACGAATATCCGTGGATATTTGAAGACGATGGTATGGAAAAGCTCTCAGTAATAGCTGACGGAGTTGGTCCTTCTCACACTTTGGTTGTTGCTGAAGAGTCCAGTAAGAATGATATTATTGTGACAGATTTAGTAGCTTCTGCTCACGCGGCAGGTATGCAAGTTCATCCATATACTTATCGAAAAGACAGGGGGCAAGTGCCACTCTATGCAAAGGATTACAACGATCTTTTAGATATCCATTTTTTTAACGCGAATATTGATGGCGTATTTACAGACTATCCCGATTTGGCGGTTGAATTCCTTAAGTCAAAATAGCCCAACGATAATTGGCTTCTTTGTCTCGTGAGAAGCCAATATCATTAATTTTGCACCAAAATCGCCCTAGCCGCACCGTTTCTGTGAAAATCACTTTTTTTAGGAAGAAGAAATCCTTCTCCGAGGCTCTAGACTTGTTTATAAATGCTTGAAACTTCAATTTTGATGATTGTAGCCCCGATGTATGAGAATATTTGTTCAATACAAATTTAATTATTTTCACCATGCCCCAGAACATCAGGAGAAGTAGTTTGAAAATCAGAAAAATCTTATTAATAGGACTGACATTTTTATTGGTTGGCCAAGTCAATGGACAATCTATAGAAGACGAAGCCGTCACTTGGCTGCAAGAATTTATTCAGGTTGATACCATTAACCCGCCAGGAAACGAATTTCGCGCAGTTGATTTTTATTCGAAGATTTTTGAAGCTGAAGGAATAGAATTTGAAACGGCAGAAAGTGCACCTGGCCGAGGAAATATTTGGGCGCGCCTAGAAGGGGGCGATGAACCCGGACTAATGTTGCTTCAGCATACCGATGTCGTTCCTGCTGATCCTGCTTACTGGACTACGGAAACTCTGTCTGGTGAGATGCGTGATGGTTACATTTTGGGACGTGGTGCAAGGGACATGAAAGGCACTGGCATTTCTCACCTTGCGGCATTTTTAACATTGCATCGAAGTGGGCGCGCTCTTAATAGAGATGTTGTTTTTGTTGCGTCGGCTGATGAAGAAGCGGGTGGTTTATTCGGTGTCGGCTGGTTAATTGATAATCGTCCAGAAATATTTGAAGGCGTTGGGCTACTTATGAACGAAGGTGGTTCGGGTAGTCAAGATTCCGATGAAATCGTCTTCGGTGTTGAAGTTACTCAAAAGGTACCGGTTTGGCTTCGGCTCACTGCGATAGACGAGCCTGGTCATGGTTCATCGCCTCGCCCGACCAGTTCACTGACTCGAATCGTTGATGCACTGGCAATTCTGCGAGAGAATCCTTTTCCCGCCCGTATTATTCCTCCGGTAGCGACTTATTTTGCAGGTATCGCGCAGTCGCTGGATAACGAATGGGTACCCGCGTATGCGAATATTGAACAAGCGATTACCGACCCAGAGTTCCTGCCGGCTTTTCAGGAATACCGACCGGGCCATCATGCGCTGACTAGAGATACTTGTTCAATTACTCGGCTAAGTGGCTCAAATAAAATCAATGTTGTACCCCCAGAAGCTTGGGCCGAACTGGATTGTAGGATGTTGCCAGATCGGCCAGCAGAAGAATTCATTGCCGACCTTACCGCCTTAGTAGAAGGCACAGGTGTTGAGGTGGGTGTGATCATGGCATTTACCCCGGCGATTTCATCAACTAACTCGCGTTTGTTTAGCGCTATAGAGAATGTCACCCGTGAGCTTTATCCCAATTCTCGCGTAATGCCGTCGGTAAGCACCGGATTTACCGACAGCCACTTTACTCGCGACCTTGGTATTGTGAGTTACGGTTTCGATCCGATCATTACTAAACCCGGTGAACCTACAGGTGTGCATGGCAACGACGAAAGAATTCCCGTTGCGGCATTCAGGCGCGGTGTGACGGACATGATCTCGATCATTCGTAATGTGGTTAATAACTAATAGCTAACCACTTAATAAGAAATGCCGGTGTCGGGGTAAATAGCTTGTCTATACTCCAATACCGGCTCCGAGCTTACCTGCCGAGACTTACCTTAGATAGACAAAAATTCCTGCTGAAAATTTCTCTAATAGAAAGAGTCATAACCGATCCATATATAATTGAACCCGAAACTAAGCCAGCCCCGTAAGGTGCGGGGAAACTCATCAATGATTGGTAGTGTTGTCAGGGAAATGTCTTTCCTACTTCTTGATGGAACTTTCAAACCATATGCGTATTGGTACGTATTGGAATGAAACACAAATTTCTTTGTAAGAAATATTTTCGGTGCAGATTTTAATACTGTTGGCAGAATTGAATTCTCTAAACTGTGACCTTTTGTTGGGAAGTTATTCCTACTAACTTGCTTAGGGCAGATTCAACCACTCGCTTGGGATTCAGCGATACCATGCAGCGATTGTCAGCAACACAAAGCTTGTTCCTACAAGAAAGCTTGCAGCCTAACGTGCCTCTTAGTACTTCGCTTTTATTTCCTAATGGAGCCCAGATAGTGTCGTTGGTTACTCCAAACAAACCTATAACAGGAATGCCCGTGGAGGCGGCAATATGCATTGGCCCGCTGTCGGCACCAACAAACAGGCTTGTAGTTTTTAGCAGGGAAACCAGCTCTACGTAAGAAAGCTTGCCGCATAAGTTTACTGAGCTGATCTTTAGTGATTCAGCTTCAATTAGTCTAGCTATGTTTAGATCTTCTTGATCAGCCCCTATCCAGGCAACTCTGTATCCATTGTTATACAGAGAGGTCGCTAGTTCG
>CAWKZY010000152.1:0-5060 GCA_963854625.1 Gammaproteobacteria bacterium | reverse complement strand
CGGGAATTTCTATAACATCTCCAGGTTGGGCCTCAATAAGTTGCGTTTGTAAAATTTCTTCAAAGCTAAGGATTTCTGCAGTCTGAGTTTTAGGGTCGTCTGTGCTACAAGACGCTAAAAATGCCAGCAACAATATGCCTAGTGTTAATTTAACTCGCAGTGATACTCCTAAAAGTAATCTATCTACTAACGATACATTGGGGTTAGTCGTTGAATATTTCGATTCGCGTTTGGCTGCGTGAAAATTACTCATAGATTTTCTCTCAGTATTCGTTTGGTTTAAAGGGATACGAATTTACTATTTGGAACATCTTTGCGAACTTTATCATAGTCGAAAATTTGCCCGTTCATGGCAATATAAGCACCCGGAGGCTTTGTTTGAACTGCAGTTAAGGCGCAGCCGATGTTGAACATAGCATCAGAAGATTTGAACAGTGCAGGGGCGAGTGCCCCTGTCAAAACGATTGTTTTACCATAAATTTCTTTTAAACTTTCAGCAGTCTTCACCATGGTATCGGTACCGTGGGTGATGACAATCATTGTTGCATCCGTTTCAGATATAGTCTTTCTCAAAATCTCTCGGTCGTTGTCTGTCATTTCCAAACTGTCTTTTTGCATAAGTGAAGTGACATCGAATTCTATGTTCAAACTAAGATCAGCGAGCACCTCTGATATGTTTGGTGGGCCTACCTCATAAGTGCTTTTTGCATCAAAGTAAACTTTATCAATTGTGCCGCCGACGGTGAATATCTTTACTTTAATCATTTTTTCAAAGTCCTTTTCATAGTTGGTTGCAGAATTTTGTATCCTTTAGGGCGGAGCGATGTCTTGGTGGTGGGTATATTTAGTTGACTGTAGTGTTTTTGGTTATTTATCTGCTTGTGTGCTTATTACTTTTCAGCTTCCTACTTTACCTATCTGCCACTTCAAACATCCAGGTGTCTCCTCGGCTGACTTGCTCGTTTGAGGTCACCGCTTCTCCCCCCAGATATTTTCGGCTTAATTCGTTCAAAACTGGAACCACAACTGGATCATCCATTATGCGGACTAGTTTCTGTTCATAGAGCTTGCCATCAATACGCAACATTATTCGATTATCATCCTCGAGATAGTGAGGCCATTGCTTCCATATTGCTGCATAGCCTTGGTTCATGTAGCCACTAACGATAAACATTCTACCCTGGTGGCTAGCTACCCACACTGTTCTGGAACTCAGCGGATCCAACGTTTGAAATTCTATGGTGTCGAGTTCTTTTAAAAAACTCCAGTCTGAAGGCGCTGGGGTTAGCTCGCCAGTTTTAAATGGCCCGCCGGATATTATCTCCAAAGGTCCATCGCTAAAACGCATGCCAAATAGAAATAGTCCTAAGGCGACTGTGATAAAAAGGATGAAAATGCCAAACCCTTGGTAGATTTTTTTCATTGAAGCGCCTTTACAAATTATCGATTAAAAGAGAATTTATGTCATGAAAGGATGGTAATTGAGTTTTTAGGCTTCTTTGGAGTGTTAAAAGTGATCCAGTACCAAACATCTAGCGTTATAAGGATAAACCAAACGTTTTAATCCAGCTTTGTAGCTCGTAAGACCGCTGATCCTAAATTGTTCCTCAGTTGTAGCAAGACTTTGTACACAATACTCTGTTCGTGTAGGGGATGTTCTTATCAGCTTGTTGTAGGTAGGAGCATTCATTTTTTGGTAGAATATCTACTAATCCACTCGCAATCCACTCGCAATCCACTCGGTATTACTCTCCGTTGTATCCAACTCTTCAGCTTTCTCCAATCCGTTAGACTGATTTAGCCGAACTTATCGAAATAAAACTTCACTTTTTATAGCGCATCTCATCAAGGGTTTTTCTGATTTCCTGAAGTAGTGGCAGCTGCTTTTCAATTTTAGCGCTGTCGAGTAGCTGCAACAATTCACCGAATACTGGCATAGTGCATAGGATTGCTTGTTCTAGCTGATTGCGGCCCTTCTCGGTGATGGTGACTCTTTTCTTGCGACCACTATTTGGGTCAGGTTCAACCTTGATTAGTTGCTTGGCAGCTAGTTTTTTCAAAGTATTGGTCATAGCCCCAGCGGTTACTTGGAAGGCCGTAGCAAGCCTGCCAGGTGTAGCTTCGCTGTCGACTTTGATAAACCAATTCAAAACACTGAACTGGGCGTTAGTTAGCCCAAACGGTAATCCTTTTTCAAACATTGCGCCGCTTAGCTGAGAAATGATGCTGATTTCGTTGAAATAGCTAAAAAGCACTTCAGCTTCGGGCTCCTGATCGAAACTACTCAACGTCTTTGACATTACTTGTAACCTTTTTCATTCTGCTGCGTTTAATACTTTAGCAATAAACATTTTATCGTTAAACAATTTAGTGATAAAGTATTATCTCAATACGAAGGAGTGAAAACAATGAAATATTTAAAATGGATCTTTGGTCTTGTATTAGCGATTATTTTGCTGCCGATAGCTGTCATTCAAGTCGCTTCCGAGCGAATCGAGGTGGTCGAGCTCCACACTATCGATGAGGCTGGCGAGCTTGTAACAACTCGCTTGTGGGTAGTGGACGATGAAGGTTTTCAGTACTTGAGAGTTGGCGCGGATGGTTCTGGGTGGTTTAGTCGCATCGAAGCCAACGGCGATTTTGAAGTGACTCGCAGTGGCGCTCGTGACATCTATACAACCGTCTTGCGCCAAGATAAAAGCGACCTAGTGAATGAGTTGATGCGAGCTAAGTACACTTGGGGCGACTCGGTTATTGGTATGTTGACAGGATCTCGTGAGGGATCTGTCCCGATCGAGTTACACCCTAAAGTACAATGAGCATTCCGGGTTTAAATACCAAGCCGGCTTAAGGTGTTTACCAGTTCTCAAACAAGTTGCTCTGCTATGGGGCGGGTAGCAGAAAAAACTGGCTTCACGGGCGATGACATTCTCCAGCATGGTGTTGTTAGAGGTATCGAAGATTGGGTTGAGTATATCTTCGAATTTATTCTGAAGCAGCTTTGTCTGGCCTGACCTACTGTGACTAGGTCGAGCGAAGTTTTTTGCTCAAGTTGTTTAATAAGTTCTTAAATCAGTTCGTTAGCGCGATCATTACTCATGGTTTTCTCTATATCAGTGTAATGTGGTTCTAGCGCCTATGGTGTTGATCTTACTTGCAAATACGCTAGGGGCCGAAAATCCTTGCGACTCGTTTGCAGCAACTAGGCGACACAAATTGTTTAATGGACGATTGGGCTGAGCTTAACGAGACGTTTAAGCTATTTCGCAAAAGTAAGCATTCTATCGTCTCGTATGCAGAAATCGTTGGAAGTGCTAATTGAAAAAAACAGATTAAACATGCCGAGATTACTCGGTTCCACTTTAAGAAATGCAAATATAAGATGATCACCTTCTGCAGTCTTAACCCACTCACCTTGTGCGGGCCCGGCATCATCATCTCTTCGCTTTGTGCCCATTACTGAGAAGCTAGCTGATCTGTAAAGCGCCTGTGGAGATCGGCAGTATTCGGTGATCACATCATATGGCTGGTAATTTCTAATCCAGTTTTCGAGCCCGAGCATCGCGCTCCCGGCTGAAAACAGCGCAGTGAAGAATTTGGCCCAACGGATATGGCAATTTCAGCAAGGTCACGCCGGATGCCTTGTATGTATTTGAACGCTTACCCATCAATAAGCTGTTGTCCTTTTTTGATCAATTCAGCCTAAGTGCAACAGGCTAAGGTTAAGGGGGCACTCGTTAACGAAAAAAATATCTCCCCCGTCTCGTTCAATTGCCCTAACGCTTATGCTCTTTTTGCTGTCATGGCAAACATTTATAGCTGCAGATGTATCAGCTAATTAATAACTTTACCGCATCATCGAGACCGCGTGCTAATTCTTCATTAGAAATGTGGCCTAGCTCGCTATATAAGTTCTCGCAAAATTGTAAAATTAAAAGGTTGGTTTTAACGTTACTGGCAAAAAAGGCGGCAGATGCAGCGGCTCGTGCTAATACTGCTGCTCCGCAACGCCCAGGGAGGATGTTTGCAGTATCAGCAGGGATTTGCTTTGAAGTACTTTTGGATCAACACAAAAACATCAATCAAACAGGTTCTAATACGCTGGGGTGTAAGTCCCATTGTGTTCGTCGTAGGAATGATAATGGCGTCGGCGCCTAATTTGTCTTAAAACTGCTTGGCAAATTCGGGCTGGACGAGTTTGGCTTCTAGATCGATGCTATACATCGGGTGTTCATGGTCAGATAAATCCAGTTTTTTGAAATGTCGCTTCTGCAGCGCTATGTTGGCGTAAGCGACCAATTTTTTGTTAATGGATAGACTTTTGCTACTTGCCGCGAACCCAATGGCTTTACTAGTTTCTTGCTACATTGATGGGTGAATTAAAATGATTATGGATGGCGTATTGTTGTTGTAATTTGAGCTCGGCACAAATACTCTCATAAACAGGGCGGATAACCGATAAATCAGCAAAAGCTCAGCAAAAGCTCAGCAAAAGAAAAGCCCAAGAATAATAATCATAAACAGGAGTCAGTTATGTGCGACGAAGATACGCAACACGATGTAGAGGAATTTTTAGGTAAGCCCAAAGGGATGGGACGCCGCGATTTTAGTAGAATGACAGCTACAGTTGGGCTGGCAATGATGTTGCCACCGGTGGCTAATGCTCAGTCCGTCACAGAATCTGACGTTAACGTAACTACCCCAGACGGTGTGTCCGACTGTTATTTTGTCCACCCTTCGTCAGGATCGCATGCCGCTGTTATTATTTGGCCAGATATACTGGGTCTGCGCCCAGCGTTTCGTGATATGGGCAGGCGCTTGGCTCAGTCAGGTTACTCAGTTTTAGTGGTCAATCCCTTCTACAGAGATGCTAAAGCACCTGTTATCGGTGAAGGTGCTAGTTTTGGCCAGCCTGAAACCCGTGCCATAGTTTTGCCTATGGCTCGAAATCTTAATGCCGAAACCCATTACACTGATGCTAGGGCTATGGTGGATTTTCTAGATCGCCAGCCGGCGGTTGACACGTCACGACGCATCGGCACCACTGGTTACTGCATGGG
>CAWKZY010000151.1:0-5159 GCA_963854625.1 Gammaproteobacteria bacterium | reverse complement strand
GCTTCTCAAGCTCGGCAAAGGGCGTCTCTATTTCACATAGGTATCGAGACCGAGCAACACCCTGATGGCCATCTCGTTACAGCTGTTCTCGAAGATTACCCCGCTTTTTACGCAGGTATCAATCGAGGAGACATTATTGTTACTTCAAATGGCCGCCGTTTCGAACCAGTGGCGTCATTTAATAGTGCAATAAACTCTCAATACGATTTAGCTATCGATCGAGCTGGAAGCCAACGTGAAATAACTGTCACACCAATATTCGAAAATTTATTCGATAGCTACCGCAACGCCACTGCCAGCAGCACCCAAGAATTCAGTGCTGGCAATAAAGTCATTGGCTACGTTAGGCTTTGGGCACTATCCAAAAACACTTCTGATATCGTTAGTTTCAAATCGCTGATGGCTGGATTAAGCCACTGCGACGGCCTGATTTTAGACTTACGCAGCGCCTATGGTTATTTGGACGACATTCACTCGAATGCATTTCTACCAAGCCCGTCAGGAAATGACTATTTTGGGAAATCCGTGGTGGTAATAGTTGATAGCAAAACCTCCGTTGAAGGAGCAAAACTCGCCCGAAAATTGAGGCGCTTAGACCGCATAGTGGTGCTAGGATCTGAAACCCGTGACGGACTGCAGCCTGAGCTGGATGCGCCCTACCCTTTCACCCAAACCAGCAGAGGCGATGCCCAATTTGAGACGGCTTTAAATCGACTCTTAGGAACAATATAGCCAGAACGGCTTATCTAAAAAAATACAAACAGCGGCCATATAAAGCTTAAGAAAAACAGCTTTTCAGCACCCTCAGCGGATGATTAGGCATCAGAATCTTTTTCGAAATGAAGAGCATGATGATCAAAACCGTGTTCTATAGTAGGTTTAATGATTTCGAAATAGGGAGAGAGATCAAAGTCTCGCGGCGTAAAATGGGTGAAATGACGCTTGTAATAAAGAGGAACCTCTCCTTTAGCATCCTTAACCAAAACTACTGTAGGCAAATCCTCTGGAGATCGCCCAGACTCACTATCGATGCTGTCATTTTGGCCCCGCAGCGGCAAGATCGGATAATTAATTGATTGGAAGGTTTCAGCTATCAATGTTGAGCAAATTGCTTTGGTTGGTTCTCCACTACCGAACCCAATCATGGACCTTCGATAGCGTGTCGGCACAGCAGGTTTTTGAATCAAATAGCGAGTCAAATCCAATACGTTTCGAAGGTCATATTTATGGCCTAGCTTATCTTTTGCGAAGCTGACCAAGCGATCCTTGTCAGCTTCAGCTAGATTTACTGGCCTGCAAATTCTAAGATTAAAACCTTCATAATGATCAACACCTACTAATCGCACACCATTTTGTAGATCGGCCTCGAGTAAGTTCAATGTAGATGCAGACTCACCCTTTGACCCTACAAACAAAGTCGCGTGAGACCAAGAGGACTGGGTGAGGTACTTAATAGCGGAACTTATCCGAGTATTACCCTCCACCAGGATAATATCGCCTCTTTCCAGAACATCTGCTACCTGATCGGTAGAAACCGTATCTAAACGGCGATACCCTGACAGCGATTTTGAGAGAAATGCGGCTAATTTACTGCCAACAGCTCTATTTAAGGTGTTCACCATTAGCTACTTTTTAACCTATCCATATCTCAGGTATACTGTCTGATCTTTTCTGCTCGATGGCAGTGAATGCTGTTTCATCTAGTGCAATCGTATCAGTGTAATCGAATTGCTATTTATTCCATAGGAGTACCAAGAATGACCAAGGCCTATAACAAATTTTACATAAACGGTAAGTGGATACAACCAACTGATCGAGACACCCTCGATGTCGTCAATCCCGCAACTGAGGAAGCCTTTGCAACCATCAGCCTGGGTACAGCTAACGATGTCCATGCCGCCGCTCTAGCCGCTCGCGCAGCATTCCCTGCCTGGTCTGAGTCAACCGTTGAAGAGAGACTGACGGTTATCAATAAGATTGTTGCCGGTATGAAAGCCCGTGCTGATGAACTAGCCATGGCAATTTCAAACGAAATGGGCGCCCCCATGAGTCTCGCTAAAACAGCTCAACTTGGGGCAGGCATGGGCCATTTTATGGCCGTAGTTCCGATACTAGAGGATTTCGTCTTCGAAGAAGTTCGCGGAACCACAAAAATTATAAAAGAACCGGCCGGCGTTTGTGGCTTTATTACTCCTTGGAATTGGCCACTAAATCAAATTGCCTGCAAAGTCGCACCGGCATTGGCAGCTGGCTGCACAATAGTGCTGAAACCTAGTGAAATTGCGCCGATCAGTGCCTATATACTTGCCGAAATCATTGCCGAAGCAGGTTTGCCTGACGGCGTATTCAATATGGTCAATGGTGACGGCATCATAGTAGGCGCTGCCATCTCAAGCCATCCAGAGATCGATGTAGTGTCATTCACAGGATCAACTCGGGCAGGCCGCGAAGTGGCGAAAGCAGCAGCCGACGGCATTAAGCGAGTAACTCAAGAGCTAGGCGGCAAGTCTGCCAATATTATTCTCGATGACGTCGACGACTTTGCTAAAGCAGTTAAAAGCGGCGTTGCTAACTGCTTCGGCAACAGCGGCCAGTCCTGTAACGCGCCAACAAGAATGTTAGTGCCTAAAACACGTATGGCCGAGGCAATGGAAATCGCCAAAGCAGCGGCGGCCAAAGCAACAGTGGGCGACCCCTTAGCCGAGACGACGCGCCTAGGCCCAGTGGTAAGCGAAGTTCAATTCAATAAAATCCAAGCGCTCATCCAAGTGGGCGTTGAAGAAGGCGCAGAACTAGTTGCTGGCGGACTAGGACGCCCCGAAGGGTTGGACAAAGGCTACTATATTAGGCCGACTGTGTTTGGCAACGTGACTAACGTCATGAGTATTGCTGTAGAGGAAGTCTTTGGACCAGTACTCTCGATCATTGGCTATGAATCAGACGAAGAAGCCATCGCCATCGCTAATGACACTGAATATGGCTTGTCAGGCTATGTGTCTGGACAGCAGGCTCATGCAGAGCAGGTTGCCAAGCAAATTCGCACAGGCATGGTTCATATCAACGGCGCACCAACTGACATTAACGCGCCTTTCGGTGGCTATAAAAAATCTGGCAACGGCCGCGAGTGGGGCCTAGAAGGCTTTGAAGAATTTCTAGAAACCAAAGCAATAATGGGCGCAGCCTAAAACTCTTCCCCTGTGAGCCGCCAACGCAGCTCACAGGGCTTTTAACACCGCAGCAATCCCCTTGGAGACCAGCTATGACCGTTGACGTAATTAAAAGTGCCATTGACATTGGTATTGTGACTAACAACATTGATGCCATGATGGCCTTTTATCAAGACACTTTAGGGCTCGAGCTTGCAGGCACTATGCCCATGCCCGGCGGCGGCCAAATGAACCGCTTCAAAGTCGGTGAAAGCATCATCAAAGTTATTGAAACCGACCCAAAACCCACCACAGAGGCAGCTCCAGGAGGCATTCGCGGAGCCACCGGGTATCGCTACTGGACCATCACAGTAGGCAATTTGCAGGCCTGTGTTGATAAAGCAGAAGCCGCTGGCAGCAAAATTGTGGTACCCGCAAAGGAAGTTCGTCCAGGCATCCTGATTGCGATTATCGCTGACCCAGACGGAAATTGGGTCGAGCTGTTAGAAACTACTTAGCGTTTTATTCCAGTGTAGCCCTTGATTCGATCAACCAGAAGGAAACATCAAAATGAAATCGCTCATAAAACAAGGCTCTCTATTTGCCCTGCTGCTAATCCTCGCTGCCTGTGCGAATTTGCAGCAGCTTAATATCGCAGCTATTCAAAGTGCCGATATAAATAATCTAAACATACCCCAAAGCAACGCTCTCGCTAGCGGCCAACCAACTCAAGAACAAATCAAAATACTCGCTGACGCAGGAGTTAAGCACGTCATAAGCCTGCGCAGATCAGATGAAATTGACTGGGACGAAAGAGCCGTAGTCGAAGCCAATGGCATGCAGTTTCATTCTATTCCAGTAGCTGGCCTGGCTGGTATTACAAAAGCCAATGCTACCAAACTTGAAGACCTCCTCAATTCTCTCGGCAATGCCCCAGTGCTTGTCCATTGTGGCAGCAGCAATCGAGTAGGAGCCTTAAAAACCTTAGCATCCCTCTATGGCGAAGACAGCGCCAGCCTAGAAGCCGCTTTTACTGAAGGCAAACGCTGGGGACTAACTCGAATGGAAGAACCTCTGCGCGAAAAGCTTCACTCTCAATAATTAACAACAACTATAACCAGTGGACTGGCTGCGTATAGCAGCCAGTGTGGAAGGAAGAATATTTGTATAGTACTCGAGGCTTAATCCCGGCCTTGCGCTGCTCTTCCACAACAACTCTGCTACTCATCGGCGTTGTTTGGTTTGCGTCATCATGCAGCCCTAAAAATCCAGACGCCGCCGACCCAATGGTTCAGTCAGAAGAAGAAATAGTCAATATAATTACCATGAATCACGCTGAAATCCGCCGAGACATTTTGGCTGAATTACACAAACATGAAATTCAACACTGGATTAACGAAGACAAATCAATTGGTTTTCCTCCCGGAGACGCAGAGACTATCGATAGCATCTACTACGAAGTTGTCGGCGCATATGCCGCTAGAAATTAAGCTCAGAGCCAATGTATCCACAGGCGATAAATATGTCCTCTGTTCGCAACTGGACAGCTCATATTATGCCTCGCTTCAATTTTTAATTTTTTATTCCAAAATCACCAGTCCAAACGCCTCACAGCCCATAGCCCATAGCCCATAATTACCACGGCGTTCCCCTTACTTCGAAAGACAAAAACTAAAGGTGATTACTCTCATATATCCCGCATTGGAAAATAATCATCTGCACTCTAGAAACAGGAAATTCAGGCATGAAGCATGATTAGTGTTTAAAAACTGCTTTACCGGTAATTTCATTTCGTAATTGACGATTCAGATAAACCTCTGCAAACATTTGACAGACGCTTTCGAAAATATGGGCCTCAAGCTGAAATGACATCGGGCCTAGATGTAAGTGGTACAAATTACACTCTGTACAAATAGTAACTGAGCTAAACTTTCCCTGCGCCACAACTTCGCTAGTACAATTCACATTCTTATTCATAACTCACTCTTCATTTAACGTAGCTTTCTTTTAACG
>CAWKZY010000150.1:0-5201 GCA_963854625.1 Gammaproteobacteria bacterium | reverse complement strand
TAGCTTAGAAAAGAACCGCCATGCTTTTTCAAAAGAGGGAAAAAACCCTTCTCGTAAAGTTTGTAAGTATCTGCATCTTGGATATGGAAATTGGCAATCATATAAACAGGAACATCTGACATTTTAGCTTTCTCTCTTTCTTTGAATAATGAGTTTGAGTACTTAGATTAAGGATTAGATTAAGGATTAGATTAAGGATTAGATTAAGGATTAGATTAAGGATTAGATTAAGGATTAGATTAAGGATTAGATGGTCTCGAGCCAGCCGGCAACAGCCTGCCCAATCTCGACCGGAGAATCTTCCTGAATAAAGTGCAGGCCTTTAACCGTGACTTCCTGCTGGTTCGGCCAACTACGGCAAAACTCCCGCTGCCTACCGACCAAAATAGAACCCGGCTCAGCGTTGACAAATAACTTGGGTAACTCTGAAGCGGCCATAAACGCCCCATATTGTTCCACTAGGGAAACCACCTCAGGAGGCTCTCCCTCAATAGGAATCTGGCGGGGCCAGTTGAGTGTCGGCTGACGATCATCCGGAGAAGCAAAGGGTGCACGATAGGCTTCCATTTCGGTGTCAGTCAGATCCCTGATAATAGAGGTGGGCACAACGGCTTCGATAAACATATTGCGATTCAGGATCAGGTCTTCGCCTTTTTCTGAGCGGAAACCTTTGAAGATACCTCTGGCACCTTCGGGCCAATCGTCCCAGCTCACCGGGGCGACAATTCCTTCCATATAAGCCACACCTTTAACCGCTGCGCTGTTGCGCATGGCCCACATAAAGCCCAGAGCACTGCCCCAGTCGTGGATCACCAAGGTGACATTGGCGTTGATATCTAAGCCATGCAATAACCCGCTCAGGTAGTCGTATGCCACCTCAAGCGTATAGCGTTCTGGACCCATAGATGCTGGCAGTTTGTCTGAGTCACCATGGCCAATCAGATCGGGGATGATCACACGGCCAGAGGCAAGTAGCTCTGGGGCAACGTTGCGCCACAGAAATGAAGACATAGGGTTGCCGTGGAGTAGGACAATAGGATTGCCGCTGCCTTCATCAACATAAGCAATTTTTCTGCCGTTAACGTCTAAAAACTTTTTCTCGTAGGGCATGGTTTCAGACATCATATCGAGCTCCTTTTTGTAATCAGGCGGTAAGGCCAATCATGGCCAGGCTGTTATCGATCAAATTTTGTATCTGCTCAGCAGATTTTTGCTGGCGCGCATGGACGCGCAAGCCTAGGTTAATTGTCATGACTCGTTGGGCGAGTTCTTTCGGGCTCTGTGCAGTACTCATTTCAGCGCGCTCTTGGGCAACACTGAAGCTCTGCTCAAAGACTGCCTGTATCGCGTCAAGCTTCTGCCAGGCCTGTCGATTGAGCTCCGGCTCCACATCCGCCAGTTCTAATACCGAATTGACAAGCATACAACCCTGCTTAACACGCTCGTTGGGAGCATGGATAAGGGTTGATTCGAAAAAGGCGCGGGGTAGTGACACGGCGGGTAAGTGCTGAGACTCGAGCGCGAGCTGCTCCCGAGTTCGGTCTCCAAAAAGCACCAGACACTCGATAAATAATTCACGTTTAGTGCCAAAGGTGGCGTAAAAACTACTCCGCGCTATGCCCATTGTCTCGAGTAAATCAGGCAGCGAGGTGGCCATATAGCCGCGAGCCCAAAACAGTTTCATTGCGGCCTCGGTCGCTTTTTCTAGATCGAATTCACGGGACCTGGCCATGTATTTGCTCTTTCATATTGAGAAAGCGCAATTCTGTACCAATTAGTTCAGAATGGCAAGTATTTAAGATCGCATAAAGATTAGAGGCTATTGAGCCTGGCATGACTTATCAACCTACATCTGGGCAGGTGGATCTATTTCGCCATTATTGTTGATTTTTACACTAGGAAAATCGTCGGCTGGTCGATGGGGGGGGGACCTTATTCTGTCGAAATTAGTTGACCACTAAAAAGAGATCTTTCGGTTTCGCTCTGGGTGACAGAGACAATGGTAAACCAACCAGCCCTTAGAAGACCCGCAACTTTACCAGGATTACAGCAGCAGCCGTCATCCCGAGAGAGCCCAGCGACGAGGGATATCAAAGCCCCCCGCCACCGCACTCCCAATAAGAGACAATAACTATCAAAGCCCCATCAAATACTCAGTTAACAAACCCACTGGCGTACCCGTAGCACCTTTGTTCGCTCCCTTAACCCAAGCAGTGCCAGCGATATCCAAATGTGCCCAAGTTTGACCCTTAACAAACTCTGACAAAAAACAAGCCGCTGTAATAGTGCCGGCACCAGGCCCGCCCAAATTAGCTATATCAGCAAATGGACTCTTCAACTGCTTGGCATAGTCATCCCACAACGGCAGCTGCCAAACACGATCACCAGACAACTGCCCGGCGTTTATCAAGGTTTTCGCAAAGCCATCGTCATTGCTCAACAAACCCGAAGCCTCATTGCCCAGCGCACCAATAACTGCACCGGTAAGAGTCGCCAAATCAATAATGGTTTTAGGTTTGAACTTTTGCACATAGGTCAGAGCGTCACACAACACCAAACGACCTTCGGCATCTGTATTAAGAATCTCAATTGTCTTACCAGACATACTGGTAACAATATCACCGGGACGACTAGCGTCGGCGCTGGGCATATTTTCTGCAGCGGCCACGACACAGACCAAGTTAATCGGCAAATTAAGCGCCATTACCGATTTCAGCGCACCAAACACCGCAGCGGCACCACACATGTCGTATTTCATTTCATCCATTGATGCGCCGGGCTTTAGGGAAATACCGCCTGAGTCAAAAGTAATACCTTTACCCACAATAGCGTAAGGCGCATCGCCCTTTTTGCCACCCCTGTAGTCCATGACAATTAATTGCGAAGGTTGCACTGAGCCGCGACCCACAGATAGCAATGAATGCATACCCAAAGCGTCCATCTCTTTTTCCCCCAGTACTTTAACGCTTAACCGCTGCTCACCCCGGGCCATGGCCTTAGCTTGCTTCGACAGGTAACTAGGGTTACAAATATTCGGCGGCGTATTACCCAGATCCCGCGCTAAAGATGAGCCATAACCAACCGCTTCACCTATAGCCACACCTTTTTTCACCGCAGCCACTGAGGCTTTATCCGCAACCACATAGGTAAATTTAGCCGCTGGTTGCACCGGTGACTTTTTACTTTTATAAGCATCAAAATGATAAGTGGCTTTAATTAACGTTTCTGTGAATATCCGTGTCTGCCATTGAATGCAGCGATCCTCTACCGAAATATCCTCAAGACAAAGGCTATAACTACTTACCCCTGCCGTTAAAACTGAGGCTGTAGCCGCCTTAGCCAAGGCCATAAAGGCGCGATCACCCAAGTTAGACTTATCAGCACAGACAACCAGCAGGCGCTTGGCGGCAATACCCTGAGGATTATGTAGCAGCGCATGACTGCCCAACTCAGTGCCCAGATCACCTCCTTTGATTAAGTCAGTGATGGCTCCGCCCGTGGCTTTATTCACACTGGCAGCAGCTGTGGGTAATCTTTTATTACTATTGGTAAAAACAACTAGGCAGTTCGTCTTTTCACTAATCAGGTCGGTGGCTTTAACGGCAAATTTGAGTTTCATAAACATCCTATTCCTTTAGTTAATTGAGTTTCAGTTGTAACCTTTGATATAACAGGGTTTTTCTACGCTCTCCTCGAGCGCCAGAGATTCCTGAGCGTTCTGACCAAGGGCGTGGCATTGATCCTCGGTAGTCTCTAAACTCCTACCTTGGGGGTTTTTGGTTGAGTCCAGAGCTGGACTAACAGCTGGACTAACAGCTGGACTAACAGTTGGACTAACAGCTGGACTAACAGTTGGACTATTTGCAGTTTTATCTAGGGTCTTTTTTCCATTCCTCGATGACATAATTAAATCCCTCTAAGCGCTATAGTTTGATTTATTACTGTTAAAACCTAGGAATTGCCTAACCTTATTTTTCTTTATCAGTACTGCCAAATTCATCAATCTGACTTTTATCAGACGGCTCTTCATCAACGAGCTTTTCAACCACAGGCTCTGCAGCCTTTTTGGCGATAGCCAGTTCCAAATAATTCACTACGCCCTGGATATTAGTCAATATCCCAATATCTTCATCGGGGATAAACAGATCAAAGTGCTCTTCTAAATCCATTGCTACTGACAGTTTCTCCAGAGAATCCATGCCAACATCATCAAATGGCGTCTCGGCTGTTAGCAGGCTAAGCTTTTTAGGTGCCTGCTCGGTTACCTGTTTTTCAAAAAACTCATAGACGGTTTCATAAATTGCGTTTCCCATAGCCACCTCGGTCTCATCCGATATTGCTTCACCAGCAATGTCGTACCGGCTCTCACTTGTTTTATTCACGACACTATTTATGGCACTATTTATGGCATTATTCACGACACTTTCCACGGCACTATCCATGGCACTATCCATGGCACTATCCATGGCATTATTCATAGCACTATTAGTAGC
This sequence comes from Gammaproteobacteria bacterium, assembly GCA_963854625.1. Taxonomy (GTDB): domain Bacteria; phylum Pseudomonadota; class Gammaproteobacteria; order Pseudomonadales; family Pseudohongiellaceae; genus UBA9145. Next base: position 708 of record CAWKZY010000150.1, on the reverse strand, counting down.
ACTCTGCCTTATGGTTATTAGGTTAATTAGAATTGATAAAAAACCGGCCGATTAAGTCACTGTCAGCATTTATTTTACTCACACCCTTTTCAGCAACACCTTTTCAGCACCAAACATAGTGCCAATCGGCACAACCAAGGGATGTTCACAGGGAGTTTTCAGGATGTCGACATCAACAGATGTAATTCGCATGGAGACTCTCAGCATTTGAAATAATACAAAAACGACAACCGGCAGATAACTCAGGGGTTAGCTGCCGGTATAAACTAATTAAATGTATTATTGCTCTGTACTAGTCGCCTATTTAGAAAGTAGCTCCCAATACATCGCTAATCAAACCGCCAAGTCCCTGCCAATAAGACTCTGTAAACGCCAAAAACCCCACCTCTAGAGAAAATTTCTATCGAAACTCGGCTGTAAGATTATTGGTGTTGAAAGACAACGTATGGGCTGTCGTTCACCGTTCGGGGCGCCTTTGGCGTCCAGACTTGGCTGTAAAGCTAGTTAGTGATGAAAGATAGTCTATTGGGTGTTTGGCTGGAAGAATGGGTGATGGGCTGTTATTTACCGCTTTGGCGTCCAAACTCGGCTGTAAAGCTAGTTAGTGATAAACAGCGCCGAGCCATTGTCTAATTCGATAATATAGGTGAAGTTGCGCAATTCACTTTCGGTATACACCTGGTGGATTTTCATAACCGCCTCTTGAGA
>CAWKZY010000149.1:0-5208 GCA_963854625.1 Gammaproteobacteria bacterium | reverse complement strand
CTTACCGACAGTACGTTCAACATGCCGGCAATGCCGGCCAGTAAAAACACCGGCGCAACAGACAGTTGAATCACGCCAGCAATGGTTTCTATGGCAGCCTGATGTTCCATACTTTATTTAACAGTTGCCTTGGCATCAAGGTCTTTCCAATGTCTAGCGCCATTGCCAGGGGTGCGAGTGAGGCTAATCCATATTTCGGAGGCTGAGATGTTTACGACACCCGCCATCCAGAATGTTGCAGCAAACAAGACTTCAATACCTATTCCGGTAGTGCTCATAAGTATTCCCAGCATTACCCTCTCGGTGGCTATGGCGAGCATCAGTCCGAAGGACCTAATCATCCATTCTCGGTGGGCACCAAATTCTTTTCGTCGGATACTGGTGTAGGCTTTGTATAAGCAAACCAGTGTATAAACCGCGAGGAACGTTGTGGCCATGGACTCACTAAACCCTGGGCCATCAATTCCGCCAAACGGATAAAAGATACCAATAAACCCGCCAGACAAGGCGCCAATACTGCCGCAAAAAATATAAGTTCTGCCGGCCCAGCGATGAAAATTAATGTATTTTTTGCGAATCACGCGCATAAATTGAAGCGGGCCAATGCAAAAAATTAAGAGCCCTGGGCCTAAGTGCAGCCAAGTTGCTAGGTTATGTTGGTAGTATCGAATATCAAAAGGATTCAAGACCTCTTCAGGGTTGGCGATGGTCTCGGCAGTCATGGTCAATAAAAAATCGGCTCGACCAAAGATTGACGTTATGCCTGTAAATAAAAGAACAGCCATGGCCATCCAGCCGGCCCCCTCTAAAACCTTCCTCACCATTGGCCAAGGTGTGTCTGAAAAATTAGCACTTCTTGGGCTGCTAGCACCTGATGTCATATCAGTCATTTGATAACTCTCTAATCTATTCGCGCCAGCTTAACGGGCTATGGGCGGAAAAACTACTTATAGCGAATACAATTTATACGCGAAGTAGACAGGCGTGCGGCTTTATTAGTCCTTATAACGTCTATTCAGGTTATTTACTGGATCGCTTCCGCTATACTGCGCCCACCCAAAAGGACCATGACTTATTTCTTCCTCATCTGATCAATCTCCATCTAAACATTCCTCTGCTTCCGGCTCTGACCTGCCAGCAGGTCAACAAACATCAGCTGAGTCAGCTTTGCCTAAAAAAGACACGTTTGCAGTTTTTGCCATTGCCCAGTTTCGCTGGTTGTTTATGGGCAACGTGGCATTCTTTTTCGCTATGCAAGGGCAGATGCTGACTCGAACAATAGTGGCTTGGGACTTAACTGGGCAAGCCACCTCTCTCGCCTATATTAATTTGGTTGTGGCTATCCCAATGATTTTTGCCTCATTGGTTGGCGGGGCAATTACTGACCGAGTAGAGCGTAGGCAACTGGTTATGATTGGGCAATGTCTTATCCTGCTTAATGATCTGATTATTCTTGGGCTTTTGATCACTGATCAACTCGCATTTTGGCATCTGCTGTGTACGGCATTTGTAGCCGGCTGCGCCTTTCCCTTCATCATGCCGGCAAGAATGGCAATCACAGCCACGGTGGTTGGCCCTGGGTTGCTTCAAAGCGGTATGGCATTCGGCGCAGCAGTGATGAATCTAAGTAGGGTGTTCGGCCCTGCTATAATGGGTTTACTGATTGCCCAATATTCGGCCACCGGTGCGTATAGCTTATCGGTGGTGCTCTACTTAGGTGCCATATTGTGCATGCTCGGTGTTAAGCGAAGCCGTTCGGTACCCAAAGATACGCCAAAGAAAGCGTTGCTGGCGGATATCGGAGAAGGCTTTAGTTATATCGCCAATAACAGGGCGGTGTTAATCACGCTAGGATTTGGGTTGGTGCCTATGTTTTTGGCCATGCCATTTCAGAGTGTTTTGGTAGTGTTGGCAGAACAAGCGTGGCAAGTGGGAGAGGGTGGCCTAGGCACTTTGATGGCGATTGGTGGTGTCGGGGGTGTGTTCGGCTCAATTTGGATTGTTAAGCGTGGCGAGAAGCCTCAGCGATTTAAGTTAATGATAGGCAGCACCATAGCCTTCGGTATTTGCCTTGGGATCACCACACAAGTCTCAAATTTTTATTTGGCGTTTATCCCTCTGTTGCTAGCGAACATGTTCGCCAGTGCCAGCCAGACGGTTAACAGCGCGACTGTTCAGCTACTTATAGATGACAGAGTAAGAGGCCGCATGAGCAGCTTCATGATGCTGTCATTCGCACTAACTCCAATTGGCGTGTTTCCAATGGCGATGGCCACAGACCGGATCGGCGCGGCTAACGCCATTGTCGCCGCTAGCATCATTCTAGTGGCTGTCGTGGTGGCATTTGTGTTGCTGAGTAAAACTCTGAGGGGTATTGATGGGGCAGTGACGGCCAAGCTCGAGAGGGCCAAAGAGCAAGCCGCTTAGCGCATCTGCCTTAAAATAAAATAGAGGCAGTGCTTAGGAGGGCTAACAAACACACCGTGAGGTTGCCCGAAGGGTGAATATTCGGTCTTAGTCCAAATGTAAATCTATCTCTCGAACCCAGAGGTCGAAACCAGTTCAAAAGACACCGTGACCATTCTCATCCATGTGTATATAATCCTCACTCCACGCGCCCATAGCTCAGCTGGATAGAGTAACTGGCTTCGAACCAGTTGGTCGGGAGTTCGAATCTCTCTGGGCGCACCAAACTAAAAAGCCCTCCATTGGAGGGCTTTTTAGTTTGGCAGGCTCAGAAGAAAGAAATCCCCAGTTCGAAAGGAGGGAAGCTCCGCAGACAGCCAAAGGCTGCCCCAACGGGGTGAGGAATTTGGCCAAGCCAAATTACGAATCGATCTCTCGAGATCGATCAAGCCACTCTCGAAGTTACTCTCGTATTTGACCCCTTAAGCCGCGCCAGCGGCGAGCTAATAAGAGCGTCTCAGGGGACAGCTACAACTTAACAACTTAAGGCGCTACGCTGTCCAATGTGAGCTTCTTGGATTCACAGATCTCGATTCCTTTCCTTCTCCACTTTGTCGCGGCTTGTTGACTAATCTGCAAATGAGACGCCAATTCTCGCAGGGTTATACCAAGTTCATTTTTGCCTCAATAACAGATCAAGGCCTTCGCCAACCCTAGGTTATTGCGCCTCGGCTTATTCGCTAACTGTAAAAGCATAGGAGACACTCGGGGGTAATAGGGGGTAATAGGGGACAGACCACGTTTTATCAGTTTGGAGGGCTCTGCTGGTCAAAAACGAATAGATATTTAAACGTGGTCTGTCCCCTAAGGCAGGTTCAAATTATAAGTGAAGATAATTCATTTATAGCCGGTATCTACTGAGCTGCAGCCAAGCTAGATCAATAGCTAAGGCCTACCTACTGGGGTGGTAATTCTACTGTTCTATTCTTCATGCTCGTATCAACCTGCTAAATTATTTTGTAAGTATTCACGAATTGTTTCGGTCGAAAAATGCATAAAGATTAGGAACGTTACAATTTCCATCCAGTGCCAATTTAAACGGCTAAAACTAATTTCTACTCCTGTCGGATACTTGAGGCTGAAGAAGTATGCTGAGATATAGGTTAATAGACCGTAAGTAAGGCCATTCATTGAAATTAGAATCGCGGCGTCCCTCTCTGTTTGATCTGAGTAGAACGCAATCACTCCGACGACAACACTAATGCTCGCGCTCATTAAAGCTGCTTCACAAATGGTATCTATATAATTTGGCTTTGCAGATAAAAATAGTGATGCGCCTATAACGAATAAATGAATAGCAGCGACCTCTATCGAGAGGTAAGAATCAATTCCGGCAGCATTATCCATCACCCAAAAATAAAGACTCCAGAATACAATCAGTAATATGAACAATTGAGCAGTTGAAATTGTACTAACGCTTGATTGGCGCTGTTCTTGACGAGCAAAATAACCAAGCATGGATATGATGCCCCCATACAAGACTGTGAGTAACATAATAGCTGAAGCGGGATAGATAGCATTAAAGTCCGTACTAAAAATTGCCATTCCCGTAGCTCCCACAACGCTTCCAAGGAGACCTACTGGGATGCCCATTACCAGCCAGATTTCTGACCAGTGTCGTTTACGCAGGTAGGATGCTGCTATGTGTGTGCAAAGCACTGGAACGATGACAAGAATTAAGCTGGTCGCATCAATTAAGTATGACATTATTTTGATATCCCATATCGAGTGCTTGTTGTTTTTAATTTCCTAAGTGACAGAATTACTTCTTTGCTGAGTAGCACGCGTGAGAGTCTAAGTTGTTGCTGGGTTGTCTGACAAGACTTGTTGCGTGGTTGAACAAAGCGATGGTGTAACTGATAGGGTTATGGAGGTCGTCAAAGAGAGTAATGCGTCTTAGTTCTCAGCTTTTTCAAATCTGTCTCTAGTAAGTCTATGCACCTACCGGAACAATTGAGCTAACAAGATAATGCTCTCCCCACCCCTTGTTGAACGTTTACATGACCGTATACATTGCGTTGTATTTATGGGCTGTAAAAGAAGCTGTGCAGGCAACTAATAGTTTGATGGTATTAATACAGCTTATTGAATTATATCTATATTAGCAGCTGTTATGGCTGTTAGCTGAGTTTGGTTTTTAGAAGGTACATTTAGGTTTGGCAGGTTCAGAAGAAAGAACTCCTCGGTTCGAGAATCGCGCTAGCGATTAAAACAGCCAAAGGCTGCCCCGAGGGGAGAGTTATTTGGCTAAGCCAAATAAGGAATCAATGTCTAGTGCAACAACTTTAAACCACTGTATTTGTACTCTGACCCCTTTATTAATAAGTGTGGCGCGAAGCATGTATCCGTTTTGATTTGATTGTTATGTGTCGTTCGCACTGTCTATTTCTGCAATAAGCGCGCTTAGAGCAGATCCTCTATTAAGAAATACTGCCCTGCGAAAAGGATCGTTTAGAAAGCTAGTAAGTAGCTGTTTTGCACCAAGCCAGTAATTCTGATCCATTAGGCCTTGTTCAAATCGAAAATAGAGATTTTCGAATTCGAGGTAGTCTAGTTCTACTTCGAAAAAGCGAGCCATAATCTGAGGACCGGAACTAAGTGTTTTTGATTCATAGCTTTCTGAAGCGTTTAACCACCATTGTGGCCTCTGACCAGACTCCCATAATGTTCCCAGCATAAGCATATAGGATTCGCTTTCCATTTTGGCGCGAATATCTTCCTTTCTCGACTCGATTCCATCAG
>CAWKZY010000148.1:0-5246 GCA_963854625.1 Gammaproteobacteria bacterium | reverse complement strand
TCAACACGGTCGCTAGCGAGCAACCAGGCAAGATAGGGTAGTCCAGCGAAGATGACGGCGATACCAATGCCTGTCATGGTATTTGAGCCTACCTGCCAGCCGGTCAAGCGCCTGAGGCGCGCATACACCAGATTATGCAGATGCAATTCATCAGAGGCCATCGGTGACTGGCCACGCGAAATTCGACGGCAAATACTCCATAGAAAGTCCGCTGAAGGGTAAAAAATTAGGGATAGGAGGTACCAAACAGGTAACACACCGGTATTTGACGCAGTAATAAGGGCGCCGCCCACCAGGGCGCCGAGGAAATAAGCTCCGCCGTCTCCCAAGTAAAACTGCGCAGTCATTACATTAAAAACCAGGAATATCAGGCAGCTGATCGACGCTAAACCCAGCAACAGGCTCAAATCACCAAGATCTGCACTGCCCAGAGCGAGTAGGGTAATAAGGCTGATGCCCGCCACGAGGCCATTGGCACCATCAGCCGTATTGAAGGCATTGGGGAGAAACACTAGGCTCAACAGGGCTATGGGTGTCGCCAGCCATGGGTTTTCTAAAAACCAATCAAACACGGGCACGCCAACCGGCTTGATCAATATATCGGGATTCAACGCCAGTAAAGCCGCAACGGCGCCAAGCATTACCAATAACCGCAGGCGCGCTGAGAGCGTGCCTTTAATATCCTCGAACAAGCCGATCGAAAAGAACAACCCAGCGAGTGCAAGCACCCAGAGGCTCGTGCCGGCCACAATTAGCTCCCCAATTGAAATATATTGATAGGCGATACTAAACAGCACATAACTGACGATCAAGACGCCGCCGAGTCTAGAGGCGCGCACATTGGAAATGCCATGCTTGTCTGGGCTGTCGAGCCCTCCATAGCGCGCCATCCAGCGGGACAATAACAGCGCCAGAATGCCGCTTAGCCCGCCTATAAAACCAGATATGACCAACAGCGGCCAACCTGATAATGGTCTATTGATATCCTTATCGTCTCTCACGTCCGTTACCTTTTAGATGAACCGATTCATCTCAAATATTATTGTTGGAATGATATTAACATTTAATGGTCATGCCCGGTTGTTCGATATCGCCGCTGCCGAGTCGGTTTTAGCTTTTAACGCCTTTATAGGCCAGGTCCTCTCCAATCGTAAGATAGATTAGTAAAAAAACCATCGAATGCCAGAAAGTGATGGGAGCATGGCACGTCCTACTTACATTGCCTCACAGAGTGCATTCACACGAGCCGGCATGACCGAATTCAGCTCAGACGTACAATAATCCGCAAAAAAACGCTGGTTCTTCCCATCCAGCCAAGCTGTTAAACCATCAATGCCGACGCGGGAATATTTTTTTTGATAGACCCGACGTTTGAGAAATGTATAGGTAAAACCGGCATAGCCTGCATCGATTATTGTCCAACCCTTGGCGTTTTCGGCCAGGTGCAGATCGCCTGTCAGCGCAGGTAAAAACTGCGGATTGCCTCGAATCTTGATCCGCATTTGCCCTTCCTTATCAAGGTAGAGATCATCAATCAGAGCCAGCGGCACCTTTTTATTAGCATCCAGAACCTCGTAGGCATAACGATAAAAGGTGGTCTCCACACTCTGTCGAATCTGGTGCTGTTGATCCGAGTTGAGATTCTGATAAACCTCATTACTCAACAAGTGCATCGCCATATGCTCCGCATCCCAGTGCGCTGAGAGGACCTGGTCTATAAAGGCGTTAAAAGCTAAAACCGACTCCGCAGCGGCGATATCGAACAACCGGGCATGACCATTAAATACAACAACAATTTCATTCAGCTCACCGCGAACGTCATGCTCAGCGAATGCGGGCAGCCCACTTAACGAGAAGATTAACACTGACAGGGCTGACACATTACGAAACACACCGCTGAACACTTCTCTGAATACATCAATAATAATCATCAGTATTTGATTCGCCCCATTATCACAGCGACACCCCCAGCGAGGTAACTATCCTGGCACAGTAACGGGTATCGCGATTGGTAGAGAGTGACATATCGATCTGGCGCAGATGGCCTAGCACTATCCCGCGTTCAACGGTGACCAACGGTCGCCAGGCTAACAGTCCGGATTTCGCTTGATACAGGACCCGGGCGGCCGTCATATCTTTGGCCTCGGCGGTGTAAAATTTAGTTTGGTAGGTCTGACTGGCCCATAAAGGGCCTGACTTAGGACATGGCGGGTGGTCACTTCAAAATTCGCCCTTGCGGGTATATCAAACCGCAGAATCGAGTTGCCCCAGGTTGCCAAGGTGATCTCGCGTTCTGGCTCGAGCTCGATCCTTAGCGCCAGATCAACTATCCAAGTCATCAGGTCATTGTTCTTAGAACTGACAGGCAAGTCGTCGTTGATACTGAGATCTAGCTCAAATCGATTCGACTGAAATAATTTGGCAGCCAGGCCATCTTGGTCGAGTTCAATCCGGTCACCGTGATATGCCACATACTTGAAAGGCGCAATCGCCGTTTCAAATTGTCGGGAATCGGGGTAATGAGGGTATACGCCCATTGCCAGGCCGACTCTCAGGGACCAGGTCGCTGGACCCTCGCCAAATCGAATCGGTAGCATATCAACCAGACTTTCATCATCACCATAACTAACAGCTATAATATAATTTCCAAGATAGGTGGATTCATCAGCACGGACCCTGGAACCATAACCCATCATGAAACATAGACTGGCGACAAAAAATACGTGACTCACAGTGAGTTACACATCAACAAGAAAGTGGCAATGATACAACCCTGCCCCCCTGCGCGCTACACGGCATCGACACTGATATCGCTCAGACCGAAAGCAACAGCGTGATATCTTACTTATTTCCCCCAGGTGCCAGGCAGCTGCGACGATATAGGAAGCGAGCAGCACAAGTGCGACTTGAATCAGCATTGGCTTATCCCAGATCGCTTAATAGATTTAATGCAGGCCCGCGGCTAGTATCAGGCCAACAACTTCATTAGTAAGCGCCAGACTCAAGCGATCGCATGACTAACCAACATATAGGTCGCGTAACCGGAATTGCTCCGCCCAACCACTGTAGCCAATCGTCTGCGACGACCAGAGCAGGCGCTTGAAATGTCGGTTAGGGGTGGTAGCTTTTTGGATGTTGGTGATTATAGGCCTGAGGGCCCCTGTAAGAGATTTTGGTGGGCGATGGCTTACGGAAAACGTATTTGGGGCGATTGGGCAGGTTTTAGGCGGCCCAACCTAGTCAAATTTATTGAATCAAGACCCAGACTGAATTTCGACACTCTCACGACTATTGCCTGCCGCAAAATGTGCGGAAAACACTAATGGCGTTCGGCCCCGACCAGACCATAGGTGCTCGGCTCCATCAATCACTAACCGATATTTAGGCAACACTTTGGGGCGCTTTGCTCCGGTTTTTTTTGCAGCTATTTTTTTACCTGATTTTACACCCGCGACACCAGGTGCTTTGAAATCATCAACACTTAAACCGCTGGCGGCCATTAACTGACTAATCTTCTTTATTTTTGACAGGCGCTTTTTTTCAGCCTTTGCTGCAGTGCCAGATTTAACTGATTTTAATATATCGGATAAAGAGGCGACTAGTTTTTCTAGGGATTTTAAATCTAACTTGTTAGCAGCAGATTTTAGTTTTGATTTTGATTTTGCAAAATCTTCTAGCGATGGGGTTGCTGCCATAGTGGAATGCTCCATTTTGAAAACGGGATTTAATTATGTCGCAAATTCGCGATGGTTCATTAATATATTAGGTTCAGTGAAGCAGTTCAAATATTTTTTTTGACGAAGTAGGTAGTAATCTAAAGCTTCGATGCAGAATACATCAAAACTTTCCAAAAAAACAATAATTTCAATTTACATTGGTTAGGCCACTGACCAATACGTGATTTCAACCCAACTTATTTAAACCACATGATTAAGCCATGTGATAAGCATTATAATGAAACGGCACTTCGACTGCCAGTTTCATAAAATCGACTTCTTGGCCGCCTATCACTCTGGCCTATTTTTTGAACATCCCGGATAGTTTATTCCAGCTGAATTCCTCCTTATTATATTGGCTACAATATACTAAGGCTGTATCTTCTTACTCAGCCTCGGCGTCCATAATGTATTCTAACAAAGAATGGTAAACATCAACGCCGCAATCATTAAAGGTGATTAACGAGAGGCATTTCTCAAGATAGCCTTCTAACACATACTTCATTTGCCTTTGGCTACTTTTTTATATCCCTTTATTTTCGTTGTAAAAATCTAGCAAGGCGAACCTTTTAAGCTGGCTGCCCAATAAAGAAACTATCCTATTAGAGTAAGCTGAATCACATTAACAATCTAACTCAGCTTTTTCAGACTCCCTACTTTTTTCACAATATCCCTTACCCGAAAAGCTCAGAATTTTGATGCTACCATTGATTCGTAGGTCTGGATTGTTGAACTATTACCGGGCACGCCGATGAAACGATCCGCCAGCGCAAAGCCGCTATTAATTGGTTTTTTTTGGAATGACACTTTGAATTGATCTCTTATTACAAAATAGTCGCGACAGCGGGTCAGGAAGCAACCACTAATGCGGTAACCGGCGGCACGTGCGCTGGTCACAAACCCTGAGCAACTAAAAAAGCGACAGAAAACCTATGCGATGATGCGATTAAGTTAGCTGTTGAGGAAATGATTCGTTGGTCGACCCCCGTCGCTCAATTTTCACGAACGGCGCAGGTAGATTGTGAGATTCGCGGCAAGCAGATTAAGAAAAGCGATTGTCTCGGGTTGATGTATGCCTCCGCAAATTTCGACGAAGAGAAATTTGATAATCCTTTTAGTTTCGACGTGTCACGTAAGCCCAATCATCATTTGGCTTTTGGTACTGGCCCGCATCAATGTTTGGGTTTGCTGCTAGCCAGACTGGAGATGCGCATTTTCTTTCAGCAATTGATTCCTAGAATTGAATCGATTGAGTTAGACGGCGACCCCGAAAGATTACGGGCAAGCTTTGTGCACGGACTAAAACACTTGAATATTCGTTACAAGCTTAAGCCGCGGAGCTAACGTCCGATTGTATTTGTGCATGTCGAGTTTGTTAGGCGGGAACGGGGCTGACGGATTGGCGCTTGGCACGAATCCGAAAATAAAAGCAGGTTAATATCACCAGGTTAATTACACCCATGCCAGATGCGAAAGCGAATGACAGGTCATAATTTCCGTATAGATCAAATAACTTGCCGCCAAAGAAGC
>CAWKZY010000147.1:0-5288 GCA_963854625.1 Gammaproteobacteria bacterium | reverse complement strand
ATCGGTCCGCTAACCAATCCACAGGAGCATGGCTCTGATTCATTTGACTCTTTTCACGTCGTTGCTCCGTCACTGCCGGGTTTTGGTTTCTCGGCAATACCCAGTGAGTCTGGCTATAACCCCGAAAAGATGGCTCATATTTTTGCTCAGCTAATGGCGCAATTAGGGTATGAGAAATTCGCAATTGCGGGAGGGGATTGGGGTGCAATAATTAATCGCCACATGGCAAACACATTCCCAGAAAAGCTAATTGGGCTTCATTCCAACATGCTACTGGCTTCTCCACCAACCGACGCAGCCCAGAATTCTGCCGTTACCGAGGCTGAATCAACCCTCAGGGACAACCGTCTTTCCTACATGAGAAATGAAATAGGTTATCAACAAATTCAAGCAACCAAGCCACAAAGTTTAGGTTATGGGTTAAATGATTCGCCGGCCGGTTTAGCTGCATGGATTGTAGAAAAATTCCATGGCTGGACAGATCTACCCCAAGGCGCGGATGGCGACCTTAACGACAGGCTGAGTATGGATGAAATACTCACAAATATTTCAATCTACTGGCACACTCAGACAATAACTTCGTCCACTCGCATCTACTATGAAAACCAACGAGCGCCCCGCCTAAAGGAAATGGGCTACATTGCCGTACCTACTGGCGTGGCTATTTTTCCCGCTGACATCTACATAACACCGAAGACCTGGGCCGAGGCATCCTATGATATTCGGCACTGGACCGTGATGCCAAAAGGTGGACACTTTGCTGCACTGGAGGAACCTGAACTCTATTTAGAGGATTTACAGAAGTTCTTTCGCTTGTTTCGCTAAGCCCTAGTCTCTAATATTGGCTCGTGTAGAACACAATAAATAGCAAAATTATAAACTTAAAGCGCAAATTATATGACTGAACTAGCTAGCAGTAGCAACATGACAGGCCCTCTTGGATGGATAGAGAGGTCAGGCAACAAACTACCCGACCCAGTGTTTATCTTCATTTACTGCATATTGGCAGTGGTTACTATCAGCGTGCTTTGTGCCTTGGCAGGCGTTTCGGCCCTTCATCCCACCCAAGTGGATGCGGCTGGAAATGCCATTGTTGTGTCCGCTGAAAGCCTACTATCGGGTAGCAATATTCAAAGGCTGCTAGTAGACATGCCGGGGACATTTACCGATTTCCATCCCTTAGGCTATGTTCTAGTCGTGATGCTAGGCGCTGGCGTTGCCGAGCGCTCTGGTTTCTTTGGAACTGCCATGAGTGGCGCAATGTCTAAAGCGCCTATATTTCTGCTAACCCCCGCAGTCGCGCTTATTGGCATGATTGGAAATCTCGCTACCGACGCAGCTTATGTGGTGTTAATTCCACTAGCAGGTGTTGCCTTTGCTGCCGCCGGCCGACATCCGATTGCCGGCATTGCCACAGCCTTTGCTGGCGTTTCTGGAGGATTTTCTGCGAATCTGTTGCCTGGACAGCTCGACGCCTTGCTGTTCGGAATTACAGAAGCCGCTGCCGAAACGATTCAGCCTACGTGGGATGCAAATATAGCTGGCAATGCATACTTTATAGTTGGCATGACTTTTGTGTTCCTACCTGTCATCTGGTTTGTCACCGATAAGATAATCGAACCAAAACTTGCCCCTATTAATACAGATGATCTCGAAAGCAGCACCGCCGGAGTTATTAAAGACGGAAATACGGCCTTAACCGCCAACGAAATCGCGGGCCTAAAACGCGCAGGTTTAGCGGCTTTAGCTATCATTGCTGTCTGGGTTTTTCTGACTGTCGGCCCAGGTACACCGCTTGTAGATGAAAGCGCTATTCCTCAGGCTCGTTATAATCCGTTGTATCGTTCTTTGGTAGCCGGGTTCTTCATTTTCTTTTTAGCAGCAGGCTGGGCATATGGGTCAGTAACAGGCTCGGTAACCGGGCACCGGGACATCGTGAAAATGATGAGCGGCGCAATGGCGGATCTCTCCTATTATCTAGTGCTCGCTTTTACAGCCGCGCACTTTGTCGCCATGTTTAACTGGTCAAACCTTGGTCTGATTTTCGCCATCAAAGGCGCAGCAATATTAGAAAGCTCTAGCCTGCCAGATGCCGCTCTGCTCAGCCTGATCATTGTGTTCGGCTCTATCATTAACCTTTTCATTGGCTCAGCTAGTGCAAAATGGGCTCTGCTCGCTCCGGTACTCGTCCCCATGCTAATGCTGGTTGGCATCAGTCCTGAAATGAGTACAGCAGCTTATCGAGTCGGCGACGGTGCTACCAATATCATCACACCACTGATGCCGTATTTCCCGCTGATACTTATATTTTGCCAACGCTGGCAAAAGCAGTTTGGCCTCGGCAGCTTAGCCGCGACCATGCTGCCTTATTCCATGCTTATGCTCGGCTCAGGGATTTTGATGACTGTAATCTGGGTAGTACTTGGCATACCACTGGGTCCAAACGCAGCAGTAGGTTTCTCACTCTAAATAACGAATTCTGCAGTCATTAGCGAAATGGTCGCCACCTTAAAATTATTTTCGGTGGCCGCCTCATTAACAAGTTCCAATTTTTTAAAGTGGTAAATAAAGGTTTCAATTATGGCGTCGAATTTAAAAGCCGGAATCCGTCTTGCTTCTCCTGTGACTATTTTCAGCATTGCAGTTTGTGCATTAACAAATGCAACTGCTCAAGAAATTGATTATCCCGACTCGTTCAATGAGCCGATGGCACTTTTTCCTGAAGCTATGGGCGATTTTCATTTCCCCATTTCATCCGATGTTGCTTTGGCCCAAGAGTATTTTGATCAAGGCTTCCAGTTAATGTATTCCTTTGCCAAAGAAGATGCGGCACGGTCTTTTCAAGCATCGCATATTGCTGACCCAGACTGTGGGATTTGCTTTTGGGGAGAGGCTTGGGCCTGGGGCTCCTATTTAAATGGCGCAATGACAACAGCTCAGGCACCCCGAGCCTATGCTGCAATGGAACAAGCCTTAGCTAGACTTGATACTGCCACAGCAAAAGAAACCGATTTAATTAAAAGTTTGCTGTCTCGCTACATAGAGGACTTTGCCCCTGAAAATCGACGAGACCAAGACCAAGCCTATGCGGACGTTATGCGCAACGTGGCGGCGAAGCATCCAAACGACTTAAATATCAGCACTCTTTACGGGCAGTCTTTGTTTTTGCTAGAGGAGCGCCGGGGCTATAGATCTTTGGACGACCCAAATGTGATTCGACTGCACAATGTCTTGTTAGGGGTTTTGGAAAAAGACGTTCGCCACCCTGGGGCCTGCCATTTGCTGGTTCACGCCACAGAATCAACGCCAAAACCAGAAATAGCAGCCCCGTGCGCTCACTACCTCGGCAACTCTATTCCTGGTGCCAGCCATATCAATCACATGCCAAGTCATACTTGGAACGAAATGGGGCTATGGAACGATGCCGTTCGCTCTAACACTCTTGCCTGGCACTCAGATCAAAAAGCTGCTTTTGGGAAGGGCTTCGCCATCTATCCCACTCATAACTTAACCATGCTCTACTATGCCGCCAGTATGGGCGGTCAAAGCTCGGCGTCTATTCAGGCCGCTAAAGATCTCGCCAAACTGAATAAAAATACTGCCATGCATGCCATGTCCCTCATTCGATTCGGCCGATTTGACGAGTTAGAAGGAATAACCGGAGCCCCTAATGGCCAAATCAACAAAAGCATGTACGATTTCTCTAAAGCTTATGCCGCGTTAAAACTTGGAGATGTCGATACCGCAATGCAAACCTTAGAAGAGCTTCAAGAACTTACCGACACTACCCAAGCTAGATTTCGCTTTCACGCGGGCAAAGACATTGTTGGAACCTTAACAGGAATTCTTAGAGGTGAGATTGCGCGGACCGAGGGCAATCTAGAAGGGGCCGCTGCGGCCTTTAGAGAAGCTACTGAGTATTATGACAACTTGAATTACGACGAACCCGAACCACTGCCATTTTCACCACGGCATTGGCTTGGTTCTGTGTATATGGAGCTAGGGGCTTTTGATAGTGCTCTGAATGAGTATCGTAAGGATTTAAGTGATCACCCCCACAATATTTGGTCTTTGTTTGGCGCCCAAAAAGCGCTATCAGCAACTGGGAAATCTGAACGATTTATTGATAAAGATTTAGCCGAGGCAATGCAATACGCTGATATTTGGCTGCAGGACTCTAAGCACTAAGAGCGTTAGGAGCGCGGTATCCCTGCGCTCCTAATTTCTTTAGACGCTAGCTCTATGACTTTCCTTCCTTTCCCCTTCCTTCGCGCGATTATCCCCCTAGCCCGATTCCATTCAGGCAGATAGCTTCAGGCTGGCTTAAGTCTAAAACCTATTTATGCGGAGTTTCTAGAAGCATTGATATTGCCAAATAAACTGCGGATGATCATTTTCTCGTAAAGCTTAACCAGCTCTGCCTGAGTCTCTGCTTCAGCATTCTTAGTATCACCCTCAACACGCCCCTCTTCTAAAGCATTCACCTTGATTAGAGCGTATTGCTGGATAACCAATAAAGGGAGAACCACACGTTGACGTAGGTCGATACTTTCCCGACTACTTGGATTATCCCCTAGCAACTCTGTTTGGCCAGACACTTTTAAGATCATCTCTTGGGTAAGCTGAAATTCGGCATAAAGGGTCTTCCAGAATTCACCATAGACAGGATGCTCTGCCATATAAGCGGTAAGCTTATAATTAGCCTTTCTCATACTTTGCATACTGTTTTCTAGCAGCGCTTTAAAAAATTTAGATTCATTGCACAGCCTCTGCAATTCTGGAAGCAAGCCTTCATCAGCTGCTGATTTGAGCGCGGTTCCCACTCCATAAAATCCCGGAACATTCTGCTTAAGCTGGCCCCAGGCACCAACGAATGGAATTGCCCTAAGATCTTCAAATTTCAATTCAGAGTCCCCGCCCCGTTTAGAGGGTCGGCTGCCAATATTCGATTGACCGTAATAATGCATCGGACTCATCTGTTCTAAATAAGGAAGGAAGAGCGGGTCGCTCTTCAGAGCAAGATATTTCTCTAGGGCTTTATCAGCTAGCTTTTGGATTAACACCCTTTGATGGTCCGCTAGCTCTCGCTCTGGACGATCGAAAAGATTGTTTTCGATACCCGCAGCAAGTAACTGATGCAAATTGTGTTTGGCCGCCGCAGGCGTGCCATAGTAAGAACTGATGGTTTGCCCCTGCACGGTAACTTGTATTTCATTACTTTCGATCTTCTTACCCAGGGCTGCGTAAAACTTATAGGTGTTGCCCCCGCCCCGACCGGGAGGCCCGCC
>CAWKZY010000146.1:0-5319 GCA_963854625.1 Gammaproteobacteria bacterium | reverse complement strand
GTTGGAGTAAATTTATAAGCGTTTGATTTTATTAATTTAAATGGCGCGCCAGGAGGGAGTCGAACCCCCGACCAACAGGATCGGAACCTTTTAATTCAGTAGTTTTGGTTGTATGTGGATGAAACTATAAAATTAATAACTAGTTGTTTTTATTGCTATTATATATTTACTTGTATGTGATTGCTCCTAGCTGTATTGTATAAACGGGGACCAAATAGGGGACCAACTTTTACAAAACGGGGACCAAGCATATGACTAAGCTCACCGACACCATGATCAGAGGATTAAGGCCCGGTGAAAAGCGGAGCGAGTCGCTAGATGCTGGTGGTTCTCTGCTAATCAAATACAGAAAAGGCAAACGCCCCATACGAGAGTATTATTTCCGTGATCGGAGCAATGGCAACGACATTACGGTCAAGCTGGGTACAACTGAAACCCTCAGATCTTTGATAGAAGCAAGGGATGCTGGCAGATCTATGGCTAACAAGTCTGCGGCAGTATCTAACCTAAAATTTCAACTGGAAGAAGAGAAACGCAAGACCAAAGAAGCCGAGGGCGCAGCAATCCGCGAACGTCTCCGCCTGGACGGCCTAGGTAACCTGTCACAGCTTTGTGAAGTCTATCGCGACAAGATGAAGTCTGAGAATAAGTCATCATATGCTAAGGTCTACGCCGCCTTAGAGCGGTACGTTATTAAGCCATACCCTGACTTAGCCAGCAAGCAAGCCAACTTGATCACTGCTGACGACATCAAATTAATTCTTAAAACGATGTATGATCGGGGAATTACCACCACAATAAACCGAACACGTGGCGACCTGCATGCCGCTTTCAACGTTGGCCTTACTTATGACCACGATATTACTATCCAGCGAGCTGACAACCTTTGCTTTGACATCAGCACTAACCCAGTGGCTAAAGTTAAAAAAATAAAACAGTTTGAGCGGGCGCTAAAGAGGTTCTTAAATCCTGAAGAGCTGCGCGTTGTTTGGGGTTCGTGTGCTGACCACATGAACCCTGTTTATGCGAGTCTTCTCAAAATCATGATTTGTACTGGCTATCATCCAGCCGAGTTAATGCGACTCACAATTCAGGACATTCAGGCTGAGGATAACGCAATATACATGACGAAAACAAAGTCAGGTATGCCTAACCTAATCCCCCTAAACCGATTTGCCTGGTCTGAAATACAATGTCGAATAGCCAATACCGACACCAGTGGCTTATTATTTCCTTCCCGCATATCAAACCCCAAAGGGGATATATATTCCCGAGTAAGCGTACTATCAAACCAAGTAGCCGACATGCGGCCTCACCTGCCAATTGATGCGTTTACGCCCAGAGATATTCGCCGCACAGTTAAAACCCTAATGGGCAAAGCTGGCATCACGAAAGAAATGAGGGATCGAATTCAAAACCATGCTGTCAGTGACGTTAGCGGGAAGCACTACGATCAATATGAATATATGCGAGAAAAAAGAGCAGCTATGAAGACCTGGGAACGCTGGTTAGTACAGCATGTTATCGAGCCTGAATTAGAGCAGCCCAAAGTAGTCTCACTTACTGGCTAACCAAATTGCTGCGCCTAGGCTCATTACCGAATCGGTGACCAACCTACTCACCTTGGCGTAGCATCCTTACCGTAGGCCGCAGAGGTGCGAACATGACCAACATGATTAAAGAGCTAGTGCTTGAAGAATGGCTAAATGTTGAGGAATCCGCCAAGTACCTTAGTGGCCTTATTGACGGTACAGTGCAAGAAAAAAATATATATCGATACGCCTGCAACAATCATCTTGTTCTGTCGTTAATGTTTGATTCATACCAAATAGGTGACATTGGAACATTTCAACAATGCTCAGAGGGCGATCGTTCAATAGACAATGAAAACATTTGCTTCAAGTTTGACGCTGTTGTAACAATAGAGGGAACATTGGACATAGTTAATAAAGCAAAAGGTAAATCTTGCATCTATTACTTATATAGAGCTAAGAGCGATTCATCATTTTCAAAGCCTGCCTATGAAATTCAGTCTAATCAGGACGATGCAATATATCTAGCCGACCCTGACGGCTCAAGTAACATATGGCAATTAAATGCAAACAGATCATTGAATATAGCCAAAGATTTGCCTAACGATGCCGTTATTGTTATTAAAAGAGATCGACTTAACGAGTTAGCCAGTTCAATAAGCGATAATTTCACAGATGGTAACTCAACTATATATCCTGTTAGCAACCCCCTAGAGGCTTTTCATCGAATGGTTGATTTATCATTCACAGAAGTAACATTTAGTATTACTCCAGAAAGCACAGCCGTTACGGTGGCCGCTAGAGAAACACAAAAAAGAGTGGCTTATTCAGACCTAGGGCTAGCTAATAAAACCAATAAAGTAGCTTTTAACGCTCAAGGGAAATTATTTATGTCTATTATCGAAGGAGACGCTGTAAGGAAGGACATAACACTAACCCGATTAACAAAAAACCTGAAGGACGCATTTAGCACCAAAGAGTCGCCATTTAAGAACTCTGTGCCTATCTTCAAATTTCGCATCCCAAAAGATAAAAGGGCTAAGCAAGACGCTTTAAAAAGACAGATTCCATTTAACGATAATTTACATAGCCATAAAAGTGGTGATGATGCTGACGCCTGGTTAAAGGGTAATGACGAAACATACGACCAAGAAGAATTTAAAAATTAATAATTTATGCTAAATATGTTGATCAAGGTTGATCACTAATTTTTTGATAAATCTCTATATATTATTGATAATACTAAAATTAAATTAAAATACTTAATCAACTTCCACTATAGCTATTGAGAACCAAACAAATCTCAGGAGCTATAAAAGTGAACAGCAACAATCAAACCTACAAACCACGCCTCGATACACACGAAAGCGCTTTATACATAAACCTAGCATCAAACACTCTACGCGCATCGAGAACGAGCGGTATTTTGTGTGGTGTAGCGTCCCCTACTTATCGAAAGCTTGGCCGCAAAGTCGTTTATGACCGAGTTGTTCTTGACATGTGGCTAAGTCAGTTCTGCAACCAACCAACTACAGCGGCTTAGGAGGGTTTATAATGGCTTCCAAGAAAAACACAATCGTCGCCAAGATTAAAGGCAAAGAGCCTCGCATTGATTCTCGCTTAATTGCTGGTGGTTTAGGCATAGCCCACCATAACTTTATAGCGCTTGCGGAAAAGTATCGAAGCCGCCTATCTACCTTTGGGCTTGTTCTGTTTGAAACAGATAAAGTCAAAGCAAAAATGGGCAGGCCTGAACGCGCTGTGTATCTCAATGAAAACCAGTGCTGTGCCCTTGTGACGCTATCCAAGAATACGGAACGCGCTGTGGATTTAAAGTTTGCCTTGGTGATGGCCTTCTCAGAAGCTAGAGAAGCATTAGCCGCAGACACAGACTACCTACCCAGCTATAGGGAGGCTCATGATAACGTAGCTCAACTGGTGCGGTTTCATGGCAGCTCCGTATCTGAGAGCATTCACCACGCCAACCTTGAGCGGATGATTAACAAAGCGCTGAAGGTTCCTGCAGGCTCACGTAAGCAATTACCACCTGCGATAAGGTCAGCAGTGGCAGTGGCCGAAGGAATCGCTAACGCAGCGTATAAAGAGGCTTTAATTACAGGCCAAGACCACAAGATAGCTTACAAAAAGGCTAAGGTAAGTATTTTACGCTACGCAGAAACGGTAGTACCCACGTTGCCCCTGCTGGAGTATGCCGCATGATGCAGTCGCTACAAAATGTTGCCAACCGACCTGCTGGCAGGTCTGGCTAATGGCTAGATCTAAACATAAACAAAAAGCCAGCTTTGCGGGTATACCTCGGGTAGTGATGGAGTGTCCTGACTATACGAACTTGAGTGGCAGTGCCATTAGGTTATTAGTGGAGTTGGCTTGCGCCTACAAAGGTGGGAATAATGGCGACTTAAGCCCAGCATGGACACTGATGAAAGAGCGTGGTTTTCGTTCAAAAGCCACACTGACAAGAGCAATAAAAGAACTGGTGGCAGCAGAGATGATAATACTAACTCGTCAGGGCCAATTTATTAAAAACAGGGCAGGTTTGTATGCGCTAACATGGGCATCAATTGACGAGTGTGCAGGAAAGCAGCTAGACGAATCACCCACACGCACTCCACCAAGAAACTTCTCACTTGAGCACCAACAAGGGTGGCCAAGAAAATTAGATCCTCCAGAACAGAAACTGAACCGTAAGGGTACAAAAACTGCACCCAAACCCCTTTTAAGAGCGGTTAACTAGTACAGAAGATGTACCCTATTTAGCTCTTTTCACTATGCTCATGGGTACAGAAACTGTTCATCTATATATTAATAGCCATACCTAAAGGTTTGTTAGTGCAGTTATTTGTTTCTATGAGGGGATAAGTGCTTTGGCAGCTTGGGTGCTAATAACTACTCTGGTAGTCGTGTAGGGTTAAAAGCAGCGTTTTGACCATCAAGTCTATTTTGTTATAGTTCTTTAATGAAACCAATAAACATATTCAATTATTTACTATTGACAGTTTAGAGTTGATTTTTAAATTACTTCTGAAAGGAGAGGATAATGCCTAAAGCCATCTACGTGTTTGCTTTTACTGCGTTACTTTCAACGTCCACTTTTGCTGGAACTATGCGGGATTGGGTAGAAAGTGTTTATCCAAAAATTAATACCCCGTTAATAGATACTTTAGAAATTTATCGGACTGAGGGCTTTATTCTTATAGATGTTGGAGCCAATTACGCTGCCTACTCTTCTAGTGCTGAGCGCCTGACATTAGATCAAAGAGAGAATAAAACTTCTGTAACAGATGATGCTAGTCTGGTAATTCAATATAACTCTTGTCCTCCCCAATCAGGATGGTTGAGTGGCAAAATAAACTACGTATCCGTAGCAAGAAAAATTAGCGATGCAAGCGAATTGGCGGAAGAAATTCGAGAATTGTTGTTATTTATTGAAAGTAAGAAAGCTACCCCATGGGGTGTGGGAGTATCACCAGCAAAAGAAGATCAAAGTTATATTGGATTTAATGACCCTGATGGTAATAAAATTGAAATGCAGATTAATCAGTTTCCTCATCAAATCAAATTTCAAATTATCAGAGATACCGAGTGCTAGAATTGGGTGTAAAATATACTTACGTTCTGTGTAAAGAAACCATGGATTCTATTAAAATATAAATCGTGGTGATGACAAAGCATTCAGTGAGGCATTTTACAGATGCTCATACTTGGCCAAGGCTAGAGGTAAGGGCTATGGCGGCTTGGGTGCTAATAACTACTCGGGCAGTCGTGT
>CAWKZY010000145.1:0-5320 GCA_963854625.1 Gammaproteobacteria bacterium | reverse complement strand
CTTCTCGAAGTCCGTCACAAAGAATAAAGCTGCTTGTTCGGGGTATTGCGATCATAGGTATGTTATTAGCGTTACCTGCCGATGCTCAAACGGGCCTACCAATCATAAATATGATTGATGATGGCAGTGGAGGGACCAAATATAGTTTAACGTTGCAACTACTTGCACTTATGACGTTACTGACATTGCTGCCGTCACTGCTGTTAATGATGACGTCTTTCGTCAGGATTATTATCGTTATGTCGTTGCTGCGACAAGCTTTAGGAACGGCGCAAACTCCGCCAAATCAAGTTTTAGTGGGTATATCTCTTTTTTTGACAATCTTTATTATGTCCCCTGTTCTTACTACTGTTTATGACGAAGCAATAACGCCCTACCTTGAAGAGCAAGTGTCTTTTGATACGGCGCTTGTTAAAGCAGAGGCGCCGTTTAGAAACTTCATGCTTAATCAAACACGTGAAACGGATATTGCTATGTTTGTGGAGATCGCAAACAACAAAAATATAACCACTCCAGCAGATGTGCCTCTTTCAACATTAGTGCCAGCATTTATTACTTCTGAACTTAAAAGTGCCTTTTCTATAGGATTTCTTATCTATATCCCCTTTATTGTGATTGATTTAGTTGTTGCGAGCGTGTTGATGTCCATGGGTATGATGATGCTTTCTCCAATGATGATTTCCATGCCATTTAAGTTGATGTTGTTTGTTTTGGTTGATGGTTGGACTTTAATTATGGGCTCTTTGACGGCCAGTTTTGTGATTAGCTGAGGACGATGATATGGACGCAGCACAAGTGGTTGATTTGGGGAGAGAAGCATTATGGATAGCGGTCTTAGTCGCAGCGCCTCTGCTGGGAACTGCATTGGCAGTTGGTCTCTTCATTGGTGTCTTCCAAGCGGCAACCTCAATACAAGAAATGACATTAAGCTTTATACCTAAGCTTGCCGTTATGGTCGTTGCCTTAGTTGTCTTTGGTAGCTGGCAAATTGCGATAATGGTGGACTTTTTTAGACGTATTTTCGAGCGGATCCCAGCGTTGTTTATGTGATGGACGTTTTAGTTTCTGAGGTTATTGATTATTTTTACAAACTACTCTGGCCTATGGTTAGAGTTTCTGCATTTCTCTTAGCAGCTCCATTTTTTTCTTTACAGGCAGTAACTGTAAGGATACGAGTGTTGTTAGCAGCCTTATTAACGTGGCTCGTTTTTCCTCTATCCGATTGGCCAGTAATTGACCCAATCAGTGCCTTGGGGTTTAAAGAAATGTTTGTGCAAGTTTTTATCGGTGTCACTTTGGGACTTATATTACAGATTGTTAATGCGGCGCTAATCGTGGGCGGGCAGAGTATATCTACGTCTATGGGGTTGAGTATGGCAAATATGATTGATGCGAACATGGGTAATGTGCCGGTTATTTCTCAGTTTCTGGTGGTTTGTTCAACCCTCATATTTTTGGGCCTAGGTGGACATATTATTATTATTTCTTTATTGCTAGAGAGCTTTACGCTGCTTCCAATAGGAGAAGTCATTGAAATTCAAGCTTTGGCGGGATTAATGATTCAGTGGAGTTCCATGATATTTGTTGGCGCCGTACTTTTGGGAATGCCGATGATGGCGTCTTTGTTGCTAATTAATATGGGCTTAGGCGTTATTACAAGAGCGGCGCCGGCCCTGAATATTTTTGCTGTAGGGTTTCCAGCGATGATATTGGCAGGGCTATTACTTTTGTTAATGTCAATGTCAAGTATCGGGTTTCGTATCACCTGGTTATGGCAGCAAGCATTTGATGTTTTAGGCCAAGCAATGGGGAGCCTCTAATGTCAGATGAGTCATCAAGCGAAGAACGCACCGAAGAGCCTACCGCCAAGCGGCTTGAAAAAGCGAGAGAAGATGGTCAGATTGTTCGATCTCAAGAACTTTCTGTTGCAGCGATGATGATTGGCACTGCTTTATTTATGTATTTATTTGGCGGTTATTTGGTGATCAAGATAGGAGAAATATTTTCTAGAGGATTTGTATTTGATCGCAAAGATATTTTTGACGCGCACCTGTTGCCCTTTACTTTTGGCACACACGCACTAGAAAGTATGCTGGTGGTGTTACCAATTTTTGCTTTGACAATCATCATCGCTTTTGCGGCTGCTGGATTACTTGGCGGTTACAACGTATCGCTAAAAGCGCTAGCGCCAAAAGCTAGCAAACTTAGTCCTATACAAGGGTTTAAGCGAATATTCGGCATGAAGGCGCTAGTGGAGCTAACGAAGGCATTGCTCAAGTTTAGCTTGGTTGGATCCGTCCTTTATATTGTGGTCAGTAACAACTTTAATGCATTGCTTGCCTTGGGCTTTATGGGTGCAAAAACAGCAATGTTTGGAGCCGGAGAGATTATTGCAAGCGGGGTCGTCTGGGTGGCGCTGACATTAATCGTTGCCGCAGGTATCGATGTGCCTTATCAGCTCTACGAGCACAATAAAAAGATGAAAATGACCAAGCAAGAGATAAAGGACGAGTTTAAGGATACTGAAGGACGACCTGAAGTAAAGGCGCAGATCCGGCGTAAACAGAGAGAGATGGCGATGGCGTTAATGATGGACGCCGTAGGCGATGCAGACGTCATTGTTGTAAACCCGGAACATTTTGCTGTGGCACTAAGCTATGACCCGTCGAGCGCGGGGGCGCCAATGCTGATAGCCAAAGGCGTAGATTTTCTAGCCCAAGGCATTCGGGACAAGGCTAAAGAGAACGGCGTTCCAGTATTTTCTGCTCCTACTTTGGCGCGAGCACTTTATTTTACAACGGACATCCAAGAACCTATTCCAGAACCTCTATATTACGCTGTTGCTCAGGTTATCGCTTATGTGTTTAGTTTGAACAGCTTAAATAAAGGGGCTACCGAGGCGGACAAACCAAACCCTGAAGTTCCGCGAGATATGCGATACAACACTGATGGAACATTATATCAGTTGTGAATCTTTGCCTGAGGAGGGCAATTAATGAAAAACACAGACAAGCACGAGAGTCTTGAGCTAGAGCAATATCTCGACGATGGAGATATCTTATATTCTCCCAAGGACAAACAATATTTTCGGTTGGCTCTTGATGCAGTGATTAATCATTCGATGGGTCTTGCTGTAATCGGGAGTAATGAGACAGCATTGACACATTATTCAAGAATTCTTACTTCAAGATTACGAAAAGAAAGAACATTTCAATTGGATAATTTTCCGCCGACTAACACCGAAGAGTTGTTGCGGAAGTTTAATCAATTATTATCTCAAATGACAATGGACCAAGCTCGTCAAAAGCCCACAGCGGACAAGCCAATAACGCTAATGCTAGTTAACGACGCTAATGTGGTCGACCCAGTGCAGTGGACATTACTGTTACAGCTCCTTTCGGACTTTCCTGGTATTAATGTTCGCATGGTGCTGTTCTTCAACAAAGCTACATGGCCAGCTTATGATGAGACGTTAAAGCTTCTAGGCAGAAATCTTTTCCGCTGGGATATAGAAATACCCTCTACTCTGGAAGCCAAAGAGTTTTTTTCAGCCGCCCGAGGAACTATATATGAAAGGGAAACCGCTCTATTCCTAAATGATGTTGGCTTAGAGGGGGTGGTTAAAGAGGTTAGAATACAGACACAGGCAGATCAGGTGCTCCTGGGAGGCCAGCAAAATGACCACATTACAGAGAACCAGGATGATTCACCTAGAGAACCGTTTGTTTTTAAAGACAAAGATGAGGGTATCAAGCAACACTCAGGCAAACAGCCGGGACTACTAAAAGGGCTTATGGTTGTCGGGATTTTAGGGGCTGTGGGTTTTGGATTTTTCCCCAATCAGGTGGGGGAATATAAAGTTGTCCCAACAAGCGTTACTGGTGAGCTTCAGTCCGAGAAGGTGCAGAGCGAAATTTTTATACCACCCCCTTTTTTGGCTGCTGAAACTGTCGAGGAAATAGAGCCTGATCAGCATAGCGTTACCCCAGAAGACAATTACCGAGCGGATACGTCAAATCCAGATCCGCAAAGCGAAGGGATTGTTTTAGAGGATCAGAAAACAATAGCAAACACTCTTCCAATTCGGCTAAACATAGAAACCGAAGGTGAGAGCGCAGATAATAAAAGTCAGCAAAACGGGCTTCAACAATTAAAAATTCTGCCTAAAACTACGTTTTTTGTGCAGCATATAGTCTTGAAAAGTGATCAGAGCATTGTGGACTATATCATCCAATTTCCAGCCCTTAGTGATGCACGGATCTTACCGATTAATTCTCAGGGCAATAAGAGCTTTGGTATTATTTCAGGTCCCTTCTCCTCAAGAGACGAAGCTAATAAATTTGCTACAGGGTCCGGAATACCAGAAGAATTTTGGCTTTGGGGGGCCGAGCAATTAGAGGCTTGGTGCCAAAGAAACCAGACATGTGATTTTTGACGCTAGTACAACAGACCTAAAGATAATCCATTTTCTGTCGATCTTAATGTGAATCCGGGCGCAAAGCCTTTCCTAAACAATACGTTTCTGGAGACATGATGAGCGATAAGAACGATACAAACGAATCTCTTGAAGAAGGCCAAGAGGCTTTGCCGCCGGGAGATGCTGAACCTACCGAAGTTACCGAAGTTGCCGAAGTTGCCGAAGTTGCCGAAGCGACCGAAGCTACTGGTGGTGAGAGTATGATTCATAAGGCTCAAAATGCTTCAGGCAAGCTAATGTCATTTAGTGCTCCAGCTGCATATTTTCTTGGAGCGGCTCTATTTTTAGTTATGGCTCTGAGTATATCCAACAAGGTCAGCCAAGTGGATGACATGCTCAATGCTTTAACTAAGCGTGCTGTAAGCATGAATTCTGCTATTGCTTCATTTGAGGAGCTAAATATAACGATTCAGGATATGGGCGCGATCCAAGATGAATTTCTAGACCAGCAAAACTTAATGTTAATTGTAGTGAATGAGATTAAAACTCAGATTCCAGCGGAGACAGCATTTAAAGTCGCTGCAGAAAATGCAGTGGTGGGTTCTAAAATTAACCAGCTTGAAGACACCTTGGACAAGCAGAGTATTACTGTTGCAAAGGTGACAAACTCTATGGTCGGCTTATCATCTCGTATTGAGAAATTTGAAAACAGCTTGGTGGATGTAAAAAGGCTCACTGATGATGTCGATGCGCTAATCACCCTTGAGCGTGAAAATTATATGGAAGTGCTCCAACGGCAGACCATTCTTCAAGAAGCGCAGTCAGGAAAACAGGTGGTTAAAGTACCTCGGGACCCAAACTTAATCTTCTATTCGATCAAGACGCCATAGCGGTAGTGCTAAT
>CAWKZY010000144.1:0-5331 GCA_963854625.1 Gammaproteobacteria bacterium | reverse complement strand
ACGACTATTCTGATATGCCGAAACATAAAGGCCTTCTACTTTTAGATCAAGAGCGCTTGGAGTACCTCATGCGCGCGGCAATGAATTCGAATTTCCAAGTGAACACTCACGCCATTGGCGATGCCGCCAACATGATTGTGTTAGACAATTATGAAAACCTTATTCGGGAAACCAATAGCCGAGATAGCCGCCACAGAGTCGAGCATGCTCAGATACTTCGCTACGAAGACATCGTTCGTTTTGCCGAACTCGGAGTAATTCCATCTATGCAGGCTACACATGCCACGAGTGACAAAAATATGGCTCAAGATAGGATTGGCGAGGTCCGCATAGAGGGTGCTTATGCCTGGCGTAAACTAATGGATGCAGGCGCTGTTATCGCCAATGGATCAGATTTCCCTGTCGAATCCCCCAACCCGTTTTTTGGCTTGCACGCGTCAATCACTCGTCAAGATAAAAACAATCAACCAGAAGGTGGCTGGTTTCCAGACGAGAGTATGACCGCAAAAGAAGCCTTTGCCAGCTTCACAATTGATGCCGCCTATGCCGGTCACCAAGAAAGAATCCTCGGCAGTCTAGAACCTGGGAAGAAAGCAGACTTTATTTTTTTAGACAGGGATATCTTCACTGTCCCAGCCTCTGAAATTTGGCAAACTCAAGTACTCGAAACTTGGGTCGGTGGAACCAAAGTAACCGACTGATTCTCAAACTAACGCTTAAGCCTATGCCGAAAAATCACGGAGCTAGAACATAATGGATAAGTTATTGACGATCATACTGTTTGCCTCACTTAGCGCCTGCTCGCCTGCCCCTGAATCACAATTAGTTTCCGAGTCTAGTGCCCTTGCGGAGACTCAAAGCTCGACTGTCAGCCCAGAGGAAGTCATCCGATGGCAGCAACAAGCTGCCAATGTCACTATATCGCGGGACAAATGGGGTATCGCTCATATTCATGGAAAAACCGATGCTGACACAGTTTTCGGCACTCTCTATGCTCAAGCAGAAGATGACTTTAATCGTATCGAGATAAACTATCTTAACGCGATGGGCCGCCTTGCAGAGGCTGAAGGCGAAGGCGAGTTGTTTAGAGATCTACGGATGAAGTTATTCATTGAGCCTGCGGTACTGAAACAACAATATGTCCAGAGCCCAGCTTGGCTGCAGAGCCTGATGAATTCATTTGCCGATGGCCTAAACTACTACCTCCACACCCATCCCGCGGTTACGCCTCAGGTTATCACTCGCTTTGAGCCTTGGATGGCACTTAGTTTTTCAGAAGGGAGTATTGGTGGAGACATAGAAAGAGTAAATTTACAGCATCTTCAAGATTTCTATGGAACAAGCAATATGCTCGCCCAGCTAGAGTCTCCCAGTGATGGAGAACCTCGAGGCTCTAATGGATTCGCCATAGCCCCGCAAAATTCTGCCAGTGGCAATGCGCTGCTTTGGATTAATCCCCACACATCTTTCTTTTTTCGTTCTGAACTTCACATGATCAGCGATGAAGGGCTAAACGCCTATGGCGCAGTGACTTGGGGGCAGTTCTTTATCTACCAAGGTTTCAACGAGAATACAGGATGGATGCACACCAGCAG
Source organism: Gammaproteobacteria bacterium (assembly GCA_963854625.1). GTDB lineage: Bacteria > Pseudomonadota > Gammaproteobacteria > Pseudomonadales > Pseudohongiellaceae > UBA9145. The sequence continues at coordinate 3,736 of CAWKZY010000144.1, read as the reverse complement.
TCGGGCTGATGCTATCGATGAATATTTGGAAACGATTATCGAAAAACGAGACGGCTTCTATTATCAGTTCGGCGACGAAGAGCGCAAGCTTACTGAGAGTCAAATCACGCTGCCTTATAAGGCCGGTGATGCCATGTCCAGTATTGAGGTGACTGTTTACCATAGTCACAACGGCCCTATCATTCGCGAAGTAGATGGCCAGTGGGTTTCTATCGCCTTAATGCAAGAGCCAATTAAAGCACTTACTCAGTCTTACAATCGCACTAAAACGCAAAACCATGAAGAATTTTACGAGACCATGGAGTTAATGACTAATTCTTCCAATAATACGGTTTATGCCGATTCTGATGGCAATATTTCTTACTATCATGGCAACTTTGTCCCCCGCCGAGACCCCAGCTTCGATTGGAATAAACCATTAGAAGGCCGCAATCCCGCAACTCAGTGGCAGGGACTTCACCCTGTTGACGAACTCATCACTGTTTTCAATCCGCCTAACGGATGGATTCAAAACACCAACAACACACCCTTCAATGCCGCTGGCGAGTTTAGCCCCAAGCCTACCGACTATCCTAAATACATGGCCAACAACCCTGAAAATCCACGCGGGATCCACGCAGTAAGAGTGCTAAATGGGCAAACAGGCTTTACCATTGATTCACTAATCGAAGCGGCCTATGACCCATTGCTTACAGCATTCGAAAACCTATTGCCTGCGCTAGTAATGACAACTACCATAAATGACATGACAGAGAGCACCAGTGCAAGCGCCATTGAAACATTAGAATACATAGATTTACTGCGGGGTTGGAATTATCGATATTCGATTGATTCTACAGAGACTTCTTTAGCGATCTTCTGGGCACAGCAGTTAATGAATGATGTAAGAGATCAGGCTCTCGCGGCTAATATTAATATTTATGAATTTATGGCTGACAATACGACAGCTGATCAAAAGCTTAATGCTCTTCGTGTTGCCGCACAAACCCTAGAATCAGATTTCGGTAGCTGGCAAGTTCCTTGGGGTGAGATAAACCGATATCAGCGATTGAATGGCGACATAGTCCAAGATTTCGATGATGATGCACCGAGCCTTCCCGTTGCTTTTGCATCAAGCATGTGGGGTTCTTTAGCCTCGTTTGGCAGTCGTCGTTATCCAGGGACTAAGAAAATGTACGGCACCAGCGGTAACAGCTTTGTCGCTGCAGTTGAGTTTGGAGAAAGGCTTAAGGCTAAAGCAATTACAGTTGGCGGCCTTCAAAGCGACCCTGACTCACCCCACTTTGATGACCAAGCTCAGATGTATGCCAGCGCTGAGTTCAGAGACGTATTATTCTATCCAGAGGATATCCAAGCTAACTTAGAAGTCCAGTACCATCCTGGAGAATAGGCACGTAAACATTGAATAGAATATTGGGTGTAAAAAAGGGTTTAAAATGGAGGCTGTAGGCACTGCTTTCAGAGATATCGATTTCTTATACGTCTTGGCTGGAAGAACTTACAGGACCGCATGAACCCGTTACTGTTAAATTCGTCGTCAAGACATGAATTGTGGCCAATCATGCCTGCGACTCTGCCTAAGTATATCTCTGTTACCGGCGCCCGCTCTCTGCTGGCGCCGGTAACAGAGATAAACACCGAATCCATTTCTGTAAGATTCATTAATTAGCAATGGGCCGGCTAGTCCCTTTTTTAATCCAGATTAATAGAGACTAATAACCTGCCGAACCACCGTCACCACGCCTAGAATCAGCTGCACCCATAAAGAAGCCATTCTCACGATCGTTATAGACAGACATCGCCGCACCCTGAGTACCACGAATTCTTAAGCGATGGCCTTTAGCCTCATAGAGCCGAATAGTGTCTGGCGACAAGACTCCACTTTCCGTACTTGTAAGATCTGGCAACCATTGATGATGAATCCTGCCCGCTTCAACTGCCTGCGCGATATTCATGCCATGATCAATAACATTCAGTATCGTCTGCATCGTGGTATTAATAATTGTCTTGCCACCTGGGCTGCCTACGGTAAATAGCGGCTTTGCGTCTTTAGCAACGATGCTTGGTGTCATGCTAGAAAGCATACGTTTTTGAGGCTCGATCAAATTTGCCGCAGTGCCTATTAAGCCCTGCGAATTAGTTACACCTGGAACCGCATTAAAATCACCCATTTCGTTATTGAGTAAGTAACCGCCACCTGCCACGACAATCCCTGATCCGTAACCAAACTCTAGCGTATAGGTCATGCTGACCATGTTGCCGTCTTTGTCCACGACGGAGAAATGAGTAGTTTCATCGCTCTCATAAACTTGCGCGAACTTCTCTGGACTACTTTCAGATTTCTTGTCCATATCTATAGATGCACGCAAAGTTGCGGCATATTCTTTATCCATTAAATGATCTACTGGCATGCTCTCATTGAAGTCTGGGTCGCCGAGATACTCGGCCCTATCTGCATAAGCGCGACGCATAGTCTCCGTCAACACGTGAAGATAGTCCGCTGAGTTATGCCCTAAAGCTTCCAAATCATAACCTTCTAAAATGTTCAGCATTTCAATCATCACTACCCCACCAGAACTGGGCGGGGCCATACTGATAATTTCGTACCCACGATAAGTCCCGCGGACGGGCGCCCGCTCGACAGACTCATAAATAGCTAAATCTTCTTCGGTAATAATTCCACCGTTTGCCGACATAAAACTTGCAAGACGCTGTGCATTTTCACCCTTATAAAAACCATCGCGCCCTTCGTTCTGAATCAATTCTAGTGTATGCGCAAGATCTGCTTGCACCCAATTTTCACCAAGCTCATAGAGAGATTCGTCCGCTTTAAAAAACTTTGCCATCGTAGATGGATAGGCTGAAAAACGCGGCTTGCTCCGAGAAAACCCAGAATGAAGAGAATATGTGATTGGAATTCCCTCACGAGCCAATTTGACCGAAGGCGCAACAAGGTCTTCCCAAGGCAGGCTACCTAGCTTTTGGTGCGCCTCCCAAAGGCCTGCAACTGTGCCAGGTACCCCCACAGCTAGAGCACCGATATGGTTGGAGTTATCAACAACCCTACCATCAAGCCCGAGATACATTTCTTGCGTTGCTGCCAGCGGCGCTTTCTCTCGAAAATCGAAAGTTGTGGCATCACCATCGTCACCAGCATAGACCATGAACCCGCCGCCTCCGATATTACCTGCACTTGGCCAAGTAACTGCTAAAGCAAATGCCGTCGCAACCGCTGCATCCACAGCGTTACCACCCTGCTTTAGAGTTTGAACACCCACCGCGGACGCAAGCATTGAAGCGCTGGTGACAATACCGTTTTTAGCTCTTAATGGAGTACGTCCGCCTGTAGAAAACGAGGTTGAAATCAGATCCACTTCGAATTCTTGCGCAGATGCTGCGCTTAACGTTTCGGCAAGTGTGGTCTCAGGTGCTTGCTCTGAGTCGCCACAGGCTGCCAAAAAAGCGCAGAGAAAGACGGCTGTTGGTAGTTTTGCTGACCCTGTGAGACTCAAATTGCTTAGCATCATAGTGATTTGCTTAATGGTGATTGACTCCATAATTAATAAAATATGAGTTGTTCTGAAAAAAACTTCTCTTTAGTAAATCGCTAAGGTTGTGCTTTAGCGTTTAGGCGGAGCCGGAAACTTGCGAGGCATTAGGCCTTTTCACCTTTGTAAAAACCATCTCTTCGTTCGTTCTGAATTAATTCTAAAGTGTGAGCTAAGTCTTGCTCGCT
>CAWKZY010000143.1:0-5368 GCA_963854625.1 Gammaproteobacteria bacterium | reverse complement strand
TTCCCGCCGATTATACGAATACTGTTCTTTGGCGTTTTCAATTGAATTAATCTAGTCAGGTCTATTTTTAGAGCGCTTATCTTATCACCTCTTTCGCCATTACTTTCGCTTGGTGTTCAATGTGACTATCAATAATCTAGCGGGGTTGCAAATTTTAGGCCTCAACATTAAACAACATGGGTAAGCCAAGCTTGGTAGACTCGATGCAGCGACTTTTTTCTACTTTACGGTTCATCCAGTTGATTTAGCTACACGATCTGGTCATGTGGTTTATTTAATTAAACTAGCCACACCACAGGGCTGTGCAATTGGGCTGCTAGTCTGTGGTAAGATAAGGTCCTAATTTTTTTAATTATTCTGCTTCCCTTATGTTTGGTTTCGGTAAAAAAGACAAAGCCCTTGAACCCCCAGCGCCTGAAAAAAAGGCATCAGTGGAAACTGAAGGCGGCTTTTTTTCACGTCTCCAGAATAGCCTAAGTCGAACTCGCGGCAGATTAAGTGAGGGAATAGCGGGCTTAGTGCTAGGTGAGAAGGTCATCGATGCCGACCTTTTGGAGGACATCGAAACACAATTGCTTGTCGCAGATGTGGGAATAGAGGCCACCGATCAGGTGGTAGCAGGCTTGAAACAAGTCCTAAGTCGGTCTCAACTCGCAGAACCAGAACAGTTTTTAAAAAGCTTAAAAGATGAATTGCTGAACATTCTTAGGCCCTGTGATATTCCATTGGTCACGCTCAGCGATACAAAGCCCTTTGTCATCCTTGTGGTTGGGGTCAACGGTGTTGGAAAAACCACAACAATAGGCAAATTAGCAAAGAAGTTCCAGACGGAAGGTCAAACTGTAATGTTAGCTGCAGGCGACACTTTTCGTGCCGCTGCTGTCGAGCAACTTGAAGTTTGGGGCGAGCGCAATAACGTGCCAGTTGTTGCTCAGGCGACCGGAGCTGACAGTGCATCAGTTATTTTTGATGCCTACCAATCAGCTAAGGCTAAACAAATCGACATCTTGATTGCTGACACTGCAGGCAGGTTGCACACTAAAGACAATTTAATGAATGAATTAGAGAAAATTGTCCGGGTATTGAAAAAACAGGATTCATCCCTGCCACACGAGACACTGCTCGTCTTAGACGCAACTACTGGTCAGAATGCGGTAAATCAAGCGGAAAGCTTTAATAAAACCGCAAAACTGTCTGGCATCGCTCTTACTAAACTCGATGGCACAGCCAAAGGCGGAGTAGTCTTTGCGTTAGCAAAAAAACTCGGTATACCCATTAGGTTTATAGGTATTGGGGAGCAAGTAGATGACTTGAGGCCTTTTTCGGCAGTGTCCTTTATTGATGCATTGTTCGGCGAATGATTAAATTTGAGAAGGTCTTTAAGCGTTACCCAGGGGGCTTTGAAGCATTGTCAGATGTCAGTTTTAGCGTTGAGAAAGGCGAGCTTGCCTTTGTCACTGGCCATTCAGGTGCCGGCAAGAGCACTCTGTTAAAGCTTATTTTAGCATTAGAGTCAGTTAGCAGCGGCAACATCCACGTTGCGGACTTGAGTTTGAAAGACCTGTCTCGGAGTCAGATTCCGAAACTCCGGCAGCGAATAGGCACTGTTTTTCAAGATCATCAATTGATAACGCGACAAACCGTAGCTGACAATGTTGCGTTGCCTTTGAAAATAAGTAATTTTCCTAAATTCGAAGCGGACCGTCGTGTTCGGGCTGCATTAGATAAGGTTGGCTTGTTGAGCAAAGCTACCTATTTTCCGCCAATGCTATCGAGCGGCGAACAACAGCGAGTTGGGATAGCTCGTGCGGTAGTAAATCGACCCAGCATAATTCTAGCCGATGAACCTACCGGCAACTTAGACCCCGATCTATCGGCGGATATTATGCAGGTTTTTCAGCAGTTTCAAAAAGTAGGCGTTGCTTTGCTGATAGCGAGCCATGACATCAATTTAGTAACCGCAATGGGCTGCCGAACTTTAGTTCTAGAAAACGGACGGCTGCTGACATGACATCAACATTCTCCGCGCCGTCTAATCGACTGCAACAACATGTGGTTGATTTAAGGCAAGCATGGCAGGGAATGTTAACTCGTCCAATTGCCACTCTCTCGACTTTGCTGGCTATAGCCACAACTTTGTTAGTGCCTATTTTATTGTTGGTGATAAGTTCTGGTTTAGCTCAGGCTTTAGACCCCTATTCAAACAGTCCTCGTCTAACCGCTTATCTAATAGACACAAGTGACAAAGCAATGATGGGCTATGTTAGCGAGCGCTTACTATCAAGAGAAGACATAGGTTTTGTTGAAATAGTATCAAAAGAGAGCGCCTTTGCGGAATTCGCCAACATTAATGGTTTTGGTGATCTACTAGGAGAACTCGAAAGCAACCCGCTTCCTGATGCATTGATTATCTCAGCTCTAGAATTAGACTTCTCACAGCTGGAGAACCTAGCTGCTGAACTGGCCGCATTCCCAGAAATTGATTTAGTGCAACTCGATGCCCAGTGGATAAAAAGACTGCAGGGGTTCACGCAGCTAATGACCAACTTCGGCCTATTAATTGGACTAGCAGCGGTTTTGGGCTTCTTTTTAGTAATAGCCAACACGACAAAACTTATCATCCAGCAATCAGAAGATGAAATTCGAGTGTTAAAGCTCATTGGTGCTCCAGACACTTTTATTTTGAGGCCCTTTCTATACAGCGGCTTAGCCTATGGGTTTTTTGTGGCCGTTTTTGCATTTGTTCTGCAGTTTGCAATTATCGCTGTGTTTGCCCACTTAATTGACGAATTTTTATTGAAATATAATGCATCCTTGCCGGCACAGATCGACTTTAGCCTCGGGCTTGTGTGGCTTTTGTTTCTGTTATTAGCGAGTAGCTTTACTGGCTTACTAGCAGCCGGAGTTTCCGCATATCAAGAAATTCTGAAGTTAGAGCCCTAAAATTGATAGGAAAAAGCCCTTTATTTAATAAATACCCTTGTTTTTGTAAAAATAATCACAATAATTAACCCACATAACAGAACTAAACGTTGATTTTAGTAGTCTATAAACATTGAAAGATAAAGACAGATTTAGAGCTCCGGTACCGACATTTTTGCCTCCAGATGGCTAAATGAAGCAATAAATGCTATGATACGGACTTCAAGTTAATCGGCTAACGTGCTTAAAGTCCTGACCAAATACGCCTTTAAGACATTTTGTCAAAAAAGTTGGTAAACAGTAATCTAACTATGAATACTTTAAAGAACTTACAGGTTATTGACCCTACCACTCCGGGTCGCGATCTCACCGCCTACATTGCATCGGTGAACAGTATTGCCGTGCTCACTCCTGAATTCGAACGGGATTTGGCCAATCAGTATTATTATGAAGACAACGTCGACGCCGCTCGCCAATTAGTTATGGCGCATCTTCGATTTGTTGTCCACATGGCAAAAACTTTCTCTGGCTATGGTTTGTCACAGGCCGATTTAATACAAGAAGGCAATGTCGGCTTGATGAAGGCTGTTAAGCGCTTCAATCCCGAGTTTGGAGTTAGGTTAGTATCCTTTGCTGTGCACTGGATAAAAGCTGAGATGCATGAGTTTATCTTGCGCAACTGGCGCATAGTCAAGGTTGCAACAACCAAGTCGCAGCGGAAACTGTTTTTTAATCTACGCAGCTCAAAGAAACGCTTAGGCTGGCTAAATAACGTAGAGGCCCAAGCGGTTGCGGATGACTTAGGAGTAGACGCCAAAGTTGTTAGGCAAATGGAAGGCCGAATGAGCGGTTACGACACCTCGTTCGATGCCGAGCCTGACAGCGACGATGACGCCGTATATAGAGCTCCAGCTTACTATTTAGAGGATCAAAGCTCTGATTTAGCTACCGGGGTAGAGGAAGACCAGTGGGGAGAAATTACGAGCCAAAGCCTCCACAGCGCTATGTCAGGACTTGATGATCGCAGCAAAGATATTCTGCAAAGTCGCTGGTTGACCGACGACAAGGCGACTCTTCATGAGTTGGCGGATCGCTACAGTGTATCGGCAGAGCGTATTAGACAGCTTGAGAAAAACGCTATGAATAAAATCAAAGCACAAATGCAGGCTTAAGATTTTGTTTAAGTAAAGCCGCGATAGTCTCGCGGCTTTTTTTTGTCAGAAAATTAACTTTCCATTCTTGCTTCGTAAACGAAGCGGTTCAAAATAACTGCCCTATGACTAATATTTTTATACTTGCTGCTGCAATTAACGGCTTTCTGTCTGTTGCTTTGGGCGCTTTCGCCGCCCACGCCCTAAAAAACATCATTGAAGCCGATCTTCTGACCACGTTTCAAACGGGTGTCCAATACCATATTACCCATAGTCTGGCGCTTTTCGGTATAGCTATTCTTACTTTGCACGCGCCAAATAGCATGCCACTTAAAATTAGCGGCTACATGTTCATTGCTGGAATTTTATTTTTTTCTGGCAGCCTTTATATTCTTAGCATTACCGGTATTCGCTGGCTAGGCGCAATCACACCTATCGGTGGCGTTTGCTTTCTTATTGCCTGGGGATGCTTATGTTGGTTTGCCCTCAACACCCGACTCCCTATTTAATCAGTGGGAGAACTATTTGAATGATTATTGGAAGAACTATAGGGGGAGCAAAACTGATAGGCTTTTTCAGCAAAACGTCTAGCTAAACGCCCCTTTGCAAGTGCAACCTCTGTCACTACTTATATTTTTTCTAGGGCGGATTCTTACGCAATTACTTAACGATTAGTGAACAATGAACGAAAATACAATAAGCTTTCCGTAACTGACCTACTGGTAACTCAACCCCGTGACCGATATCGAACACCCTGACCATAACCGCCCGCTTAGGAGCTTTGTCATCAGGGCTAGCAGGCTCACCGCTGCCCAACAGAAAGCGCTTGATACTTTGTGGGAAGACTACGTTGTTCCTTTCAAGAACGAATTGTTGGACTTAAACGAAGTCTTCCCAAACCAAAACCCTATCACTGTGGAAATTGGTTTTGGGATGGGAGATTCCTTACTCGAAATGGCGATAGCGCAACCTAACGCAAACTTTTTGGGGATGGAGGTTCATCGACCTGGCGTTGGCAAGCTTCTGCACGGCATCGAAGAGAATGGAATCAAAAATCTTAAAATAGTCAGCCATGACGCTGTTGAAGTATTGGAGAGTGGCTTGGCCGTCGAATCAATAGACAAGCTGCTGATTTACTTTCCCGATCCTTGGCACAAAAAACGACACAACAAACGACGGCTTATCCAACACGAATTTGTTCAACTAGCTCGGTCGCGCCTAAAAATCGGCGCTGAAATTCATCTAGCCACCGACTGGGAACACTACGCTGAACATATGATGGAAGTTATGAGTGA
>CAWKZY010000142.1:0-5385 GCA_963854625.1 Gammaproteobacteria bacterium | reverse complement strand
CTGTTGATAATAATTCTGTTTCGCTGAATGCTTTTGCCTCAGTGCGGCTCACCAATGGGGTACGGCGATCATCGCCATATTTTTCAGTGTCCTCCCTAATCTCTTTTTTGATTAGAGTTTTCAAACGCGTAGCGGAACCTAACAGCAACTCGATCCCTTTTCGTTCCTCGTTCAATTCTTTTTGTTCTGCTGTGATCTTGATTTCTTCAAGCTTTGCCAACTGTCTCAGTTTGAGCTCAAGAATTGCTTCGGCCTGACGTTCAGAAATTTTGAACTTTGCAATTAAAGCTAGCTTGGGCTTGTCTTCGGTTCTGACAATTTTGATGACTTCATCTATATTCAAATAAGCTATCAATAGCCCGTCCAATAAATGCAGACGATCTACTATCTTATCAAGGCGAAATTGCAGTCTTCGTCTAACCGTCTCAGTTCTAAATTCAATCCATTCTTTTAATAATGTAGCGATATCTTTAACGTTAGGAAGCTTATCAATACCGATCATGTTGAAATTCACACGATAGCTTTTCTCAAGATCTGTTGTTGAGAATAAGTGTGACATGACACTATCTACGTCTATTCGATTTGAGCGTGGAATAATCACGATACGAGTCGGATTCTCATGATCGGACTCATCTCGTAGATCTACCACCATGGGCAGTTTCTTTTTCTGCATCTGCGCGGCGATTTGCTCCAGTATTTTGGCGCCAGAAACTTGATAAGGCAGAGCGTTAATAACAATATCGCCGCCTTCCACACTATAAATCGCACGAGCTTTCAATGACCCTCGGCCAGTTCGATACAGAGCCTGAATATCTGCCTTAGGCGTGATTAACTCCGCCTCTGTTGGAAAGTCAGGTCCTTTAATGATTTCGCAAATTTCTTCTACGGTCGCCTTTGGCTTGTCTAAAACATAAATACAAGCTTCAGCGACTTCTCTTAGGTTATGAGGAGGAATATCTGTCGCCATTCCAACCGCAATACCACTGCCACCGTTAAGAAGTACATTAGGCAACCTCGCTGGAAGAATTTCTGGCTCATCCATAGTGCCATCGAAATTCGGGCGCCAATCCACAGTACCCTGGGCTAGCTCGCCTAGTAAAACATCAGCGTAGCCTTGTAATCGAGATTCCGTGTAGCGCATAGCGGCGAATGACTTAGGGTCATCCTGTGACCCCCAGTTGCCCTGTCCATCAACCAGCGGATATCGATAGGTAAACGGTTGAGCCATAAGCACCATCGCTTCATAACAGGCGGAGTCTCCGTGTGGATGAAATTTACCAATTACATCACCTATGGTTCTTGCAGACTTTTTAAACTTCGCAGACGCTTTTAATCCAAGCTCTGACATCGCATAAACTATTCGGCGCTGCACCGGCTTAAGACCATCACCGATATTCGGCAGAGCACGGTCGTTGATCACGTACATTGAATAGTTTAGATAAGCTTGTTGGGTGTAACTTTTCAGAGGCATCTGCTCGACGCCGTCTTGATTGACTGTAATATCTTGATTCATGAATTTCTCAATTTACAATTTTTTATTCAGCAAAGTTTGCCTGATCGCCACTGCCTTCCAACCAAGCCTTACGGTCTGATGATCGGCTTTTGGCAAGCAGCATATCCATAATTTCAAAAGTCGAACCCTCACTCTTTAGATCTGGTTCTTCTTCTAGAGTAAGTTGTACTAGTCGACGAGTGTCTCTGGCCATGGTCGTCTCCCGCAACTGCAAAGGATTCATTTCACCCAAGCCTTTGAACCGCTGGACATTAACTTTCCCAGACTTTTTGTCTGCCGCAATGCGATCTAATATGCCATTCTTTTCATTTTCGTCTAAGGCGTAAAACACCTCCTTACCAATGTCGATACGAAACAGCGGGGGCATCGCAACATAGATATGCCCTGCATCAACCACGGCCCGAAAATGTTTAACGAAAAGTGCACACAGCAGTGTAGCGATATGAAGGCCGTCGGAGTCGGCGTCCGCCAGTATGCAAATTTTTCCATACCGTAGGCCCTCGATATTACTGGTGGCAGGATCTACACCTAGTGCGATAGCAATATCATGAACCGCCTGAGATGCTAAAATCTCACTTGAGTCCACCTCCCAAGTGTTCAGTATTTTCCCACGTAGGGGCATAATCGCCTGAAACTCTCGATCCCTTGCCTGTTTTGCCGAGCCTCCAGCTGAATCACCCTCCACTAGGAAAAGCTCGCCTGACATGACATCCTGAGTGGAACAATCCGCTAACTTACCCGGCAACGCTGGGCCAGATGTAATCTTCTTTCTGGCTACTTTTTTGCTGTCCTTAAGTCGGCTTTGTGCATTGTTTATACAAAGTTCTGCAATCGCTTCAGCTTCATCGGTATGCTGATTCAACCAAAGACTGAAAGCATCTTTAATAACACCAGCAACAAAGACCGCGCATTGACGAGAAGATAACCGCTCCTTAGTCTGCCCAGAAAACTGTGGCTCAATTACCTTTGAGGACAACACATAACAGCATTTATCCCAAACATCGTCTGGGGTGAGCTTTAACCCACGAGGCAGTAAATTTCTAAATTCACAGAATTCTCTTAACGCATCAAGGAGCCCAGTTCTAAGGCCGTTTACATGAGTGCCACCTAATGGTGTTGGTATTAAATTAACGTAGCTCTCACCGACAATCTCGCCACCTTCCGGCAACCACTGCACCGCCCAGTCAGCGGCTTCGCCATTGCCGTTCACTGACCCCTCAAACGGTTCTGCCGGCAAGGTTTCATATTCAGAGGTGGACTGAAGTAGATAGTCTGTTAAGCCATCCTGAAAACACCATTCTTCGCTCTGAGCTTTGTCATCGCTGACAGTTTCATCAATGAAGCTCACCCTAAGCCCAGAACACAAAACAGCCTTTGCTCTAAGAACGTGTTTTAGTTTTAGGACAGATATTTTCGCCGAATCGAAATACTTTTCATCCGGTAAAAATTTTACCGTTGTACCGGTATTACGTTTGCCTACAGTATCGATTTGCTTTAACTCAGAGTCTTTTTCGCCGTCCTTAAACGTCATGGAGTAAACTTTACCGTCCCTCTTAACGATGACCTCTAAGCTTTTTGACAGGGCATTAACTACCGAAACACCAACCCCATGAAGCCCCCCAGAGTACTGGTAATTATCGCCAGAAAACTTGCCGCCGGCGTGAAGTCGAGTAAGGATCAACTCGACACCGCTTACTTTCTCATCTTTGTGCTTATCAACCGGCATACCACGGCCATCGTCAGAAACCTCTACGCTGCCGTCTTTATGTAAAATTAAGGTAAGACTATTGGCGAAACCAGCCAGTGCTTCGTCCACGCTATTGTCTATCACTTCTTGTACCAAATGATTTGGCCTGGAAGTATCGGTATACATGCCTGGCCGTTTTCGAACTGGATCTAGCCCAGTTAAGACTTCTATGGCATCGGCGTTATAGGTATTTGACATTCAATTTTCTTCTGTAGGGAAACTCGTTCGAAAAGCTAAAAGTGGATAGTACTCTATCGCGCATTTATCTTGATTCTTGATAGTAAAAACTCAAAGATCAGGGGTAGTTCTTCTAAGTAATTTTCATAGCTGTGGTTACCGCCTTGGCGGACGAGACAATTGGCCTCAGAATATTTTTCGACAGCCTGACTATAATCCAGTGTCTCGTCTCCTGTTTGAACTAAAACAAGGAAATTTTCTGGGTGTTTCAAGGTTTCTATATGGATATCTTTGAGTTCAGCTATATGCTCTCTAGACACTGTATGGATTTCATCCGTGTAATAGTTATGGTGCTCACCAATATGGCCTTCCCAAAGCTCGAACGGTCTTACCGCTGGATTAATAAGCACTGCAGGAAAACCATATTTCTGAGATAAGTAAGTGGCATAAAACCCACCCAGTGAACTACCCATAATAATGATGTCATCGGCTTTCTTGCTTTCAATTAACAAACTTAGCTCTGCGACAGTTTCCATCGGTCCATTTTTCATCATCGGAAAAGTACAGGCACTCTCTAGGCCTATTTCAGCACAGTAAGAGGCTGTCTGCTGAGCTTTAACCGACTGCGGAGAACTCAGAAAACCGTGTAAATAGAGAAGATGTGGGGAATGCGACAAGTTTTTTCCGAGTGTGTGCTGGATGATAATACTCTGAGAGGAATTTTGAATGCTATTCCTGCCGTGCTGTTCTATTAATTTACTCTCACTGAGCTGGTCTTATTAACCGCTTCTTAACTTAGTAAAAGTATTTTAAATACTTGTGGGTACTGGAATTGAATCTCAACCACACGCTAAGACCATCAGTACCCGACACTTTCTAAATCCACATCAAGGTCCGAATCCATAATTCGTTTGACATAAGATTTTATAGACCCATCTTCATACAGCGAGAAGCTTCGATACCCTGGATTGACCTCATCGAGAGCGAAACTCGTTGCGTGTGGCTTAAATTGAATACACGTTGAAGGAGTACAAAAGCAACGTATTCCCAAATGCTCAAAATCCAAAGACTGATGAATATGGCCATAAACGATTGAATTAACTTTATTGCATGACGATGCTATTTTAAAAAAACGCTCATTATTTTGCAGACCAATATCTTTCATCCACTGCGCACTGCCAAGCACTGGGTTGTGATGCAAGCAGATCATACAGTGATCGATCGAATTACTGTTATTGACATAATCGAGCTTGACTTGTAAAAATTCCAGCTCGCTTTCAGATAACCGGCCAGAAACTTGGCCAACAATAGAGGTATCCAACATCACGATATACCAGTTTTTAAGTTGAATAGTCTTGCAACAAAGATCGCTCTCTTTAGCGACATATTCCATAACGGTGGCAACGTCATGGTTACCCGGTATCCAGCGACATGGAGTATTAAGTGTCGCTATCACCTCTAAAAACCTCTCGTAAGCAGCAATTGATGCATCTTGTGCGATGTCACCTGTTGCCAATATCAAATCGATGGCCTCTTCGTAATGCGCCACCATTTTTACCACTTGGTTTAAACTGTCTACAGTATTCATCCTCAACAGCGTACCATCACTAGTTCCATACAAGTGAGTATCGGTAATCTGCACTAGTTTTAGTGGAGTTGATGATGCCATAAGGGTTGGGGCTTCATTAGGTACTAGGTATTATGGCTGGCGTTTTCATGCTTCTACCTACTTTCAAGCAATGAGTTAGCCATTCTCCTAAGAATGAATTCACCTGCATTTTCTCATCCGGATAATACATTTTTGGATTTGGTTGAGCATAGCGAGATTGCAAGTGCCGGTGACCTTGATAGGAAACAACTTCAGCTGTATTCGCATCATGATAGGCCCTAACAAGCATAGACGGATTAGTCATCCACTTCTTGAGCTGTGGTCTCTGTGTAATCTCTA
>CAWKZY010000141.1:0-5401 GCA_963854625.1 Gammaproteobacteria bacterium | reverse complement strand
AATACGACGAGCTTTTCAGTCTTATAATCATAATCATAATCATAATCATAATCATAACTATAACTATAACATAAAACATCAAGCCTATATTTTGCAGGCCTTCAGTTGCGGAGATGGAACCACGATCAATTGACGTGAGAACAAAGCCGACGGATAGTGTCGCTATAGTAGCGATTGATTTTAGAAAATGCACAATCGCTACCTTTTGCATATTATTCAGCTAGGCTAGGAGAGAATTAAGTGGAAAGCAGATGTTATGAAAGAGGGGGAATGAGGAAGACAAAATATAGACCTTGAATAAATAGCCGATTATGAAAAATAGCCATGTAAAAACCAGCGTCTTTCTCCACTGCGCTCACGGTAAATCCAAAGCCTGCTGCCGCTGACTTCCTGAGCGATATAATAGTCTCTGCGAACGTCATGATCTGCCCACCATGCGGTTTCTATTCGTTCGGGCCCACTAATAATTGAGATAGCTTTACGGTGGTATAGGCGACTATTTTTTTCAACTAACTCCTCTGGCTTTTCAAGTAGCCATATTGGCCTAGGGCGGGTCGCGACTTTATCTTGTGTATATTTTTTAATTGAATTTTTTTTTGTATGAGTATTAATGTCAACGCAGGCGCTGGCATATTCAGGGCGATGTTCGGCTACGCAGCTAATACCTTTCAAATAATTATCCCCAAGCCTTGCCTTTAACTGCTCCATAAACTGATTTAGGTTGTTCTCCCGGGAAGTAGCGTCAGGTCTGCCATCCAACAGAAGTGAATCGGTGTGGCTAAAGAATGCATCAAATTGATTAACGACTAAGCTAATTGCTATTACTGCTGCGGGAATGGTGAGGTTATGAAAATAAGTTTCTACCAGTAATAAGAAATGCGTGCTTGAGCGGCTCGTCTGCCGCAGTGAAATTTCAATACAGGTTGGACTGCGTTTTTCATGAAATAAGGAGAACATTAAGTGACTAGTGCTTAAATCCCTGCGTGTTAAAAAATCGCAAAGCTGACCAATGATTTCGTCGACTATGGGTAACAGGCGGTCTAGGTTTTCTAATTCATAGGGGAGGTCATAAGAGCTGGAAAAAGTCGGCGGCGGCAAATAGTTTAAGGTGGGCTCCTGAGCCTTGCCCAAAGCCTTGTTGAGCTGATCCATGAACTCGCTGCCAAAACGTTTACGAATGCCATCGCCCGGCAGACGCCAAATGTCCTTTAGATGACGAATGCCCATATTGTAGAGGCGCCGATTCTGTTCTTTGCTCAAATTAAGGACGTCGACAGGAAGCGTGCCTAAGGCGGAGCGCAAATTGCTCTTTTGATAGACCAGTTTGTTTTGGCCAGCTCTAGCCAATAATAAGCTACCGCTGACGGTTGGGCTGGAGGCATAAAAAAAGTGCTCCGGCTGATCCATGGCAATAAGTGCAGTGCTTAATACGCCTTTGAGCTTGTCATGAAGTAAATTGATACCGCCAAAATAGCCAAGACTGCTGCGAATCTCGCAAACCAGCGCCAATTCATGAAAAGAGACAGTAGAGCTAACACTTATGGCTTTTGCGGCAAGGTCAGTTAACGCATCTTTCTGCTGTAAATCGTCTAACTTACCAAGCTGAGGGAAATAAATGGCATACCAAAGACTGGGGCGGCTTTTTTTAGAATTAGAATTAGAATTAGAATCAGAGCTAGTATTGTCATTGATCTTAGAGGTGGCAACTGACTTGCCAATGCCGGCCAACCCAACCCCAGTGGCTTGATTCGGATCTATTTGTGTATCTACGCAGGTAAGGACTAAATTAGAACTTAATAGAGACGCGCTACTCAACGAAGCGCCAGCCTCCGGTGTCTTTTTTGCAGTCATCTGGCTGCTTGTAGCCTCAGGGCTATCCTTGCTCGGTATGGCTAAGGATAGCTGGCCGCTAGTTTTTGTTTCCTCCAAGGTTCACTTACCTACTTCTTATGCCAGCTGATGAGAGTACAGGTCAATGTCAGTGCTCAATGAACGAAAGTTGCCACGAGCTTTAAGGACAGTCACTTGCGCTGTCGAAAAATGGTCTTTTTGAAGTGAGGATTCCTTTATTTGCAGGCGTGTTGGAGATGGTGAGTGCTTACACTCATTTTTTTTGAAAATCACTCCCAAGGTGTTGCCGGTATCCGCTGCTAACTGTAGTCGGCGCAGCACTGTGCCAGGCAACCAGTTCTGCCAAGCTAGGACCAGGCCGCAGTTTTCTGTTTGAAAGGCCTTCTCCATACTCCACAAAGCGTCTTTGCAAGAGGCGTCTATTTTCACCACCAGAATCTGGTTAGTATCGATACCTGCCTGAACCAGTGCCGGGGCATAAACAGAATGAGGTGGCGAGATCCAAAGGATCCATTTGCCACTATCAATTACGGATCGCATAAGAGGCAGTAAAAGCTGCAACTCGCCCATTCCCCACTGGGGGCTAATAACTTCCATCAAGCCTTTTTGAGGCCAGCCCTTGCCGGGAAGAATGCTGTCTAGTTGGGAAAATCCAGTGCTGTGTCCATGAAAACCTTGACCGGCCATATCACAGCCGCGCCATAGATTTGGATTGCTATTTAGAAGTTGGTCAATATGGCCGGAGGCGTTGCCCGCCTTGGCTTGTAGGGAGTCGGGAGCGCTTATATAAGAATTCATTTTGTCTGCCTCTTTATGGATACTTGCTATACGGTGCTTACACCGTCTTGCTGATTTCTTTATTTATACTGTATGGATATACAGTATTATATTCAGCAAAATAGGGAAAGCAACTGTTAAAGAGAGCTTTGTTATGTAGAACTGTATATAAACCCAGTAGTTCGTTGTTTTATAGAAGAAAATTAAAGAATTTATTTTTTGAGCCGTTAAAATTTCTGTGAGTTAAAAACTGAATTGGGGTTTAAAATGAGCAAGAAGCCAGACATGGTGATGGTAGTTATTACACTTTTTGTGATGAGTATTTTGGCCAGCAGCATGGCCCAGAGTGCATTGATGTAGCTAATGCCCATCAACAGAGCTGGCAAGCCAGAACTAGAAATAATGAAAAAGGAAGCTAAGCTAAACCAAGATAATTAAGGTAAGAAACCATTTCGACCTATTCAGTATCGGGTTGGTGTATTTTCTTTGCGGTAATCACCGCGTCTAGTTTCACATCCCAACTTTTCACAGAAAGCGGCTCAGTGTATTGGCATTCATGTGCTAATCCAATTAGCAGCGGCCGGCTTTGACGATTAAAAATCTTAAAACTAAAAGTACGGTCATAAAAACCTTTGCCCATACCCAACCGAAAGCAATATCTGTCAAATGCGACCAAAGGCACAAACACTAGATCTAAATTGGTAGGTGAAGGAATGGTTTCAGGTGCAGGCGGTTCGGCTATACCCCAATCGCTGTTTCTCAGCTTGGTATTTTCATCATAAGGTGCAAAAGAAACGAATTCTGGATTTTCATCAGAAATACGAGGAAGAAAGCAGGATTTGCCTTCGCGCAAGGCATATTTCAGTAGGAGAGATGGGTCGACTTCGCCATCAATAGGCTGATAAAACGCTATTCGTTTTGCGTCGCTGAAGATGTCCAGCTTATGGATGAGTTCAAATAATCCTTGAGAAGCGACAGCCTGTTGCTCTTGACTTAGGTCGCGTCTAGTTTGCCGGAGCGAGTCACGTACTGCTTGGCGGGTATCTTCAGTCATAGAAATTTATAGGTGTAGCTTTCAATTTCGGCTTTAGCACATCTCTGTGAATACAGCTTTATAGCTATAGTAGTTGGTAAGTAAGCTCCCCGGAACACCGCTATCAAAGTTGCCCTGAACCGAAAAGTTCAGGTGGTGGCCCTCGCAACGAATAAGGCTTTCCGACAAGCGGACATGCACAACAACATTGCGGAGTAGCCTCCGGGGGTAAAATATCGGCTCAAGAACATTATGATTGGCCAATGGTCTAGGGAACTCTGGGACGAGTATAGCTCGCACTATGAGCCGAGGATAGGGGCAATAATGAATTCATTTAAGAGTTAGGGCAGTTCTGGTAGGTTTTAAATTTCCAGCCGACGAGTAGAAGCTATTGCGACATCAATCTTGTCTTCAATTTCCTTAATCTGTTGGGCAGTAACGTGACGCGTTTCATTGATAAGACGGTTCTTGCGAAGCATATCGTGAGTGATGTTCAGCGCCGCCATTACGGCAATCTTCTCAGTCCCATGAATGTTTCCACGGCCCTTAATTTTGCGCATATTCTCATCAAGGTAGCGTGCAGACTTCATTAAGGCTTCTTGATCTGAAGGTGGGCAGTTGACCTGATAATCTTTGTCTAGGATTTTTACTTGGACAGACGTGCTTTGTTGCTCGCTCATGACTTACCTCGAGGAAGGGCCGTTTTAAGAGTTTTCCATGGCTTTTAGCCGGACTAAGATGGACTCAAGTTTTGACTTGGCTTCCTTGTTCTTATTGATCAAATCTTTTCGTTCGGAGCCCCAGGAGGTCTCATTGGCTTTAAGTAGCTGATTTTCGCGCTTCATTTCCGCGCATAGGCCGATTAAATCATCGACTTTTTCGTTGAGAGTGTGAAATCTGTCTTCAGTCATTTTTAATTTTCTAAGTTTTTAGTAAATATCAACAGCCGCAACGGACTATTAGCACAAGTTTAGGATTTACATTAACAATAGGCTAACTATAGAGCCGACCTGTGCAGGGGTCAATATTGGAATAGGTAAAAATGGGGGTTGGTTCCGACGAACGACCCTTATATGCTTGGTAACTGATGTGATTTAAAGGATCTGAGGGGAAAATGAGTAGAAAGTACGCAGACAAGAAATCTCGTCGACGTGAACTAATGAGTCAGATGGAGCCCAATAGCATTGCTTTGCTGTCGGCAGCGCCGCTGCGCTTTAGAAATAGCGATGCGGAATACCTTTATCGTCAAAATAGTGATTTTCACTATCTGACCGGCTTAAGTGAAGAACACGCTTTTCTGGCGCTTATTCCCGGCCGCCGGCAAGGTGAAGTAGTCCTGTTCTGCCAAGAAAAGGACAAAACCAAAGAGCTTTGGACCGGAATCCTGATGGGGCCTGAGGCCGCGATCTCCGAGTTGGGCGTGGATGATGCCTACCCTATTGCTGATATCGATGACATTTTGCCAGGTCTGATCGAAGGCCGTGACCATGTTTACTACTCTATGGGTAAAGATGATCGGTTCGATGATCAGGTGATGGACTGGGTGAAAGTCATTCGCAGCAAAGCATCAATGGGTGCCCATTCCCCCGGTGAGTTTTTAATGCTTGATCATTTATTGCATGAGCTTAGGCTTATAAAAAGCACGGCAGAAATAAACCTCATGGAAAAAGCAGCAAAAATATCCGTTGAGGGGCATTGCCGTGCGATGGCTTATTGTAAGCCAGGTATTAAGGAATATGA
>CAWKZY010000140.1:0-5422 GCA_963854625.1 Gammaproteobacteria bacterium | reverse complement strand
TACTGATTGGCTTTAAAGATATCTGAATGCACGTTAATTACATGTAATCATTGCTTACATGTACAATGATGCCAAATTACATATTGCGAAGCAATGCAAAAATTAGCCATTGTGCTAACTTTGGTAGATGATCAATTTAACTAATACTGGTAAACGAAATTGGCAAAACCATGACTTCACCTATTTCTGCACCCACTTCTGCGAGTACGGCAATTGAGCCTAGCAAGGGCAACTACCATCATGGCGAGCTGCGCGAACTTTTGATGGGCTTGGCCCTAGCCCGCATAGCCATTGATGGGACTGAAAAGTTCAGTTTGCGCGCACTTGCCCGTGAGGCTAATGTTTCTCCTACTGCACCGTTCCGCCATTTCACCAATAAGCATGCGTTGTTTGCCGCCTTAGCGACCGTCGGATTTCAGCAGTTAGGCGAGAGGGTAAGTGCGGTTACTCAGTCCTCAGAGCCAGTGGACCAGCGGTTGCTGGCCGCTGCCATGAGCTATGTAGAATTCGCCGAGGATAACCCTGTTGCCTACCAGTTAATGTTTGGCGCCATTTTGGGTGATTTCTCCGAATTTGAGGGATTGAGTGCTGCAGCATCCGGCGCCTATAGAGCGTTAGATAAACTGCTGGTTGAGGTGGTGGAGGCAAAGCAGCTGCATTTCGATGAGCTGGTATTGGGCGGTTTAATTTGGTCTGCCATTCACGGCGTTGCCTCTCTTAGACTCAACGTCGCCCAGCAAGATGCATCGAAAAAGACTTCACTAGATCTGAGGCCGAGCCAAGCAATTGTTGCCATGACTGACCATCTGGAGGCTAATTTAAAAATAATGATTGATGGTCTGCTGGGCCAGCGACCGACGATCCCTTGGTACTCGAGCGCCTAATCATGGCTGGGGTCAATGTAGTCAGGCTTAATTTTTCCCATGGCAAGGCTGAAGACCATATTCAGCGTGCAGATATAGTACGTGAGCTCGCCACAAAAAATGGCCTCACAGTGGGGATCCTTGGTGACTTGCAGGGCCCTAAAATTCGTATTGCTCAGTTTAAAGATGGGCCGATTTTTTTGGCTATTGGCGATCGTTTTATTTTGGATGCGAGTTTGGACAAAAATGCTGGCAATCAATATCAAGTTGGCCTCGATTGCACGACGTTACCGGAAGAAGTTGAGTTGGGTGATCGACTACTATTGGATGATGGTCGCGTTGTGCTGGAAGTAAAACATGTTAAGGGCTCTTGTATAGAAACCGCTGTCATCGTAGCGGGAAAACTATCCAAGAATAAAGGTATTAATCGTGAAGGCGGAGGTTTATCCGCCGCCGCATTGACGGAAAAAGATTACCATGACATTCGATTAGCCGCTGACATTGATGTGGATTATTTAGCAGTTTCCTTTGTTCGTAATGCCGCAGACTTGAATCAAGCGCGAGATGCTTTTGAACAAGTTCGTCTCAATGTCGGTAAAAAAACGGTGTTAGCGTGAGTACCCATGTGGCCATTGTTTCTAAAATTGAGCGAGCCGAAGCCGTTGCAGACGAAGATTTGCTTGACTCCATCATTAAGGCTTCCGATGTGGTGATGGTGGCGCGGGGAGATTTGGGAGTAGAAATTGGCGATGCCGCACTGATCGCTGTACAAAAAATCTGATATCCCGTTCCCGTGTTTTACAAAAGGTGGTCATCACTGCAACCCAGATGATGGAGTCGATGATCTAAAGTCCTTTGCCCACTCGGGCGGAGGTGTTTGATGTTGCCAATGCCGTATTAGACGGTACCGATGCGGTGATGTTATCCGGTGAAACCGCAGCTGGTTGTTTTCCGGTCGAAGCTGTTGAAGCCATGGATCGCATTATTATGGGGGCGGAATGCCACCCGCAATCACATGTGTCAGAGCATCGCCTGCATGAAAGTTTCAGTGCTGCGGATGAATCGGTAGCAATGGCGATGATGTATACCGCTAATCATTTGTCAGGTGTTACTGCGATTATCAGCTTAACCGAAACGGGCAATACTCCGTTGATAATGTCGCGTATCAGTTCTCGTATACCTGTATTTGCCTTCACTCGTAATACAAAAACGGAAAATCGAGTAGCGCTCTATCGTGGTGTCGTGCCGGTGCACTCGAACTACCCTTTGTGCCCAAACGCATGCTCATTATCGGCGGCGGTATCATCGGTTTGGAGATGGCAACCGTGTACTCTGCCCTGGGTGCACGATTGGATGTAGTAGAAATGCTCGACGCCTTGATGCCGGGGGCGGATCCTGACCTGGTCAAAGTGTGGCAAAATAAGAACGCTGCCCGATTTGACAATATCATGCTCAACACGACCGTCGTCAGTGCCGAGGCCACGGAGGAAAGCATTCGTGTGGTATTCGATGGGGCTAACGCACCAAGTGAGCCGCAGTATTACGACCTACTGCAGGCGGTTGGGCGGGCCCTGACAGCCAGAATATGGGTGCTGAACAAGCCGGTGTGGCCGTTGGCGAGCGGGGTTTTATCGCAGTGGACCGGCAGATGCGTACCAACGTTGCACACATCTTTGCTATCGGCGATATCGTCGGTCAGCCGATGCTGGCGCACAAAGCCGTGCATGAAGCCCATGTAGCCGCCGAAGTGGCTGCCGGTGAAGTGAGCGCAGATGACCGTTTGAGTCGTGCTGCGTTCGACCCGCGGGTGATTCCGAGTGTTGCCTACACTGATCCCGAAATCGCCTGGGCAGGCTTGACCGAGACGCAGGCAAAGGCCGAGGGTCGGCAGTATAAAAAAGGGTTGTTCCGGTGGAGTGCCTCGGGGCGTGCCATTGCTAATGGCCGAGATGAGGGCTTTACCAAACTGCTGTTTGATACTGAGACGGGGCAATTAATTGGTGGTGGCATTGTCGGCACGCACGCGGGCGATTTGATTAGCGAGGTTGTCCTGGCCATTGAGATGGGGGCAGACGAGGTGGATATTGCCAAGACAATTCACCCTCATTCAACCCTGGGCGAGAGTGTGGGCTTGGCAGCCGAGGCTGCTCACGACAGCTGTACCGATCTTCCATACACTTTACATACAGTTACAAGCTTTGTTACCTAACAAGAGATAGCATGCTGATACATATGGCAAACATTGATTAATAAAGTGGTTGCTATGAGTAAACTGATTTACAAACGAGTTACAAGCCTGCTAATAGCGCTTGTAACCCATTGTTTTTATTGGGCTAAATATAGCCCAACTATTGAGTGGGAGTGAGCGTGTTCCTCGCAAACCCCCATTTTATACAGGTTTAGCACTCTAAAAGTTGTGACAGACTCCTCTGTAGACTCCATTCCTATGAAGCAGTTACAAACTGTGTTGCAAACTAACTCAACTATTGCGATTCATTAGTAGTCAATAAAAAGCGAGTTTTATGAAAGAAGCTATAGATGAAGTAAAAAATGAAGTTAAAGCTAAATTATTACCTTGGAAAAATATTAAAAGCAGAAAAGTAAAAGTTATTTTTCTATTTTTATTTTTAGGGTTAGTAGGATTAAAGGTTTTCACAACAGTTTTAACATTTGATTGGTTAGCAAGGTTACTTAGTTGAAGAGGGTGGGTGTGCTGTTAAGTATTAAGGTTACAAGGTTTGTAACTTGGCACCTGCTAATATGCTGATATTACAAGGTTTTTTCTAACACTACTGTTGAGTGGGAGTAAGTTACTCACTCACTCTGAAATCCTTATAAGCACTGAGTTTCCTTGCCAGAGTTTAAGGTGCCTCCGGCAAACGAACCCGTGTAGCGCGTATAAACGCCGCGAAGCTGCACGTTCTGGTTCGGCTCGCTGGGCAGGGCCTCTGTGGCCATGAAGGCTCCGAGGTCGGAGGGGATTGAATCGACACCGCCTCCCAGAATCACTTTTGCGCCGGACGCTACGGCGAGATCATGAAATGCCGTTATCATTTCGGCTTGCCAGAATCCTTCACCGGCGAGGTCTGAGTAGTGAACGCCTGCTCGAGCACATGCACCCAAAAGAACGGCTCCGTTATTGACAGAGTAGGGGCCAGCGCAATTGAGAATCACTGTGGTACGCAAGACCATCGCTGTCACTGCGTCGGTGTCCTCGAGGTCAACGCAGAGAGTCTCGGGTCTATCCCCGAGTTTGGCAGACAGTTCGGCAAGCTTGCTTTGAGTGCGGCCCGCAATAGCCCAAGGTTTGCCATGAAGTTCGGGGTGGGTGTCTAGGTAGGTAGCGACCAACTGGCCGGTAAACCCGGTCGCGCCATAGACGATTAATACCAATGGTTCTGTCAACATAATGTTAGTTCACGCTATTTTTAGTGACACCCAGATAGGTGGCGGAAGCAGTAATAACATCACCACTTCTCAGATAGAACGCTGGGTTCCAAATAGTACCAAGATGGAACATTACGCCTTCGGGAGTCCCCGTTAGAAATAATGTCTTTGCTGGTATTTTCTCGCAATTGTCTAGAATGCCAAGATCCTCATCGAGCCTTTTATAGACAGACTCGCAATCTCTTAGCGTATGTTCCATGATTTCTGATGGGTTCCAGATCATTAAGTCCGCTTTGCTATGTTGGCGAAGCGTGGAATTTACATAGAGCTTCAAATCAATTTTTTTGTAAAAATCGGGAGTTGAAGGGAAAACGAGGAACGGCCCCACAGGCATGCGAGTTGCCCCGCCTTTTCCTAGTGGAAACCCTGTCTTGCCCATTTCACCACCTAGATCCATGTCGCTCACTAGCAGCCATCTATCCGTAAAATCGCCACACAATAGGTAAGCCATTTCAACGGTATCACCCGCGCTAAAATCGGCTAATGGAAGCGCGCATAGCTCAACCTCGTGATCCAGTCTTACCCCGGATGTGACTTCGGCATCCCAGGAGGTAGCACGAGATAATTTAGGGAATAAAAACGGCGGATTGCCTTCCAGCCCCATTTCTTCCATATGTGCTTTGTAGTTAGTGCCGGCAGCGATACTTTTGTCTGTCACCGAGATCGGGATGGAAAGCTCTTCCCACGGCGTGTTTTTTGTTTTTTCCGTGCTTGCAATGTCAAGCAAACGATTACGACCCAGATCGACAAAGGCGTCTGCTGCGTCAGGGTAACGGTTTGGCGTCAGGTCATTAAGATTAATGGTGTCTATACCCTGTTCGCCCGCGTTCAGTACCAGTAAAATTTCTCCTGCATCATTAACAGCCAAAGTTATCGCCTCTGTGAGGGGGGCAACATTAACTGTAGACATTATATTTCCACTCAAGCCCTCATTAAATTTTGGTTGACTCAAACTCCAGCTGTACAGGAATGCACTGGTTAGCAAAAATGCACTGGCGATAGAGAAGATCTTTATTTTTGACATTATTAGGTGCTTCTTCTGCTTGCTAACCAGTTTCTTGGAAATATGCGCGGTCCCTTTTCGAGAAGCAAACAGCCTTCATTCGAAATGC
>CAWKZY010000139.1:0-5425 GCA_963854625.1 Gammaproteobacteria bacterium | reverse complement strand
GGACGGCTGTTCGAATATTAACAGGGGTCTCGCCGACCCAGTGCAGATGTTCAGCTATGCCATTAAAAGGCAGTTCCAGATTCTTTTGAGTGTCATCGCTAAGAGCTTTCAAAGGGGAGACATAGAGGATTTGCACCCCATCAGAAAGCTGCCGGTTTAGCCCTTGTTGAACTAGAGCATCTATAGCGGCACAAAAAGCGGCAAGAGTCTTATCACTGCCGGTTGGTGCTGAAATAAGGTTATGGTTGACGGCCTTAATGGACTCCCATGCCTCAGCCTGAGCAGACGTAGGCTCACCGAATTCTGATTCGAACCAGTTTCTGCATGCCCGATGGAAAGATTGTAGAATCATATGAAAAGCCACCTAACACTGTATGGATAAACTGCAACTTTAACGTTGCCTACATTTGCAAGGGGTAGTCGTATTCGTAAGTAATGGAAGTGCGCTATTCTGACGCGCATCTTTTTAGAAGTCGCTCCGCCTACCTCAAATGCCGTCTATCCTATAAGGTAAGTCTTATTTGACATCCTCTGGTCCTCTGGTTAATCATGAATTATGGAAAAAGAAGAAGTAAGCAAGCCGGCAAACACAGACGATTTAACAGCGGAAGCTGTCAATACACCCTCCCTAAGCCATCGATTTAAGCAACATTGGGGCGGCTTTTGGCACGGCTTCTGGAGAGAGAATCGACAGTTTTTCCTTCTACTTGCAACGATTATATTTTTCAAAAGCGCTATCGCAGATCTTAGCTCGATTTCTGGAGCGTCTATGCAACCAACTCTTTTGGATGGCGACAAGGTTTGGGTGAATAAGCTCGCCTATGATGTGAAAATACCGTTCACAGAAATATCCTTGGCCACAACTAGCGACCCCAGCAGGGGCGACATTGTGATTATTGATTCCAAGAAAGCCGGCAAGCGCTTGGTAAAAAGGATAGTCGGTATCCCTGGTGACACTATTTACATGCAGAACAACGCTTTGGTTATAAACGGCGAAACGGCAAATTACGAGATAGTATCCCAAGAACCAAATTCTGTGATCATATTGGAAGAGCTTCCAAATAGGTCTCATCAAGCACAGCTCAGCACTAGCTATGTCAACAGATCGAATCGCAGCTATGGTCCCGCAAGCGTGCCAGAAGGTCAGTATTTTGTCCTCGGCGACAACCGTGACAACAGTGCTGACAGCAGGGTTTATAGTTTTGTCCCGCGAGAAGAAATTATCGGCCGTTCAAATTCCGTTGTGTTCTCTTTAGACAGTGATAATAGCTATCTGCCGAGAGGCGAGCGCTTTCTCTCAGCGTTAGACTAGGCAATGGCCTGTGCCAGCCCTTGATCAAAGGCACAACCTAAACCGCTTCACTTAATCACCTACCTGTCTATTTATTTGAAATAAACAGGTAATTGTTCCGTTCTTCTTAATCGTGTACTAATGCACATGATTCTATTGCGAGGAAAACTTATGAATTGTTTTATCCACTCGTTGACTAAAGCACTCGCTGCGCTAATCCTGACAGGTGCCATACAGCTTGCGACTGCACAAGAATTTGTGTGGGCTCCTGACTTTCCAGTCGGAGCCTCGTTACCTGAGATCTCTGCCCTAGATCAAGATGGCAAACTACGCACATTTGACGACCTTAAAGGTGAAAAGGGGATGCTATTTATGTTGAGCCGCTCCTATGATTGGTGACCATTCTGTAAATTCCAGCTCGTGCAGCTGACTGATGTAACAGAACAGTTTGGAGCCTTAGGGTTTGGTATTGCGGCTCTTTCTTATGATTCGGTAAAGATGCTAAAGGAAGTTCAGGAAGATCAAGAGATTGGCTTTCCTTTGCTTCATGATGAAACCGTAAAACATGTGAACGCCTTGGGTATTCGTAATGTAGATTACGAGCTAGGTCATAGATTCTATGGCATTCCATACCCAGGGCTCTTTTTGGTGGATTCTAACGGTGTCATCAAACATAAGTTTGCTGAAGAGCGCTATCAAGACCGTCCTGACTTCTCAGGGATTTTGGATGCAGCAGCAGATATGTGAGAAACCTGAGCGCTTCCTCTAGGCTTTGGATTTTCGGGAGATAACTTAAAGCTTGCATCTATAGAAGGTTATTGGGGAAATGGGCTCTAGTAAGACTTTCCTGACAAATATTTACTGGAGATATTTACTAATAAAAAAGGCGGGTGGCGTTGCTCCCTGCCTTTTTATTTGTTTGTTTATTTACTTACCTCTTTTACTTTTTATTGAGGCGACACCTTTACTCCATCCTCGCCCTAACTTAACGCTCATCGTGTTAAAACCTGCCTGTTTAGCACTATCGACGCGGGACCCGACATCGATGAATCCCTCTTCGCTAATAAACCTGCTAACCTATTTAATATTTTGCCATCTAATGCTTCAATAACTACAAATAACTGACATCCGCTTATTTCTCTAGAATAAAATGGGTCATAATAAGAGCAGCCCCGTGAAGCCATTCCCTTTAGAATCTTTTAAGATATTGACTGGCGTTTGTTTCGCAGCCTCATTTTGCTGCTTTCAAAATGCACCAGTCCTTGCCCAGTCAATCGGCTATGACATCCCACGAATAGACCATAGCCCCGTGATTGATGGGACTCTAAGTGTCGGAGAATGGGACAATGCCACTGCCATTAACGTGAACATTGAAACTGAACCTGGCTACAACACTGTAGCTGAAGTTGTTACCCGCGCATTCCTAATGGAAGATGGGGACTTCCTATATGTTGCCTTCATCGCCGAAGATGAAGACATCGACCAAGTAAGAGCCTTTTTTCGTGACCGCGATGGTATTTGGCGAGATGACCGCGTGGGTGTTGTGCTTGATACATTTAACGACGAGCGGCGAGCCTATGAGTTTTTTGTTAACCCTTTTGGCGTTCAAGCGGACAGTATCTATGATGACGTCAATCGAAATGGTGACGATTCCTGGAACGCAATTTGGCAAAGCGCAGGTACTCTAAATAATAAAGGCTATATCGTGGAAATGGCCATTCCGTTTAAACAGCTACGGTTCTCCCCCAACCAAGAGCGGCAAACATGGGGAATCGATTTGGTTCGAAACTACCCTAGAGACCGTAGTAATCGCATAGCCAACAACCCTAAAGATAGAGATATCTCTTGTTATCTTTGTCAGATTGGCAAGGTACGAGGGATGGCTAACCTCAAGACCAGTCGAAACTTGGAGGTAATTCCTACGCTCACTAGTACCGCTATTCAGACTCGTGATCCAGCCGCAGGGAATTGGAACAGTCAAGCCGTCGACCCCGATGCCGGGGTTGATGTGCGCTGGGGAATCACCCAAGATATTTATCTTAATGCCACTTTAAACCCCGACTTCTCTCAGGTCGAAGCGGACCGCGCCCAGCTTGATATTAACAATACCTTCAGCCTATTTTTCCCAGAGCGCCGCACATTCTTTCTTGATGGTGCGGACTATTTCGACACCTTTGAAGACCTTGTTTATACCCGCAACATTGCCAGCCCAGACTATGGAGTTAAGCTAACCGGCAAAACAGGACGCCACACCTACGGGCTGTTAACTGCAAATGATGAATTTACCAGTTTCCTTATTCCTCGGGCATTAAGTTCCAGTGTTGCATCCCTTGGTGAATTTGAAAGTGATGTTGCGATCGGAAGGTATCGAATGGATATATTCGATAATTCTACCATCGGGGCGGTTTTCACTAATCGCAGTGGCGCCGGCTATGACAACACAGTGATGAGCATCGATTCGGTGTTACGACCGACCGAGAAAGATACTCTGTCACTGCAAGCCACGCACACAACGTCAGATTACCCTCTCCAAATACAGACAGACTTTGACCAGCAGAGTAATTTAAGCGATGACAGCTTACGTTTAGAGTACCGCCACAACGATGAACGTTGGGACTGGAGGGTCGGATACACCGACGTCGGCAAAGACTTTCGGGCCGATCTAGGTTTTATCAACCGTGCGGATTATAAATTCTTTGTATCCACGCTAGGTCATACCTGGCGTGCCGATGGAGACAGCTTCTTCACTCGCATTCGAGTGGCATTGGACTACGATGTCACCGAGGATCAGTCGGGCTTAAAGCTTGAGGAAGAAACAGAGATGTTCATTAATCTTGACGGCCCACTGCAATCATTTTTTAAAGGCCTGTTTGGTAAAAGTAAAACCTATTGGAATGGCCAATACTTCGATGAGCAATTCAATCAGGTGGTCGTAGGATTTGCACCTACCCCAAACCTGCGAATTTCTACTCAAATTCGCTATGAAGACGTGGTCGATTTTGCCAACACCCGACTCGGTCATTCTAAGCGCTATCGGCCTTCCATAGACTACCAGCTTGGCCAGCACTTGGAATTCAGTTTAAGTCACACCCTGCAAAAATTTGATGTCGCCGGAGGCCGGCTCTTCACTGCCAATTTAAGCAACCTGCGCACAACTTATCAATTTAGTGCCAAAAGCTTCCTGCGGTTCACTCTACAGAACAGCTACAACAAGCGCGATCAAGGTTTATATAAAAATACAGTTCAAAGTCGGAGCAAAAGCCTCACCACTCAGCTTCTTTATAGCTTTCGCTTTACCGCTGCGACACGCTTTTTTATTGGGTATTCTGATGCCGCATTCCAAGATGATAGCCTAAATTCCGTAGAGCCAATTAGTCGTACTCTTTTTGCCAAGTTTAGTTACGCCTGGCAGCCTTAACACCGCCACCACGGAGTTCACCGTTCAGAACCGACAAGGAAATATTTCCTTTATAAACTAAGATTTTTCCATCCTGTTAGGGGTAAAACAGCCATTGTGAAGAAGCCAGCGCAGAGTCATGCCCCTTCAATACCCATATCGAACCCACTCACCTTAAGGAGTTTAATCGGCTAGATTTAAGGTTTGAGAGTTAGGCTGATAAGCCACTTGCCAAATCGACAATGTTTGGTCGTCAACAAGCCTCGACAGGGTTATCTACATTAGACCCCCCGCCGGCTTATCTATGCTTATATCGGCAGCAATTTGAGACACCATCAAGGGCGATTCTCCAACGTTAAGTGGGGGAATATCTTGGCCATCTAAGCCCATTATTGTGGTTTTGCCGAACTCACTCATCCGGATAGCGACAAGCGGCGTGTTTAATTGCAAACGCTAACCAGACAAAAAATGCACCTTCATTGGGATTTTCGCCAAGACTGTGCACAAAGACCGAGCGGTCTTTGTGCACACTGAATAGCTGTTGTCATTATTGCGTAAATCGCTTGCCTTTTATGCTGTCTTTAGTTGATTGCTGTCTGTAAAATCGCGCCCTTCGTTAATTGCATATAGAGACAGCAGTTATGGGTCAGCACACTTCTCTTTACAGTAAGCATCTAGATGCGGGGGCCAAAATGGTCGATTTCGCAGGCTGGGATATGCCCATCAACTACGGCTCT
>CAWKZY010000138.1:0-5461 GCA_963854625.1 Gammaproteobacteria bacterium | reverse complement strand
CTCAGCAAAAGTGCTCCTAAGCTTGAACTTGTTAGAACCAGCAGGACCGTCTTGAACCCAAAAAGTGGGCCACTTAACATTGCGAAACTGGCGCCAGCCCCAGCCGGAATCGGACCAATGCTTCTTTTCTTCATAGCCGCCAGATTTAACAAATTCAAAGAATTCGCCATTGCTGATGAGAAATTTGGACGTTCTAAAGTCTGTAACTTGACGCTTTTCATGACCATATTCATTATCCCAGCCAAAGGAAGGCCAAGAGTGGGGCTTGCCAAGCCTAGCCTCGCCTCCGGTAATTTCTACTAGCTCGTTATTTGGGTAATCTCTGCCTGAAACAGGGTTGGAAACTGCCGCAACCGGAGCGGTTAAGTAGGGTGGCCATGCCTTGGGTTCTTTAACCAGGGCAATTGGTAGTTCTCTCATGAGGACGCTGGAAGTTTCCAAATGAATTCGCTCATGCTCAAACGCCATGGCTAGTGCCCATGTCGGTTTATCCATAGTGATAGGCTCATCCAAATCGGGATGAACCTGAATAACACCCTTTACGAGATTATAAACTTGAAAGCGGTACTCCCTCACCTCTTCTAAAGATGGCCATACGTCTTGCTCGCCGTCGTGGAGGTCGTCCCAATTCATTTCATCAACGCCGGTTTCAAATAGGAGCTCTAACCTTTGATTGACCGGCGCTTCGATTAAGCCGCTGACTAACAATTTGTTAACGTAGAAACACACCGGATGTGCGTAATAGAAGATAAGAGGGTGGCGGGTTTTGTGATAGGGGCGTGTTAGGAAGGCTTCCTCGCTCTCAAGGGACGAAAACAATTGCTCGGTCAGCGCCCAGGTATTTTCAAAGTAAGCGAGAATAGCTGCCCGCCCCCCGTCTAGATTGAGTAGCGGTAATGAATACATCGGTTTATTTGTCACTGGTTTTTGTGGCGACTTCTGGTTTCTTGAGTCGCTATTGGCGTGTTCACTGCTTGTTGCTACTTTCTCTAAAACTGACATTTCTCTTCCTTGCTTATCTCAAAGCTTTATACTTTTTTTTTACAAAAAATGTGGCTGCCGCTATTAAAAAATTGCGAACCCGCGCATAGTCTCCGCTACATCCCCCAGCTTGTTAAGTTAGAATAGAATCTTAAAGCGGCTTGGCCGCATATTTTAGACCCAAATCAGGTGAATTATCGTGCAAAGCAAGCTGCCGCATATCGGCACAACTATTTTTACAGTCATGTCAAAAATGGCTCAAGACTACGGTGCTATAAACCTATCACAAGGTTTTCCCGATTTTGATTGTCCCGAACGTCTTAAAGAATTAGTGACAAAACGCCTTTATGATAACAAAAACCAGTACCCTCCAATGGCGGGCATCTCCCTACTACGTCAGGAAATAGCAAATAAGATCAAAAAACTTTACGGGTTCACGGCAGATTTCGAAAACGAGATCACCGTTACCTCCGGTGCAACCGAGGCTATTTTTAATGCTGTACAGGCTACAGTAACGGCCGGTGATGAGGTGATTATTTTCGACCCTGCCTATGACTGTTATGAACCGGCGATCTTGATGGCAGGTGCAACACCGGTGCGAATAAGCTTAGAACTCCCCGATTATGCCATTAACTGGCAAGCACTTGATGATGCTATTACTGAGAAGACTAAGCTGATCGTTATTAATTCCCCTCATAACCCCTGTGGCAGTATTTTAAACCAATCTGATTTAGATCTGCTCGCCAAAGCTATCCGAAAGAAGGATATCTTGGTTTTGTCCGATGAGGTTTATGAGCACATGGTATTTGATGGGCAGACACACCAAAGTGTTCTTAGCCATCCTGAATTATCAGAAAAATCCTATGCGGTGTTTTCGTTTGGAAAAACTTATCATGCCACAGGCTGGAAGTTGGCATACTGTGTTGCAAGACCGCATCTGACTGAGGAATTCCGAAAAATTCACCAATTTGTCACCTTTACCAGTACTAGCTTTGTTCAATATGCGATGGCTGATTTTATGGCTGAATGCCCAGAGCATGCACTCGAACTCAGTGATTTTTATCAGGCAAAGCGCGACAAGTTTTGTGCGCTGTTAGAGCCTTCGCGCTTTAAACTTTTACCATCTAAAGGCACGTACTTTCAGCTGGCTGATTACAGCGCTATTAGTGAAAAAACCGATATTGAATTCGCCAATGAACTCACTCAAGAGAAGGGCATTGCAGCCATTCCCTTAACGCCCTTTTATGCAAATGCTCCTGGCACCAAGATACTCCGCTTTTGCTTTTGCAAAGATGACTCCACTCTAGAAAGTGCGGCGAAGATACTGTGCCAGCTATGATCCCAACCTCGCCATCAAGTGACATCGATTTGGATGACCTTGCACAAGAGATCAAACGCTGGGGCGTCGAGCTCGGATTTCAACAAGTAGCTATCACCGACATAAATCTGGATAGCTACAAAAACCACTTCGACTCTTGGTTAGATAATGGTTATCACGCAGAGATGGCCTACATGGCCAACAATAAAGAAAAACGCTGTGATCCATCGAAGCTACTTGAGGGCACGTGCCGAGTTATATGTGTACGCATGGATTACGCTCTTGAAACCACTAATTCCTTAGCACCGCTGCGTAGTTCGAAATACGCTTATGTTTCGCGCTATGCCCGGGGTCGGGATTATCACAAGCTAATACGCAAACGTTTACAGCGCTTGGCAGAAAAAATATCTAGCCAGGTAGACCCTCATGGTTATCGTGCTTTTGTTGACAGTGCCCCAGTACTAGAAAGAGCCCTTGCTGAGAAGTCTGGCTTAGGATGGATCGGCAAAAACACTATGCTAATCAACAAGCAGGCTGGATCTTGGTTTTTCCTGGGAGAGTTATTTACCGATCTTCCATTACCCATTGATAAGCAAGAAACTGATCACTGCGGAAGCTGCAACGCCTGTATTGATGTTTGTCCAACCAACGCATTTGTTGCGCCCAATTTACTCGATGCAAGCAAGTGTATTTCTTACCTAACCATTGAGCTGCGAACGTCGATTCCAGTTGAATTCAGAAGTGCCATGGGCAACCGTGTTTTTGGCTGTGATGATTGCCAGTTGATTTGCCCTTGGAATAAATTCACCAAAGTAAGCGCTGAAGAGGATTTTTCTCCTCGTCATGGCTTAGACAATGCAACATTACTCGACTTGTTTAAATGGACTGAAACCGAGTTTTTGTCTAACACCGAAGGCTCTGCTATTCGCCGCATTGGCTACGAATGCTGGCAGAGGAATTTAGCAGTGGGTTTAGGTAATGCCGAACGTGGGGGTGATATTTTGGCCGCTCTAAAAGCCGAAGCCAACAATCCATCGGCCATGGTGAGAGAGCATGTCCAATGGGCAATAGATCAGCATCAAGCTTAACGGATCTGCTTAGCTAGCTTTTATAAAGCGATAAAGTGCTCGCGGTAGTATTTCAACTCTTCCACAGAATCCTTAATGTCATCCATGGCTTGATGGGTACCGTTCTTCGTCAGTCCTTTTAATATTTCAGGCTTCCAACGTTGAGCCAGCTCCTTTAAGGTACTGACATCAAGATTTCGATAGTGAAAGTAGCTTTCTAGCTCGGGCATATAATTGGCCAAGAAACGGCGATCTTGGCAGATACTGCTTCCGCACATAGGCGAGCCATTCTTTTCAGAGTATTTTTCTAAAAACTCTATAGTTTCCCGCTGGGCCTCGGCCTCAACAATAGTGCTGGCTTTAACTCGTTCAATCAAACCAGAGCCCCCGTGAGTCCTTTGATTCCATGCGTCCATTTTGGCTAGTGCCTCACTAGACTGCGAAACCGCGATAGTTGGGCCCTCGGCAATCAGATTAAGGTCTAAATCTGTAATCAGCGTAGCGATTTCAATAATTCGATCCGTGTCTGGGACCAAGCCTGTCATTTCAAGGTCGATCCAGATGAGGTTGGTTTTTGTATTCATAGCAAATTCCGCACAAGCGATTAAGTTGAGTCTGATTGTGCGACGCAGTGTAGCAAAGCTACTACGCCGGTAATATGCCATAATCTGATTGAATACGGTCAGGCGAATTTGTTTTGCCTCATTTTCTAACTCACCTTTAAGATAAATTAACTCTATGGCAAAGCGCAAACTCACTAAGCAGCAGCAAGTGAGAATCTCGGCCAATCAACTTACCGAACCCTCGAGCAGTAGCTCTGAAGGCGATGACGCCGCTGTATTGCAGGGGCTGGTTATAAGCCATTTTGGTCAACAGTTAGAGATAGAGCCGTTAGAGGGAAGCCTACAGAATCAAACTGTACGCTGCTTTCAGCGCGCTAATCTGCCAAGGCTGGTCACCGGAGACAAGGTTCTTTTTCAATTGGACAGTCAAGACACTGGCGTAATTTTGTCAGCCCAACCTCGCAATAATGTATTCGCCAGACCTGGCTTTAAAGGTCTAATCAAACCCGTAGCGGCAAATATCGACAAGGTGTTAGTAGTTATTGCAGTTTTACCCGAGCCATTTATGAACCTTACCGATCGATATTTAGTGGCTATTGAGTCTCTCAACCTAGACCCAATTATCGTGCTTAACAAGGCCGATCTGGTCAACGAGAAAAACAGACCCCATATCGACAATATGATGTCTATATACAAAGGCATTGGCTATGACACCCACCGAGTTTCTACCAGCACCGGAATGGGAATGGCGGAACTAGAATCAGAACTCGCGGGTTTAACTACCGTGCTTGTGGGCCAATCTGGGGTCGGCAAATCTTCGTTAGTTAATAGCCTCAGCCGACAAGACAGTGCTGCTGTGGGTCGGCTATCCATAGGAAAAGAAAAAGGCACCCACACAACGACAACTGCTAGGTTATTTCACCTAGGAACTTTTGACCTAGTGGATTCACCGGGAATAAGAGAGTTCAATCTCGGTCACATCGAACCAACCCTGTTGATAGAGGGATATAGAGAACTTAGCGCACTAAAAGGGCAATGTAAGTTCAGAGACTGTGCCCACCAAAGTGAACCTGCGTGCGCAATTCTAGCGGCCGTTGAAAACGGCTTAGTATCTCGAGAAAGATTGAGTAATTACTTTCAAATCCTTCAGAGCATTGGCATTTGATTTATCCAATCAGGCCCATACCCTTTATACTTGTTCCGAGTGGGGAATCCGCCCCATCTCGCTCATAAAAATCTAAGTTAGAACATCTCATGCCCTCGCTTTTCATAATCTTCCAACACATCGCCCCCCAGCACCTATTTTCCAGAATTGTAGGCCGGATGGCTGAAAGTAGACTATTTCGAAAACCTTTTATCACATGGTTCAAAAAACGTTACCAAGTTGATCTAACTGAAGCTTTGGTAGAGGACACATCTGAATTCGAAAACTTCAACGCCTTTTTTACCCGCGCCCTTAAACCCGGGGCCAGGCCAATATGCCAAGATCTTAACGCTGTGGTGAGTCCTGCGGATGGCGTCATTAGTCAACT
>CAWKZY010000137.1:0-5533 GCA_963854625.1 Gammaproteobacteria bacterium | reverse complement strand
ACGCAGTTGAGTATGTAAAGATCGATGATGCTGGATTACATATTAGGCGCGAGGAGAAAACAGAAGTTCTTCATGTCGATACCATTATTATTTGTGCGGGCCAGCAGTCTGAGCGCAGCCTTTTCGATGCGTTGTTAGATAGCGACTTGCCTGTTCAGTTGATCGGTGGCGCATACAAAGCTGCGGAACTTGACGCTAAGGCGGCTATAAAACAGGCAAGCTATCTGGCAGCAGAAGTCTAAATGGTGCTGACAAGTTAAAGCCCAATCTGCCAGAATCTGAAGCAAGACTTAATCAAAATGGTCAAGCGCCGCCGATTCCTCCTGAAATCATTCAATATGCGGTGTAGCTTTACCATCGTTTCAATCTGAGTCTTGGCTTGGACGCAAATTACTCCCTACCTCGAATCTCAAATTAGCCACTTACTCGGCAAGCGGGTTTTTCATCTAGCATGATGACACCGTCAATAAGCCTCCGAGCCAATACAGCAAAATTTCTGGGCTTGCGTGGTTAGCTGTTCAAGATAGAATCGATAGTCTTCTTCGTGGAAAAAACAAGCGCAACGATTATTGTCGCGTTGAATTATATGCTAGGGAATTCCAGCAATGGCGAGGCGAGCTCTTTTTGGCACAATAGCATTCCTTGCACCTGCGCCTAATCCCTACAACCCAATCAATAAAGACAGGCCATGGCCCCAATTTCCCCGCACACTCCTCTAAACGTGGTCCATCCCCTATATTCCCCGCTATATTCCCTGAATATTTAAAGAGTTATGTGATCGATATGATCCTTTTGATATAGCATTTATTGAAAACGGCGCATACAACGGAGACTGTTCGTGAGTTCATATGTTTCATTGTGAAACCGTTCAAGCCAATATTGACTTAAAATTTGAAGTACTGTTCCCAATCCATTGGTCTAAATTAGACTTGTCTATTAACCCCCAGGATGAGCCAATAATTCGGATCATTAAAAAAAACAGTCAAAGAATTTCCAATATTGCTGCAATAATAATCGGCGAAGTATTTGACTTACACTGACTTGCCAAATAATCCTTGGTGGGAAGCGCTTAGAAATTAGGCTGAGATATGGTTTGATCCTGATGGGACTCGCTACGAACGACAAGGAGGCAGCAACCGAAAGGTTGTGGAGTGATCCTCATAGCAAGCAGTAATACTAGCTCCCGAATTACACGCTAAAAGCCTTCTTGCTATGTTTTTTTTCGAAAGTGGCCTTACAAATTCTATATCTGCTTTTTTTGCTCTGAAATAACACCTTTCTTAAAAAGAATTAAAAAAAAAGTTGAGTCGATGGGTAACGAATTTTGACTTTTAAAAATGATTATCGAGTCGTTAGCAAACACCAATAATAATCATTTTTTCGCCTTAATTTTGGAATAGTTATTACAGAGTTTTGAAGCCAATCGCCAGAACGTGCGCAGCATTTAACCCAAATGTAACAAAATGAAGATTCTTAAAACTGCTTTGCACTAAATTGCATTCTGGCTGAGTAAGTGTGTCAGAAAGAAATGCACTCCCACCTGCTATGAGACGAGAATTTTAGTAACAAACAGAAGAGTTCTGTCCAAGCTGCACTTTTGGAATACTTGTTGACGTTCGCCTTGTCGTGCTATACCTTCGTTTTATCGAAAAATATAACTTTCGGTTAAAAGTTTCAAAAATCTTTGAAGCAACTTGTTTTGTAATCTTTTTGATTGCAAAGATTCCTCGTTTATTAGTCAAAATATTCTGATCGTACGTTAGCGGATCGACAAAAAGTATCTGAACTTTTGAAGCAAAAAAAGTAGGTGAATACTTGAGCGAAGATGATGATGAATCGTCTACCGATTACTTGATTTAACTTATAAAAATAGGTGTAAGCAGGTCCTCTAGGGGGCTTGTAATGAGCCGAACAAAAGTTATTTTCCTGAGGAGAGAAATCTATGAAATCGAGAACCACACTTATTAAAGCTCTGACCTGTGCTTCAGCATTGTGCTGTGCGAGTTATGCACCAAACGGCCTGCTAGCCGCCGAAGCCGAGGAAGAACAAAGACGGATTGAAGAGGTCACTGTAACCGCGGAGAGAAGGGAGGCATCAGTTCAAGATACCTCCATTTCTATTACAGCGTTAACAGGTGAATCATTAGAAGATTTTGGCATTCGCAACCAGGAAGACTTACAAAATTTTATCCCCGCTACGACTATCCAGCCGTACGATGCTACGATCCGAGGTGTAGGCCGAAACTTCCGTGCACTTGGCGGCGATCCAGGCATAGCAACGTACATGAACGGTATTTACTCTGAAGATTTGTTAACTGCGACAGCTGCAACATTCTGGGATGTCGCGCGTATTGAGGTACTTCGTGGGCCCCAAGGGACTCTATACGGTCGTAATGCAGTAGGCGGCGCGATTAATGTACTCTACAAAGAGCCCTCCGACGAATTAGACTTCGCGTTTAAATCTATCATTGGTAATTTTGGCACGAAAGAAGCCTACGGTATGTTCAACGTACCGCTGATTGAAGACACGTTATCAGCGAGAATAAATTTTGCTATTCGCGATCGTGATGGTGTCATAAAGGAACTAGGCGCTGGAAGCGATATCGACGGCCTTGGCACCGAGAACGTCGCCATGCAGTTTAAATGGACACCAAGTGATTCTGTCGAAGTTAATTTGCGACAGAATTTCATGGAAATCGATCGCTCGTTTGGTGGTGCTAACGGCGCTGGCCTGGTGGTGCTGAATGAAGACGGGAAAGGAAGTCGAAACACAGCAAACTTGGTTCCCGGTTACCGGTTTATCGACACCGCGAATACTGATCCTGGCAATTTTGATAACAACAATTGGTATGATTCGAGTCAGCCGATCTTAAACTTCACCAATCCGACTACCGGCGCAGCTGATCAAGCTCAACGCGTTCGACCAGGAATCGATCCCGGCGATTTCAATGGCATGCAAAATGCGGCTGCGTCTTTGGATGGATTCAATAACACCTCGGACGCTTCAGCAGCCCGATATAATGACTGTGTGTTCCCTGGCGATATTGCCGGCGATGATCTTTGTGCAGCCACTAATGGCCTAAACAACGAAACTTTTGAGCAGCAAGGCACTCAGTTCAATATCTCTTGGGATGTGAATGATAGGCTCGAACTAAAGTATCTATTCGGGTACAACCAGTTGACCTATAAGCGAACGACGGATGACGACAACACGGCCAGTCAGTTTCATGATCGTCAGTTTTACGTGAACCACGAAGCGGATTATACCTCGCACGAATTTCAGGCTTTCTATGACATCAGCGACACTGTATCGATTACCTCTGGTTACTTCATTTATGATGCAACCATCGATCAACGGGGAGATTTCTACTCATCAGTTGGCGAATCGAGAATGGCAAATCCTTATGCGGATAATACCTCGCTAAGCGCTGGCGCGGCGGACGCCATTGGAAATCCTGGTGCGGCGGGCATTAGTGCCAGCACTCTGGCATTTGCTGGCAGACCGATGGTTTCGCTGCTTAGTGCGAAAATGGGATGCAATGTTGCAACTCCTGCTGCATCCTGTACGCAGAATAACGGCGGTAACAATCTGCAAACCTCAGCTTGGTATGGTGACAACGGCAGCAATCCAGACTTGAACGTTCTTCACGGCCCGCAAACTACAGCATCGGACTTGCTGTACGCCACGCAAACCAAACGTGAAGCATTCGCGGCCTATACTCAGGGTGTTTGGGATATCAACGAGACCTTCACTCTGACTATGGGCATACGTTATGCCGAAGACGAAGTGACCGCCGAAGAGAACCTGTGGCGCTATTCAGAAACTGGTGCGACGAGCTTTTTGGCGCTTTACGGTGGCTTGGCGGCAGTAAACCGCGTAAATGGTGGCTTAGTCGACGATGGCACGGGCTCAATCACACAGCCTACTCCAGCGGTTACCAATGGCGGCATTCCTTTTGCTCTGAGTGTTTACCGACCCTTTAACCGCACAGATAAGAAGACAACCGGACGTATCAATCTGGACTGGAATGTAACTGATAACTCCTTGATGTACTTCTCTGCTACATCTGGTTACCGCTCAGGCGGCTTTAATCTGGTGTTTTTCAGCAACACGGCAACGTATGATCCTGAAGAATTGTTAGCGTACGAAATCGGTTATAAATCACAGTTCTTAAATGACACTTTGCAGTTAAATGCCTCGTTCTACGTGTATGACTACGACACAATTCATACGGTGGGAACCGAAGTCACGTCCATTGGAGGAACGACTAGTTCGGTATTGGAGGCGCCTGGAGCTGAGGTGATTGGTGTCGAAGCTGAAATATTGTGGCTGGCATCTGACAGCCTGACACTGGGTGGAAATTTCAGTTATACGCCAAGCAAATACACGGAATCGTTGAAAATTTCTGACGCGAGTAGAAGAGACGTGCCGGAGTCGCTGTACCCTGAGTTTGACTCGTTGACTGAAGACATTAAAGGCAATCAGATATTGCAAGTTCCTGAAGGCAAATTCACCGCCTGGGCCAGCTATAATGTCCCAATGAATGGCGGAGCGGCGCTGGAATTCTTTGGAGTGTATAGTTGGACTGATGAAGTCTTCTACTCACCCTTCGAGGCCCAGGAAGAAAAAGCCGAGGCTTATGGCCGCGCTGACTTACGAGGAACTTGGTCATCGCCTAATGATAATTGGGCGGTATCGGCTTATGTTAATAATATCTTCGATGACGTAGCTAATTTGCAGATATTGCGTCAGAGCGAGGCCCAATTCTACCGCCACAACTCTGGCACTACATTGCCCAGAGCCTATGGCATGGAATTTAGTTACAAGTATTAGAAAAACACAAGCAAATGATAAAGCGGACTGAACCTCTGATTTATTAACGCGACAAAAACGCCCTGACTAGCTCAGGGCTTTTTTTTCTTAAATAAACCGGTAAACCGGGGACAGACCACGCTTTCGATTACGTCGGGATGGGTCTCCCCAGCTGTCAGGATAGTGTACTTCGACCTAGAGCAATTTCGATCTCCCTTTGAAACCGGGTGTTGCTTAATGCGTAGTTCCCGTTTTTTGCTCCACGAATAGCACTCAACTCTTGCTCGTCGGACTTCTCCTCTATTAACTCACTATAGTTATTAAATCGTTTTTCACTGTTCGTTGACAGATCTAAATACTGCAGGTATGGCGCAACCAATGGGTTCGTATCGCCAGCTCCGTTG
Organism: Gammaproteobacteria bacterium; assembly: GCA_963854625.1. GTDB lineage: Bacteria > Pseudomonadota > Gammaproteobacteria > Pseudomonadales > Pseudohongiellaceae > UBA9145. The sequence continues at coordinate 316 of CAWKZY010000137.1, read as the reverse complement.
CAGCCATACCGGAACCTGGGACAGTCACGAGGGTGGGGCACCGTGCGGGCCCGAACTGGATTGAGTGCAATGTAGCGATAGCAGGCGAGAACGTATTGCTTTTCCTGCATTAAGCATAACTTGAATCGACCTTCCCACAACGGCCCGGTGCCCTGATACGTCCTGTTAATGAATTGTCCATAGCGCTGGCCTAGATTTTTCATCAATAGGGAAGCTGAGTGTTTCTCAAGGGTCGTTGCAAGTGGACGTGGTTAGTCATCAAACAATACGCAAGGACAAGACAATGAAATTTCTGGGCTTGCGTGCCTAGTTGTTC
>CAWKZY010000136.1:0-5610 GCA_963854625.1 Gammaproteobacteria bacterium | reverse complement strand
GCAAATTCTCGAAATAGAGACGATAACCACCACCGCTGTTCGCATTACGCAGCACTCCGGGATGACCGATATAGGGCAAGAATGATGCCCACTGGGTTGGCTGTTTAAACGCAAAAAAGTAAGCCCCTGTGCCACCGTCTGAGACGCCGGTTAAACTCACTCGGTTTTCATCCACATTGTAATTTTGCTTAAGCAGGTTGAGCAGCGCAGGCAGGTTGTCCGCTTGCATTGACTGCCACCAATAGGCGTCCTTCCAAGCCGCTGGAACCACTGTAATTCGATCTTCTTTTTTTAAGCTGTCGTAGCCGCGTCGCCATAATGTCTCTTCTGCCTCCCATTCAGAGCGACCTACGCCGCCATGCAGCATAAACTCCACCGGATAAGGCTGGTTTGCATCATAGGACTGCGGAATTAAAAAAACATAAGGAAACCGAGTACCATCCTCACTGAATCGCTCCCTCGCAAGCTCGCCCACTGGGGCTGTTTTATCAAAGCTAGGGCCGTCTCGCATCCACCCATAGAGAGTTTGCACATCTGGAGAAGCCGCTATCAAAGCCTCCGCGCTTAACTCTCGGTCTGCATGGTTTGCTGCCTGCCAAAACTGGTTAACTAGCTGCTGAGGATCTTCGCTAGCATTCAGTGTGGCACTGGCAATCGAGAAAGTAATTAGTAGCAGCCCATTAGAGATTTTTTTAAACATAGTGGTTACCTTCTATGACAATTTAGTCGACCTGATTCATGAATCGAGGATAAAAGTCTATGGATAGATTGTCCAACTCGACAGGCCCCAATAATCTGAATGTCTAATGGCATTCAAGTAGTTTAAAGTGTCACCTTGTTTATTCTTACGATAATCTACTAGAAGTATTCACATAATTACCAACCTTTGCTCGTATAAGCACTTATGATGGCAAGCATCCTTAGCGGCGCTCGAACCAAACGTTTAAGACCAGCTCTTGCTTGGAAAAGCACAAGGGGGGTCTTTACTGTGTTTTTTTTGTTGAGCATCTGGCTCCCATCTGGCTATGCCCAAAGTTCTGGACAAGCGACAGGCCGGGGCTCTGAACAAGGCTCGGGTGATCTACCTTTCTTAGATTTAGAGACGCCGCTGCGAATGAACTTCTCAGGATCTTGGGAGAAAGACTTTCGTCGCAGTGACAGCTGGCAAGACGAACTTAATCGCATGATGCGACTGAGGCAGGAGCAGGCTAACAACCAACGATCAGGAACACGCTCAGGCGGGGGACCAGCAGTTTCTATCGGCAACATAAATCTCAATAGCGGGCGGCGCTCGAGTGTCGTCGATCTTGCGAGATTGGCCGAATACATAAGCCGTCAGAACCTTTTAACGATTGTGCAGGATCGTTACCAAGTCAGAATTGAGAGAGAAGGCGAGGCACCACTTGTGTGTGGGGTTGATAATGGCAGCCAAGAAGTGTTTACCAGCGTCCACGGCTCTGAAGTCTGTAGCTGGGAAAACCAGCGCTTGCTGTTTGTAATCACCCTGCCAGGTGACATCACGATCACACACCGGTTTACGGTTTCTTCAGATAGAGAGTTGTTGCAGATGGTAACTGGAGTCAGAAGCAAAGGTTCTGCCCCTTTTAACTTAAGACAGGCTTTTAATCGATATGATGCCGCACCAAACCAGTACAAATGCATTCAAACTTTGAGCCGTGGCAATGTCTGCAGCCAAGGAACCGAGCTGGAATAACGATTTTCTATGGCACTGTTTAATAAACCCCCGACAAGATGCATCGCGGCCAGCGTTATTCTGGCCTTTGTGGGTTCCTGTGCCCAATCTCCGCCACCGCCACCGGTGGCTGTTTTATTGCCATCTGTCGGAGCAGTAGAACTACTTATCGCTAATCAAGTGCCGCTGGACTCTGTTCAGCTAGAAATTGGAATACAAGTTTTTGATAACGAGTTAGATAACGAAGACCGTGAGCGTTTTGAGGAATGGGTCTACACGGAGATACGTGAAAACGAAGTTAAGTATCTCCCCTACGTTCTCCGAAACACTCTATTAGAGGCTGACCACTGGGGCGCCGTTAGAGTCTTACCACAACCGGATCCTTCGGTGGATATTCAAGTTGATGGCACGGTTCTGCATTCTGATGGCGAACGATTAGAAATAGCCATCGTAGCGACAGATAGCTCGGGCCGGCAATGGCTTAATAAAACCTATGCCGACACTACAACGCTTTCAGATTTTCCAGAATCGACTCGATTCACCACCGGAAGTCCTTTTAATCCTAATGGCTTTATAGATCCTTTCCAAGACTTGTACGATCAGATTGCCAATGACTTACTGGCAGCCCGTGAATTACTAAATAGCGCCGAACTCGTCAATATAAAGCGAGTTTCCCAAATGGTCTACGCAAGTGATTTGTCACCAGAAACATTCGCCCACACCCTTGCTACCGATGCTGAGGGGTTGCTGACTGTCACAAGTCTCTTAGCTGAGGCAGACCCGATGTTGGCACGAGTCGATGATATGCGGGAAAGACATTTAGGATTTATTGACACGGTCGATGAATATTACGAGGCACTCTATACTGAAATGCAGCCTTCTTATGTCATCTGGCGCCGCTATTCCCACGACCAAATCGACGAAACGCAAAGGCTATCCACACGTCTTGAGGACTATGACCTAAATAATTATGGAACGTCACGTTCTTTTACATCTCTTACACAGCGCTACGATCGATATCGTTGGAGCAAAATCTATGAACAGGAATTCCGCGAGCTCGCCGCCGGCTTTAATAGAGAGTTGGCGCCCGCTATTCTAGAGTTGAGCGAACAGGTTAATGGCGTAAGTGGAACCATGGATGAACAATACGTCCAGTGGCGACGTATTTTACAAGCCTTATTCAGGCTAGAGACCGAACAAATATAGTACGACCTCGACCCCTCTCAAATGAATAGGATCCTGTTCAAGATTATTCCAAAAATATTTTTTATCGAATCCAACTGCTGTAACCTATCACCTCACCCAAAATGGTTGGAAACCTCATGTCTGAATCAATAGTTGAATCACCCGTCAATAAAACCATCATCATTGCTATCTCAGCGAGTGTCGCGGCCATTATCGCGTTGGCACTCGGATTTACTCTTTATTCCAGCATATGCCCCTGTGAGCGCACCCCTGGCGGCTTTCTATTCGGAGAAATAGCGCCGGAGCCAGTAAATGATTGGACTTTCGCCAACTCAGAACCTTTATGCCAAATCCAAATCTATGCCGGCATTCGTCCTCATTCAATTAATTTAAACTGCATGTCTACCCCACAGGGCGAGCTTTTTCTTAGCTGTTCGGTTTGCGCACGGAAATACTGGGCAGGAAAGGTTGAAGCCAACGAACACGCAAGGCTACGCCTAGATGGCATCGTTTACCCTGTTGTTTTGAATCGAGAAACGGATCCTGCTCGAATGGATACTGCATGGAGCGCAAGAGTTGCCAAGCTGCAGACATTTGGAGGCGCAGCGATTAATCCCACTCCAGACTCTGACGCGCCCCGTCCTGATCATTGGTGGACGTTTCACGTAGCATCCGCAATATAGCCCGATCGACTCCCTCCTAAATCTAAGGCGGGCGGTGGACGGCTGATGGCAGGAGCAAAAAAACTTCGGCAAAGCCCTCACCTCTGATGCAAACTCGAACTCAGTCCGCCTGATAGGTCCACAACTAGCAACCAAGGCAAAGACCTCAGCAGATTAAGGCAGACTCGCCTCAGGCAAGCTCGGCTAGCATTAGCACGGCTAACTCTGGCTCGTCGACCGCCAGCCCGCAATGGCTAAACCCGACTAGATCAAATTCTACTAGGGTAATTTCTATCAGGCCTCCGCTTTTCCATTGAAAGAGCGAAAAGCAGCGGTTTCCCTTAACCGTTACGCCAATTTCTCTGCCGCTGGTTTCGATTCAGATTCCGTTTTTTGCAAGGTCTCCAGTATTCTAGACACGGCTTCTGGAGAGCCGGTATTGCGGGCAATCAAGTTATAAACCACGGGCACTACAAACAGGGTCGTAATGGTTGTCATCAGTACGCCTGAGAAAATCACCGTACCTAGAAGTATACGGCTTTCGGATCCGGCACCGGTTGCAAGAATCAATGGTATCGCACCCATTAAGGTCGAAATAGCGGTCATCAGTACCGGGCGCAAGCGAAGATCGCAGGCCTCAACCAAGGCCTGGCCAAATTCCCGCCCTTCATCACGAAGCTGATTGGCAAATTCCACAATAAGAATGCCGTTCTTACTGGCGATGCCAACGAGAATAACCAAACCAATATTTGAGTAAATATTCAATGAGCTGTCGGTGAGCAATAAGCCTATCAAAGCGCCTAAGATAGCCAACGGCACGGTGGTCATAATAATCAGCGGGTGAACAAAACTCTCAAACTGAGCTGCCAATACTAAAAATACCACCAACAACGCTAAAAGGAATATGGTGGCGATGCCACCTGAAGAGCTCTTTAAATCCAACGATTCTCCTTTGTAATCAATTTGCGCGTATTCAGGCAATTCGGTGGCAACTACATTCTCTAAGAACGCCAGCGCAGAATCTAAACCTGCCCCTGGCACCAAGCCCGCGGAGATAGTAATTGATCGGATCCGATTGTAACGGCGCAGTGACGTTGGACCGGCCGTGTTTTCAACGCTAATCACATTGGACAGAGGAATAAGCTGACCCGAGGTATCGGAACGAACATAGATATTTGTCAGATCATCTGGACTTGCGCGCTGCTCTTCTTCCGCTTGCAAAATAACATCGTATTCTTCTCCCGCACTGGCAAATGTCGTCACCCGACTTTCGCTCATCATAGCTTGCAGCGTACGGCCAATTGACTGGATCGACACACCTAAATCTGCCGCCCGAATTTTATCCACCGTGATTGAAAGGCTAGGCTTAGTCTCATTGAAGTCAGAATCAATGCGAGTAAATATTCCGCTTTCTCTAGCTCTCTCCATCAACAGGTCTCGCCACTGAACTAACTCGTCATAGCTTCGGCCACCGATAACAAATTGAACCGGGTCTCCACCGCCGCCGCGACCAAGGCCTGAACGCATAAACATAAATGCTCTGACGCCGGGAATCTCTGCCCACTCCTTATTTAATTCACTCATCACTTCGGAGGTTTGTTTGGTCCGATCTTCCCAAGACGGCAAAGAAATAATAGTCATGCCGCTGTTGACCCCGCCGCCGCCCCCCCAGCCAGGGGTCATAGTCACGATATTTTGAACTTCGCCAGCGTCAACATAATCCATTACTGAATCTTGAATAGCATTAACCTGATCTTCCATATAATTTAGGTTTGCACCTTCGGGACCCGCTATACGCGCGAAAATTACACCTTGATCTTCTGAAGGGGCAAACGCTGACGGCAACTGTTGAAACAGCATAAAGATTGCCGCCATTACAAGTACAAGTGAACTGGCAACCACCCAGCTGTAGCGAAGGCATTTTGTTAGGGCTTCGTGGTAGCCGCGTTGAAGCCACCGAAAGAAGATATCAACATGATGAGTGAGCCAGCTTTCATGAGCATGATTATTAAGTAATTTCGAACTCATCATTGGCGTTAAAGACAGCGCCAATACGCTGGATATGACCAC
>CAWKZY010000135.1:0-5617 GCA_963854625.1 Gammaproteobacteria bacterium | reverse complement strand
GTCTCCACCCTTGGCGGCTGGATTCGCTTTCAATGCGGAAAGCACAATTATCGCACCATTAATGGCAAGCCCAATCAAACCCAGCGTTCCTATCATTGCCGTGTAACCAAGCGGATAACCGGAAATCCAAACACCTAATAAAGCCAAGCCTATCGACAGAAATCCGACAGCTCCGATTACTCCAGCGTAACGAAACGAGTTCAGCGAGAGGACGATGACGGCGATCATAAGAAAAACAAAGGTGATAAAAGTAGCCAATATATTAGAAACCGCATCCCCCCTTTGCTCTTCTTCTCCTCCGTATTCAATCCGATAGCCCTTCGGCAAAGCAATATTCTGATTACTTATTCGTTCTCTAAAATCATTAACGGCTAAACTCGGGTATGCATAGGGAAGAAGAAAACCCGACACCGTATTGTGCCGCTCATTCTGCCGCCTATCCACACGGGTTGGTGCAGGTTCTAATCTTACGCTAGCAACTTGTTCTAGCGGAATCCCTCTATAGCCGTTTGCACCTGACCCCGAGATTATCGGCAAGCTAGCCAAACCCGAAACGTCTGATCGCGACCCATTATTGAGTCTTATGCGCACAGGGATTTCCATTGTCCCCTCCATTACTGTACCCGCTACTTCGCCGCGCAACTCACTGTTTAACTGTCGAGGTATATCCTGGTTGTTCATATTTAGCAGTCGTATTTTGTTCTCATTGGTATACACAGATACCTGAGGGGCGCCTCCAGAAAGAGTGGCAGTGGTATAGGTGACATCCCGCGTTTCCGACAATACGAGCCTTACCTGTTCTCCCAAGGTTTTTAGAACCGCAAGCTCAGGACCCACGATTCTGATTTCGATTGGAGCCGAAAACGGCGGACCTTGCTCAAAAGGCATGGCCATAATCCGCGCATTAGGAAATTCAAGCATCAGACTCTTTTGTAATCCCGGGAGGATTTTTCTGGGATCATTAACGTCTTCTGTGGTGACAAAGGCGCTGGCGTAGCTCGCTACGCTATCGCTATTAGACAACATATTATAATAGACAGCCGGAGATGCCTCGCCAATGAACCAATGACTGCTCCTAATTTCAGGAACTTCAGCGAGAAAAGCTTTTACCCTTTCGACTTCTATTCTTGTTTCTGTCAATGCAGTTGTCGCGGGAAGGTTCAGCTGCAACTGGAATTGATTTCTATCTACTGGCGGGAAAAAAGAAACCGTCATAGTTTGAGCTAGGAGAAATCCACAAATTGGCAAGATCAGGGATCCACTTATTCCTAATGCCGGATTTTTCAACACCAAGCGAATAGAATTACGATACCAATTGCTAAGCCCTTTGGGGCTAAAGCCAGATACCCACCACTTAGTAGATTGATCATTTTCCAAAGGAAACCGCTTGTCAATCATGGCGGTTACGCTGGGAATAATTGTCATGGCTAGAGCGAAAGATGCCGACACAGATAGCACCACTGAGATTGCCATAGTGCCCGTAAAATCACCTATTCCCCCCGGTGTTAATGCAATTGGCAAAAACGCAAATGCCGTAGTGCAGGTAGACGCCAGTAGTGGCACAAACAAGTGCCTAATTGCAGCGGCAATCGCATCGCCATAAGACCTATCCCGCGAACGCTGGATTTTGTATTCCTCTACAACAACAATCGCATTATCGATTAACAACCCTAAAGCAATAATGAGGCCCGTAACCGACATCTGATGTAAGGGAATGTCGAGAACACCAAAGCCAGAGAGGACGATAGCAAGCGTAAGAGGTAGTGCCGACCCTATGATAAGAGCAGATCGATAACCCATGAGAAAGAACAGAGAAATCAGAACAAACGCTATGGCGAGCAATAAATTTCCCACTAGATCAGACAGCCTTTCTTCGGCATAAAAATTTTGGTCTATGATGATTTCTAAGTGGATTTGCGCCGGTAACTCGGCGCGATATTCGTCAACTATTTGTTTGGCAGCCTCTGACCAATGATCAACTCGACGACCAGTTTCCATAGTGGTTGTAACCAAAATGCCACGTTGGTCGTGAATCAAAGCCATAGTTTCTGATGGGTCGATGTAACGCTTGGCGACAGTCGCAATATCAGACAGCTGTATTAATTGACTATTGAGGCTCACACCTAAGGGTATCGACTTAATGCGCTCTATGGAATCCAGCTCCCCTTTAACTTCGACAACTAACGAGCTACTGTTGCTGTTTAACTCACCCGCACTGATTTTTGTATCTGAAGCTCCAACAAGATTGCTTAACATAGGCAGAGAAACGTTGGCCCTCGCCATAGCACTGGGGTCTACTTCAATCACGATCTCCTGTAGCGGCTCTCCGTAAATCTCAGTATCTTTGGTGCCAGCTAAGGTAGCTAATCGCGAACGCAACTCCTGGGCGACCCGTTCCAATATCGACAGCGGGGTATTACTGCTGGTTATTCCTATCCCTAAAGTAATCGCCACTGGCCCGTTGACATCCAATTGGGGTTTTGTAGCCTGAGCAGGCAATTCAGGCTCAACGTCAATGAGTTTGTTTCTGACTTCACTCCAGACCAGATCAACTTGGTCTTTACCTACTTCGTCCATCAACTCTGTCTGAATATAGGCGAAACCTTCGCTGCTTGTAGAAGTAAGCTGTTTTACTTCCGGGATTTCTCTTAAGGCGCTTTCAATCTTCTCAGTTATCAGAGCCTCTATACGCAGAGCGCTCGCCCCCGGCATAAAGACTTCTACCGCAGCAAAGCGATCGGCCATGGTAGGATCTTCTTGGCGCGGCAAGTTTACTAGGGAAGAAATTCCCATGAGTAATATGAAACCGATTACCAGAAAAGTGAGTCTGGGTAAGCGGTAAAATAGATTGGAAAGTTCACGGTTCATTTTTTGGAATCAGAAAAACCCGCTGATGTAAAAGAAGATTGTAAAACCACATTAATCTGTTGTCCCGGTACTACGCGACGAATTCCGCTATCGACTATGAGGTTCCCTTCCTTGATCGAGCCACGGACATATACTGAATCTTTCCCTTGATAGATAATTTCAATTAGCTGTGGTTGTACCGTATACAAACCATCTAGCGCTTCGGCAGAAAATACGGTCCACAATCCTCTTTGGCTTTCAGTGAGAGCTGTAAGGGGAACCCAAAACCCAGGCTCATCAACTGTGGCTGACAAACGCACTTCAGCAAGAGCTCCAACAAATAGATTCTGAGCCTGTATAGCAAAGATAGCGGTGATAGTTCCACTAGCGGGGTCAACCTCTGGTAACAGTGATTTTAGTGAACCGTTGACCTGCCTATTATTAATGACAAACTCATAGTCAGCACCGAGCTCCAATAAATGAACCATAGATTCTGGAACACCAATAACTGCCTCTAATTGATCTTGCTCGATCAATGACACAGCGGTGACTCCCGGCCCAATTATGCTGCCTTCATTTACAAACCTGCTCTGGATAGTTGCCTTGTAGGGCGCCTTGAGCACAGTCTTATCCAAGCTAACATTAATTCGATTGATGAGAGTGACAGCACTCGAATAGCCGGTTTCTGCGACACGTAATTGGGACTCATTAATGCGATGTTGCTGAGAAAGCTCATCCAAAAGTTGTTCAGAAATATGATTACTTGCAGCTAGTTGTTGATTGCGCTGAAGAGTTGAACGTGAAAGCTCAAGTTCTATTTGTCTCGCCTGTAATGTGGCTTCTGCTGATGCCACACCAGCCTCTGCTCCTTCGAGTTCGGCTGATAACGCAGATTGATTCAGTGTTATTAATGCTTCACCTTTTTCAACCTTCTGCCCCTCTTCGATATTTACTTGCTCGATTACACCTCCTGTCTCAAAACCCATATTGCTCATACGTCGAGCTCGCAATTGTCCGCCATACACCCGTTCGATTTGGTAACTAGTGGTTTGGCTGAGCCTTATAACAGTCACCGGCAATGCTTCCCCAAAGGCAGAGGGCAGCATGATGCTAAGTAGGAAAGGGATGGCACAGATTTGAAATAATATAAAATGCTCTGGCCGATTCTTGAGACGTCCCTGCACGGTCATTGTAGTACCTATCAGCATAATGTAATCAATGCTTACATTATGCCTTGATGTTTACGCTGTCAACTTAATCCTGTTACATTGTGCTCTGGATTAGTAAATGTTCTAGCTAAACAGAAAGGTTAAGTAAAGGAAGGTCTAAATTGCCGAAACAAACTGAACCCAGCCCCTACCATCATGGAAATTTGCGCCAATGCATAATCGACACCGCCTGTGAACATCTAAAGCAGACTAGCCCAGAATCACTGAGTTTACGGGAGATATCCAGAAATATTGGCGTTTCTCAGACAGCTCACTATAGACATTTCCCGTCTAAAAATGCGCTTCTTGCAGCGATAGCAATCTACAGCATAGAGTTGCTGCATAAAGCCATGAATGAAGCTAATGCAAAATACACAGGGGACTTCGCGGAAACTTTCCTCGAGGTCGGATTGGCCTACGTCACCTGGGCGACCTCTAATCCCGAGAAATATCAATTATTGACGGGCTCCTCGATAGCGGAAATGGGTCAACACCCAGAATTAATGGAAGCGCGTCATCAATCGTTTGAAATTCTCAACAAATTGATTGAACAAGGAATCGATTCTGGCTTTTTCATTCAACGTCCAATACCCGAATTAGCCGGGGCAATGTGGGTTTGCGTCCATGGAATTTCCTGTCTGTTGATAACTCGATCACAGATGCTACTTCTAGACGAATCAAATAACTCAGCGGAGCAAGCAATGCGACATTTGTCGCAAGATCCCCGCGCCACTTTAGAGCTGCTGATTCAGTCGATACGACGGCGCGACTGAGACGACACTACCAGAGTACATGGAGACGTTAATAGTTTAATAACTTAACGTTCTCTCAACCGAAAAAACATGCTTATATTTCCACGAGCTCATTATCCCCTTCGATTCAACCTTATCCTGCAGCAGAACCACTGTGGTTCTATCGACTCGCACATCTGTGTGCTCGGGCTTTGGTCAGCCCCTCGATACCATCTCTTCAAACTACTGTGTTTTTACTCTGAAACCACTTACTGCATCCCAGCTAACCGATCATTTATGATTGATGTGGCTTCATTCATAATTCTATCCATAAGTTCTTGCACCGAAGGGATGTCATTGATTAAGCCAGCAACCATGCCGCAGGACCAAGCACCACCATCGACCTCTCCATCCATCATCACTTTTGGATAGACGCCAGCTACCTCAGCTGCGATATCCTCAAACTTGATGTCCTTCCCTAACGCTGCTTCTTTTTTCAGTAATCGTTCTACGGCCGCATTGGTAAGCACGCGCTCGGTATTGCGCAGCGGTCGCATGACCAGTCGCGTGTCGAGCTCTGTCGCTGCAAGCAAGGCCTGTTTTACATTGTCATGCACCGGCGCTTCTTTGGTTGCTATAAAGCGCGTACCCATGTTCATACCTTCGGCTCCCATTGCCAACGATGCAACCAAGGACCGTCCGTCGGCCATTCCACCAGATGAAACGAAAGGAATTTCTAATTCATCCGCGGCACGGGGCAGTAATATAAAATTGGGAATATCATCTTCACCTGGGTGGCCGCCGCACTCAAAACCATCGACAGAAACAGCA
>CAWKZY010000134.1:0-5787 GCA_963854625.1 Gammaproteobacteria bacterium | reverse complement strand
TATTGGCGGCGACTGGTTTCAACGTCTTCGTAACGCAGAGCCATATTAAGCGCTAGGTTGTCACTCGCCTGCCAGGTGTCGACCAACCATACAGACGTCGCTTTAGCTGTTTCAAGGCGATTATTACTGCCAGTAACAGAATCAGTAGAGGTATATACTAAGCTACCATCAATCTGCTGGTATCGTTCTTGTGGCTGAAAGCGATCCATCTCGTCACGGTGAGTACGTACACCCACATGAATAGAGTGACTGTTAAGATTCAAAGCCAACTCGCTCTGGACACCCTTTGACAGGTAACTGCGATTGTTATGCTTGTATTTCAGGCCATCAGTATCAACAGTTCCATCGAGAATACCCTGAGCTTTCACATCACCGCCGTTAGCCGCTGCAATAAGACTACCGCCACCGCTAAGTTTAAACCAGTCGCGCTCAAATTTGTTGTAGTAGGCGGTAGTGGTCAGCGCCATTGTATCGTTAATATTGAGCTTATGACTGAGGTTATAACCCTCGTGTTTGTTGTTCATTTCATCAATTGAAGACAGTCCGTAGCGGCGGTCTTCGTTACGACCAAAATCGGCATCGGTCAGGCCTAGGTAGGTTTCATTGGAGGTTTCCTCAGAGCGTTGAGCCTTGAAAAGTATACTTTGGCTTTCTCCCTCCCAAGCCAGCTTACCCATGTAGTCTTCTATGTCATAGCCACTATCACGACTACTTCGATCGATATCTTTAAAGCCGTCATTTTCACGCTGCACAGTTTCCACCAACCAACCGATTACTCCACTGCGGCCGCCGTAGCTTGCCAGCAGGTCAACACCGCTATTTTCACCTGCAGCAAGGGTCACTGATCCCGCATTAGACTCGGGTATAGCCGTCGTGATCATATTCATAACCCCACCGACGGTCTGTGGACCGTATCGCAGCAACGGTGCACCCTTTAATACCTCTACGCCCTTCATCCGCATCGCAGTGGGAAAATAATAGGCTGCGGGGTTCGAGTAGGGAGCCGGAGCAATGAGTACACCATCCTCCATCAAAGTGACTTTTTCAGAGCGCTCGGAAGTTGCACCGCGAATACCAAAATTGGGACGCAGTCCATAACCGTCTTCTTCGCGAACATAAACGCCTGGAACCGTTTTCAATAACTGGTTGATATCAGTCGACACCTCAGTGACTATCTGGGCATCGCCAATAACTGCACCAGACCCCCCGACTTTCCTGACATCAAGTTTAGAACCAATGATAGTCACTTCATCGGTCACAGAGACAGAATTAGCTGCAGCATTAAGTGTGATAATAGTAGTTATCGAAGCAAGTAAAGGTAATAGCACGCGATTCATAATAAGATCCTACGACTCTAAGTCGATATATTAAGTATTGTTTGTTGGCTGTCGATGAGGCTTAACCCACCTCACTGAATTGAAATGATACTATAATACGAATCATTATTATTTACAACTATGAATGCAAATCATTCTTATTTGGGGAAGTCAATACAGAATTCCCCGATGGCATCGGGCACCAAGGCACCTATCCATTATGTGATTAGGACTCATTCTCCCCCTGGCTCTCCCTCGCCTATCTAAGATACTGATGCCATTGGAGTCATTGTGGATAAGCCAAAAAGTGGTGTTGCGGTATATCATCACCCGTCGTTAAAGGAAATCGTGCGACCTTGTAGTCTGTGACTGTACCTCGCTTTTCCCGACCACAGGAGCAGTCATTAACCGCCTCTAGCAGTGCCAGCCGAGTATCACTGCTGGAGAGTCAATGTTCTTCACCCTTTAAATCGACAAGCTGCACCTCATTGCCGGCCACCCTGAGGCCTTTTCCATGACTCCACTGCATTTAACAGGCGTGACAATATCATCCTCACCGTGCGGTAATAGTACTGGCGCTTGAAATGAATCTGCGAAAGTAAACGGAGAAGAAATAGTGACTGAGCGCAATAAAGGTTTGACTGTCCTCGTCATCATAAAATTGATAACCCGGACTAAAGCCATCATATTTCACTTAGACCGAATGTTAGTTGATGTCGGTAAATTTGAAACCCCCATAGATACTCGCGCGCTGATCAATAGATCCTCGAATAGCGCTATAGGCTAGCCAAATAGAAAAATTGCCTAGGGTATTATCCTTACAGTCTGTAAACGAGAGTTTGGCTTTATTGGGTAAAAAGGCGAGTAGTGAAATTGTTGGATTGGTCGTTTTGAGACTATAAGTACGCTGCCATCGACCCATTAGCTTTGTGTAAACTTGATGCTCCGATTGGTCTTGACTGAAGTATTCCCTCTCAAATACAACGACCGCGTTATCGACAAACCAATTAAGCGCCGACCGTTCACTTTTGGGGTAATCTTATCTTGATCGTTTTAAAGACTCACTTTATTACGCTTATAAATAGAGATAGCCAGTTCAAGGCTAGATTCTGCTGCACTCAGTAGGGCTTTCTCTTCGCTAATATCTTGTTGAATAAGCACTTGATGTTCTTCGACCAACTGCCCAGATTGAAACCCAGCCTTGACAATCCAGCCAACAGTTTCATAGTACAAGGCAACTCGCGGCACGGCAGTAATATCACTTAATACTATCACGGTTTGTGAGTATGGCAACACCTCGACCAATGCTGACTCTACTGACTCTGAGAGTTATGGCATTGATCCAGTAAAAGTAATCCTCGCGCGATTTACATACTCTTAAAATACCACTGCTAAAAAAATTATCGGGCAAACTGCGATTGTTCTACCCCAGGGCCGTAACTTCATTATTCTCTCCAACTATAATTATTGCTTAACATACGATGCATAACACATTAATAAGACAGTGCGGAACTCCGTATAAATATAGCTAACAATACCTAAGCTAGCCTAGTTTTTGGCTAGTTAAGCTTGTAAGCGTTACAATAAAGCTAGCAGGACAAAAAGTATTGCGCCAGAGCCAGTTAGAATAAGGGTATTACGCCGTAAGCCGAGCGCTGAAACGCCCAGCCAAAAACCAGAGAGCACTACAAACAACAAACCTACGGCAATTACTTTCTGGAAAGTTTTAAATAACTCTGGCCCATGACCTTTATGAAGCTCGATTAATTTATTCTGCATACTTGGCTCATTATAGCTAACAACAAGTCCTTCTGGCTGCATATCAAACTTGTAAAAATTGCGCGATGTAGGGCGAGTTAGAAGCGTTTTCCCTTTAACTTTAACGTATTCAAAGTCATGGGATATGCCGGCAGCTAACAATACTTTTTGTAAATCTTCATAAAGTGATTCTGAACTTGAATCTAACGCTAACTGGTTGGGCACCCCAACGACTGTTTGCTCAATACTGCCCTTTACTCCAACTAAATATAGACCACCTGAAACAGCTACAAACAAAAATGCAGGAGAAAGAAATGCCGCAGCGTATAAATGTAACCTGATCAACAAGCTTCGTTTCATGAAAAGTAATCTCTGGGTGATTTTTTAGTCAGGTAGATGAATTAAATATAAGTGGAAGGATAGGTGGGTACCGTGTCTTCTGATTATAAGAAAAAAAAAAGACCTATTCAAGTGCTACATAATTCACGTGGCAGGCTATGAATAGACGTTTAACGAGCTTAAACATGTTCCTGCATGGATACGACTAATGGCTTCTGACTCCGCGCTTTATATAATCCGTCTAGCTGCTAACAGAGCTTGACCTACTAGCAGAATAATATGCTGGCTGGATAGTGTGTTTAAAGATCTGTGCGGATATGCAGTTAAGACAATATGTGTATAGTCACAATCAAGGTTGATATCTGAGTTCATCAGGCCTGTTGATTCTGACAATCTGATACCAGTATCACTCATTAACGATGCACGCTGCCTTGATTCATCGTCACCCTCTATACACTTAGCCTGAGTAACACTTAGGTTTTCGATAGCGATAGGCTTGCGTTTGTTGGATAAATTGCTTGACTAAAGATAACCGCGACTTAATGCATTATTACAGCTTAGACCTTGTTCAAGAATGACAAAATTAATGACTTCTATATAGGGCTGTGTAGTACCTAGATGGGCACTCACTATTCTTATATTAGTAAGTGCATTTACATCGCAAGTGATAACTATCTACATTGCACACTTTCAAAATAAACCAGCAAACTATGAACATGCAAAGACGCTATTAAGGAGGTTGATAATAAATCCAAGAACCCTTTTCAGTGCAAGCGATTCCCGGGATTAGATATTTTGGCCTCAGCAAAACGGCTAGTATTAGCGGTTAGATCATCCTTGCTGATAAAGGCTAAATCACAATATAGCTTCTCTAGGTGGCGGCTGCACCACACCGCGTGAGTCGGGTTATGGGCTAGTTGGCGCTCTATTCGATCTATAGTAATCCAAATAACATCTTCGGCTTCGCTAACATAATTTGTATTGTTAAGGCTACACGCTAAAAGCAGCGTTGAGGTTGTCAGCCAATCGCATGCACGAGATGCCTCTTTGTCGGTGATGCTCTGGGTCAATATTATCTCAGCTACTTCAAATGCGCAGCCCAAGTGTGGCGTAGCCTCTGACCACTCTGTCCGTTCTAAATAGAAATGCCCGCTGTCAAAGCCCGTCTGGAAAAACTGCAGGGCCTTTTTAATATCATTCTCAAGCAGCACGCGATGGTTGATGCATAGGAAACGTAATTTCATTAGTAATATTGCTCTCTGTCACTATAAAAACATTAGAATACTTTACTTTTAATACAATGTAAATGATAATGATTCGTATTACGGAATTATAATTTATGGATGTAAAGATATAGGAGAACAGAAAATGATAAGTGCTCGGAAACAAGAGTGGATGAAATTAGGCTATATAATTGGTGCTCGCATAATTGGATTTATGCTGATTTCAGCATTGTATGTTTACAGCTGGATGTTGCTTTATCAGGAAGCGTACCGTAGCGCAGGGCCTGCTTAGTAACCGACAAAAAGTTATAGATTATATCAGCAGACGTAAATAATCGTGCAGGACTAGGGAGGCCTCTTAGAGCTTTGAAATCAGCCTACTTTATATCTACGCAGGAACTACTACTAATACAGCAGCAGTCAGCAGCCCCCCGTGGGGGTATAAAGTTTGTTGTGATTGGCATTGAGGCTACCCAAACCGTGCTTGTGTCAGTCTGATGGTAGACAAAATGGTAGACGTAAATGTGCCTTTGACAATGAACTGCAGGGGTGTCAACATCAGTAAACACAAGGATCAGGGGTGTTGCTAGAGCCTAGCTGAGGCAATGATTGGCTCTCCTGGGCACCATGGCTACACGTAACCCTATGTTTTCCTTGTGTATTCTTACAATTACACAGGTAGGGTAGACATAGTTACCTTATGACAATCTTCTTTAACCACTTAGTTAAGACGTTTAGTTGATAACCATCGCCATATGCCTGTCCTACACTCTTTAAACTCCAACCCCCTAGCTGATCAATAACTTCTGATGGTGCTTCCGCTGCTCTTAATCTGTCTCTAAAGCTATGGCATAGACCATGTATAACAGCCTCCGGCCCTGCTACGGTTTTAATCCATTTGTTAATGGCTGCATTAGCTGAGTTGGCATTACATCCTGATGCAGATGTGTAGCGAGGAAAGCAATACTCAGAATCTGTAGTTCCTATTATCCGTCTAGCAGCCCACAAAGAATTACCTACTAATGGAACAGTACGCTCACTGGATAATGTCTTTAAAGAACGATGGGAGTGTGGCTGTATAACGAGATGTGGATAGTCACAATCAACATTAAAGTCTGATTTCATCAAACCTGCAGCTTCTGATAATCTCA
>CAWKZY010000133.1:0-5812 GCA_963854625.1 Gammaproteobacteria bacterium | reverse complement strand
ATAAGGTGTTCGATCTCACGGGGGAGAAGCAGCAGCACTCCAACAATGGCTGTCAGTGCTAACACGGTAAAGTATGCAGGCAGCAATCTAGCGCCTTTGCGAACAAAAAAGTCTATTACCTCAGCTTCAGATTTAATCTCGCCGTACAACATGGCCATCAAATAGCCGTTGACTACCAAAAATAGATTCACTTCAAAATAGGCAAATGGAAACCCAGGGATGCCAAAGTGATAGAAAGTACTAGAAGAAGTGAAATCGCTCTTAATTTTTCTATATGTAATAGCTTTGTGCTGCTCAATGGTTTCTCTATGATGGCTGTAGCTTCCTTTCATTATCGCCCACCATCGAATAGGAGCAATAGCTTTGCCCGAGCCGGTATTGGTGACTGAAGAGATGGGCTGATTTTGTATTTACCTGGGTTTTCCTTTTCCGTCTTCTTGTGTTGGTTAGTTGCTTTCATTGATTTCCCAAGGCTAAGTCCGCTGTGGCCAGCGTACCTGAATGTGGTTCAATCAGAATTTCAATCTATTAGAAACCTTGTCTGTCCTATACAATTGATATAAATAACACTGCAGAAGCACCAATACACAATCGGCACTACCGTTATTGGCCTGAAGTTAAGCTTAGACTGCCAATGGGGAGAGCTCGGTTTACTCTTTAATACAGCTTTTAAACAACGCTCTATAAAACAAAAAGGTTATTAAAAATGTCAGCACTGGTTCTAGACGGAAAAACCCTCGCTAAAAAAACAGAAGCCGAGCTCTCAACCCGAGTTGCTGCTTTGAAGGCGGCCAGTAATGGCGCAACCCCTATACTTGCTACGATCTTGGTTGGTGATGACCCTGCGTCGGCCACCTATGTGAAGATGAAAGGTAATGCCTGCGAGCGCATCGGAATGAAATCTGTAAAGGTAGAGATGGCAGCGAGTACGTCCACCGAGCAACTTCTTGAAAAAATCACAGAGTTAAACAGTGACGAGAATGTACATGGCATATTGCTGCAGCACCCAGTCCCAGAGCAGATAGATGAAAGACGATGCTTCGATGCTATAGATGTAGAGAAAGATGTTGATGGTGTGACGTGTTCGGGTTACGGCCGTATGGCAATGGGTGTGGATGCTTATGGCTGCGCCACGCCTAAAGGTATCATGCGACTGATGGAAGCCTACGGGATATCGGTGGTTGGTAAACACGCGGTGGTCGTCGGTCGTAGTCCTATCCTAGGCAAGCCCATGGCGGCCATGCTGCTCAATGCCAACGCCACAGTGACCATTTGCCATTCTAAAACCCAGAACCTAGCGGAGCTCGTTAAGCTTGCAGATATTGTGGTGGCCACCGTTGGCCGCCCCGAATACATAAAAGCAACATGGATTAAAGATGGTGCCGTTGTGATCGACGCGGGCTATCACCCTGGCGGTGTCGGTGATGTTGAGCTTGGTCCATTGGTCGACCGAGTTGAGGCTTATACGCCAGTGCCAGGAGGCGTGGGCCCAATGACTATTAATACGCTAATAGTGCAGACGGTAGAGGCGGGTGAGAAGAAACTATTAAGTAGATAGTTAGAGACGAGTTGTTTGACAGTTTCGCAAGTGTTTTATAGCCGAATTAAAGACCTTGCGGAAACTTTATGCTCAAATTAGGAAAAAGAAATATCATGAAAATATGCCGATACTGCGGCCTGCTGCTGTTAATCAGCATGCCAGCTTTTGCACAGCCACCTTACAGTGGAACTGTCTTTGTAGATCCGGACGTGTTGACTGCGCAGGACCCATCAACATTTGTTCAGGTTGTCGCCGCCGGTGTCGGTTCGCGGCAGATGTACGATCGGCGCGGAGCAGGTGGTTTTGCTACCGTCGATGCACTGCTATTCAACGCGTTCTACACAGACGGTGAAGCCATTGAGATTCAGCTAAATCCTGAGTTCGATGTTGCTGATGCAGAAGTTAAAGCGAATTTTTATGGACACGCCATAGGCCAGCTGCCTTCGTTGCTGCGGATTGATGTGCAGACGGTTTGGATTCACAAAGGCGATAAGGCCTTCGGTGGCGGCAATAACAACATCCTAATTCATACTGATGCCGCTGGATATCACGGGGAATGGCTAGAGGAAACGATCTATCATGAAGCTTGCCATACCTCGCTTGATTCAAGGTTGGCAAATTCGCCTCAATGGTTAAATGCCCAATCCCTTGATGGCGAGTTTATCTCTACTTACGCAAGGGATAACCCAACTCGTGAAGATGTAGCCGAAAGCTGCTTGTTGCACTTTGCGCTACGAAATAACCCAGATCGAATTTCCACTCAAAACTTAGCCTTAATTGAATCGACTATTGCGAATCGACTAGCAGTTTTGGACACCATGGCCATCAAGGCAATAGTTGAATCAGACCGTTACTCTTCGTTTGATCCCAGCGGGCAGCTTTTACAACTGCCTGCCGTGAAAGTAGGTGATGCCTATTATGAGCTAACACTAAAGCTGGCTGATCCTGTTGGACTGCGTTTCACTTTAGTATCGGCTGTAGAGACAATGGCCACCAGCTACCCGCTGTTGACACAGTTTTCAGAGGACGTATTGAATATCCCATTACTCTTGGCGGCGGGAAAACGCTATAAAATCAAGTTGGCACTAACAAGCCTTGACCCAGTTAAATTTCAGCTGACCTCGGCATCCGAGTTGGAATAGTTTCATCACATTGGTTCTATAGATGGTTATATGTCAGCTCTGATTGAGCGCTGTGGTTTGATTTTTAAAGGGGATTTAGCATTATTGCAATAAGATACGATGGGATTACAGCCTCTTAAATTTCCTACCACCTTGAGGGCCTTTTGCTAGCTCCCGCCATTACCTAATTTATCACAAGGCTAGATTATAACGTTCAAGCCAGCTTTTAACCTTCACTGGTGGCTGGCTTTAGAAACTGCTACTAGTGCCTTTATGCATAAACTATTGATTAAAGACCAAACTTAATAGGCAGCGATGTGGAATCTAACTTCAGCTGAATATTGGGAAAGGACACAGTGGCCCCATTGTCGGATATGATCACTTGCGTCATCTTAAGAATACCGGTCTCTAGGTCGATGGACGCTCCCGCTAACTCAGCAAAGCCTGATAGCACGTCAAATTCAAGTAATTTAAACACTGCGCCAGGCAGGGCCGTGAGTTTGAAGTTTGCAGAGACCACAAATCCGCCAGCATTGAGAGTGGGTATATGAAGGATTTTTTCTTGAACGTAAAACGTAGGCGTGTTTTCTTCTGCAGGTAGAACAATGTACCGACTAAACAGTGCGCCAAAGCCTGTGGTTTCTGGTCCTTCTTCAGAGCGTTTTATGCCGGAGTCTTGCACTTGGGCAAATGCAATAACGGGGTTCGGACGTTGAGCGGTGACATTTAATGTGGCGGCAGCATCGTTAATTTCACCCTCACCTGGGATGTTCCAGCTGAACTTAAGGGCATCCCCCTCAGGGTCAGATGCGGTTATGGCGAGATTAAATTGATTGTTGCCGATACTCGTTTTGGTCAGCGTAGCCACGGGATTTTTATTGTCCGGACCTGCTGTCGCGTCCACCGGCAGAGTGAACTTTCCGATCTGATTGCCTCCATTGCCAATAGTGACAATCCAATCCCCAGCAATTGCTGTCAAGATTTCGTACCTTTCAATAGGGATATAGGTGTTTCCATTTTCTAAATCCAAAACTTCGTCTGTCATCAAATTGGTGTGACCATTGGGATCGGTAAGATAAATCATTAACGCTGGATCAGAGGTTGTCCCAGAGTGAGCCAATTCCAATGTCACTACTGAATCGGTAACAGCGCCGGCTGTAATAGTTTGAACAGGCGTTTCTATAAATTCACCACCAATTTGAGCGCCAAGTAAAAACTGGCTTGCGGTTGGAATAACAACGACACCGCCGATTGCCGGCGTAGGGTTTAAATTAATGGCTAAGTTGGAAATAGTAAGTATGTCTGGCGGACCATACATTGCTTGGAGAGCCGAGATATCGTCGGCTTGCGGCTCATTGAAGCGGCTTTCCTCTGGTCGCATAAGTGAAACGGGGCTATCTGAGTGAGCTAAGCCAAGCAGATGTATCATCTCGTGAACAGTGGTGGAGACGCTTGGGAGACCATAAGTAGAATTAAAATCCAAAGAACCAGATACGTAAGGAAAGTACCCGAGTTTTAGAAACGCATCTGGATCCAACGAGGCCGTTGGCCCTGCCGTTGCCAATGTAGTGCTTTCTTGCGCAAACCAAGCTACTACAACTATGTTATTTGCGGCATCGGCTTCTGGGTCAGCTGAGACACCTGAGTACTCAAATTTGATGTCTGCAATGCCTTCAATTGTTGCAAAGGATTTCCGTAATACCCCCTCTACATCTTCGATTGAAGTATCGATTGGCGCGTCAGCATGGTTGTACGACATTTTAACGACGCCATCAGGAAAACGGCCAAACGTAGGACTGCCCCCAACGAACTCGGATTGTTTATCAAAGTACTCACCGGTCGCGGAATTATAGATACCGTGGTCTATGAAAATCGGTTCAATGGCGCGGGCTGTAATCGCAGACGCAGCGAGAACTAATACAATAAGAGCGTTTGAGAGGTTACGGATAGACATGCTTGAAGACTCGGTAATAGTTAAATAGATGTTAGTGACAGAATTTGGTACACCCTCGCATTGTAGAGCATTTAAGGAGCTCCTTAACATTCGACGCGCAAGCTTGCGGCAATGTTCTTACAGGCTGCGCGGTAAGTTAGATTTAATGGATGAGCACGCAGGAGTTTCAAAATAGTTTCCGTTATTAAACTTTACCATGCGAGGATTGGAGAGAGGGGCGAACGCTTGGTCTTTTTACAGTAAAAAAACGAGTTACGCTGGAGCTAAAAGATTTTCGATGCTTCTCTAAAATCGAGGTGCTAATCAGAATCCGACATATTTAATACCCTTGTTTCCTGAAAGGATATGTTCTGTGATGTCTTAACAGCAGGCCTATAATAGGCGTCAGTTTTCTTTGCCAAACACCTTGGATCTGCGGGGATGATTTAAAATTAACACTTCGAGAAATACTCAGTTAGATTTAGTCAAAGCCTGTTAAAAATGCCACTTTTCACAGTATTAATATCACCCATATATACGATTATATTACTTTCATAGGTAAACTAGGCAGTAGTTAAGTACTGTGCGAGCACCTCGCGCAGAGCATTTTGACTGAAGTGAGTTAGATGTCATTGATTCCACCCTTGCTGGCAATTATTTTGGCTATTATCACCCGTCAGATCATAATTTCTTTGAGGTGTAAGTATCTAAATAGGTTTCTGCATTTTGGAGTCTGTGAACCTGCTTAGCGTTAGCGTTAGCTCTTGCGGGCGTAAGTAACCTCTTTCGCTATGCCCTAAGTGGCCTTATTGACGCCCATGGTCCGCGCAATTTTATTTTTAACTCTCTGCATAAAGCTTATCGGCATTTGGTTAACCCACTCAGGGTGATCAAACACTTTTTTATCGGTTTTGTTGTAGAGCATAGGCGTGTAGTACCGGCAATTCTCAAAAAAGTAATGGGTAACTTGAGAATGACGCGAGCGCTTTACATCTTGATGAGGGTAGCCTCCGTGCAACAAATTGGAATGCCATATAATGGCGTCTCCTTTCTTCACAGTACCAAGGCTAGGTTTGAGTCCGTTTTCCTTCACTAGATTATCTATGGCGACTTCATACTCAGCATAGTGTTCTCGGCCCGCTTGTAGTTTTAGATCTGCCATTGTCAGTTCAGGCATCTTGTGACTACCTGGGTAATAAATTAGCGGGCCATTGCTTT
>CAWKZY010000132.1:0-5938 GCA_963854625.1 Gammaproteobacteria bacterium | reverse complement strand
ACGGTATTTTTTCCGTACAGCGTACCCTGTGGCCCACGCAGTACTTCTATGCGCTCCACATCAAATACATCGATCACAGCGGCCTGTGGCCGAGCGTAATACACATCATCGATATAGACCCCTACACCCGGCTCAAACCCCCACAAGGGATCCTGCTGACCAACACCGCGAATATAAGCAGTCAGTGTTGAATTCGTGGCGCGGCTCGCACGCAATTGCGTGTTGGGTGAGCTTTTCTCTAAATCAATAATCGTTGTAATGCCTTTCTGCTCAAGCTCAATGGCACTGTATGACGTAATAGAGATTGGCACTTTCTGTAAATTCTGTTCGCGCTTTTGCGCGGTGACAATAACCTCTTCTAAAGCCGCTTCGGATAGTGCCAAAGGCGACGCGGACAGTGTTACGGCCGCTATCGCTAACGACAAAGTAGAACTAATATAACGTAATTTCATGAGACCCCCGATTATAAGAATTATAGCTAACAATGAATTCAACACCTGTTGAATTCATCGCTTATGCTAGTTCAACAATTGTTGAAAAGTCAAGCGCACACACTAACAATTTATGAATTAGTTGGTTTTAGGCCTAAAAATAGTAGACTTATTAAACTGAAAAGGGTCACTAAAATAATTGCGTAGGCCGCGGAAACAGCAGGATTTACGACCCCACCAAAGAGGTTGAGGCCTAAGTGAATTAGCAGGCCCATCACTGCCGCCGTTGAAATAACAGATATCGGCAGTTTTTCTTTGAATAACACACCAAAAAGAATCGGCACTGCCGAAGCAGCCGCTAAACCATACACCCCTTTTTGAGCAAACAAGCCAATGAGCGGCGGCGGATTCCATGCCAAGAGCACCCCGATAATGCCAACGGCAATCAATACAACACGAGACCAAAATAAACCATTGCCTCTTTGCCCAAAAAATGGAGTGACCAAATCGTTGACCACCACAGCCGACAAAGACACCAAGATCCCATCCAGGGTACTCATGCCAGCCGCCAGCAACGTAATAAAAATAAACGTCAGCAGATATTCGCCCCATAGGGTTTGTCCAAACTCAAAGATAAGATACTCTCGTACAACGGTATCTTGAGCACCCACATCAATCCCTGAGAGACGAGCATAAAAACCCAACATCAACATAAGTGAAAAACAGCCGCCAACCACCACAGTAGTACCAATAAATTTTCCAATATCCTTTTCGCTACGCAGATAAAGCACCTTGGTAAGAATATGCGGTTGCAGCATCAGCGCAAAGGTGACAATAAAACCGCTGACAAATACCGAGAAAAAATTAAAATACAAATCGCTATCAGGATTAAAAACAGCCGCATAATTTTCGTCAACTGACCATAGAGATGCCATAAAACCGTCGGCAAGATGGGGCAACCCATAGGCAAACAAAAATAGGGCTATCAAGAGCATCATAATGCCCTGAAGAGTATTGGTATAAGCATGAGCATAGGTGCCGCCCATTAGCACATAGGAAAAAACAAACACTAAGATAATTATCAATGCTGTTTTCTGCTCAATGGGGAAAAGCCCCGTCATCAATAGGCTGCAACCAACCAATATCAGCACAACAAAAGTAATAGAGAGCAAATTGATTAAGGCAAAGAATATACTTAGGCCACGATGTTGATACCGGTGGTAAATCCACTCAGGTATCGTGAGCGCCTGACTTTTTTCACCTTGGCGCAAAAAGCCTTTGGTCAATAACAAAAAGGCCGCTAATATACCCATTGAGCTGGCCACGCCATAATGCAAAAAGGCGGACAATCCATGGGTATAAACAAACCCTGGGTTGATAACAAAGGTGGCCGTTGAAGCAATCGATGCAGCCAAGGTAACGCCAATTAGATAGGGGCTCATATCTTTGTTGCCAATAGAAAAACCCTTAATATCCTTAGTGCGGCGCATGCCTATCCATGACAAATAATAGATAACAACGATATAACTAAAGCACAAAAGGTATTTAAAAATTTCAGGTGTCATGTTTATTATTCTCGCAGCTAAAAGGAATCGCATCACTATATTCAACAAGCGTTGAAATAACAATAAATATCTGCCATCATGCACAGCAAGCTAGCAGGGTTAATCAAAAAGGGCGATAAAGAGGACTATGAAGAAAACTGTGAGTAAAAAAATTGAAGTCAATAAAAGTGCCCGCATTCTAGACGCTGCAGAGGAGCTATTCGCATTGCATGGGTATGATGGAGTAACAATGCGACAGATAGCCTCCCAGGCTAACGTCGATGTTGCCCTACCTAACTATCACTTTGGAAAAAAGCTTGATGTTTTTTATTGTGTTTTCGATCGTAGAGCGGCCCTGTTAAGTGATTCCAGAAGAGATGTACTAATGGAGTCGGGTGGAGAAAAACAAACCCTAGAGCAAATCATTGAAGCCTTTTTACTGCCATTAAAAATGGCACAGAAAACCGGCGACCCCGGATGGAGACATTATTTGGCCCTTCTGGCCTACGTAATGACCTCCCCCATCTGGAGTAAACATTTAATGGATAAGATATTCGATAAACGTGTCGGGGAATTTATCGACGCATTAAAAATAGTGTTACCAAAAGCTAAAGAAGAAGATTTACATTGGTGTTATCACTACGTATCAGGGGCACTAGCCCTAACACTCGCTCAGACTGGAAGGATTGACCGCCTATCCAATGGAAAATGTATCTCATCAGACTTTGATGCCGCTTATGAAAGGATGATTCCATTTATAGCCGCGGGATTTAGAGAGGTTTGCTCTTAATCGGGTGTTACTTGTTAATCTAGATACGCTTAATGAACATTCCGCCCTGATAGCCGAGGCTTGCCCGGATAAGCTGTTCCATCGCCTGCCCCGACGAGAGCGCATGTTGCGCCCCAATAACCACGGCCAGATCAGTCCTCATTGACAAAAAATGGCCTTTTAGATCACTCACAATAAGCTCTCCATTAGATTCCAATCTGACAAACGAATCAGAACAGAATATCCGCCACTCCTTTATCAGTTATTTATTCCCCTGGGGCACCACTTCTTTTGGCTGAAGAGACCCTTCTGATCGCCTTTAATCATTGTAAGTAGAAAGGCAAATGAAAAGCTAAATTTCAGTAGTCATAACACACTGCTTTACTGTGTAATGTGCGTTTCGTAGAAGGCATTCGCATATCATCAAGATGGGCGTAATTTGTGTACCTGAGGGCTTTGAGCCTCGAAATTCTGCCGTTCCGGCGGTTAAACGAAAAAGGCCACCTGCTCGCCACGCTGTTATGCCGAGCGCAGTGGAGAGATCTCTTTGGGGGGCTGCTGTAGTTGAGACTTAGGTGCAAAACTGGCGGGGGACGGCAGGATTTAATTAGTAGCAAACTAAAGTTTGTTACTAACCCCTTTGGGGCTGCGTCGCGTTGCGACTCGTTCAAATTTCGCCGTAGGCGTAATTTGTGAACCTGGGCGCTTTGACCCTCAAATCCTGCCGTTCCGGCGGTTAAATAAAAAAGGCCACCTACAGAGTAGGTGGCCTTTTTTATTTAATTGGTCGGGACGGCAGGATTTGAACCTGCGACCACTACACCCCCAGTGTAGTGCGCTACCAGGCTGCGCTACGCCCCGATTTCAAGTGGGCAATCATACAGGCACGGGGTGCTTTTGCAACCAGAATAGTCTTCAGCAGTTACTCTTTGTCGAGTAATGTAATTATGCCTTCAAGCTCGGAGATGGTTTGCTCGATAAGCTGCTTGTACGGGGTCTGCTCTTCTTTGGTGGATTCACCCTCTAAACGCTGACGTGCGCCACCGATGGTGAAGCCCTGTTGATAGAGTAAGGAGCGAATCTGACGGATCAGTACAACGTCTTGACGCTGATAGTAACGGCGGTTGCCGCGACGTTTGACTGGGTTGAGGCTGGGGAATTCTTGTTCCCAATAACGTAGGACGTGAGGCTTTACTTCACAGAGCTCAGCGACTTCGCCAATGGTGAAGTAACGCTTTCCTGGAATAACAGGCAGTTCGTTATTGTTACTTGGTTCCAGCATAGTTCTCTACTCGCGCCTTTAATTTCTGGCCTGGCTTGAAGGTCACTACTCGCCGTGCGGAGATGGGGATTTCTTCACCGGTTTTAGGGTTGCGTCCCGGCCGGCTACTCTTGTCACGCAGCTCGAAATTTCCGAACCCTGACAGCTTAACCGAATCATTAGTTTCCAATGCCTGTGAGATTTCACTGTAAAACATTTCGACGATTTCCTTGGCCTCACGTTTGTTGAGACCCAGTTCTTCGAATAACATTTCAGCTAAATCAGCCTTGGTTAAAGCACCCATTTTCTGCACCTAACTTCTTTGCGTGGCAGTACCACACAAGAGTAATCCCCTACTTTGACCCCAGCGTTTTAATCAACCTCTGAGCTCAGCTTTGAATTTAATGTCGAGCTTCTTTACGACTCTATCTATAGACATATTTATTTCATCGTCGGTAAGAGTGCGCGAAGCGTGCTGAAACGTCAAGCCTAACGCGAGACTTTTTCCTTTGTTATCAATATCTTTGCTCTGATAAACATCAAACAACATTAAATCAACCAGATGTTCGCCAGCAACATTACGCGCTTCCGACATCAAATCAGCTGAGGCAATTTGACTGTCCATAAGGAATGCTAGGTCACGGCGAACTGCTGGAAATTTGCTCACTTCACTGAATTTAGGCAGTCGGCTTTCGCTGACTTTGGCGACATCAACTTGGAACAGATAGACCGGAGTATTGAAGTCTAACTGCGCCTGAAGTTTAGGATGCAACTGCCCTATCCAACCGACTTGCTCACCATTGCGCGATACCATCGCCGATTGGCCTGGGTGCAATGCGGGATGCTCTGCGGCGGTAAAACTAAACTGCTCGGCTAAACCGGTCAGTGCCAAAACGGCTTCGAGATCGCCTTTGAGATCAAAGAAGTCGACTTTGTCTTTGCTTGCAGTCCAGCCAGTTGGCGTGCGTGAACCACAGATCAATCCGGCCAGGGCCATATTCTGAGTTAGCGCGCCATTCTCGCCCGGGACAAAACACTGGCCGGCTTCAAAAATACGTACGCGATTTTGCTGACGATTAAGATTGTAGATCGCTGTCGACAGCAGACCAGGCCAGAGGCTGGTGCGCATGACTGACATATCAGCTGAAATAGGATTCTGCAGCGCTATACCGACAGTCTCAGGATCAACCAACTTTTGCAGGCCGGGATCGACAAAACTATAGGTCACTGCTTCTTGGTAACCACTGGCAACCAGTTGCTGCCTAAAAATGCTCAGGTCCTGTTGGCGCTCTGGTTTGGCCTGTAGCTCAAGAGCCATAGTGGGCGTCGAGGTGGGAAGATTGTTGTAGCCATAGATACGGGCGACCTCTTCAACCAGGTCCTGCTCAATGGCAATATCAAAACGCCAGCTAGGTGCAACCCAGGTGGAACCCTGATCATCGCGAGCGACAAAGGTTAGACCTAAGCGGGCCAGAATATCGTCTATTTCGATCGCGCCAATCACCAGACCCAACTGTTGAGCCAGATGTGCGTCGCGCAGCTTTATAGTGGCTGGTGCTGGCAGGTGCTCGGCAGACTCTTGGATAACAACAGGTCCGGCCTGACCACCGCAGATCTCTAACATCAACGCTGTGGCACGCTCAATGGCGGCAACCTGCAGCAGGGAGTCAACACCACGCTCAAAGCGGTGTGATGAATCTGTGTGCTTGCCATAGTTGCGCGCTTTACCGGCAATCGCTAAGGGATTAAACCAAGCGCTTTCAAAAAGAATATCGGTAGTGTCATCGCCAACGGCGGATTCATCGCCGCCCATAATACCGGCCATGGCCAGTGCTTTACTGTTATCGGCAATCACCAATGTCTGGGTATCGACGACGACTTCGGAATCATCGAGCAGTTTTACTTTTTCATCGCGACCCATGCGCACAACAAT
>CAWKZY010000131.1:0-5943 GCA_963854625.1 Gammaproteobacteria bacterium | reverse complement strand
TAGGTTATTTGATCGCCTATGATTACTGAGAGCATCTGAGCGTAAGTGTGAGCCTGAGTTGATTCGGATGAGAGTGAGGACTTTTTGATAGGCTATCAACGGATAATAGAAGGTTGTTAAATGTTCGGATAAACCGATATTAAGAATGATTTAATCAGACATTACATAGATCTGTGGTCGGGGTTAGTGTCTTCCATACCAAGGAAATCTTATTGAGTAGTACTGATTTCTTTGGTACGAGAAGTTAACTGGAGTTTGGTAATTAGAAGCTAGTTAAAGAATCAGAAAACCCTAGCAGGTTATTTTGAATTATTTGCGGAAACTCATATTTTAACCTGAACAGTAGCTGCCACTACAAGTCCGAAAAGGCAACGATCTTACCCTGATCGTTGCACGTTAAGCCTGAGAGAATACCGTTTGGGAGAGTCTTGGGCTTTTTTATGCCTTTATTTCAGCATTCCCCTTACCTTCGTTGACTTGCTCTATTCCTATGGGAAACCTTGCTGCAGCTGGTTTAGCTGTCTATAGATTAAATCAAGCAGCCACTTTTGTTCGTATTATTCGATACAATAGATCTTTTTACTCGAGTATTTCGAACAATAAGGAAATGCCATAATAATTGTAAGTTTTATCAGAAAATTATATCTCATGATTTGCTCTTTCTGAGATTATGACAGCACATTGACTGGCGTAATTAATGAATTGTTGCTTGGGAAACAGAAGACAAATAGCAGCCAAATAGGAGCTCAATATGCGCCATTTAAATTACAATCACTTGCAATACTTTTGGACAGTTGCCAAAGAAGGCAGCATTACTAAAGCCACCAGCGTATTGCACTTAACACCTCAAACTATCAGCGGACAGCTTAAACTTTTAGAAGAATCAATTGGTGAAGCTCTTTTCTCTCGTGCAGGCCGTGGTCTTGTTCTTACCGAGACCGGGCATTTAGTCTTTCAGTATGCGGATGAAATATTTTCTCTAGGCGCGGAGCTTAGCTCGAAGATGCGCAGCGGTGATATTGGTGTGCCAGAAGGCCTCAAGGTTGGCGTAGTAAATTCCATACCTAAACTAATAGCTTTTCGTATTCTTCAGCCAGCACTTAGTGCCCAGCAACCTTTACGCCTTGTTTGTAAGGAGGGCAAGTTAGATGATCTGCTCGGCGATTTGGCAGTTCACCAACTTGATATTGTGCTTTCAGATTGTGCGATTCCACCGGGCTTCAATGTTAAGGCTTTCAGTCATGCCATAGGCGAAAGCAGTATCTCGTTTTTTGTAAAGAGTGCTGATGCCGAAAAGTATTCACAGAATTTCCCTGCATCATTGAATAAGGCGCCGATGTTGGTGCCGACTCCAAACAACCCTATTCGGCGTGGAATTGAAGATTGGTTCGAAGAGGAAAATATATCCCCTAAAATAGTTGCTGAACTCGAAGATAGTGGGCTTATGAAAGTGTTCGGAGGCGAAGGGGCAGGAATATTTCCAGCGCCAGACGTTATGTGTAGAGAAGTCGAAGAAAGATACGGCGTTAAAAAAATAGGCGATACAAAAACGGTTATGGAAAACTACTATGCTATTTCACCAGAGCGAAAACTGAAACATCCGATCGTGTTGCAACTAATTGAATCAGCACGAAACACTTTCAATGGTTAAAACGGTCAGGCGAGTGGAGCAAGTTAAGCACTAGTAAGGAGTAAAGATTGCGGTGCAGCTGTGGGCTGACACCGCAAACAAATTTCAATCTGAGGGAATTGAGCTCAGACGATTACCGAGTAGAACATGCCTAAGAATAATTTTAGGCAGTGCTACAGAAGTTCGCAAAAAATTAACCAGCAACAATCGTATTTGAACTTAAAGTTCGAAATCCATTGAATAACCGACAACAAACTTGATAGCGTCATTGTCCAAATTATCTGGTCCGGCGTCATCTAAGTCGGTGGCAGAAATCATAAACATAAAACCGTCCTTAGACAACGACACGTTATAATCTACGTACGCACCTGGAACGCCATTAAACGCTTCGCTGAAATCACCTTCGTGGTAACCAACGTGAACTCCTAGTTCTAAACCGTCCCGAATTTCTGTTGCGTAGTCGGCATACAAATAATAAGCCTGACCAAAACCGAAGTCTTGACTAGGGCCTTCATTTGCTTCGGTATCAACAAGCAGGTTTAGACCGACAGTGAATGCGCCAATGCCTACCGAACCGTAGATCTCGCTGAAATCGAACTGTGCTTCATCGTCATAGTTGTAATAAAGATAACCTATGTCGTAGCTAACGCCGTTTGATTCAAAGGCATAGCCGCCGTAGATGTCGTGCTCGTAGGAGAAAACGTCACCAGCTGCGTAGCTGACATTGGATGCCCACGTGCCAACGTAAAAACCGTTGTCCATTGCATAGTCTATACCGCCTGAAACGGCCGCTTCGTTTACAGACTGAGTAAGACCTCTCCAAAGATAGTTGCTGGCTGCCCCGGCATTTGCTGTAAGTTCATCAGCTTGAACAGAACCTGCGCTAAGCATCAGTCCTGCTGTGGCGATTGAGAGGTACTTCTTACTAATATTCATTGCTATTTCCTTCCCTTGTTAGATTTGTCTACAGGCGTTTTTTGTCGCCACTGTAATCACAAAAGCAAAAAACGGGCCAGAGATCAGAAAGCCCGATAAAGTGTCAAAAGAAAGGCTGTTGCCCCTTAGAAAGGCTCTAAAACAGTGCGTTAGGTCCTATATGTGCACTTTATGAATGCTTTTATTTTGAATGCATCGAGTAATGCTATGATTTTCTCGTTTTTATGAAAAAGCCAACGATAGGTTTGGGAAGGTAGATGGAGGCATCGAGAGATGAATGAATGAAGGAAGAGTCGGCCGCGAGCATCTTTAACAAAGTTTGCTGACTGTAGCTGTGTTGTGAGGGTACTTATCTAGGGTTCGCTTTTAGTGAGCCGCGGGTCCTAGATCGGAACGAAGGTTCGGTTGGCGCCGAAGCAGCAAGACTTGTGGGTATGCTGGAAGCTATATACAGATTGGAACTTATCTGTAGTTTATCTGTAGTTTATATGGAACCTATATGGAACCTATATGGAACTACGATTGAAACCCCGTGGCAGGCTGGTAGCTGCTCAGGAAGGCTGGTCAAAGCACTGGTGGGGTTGCGGCGAGTGGGGGTTTTAACGCTCGCATTGAAGTCACTTAATTACTTATAACGAGATAACGCCGGGTATAGCGACATGATGCAGGTACCAACCGCATTTAACCTGACTATTGCTCGGAATAACCTGGACCGTACAAAATTTTACCCGGCCGGCGGTTTGTGTGAACGCCCTGCTCTACAACAATTTCACCATTGACCAAGACATATTCGATCCCTACCGCGTATTGATGAGGGTTTTCGAATGTTGCTTTATCAATAACTTCATCGGCATCGAAAACCGCAATGTCGGCATAGTAGCCGTTGGTGAGAAGGCCACGATCATGTATCCCTAGTCTTCTTGCGGATGCGCTACTCATCTTACGTACGGCTTCTTCTAGACTTATAATTCCTCTTTCTCGGACGTAATATCCTAAAACTCTGGCAAAGGTTCCATATTGACGAGGGTGAGGGGCTCCCTCACCGAATACACCTACCGGTCCATCAGACCCAATGGCGCTAGCAGGATGTCGCATGATTCGGTCAACATCCTCGGGCCCAATTGCATGGTAGACCGCAGTAGCGCCTCCGCCTCTGATAATGTCAAAAACCACGTCAGCTGCGTTAGCCGGCGTCACCGGCAAGCCTCTCTCAATAGTGAGGTCGGCAAGGTTTTTGCCTTCCATTGAGTGGTCCCAACTGTTTCGGGATATGAAAACGTTTTTCGGATGTCCCCCGCCACGATCAAATAGGATTTTATTGATAACAGCTGCTTTTACGACGCCTTGAGTTTCAGGGTTATTAATCCTTTCAAGAAGTTTTTCACGACCTCCCTCCTGAGCCCACTGAGGAATCAGGGCGTTAATGCCGGTTTGCGAAGCGGTGTAAGGATACTGGTCAATAGTAATATCAACCCCCCTAGAGCGGGCTTCGTCCACCAGCTTTAAGCTTTCTTTGGATGCTCCCCAGTTTTTCGCACCGATAACTTTATGGTGGGTCACTTGCACGGGGATATTGGCTTCCTCGCCAATACGTATTGTTTCATTAACCGAATCTATGAGTTGGCCTGCTTCTTCTCGCATATGTGAAATATAAATTCCGCCAAATTTTGCTGCCACTTTTGAAAGCTCAATAATTTCTTCTGTGGAAGTAAAGCTACCTGGCACGTAGAACAAGCCGGTTGAAATGCCCAGAGCACCCTGCTCCATAGCCTGATGGACCATTTGCTTCATCTGCGCCATCTCGACAGCTGTAGCTTCTCGGTCTTCCTCTCCGATAACTAATTCACGAATAGTGCCTTGGCCAACAAATACAGCCCAATTGGGGCTGATCTGTTTGTTCGCGATTTTTTCATAGTGTTTGTCGATGGGAAAAGGCGAACTACCATCATTGCCTTCGGTCAAGGTAGTTACCCCTTGTAGCAAAGCGCTCTCTGCGTTGGGGACGTCAAAAATACCTTGCAGTGCGTGGGTATGAGGATCGATAAATCCTGGGCTGACAGTCAGGCCGGTCGCATCAATGGTTTGATTAGCACTGGCGCCATCCAAATTACCAATGCGTATAATGCGCTCGCCAATGATTCCAATATCAGCTATATACCAAGGATTGCCAGAGCCATCGATGACTCTGCCGCTTTTAATAATGATGTCGAAGCTGTCTTTGGTAGAGCCGACTTGGGCAGAACTGTCCTGAGCAATACTTGCAGAAATAGAAAACACAATTACTGAAGACAGAGCAACTAATGATAGGTTTAAAAAAGACTTTCTTAATCTTGCTAGCATGGGTTGCTCCTTTGAATTTTATTTACCAGATTCGAACTCGATCCTCTGGTGGCAGGTAAAGGTCATCTTCCGGTGTAACGTCAAAAGCTTCGTACCATTCATCAATGTTTCTCACGACCCCGTTGACTCTAAATTCTGCTGGAGAATGAGGGTCGGAAGTCAGTCGCTGAATTAATGCGTCATCACGGATCATACTCTGCCACACGCGCGCAAAAGCTAGAAAAAAACGTTGATCGCCGGTGAAGCCGTCGATTATAGGTGCTTCATTGTTCCCCAGAGACACTTTATAAGCTTTGTAAGCCAGAGACATACCCCCCAGATCGCCGATGTTCTCACCTAGAGTAAAATTGCCGTCTATAAAATACCCAGGCAACGGTTCAAACTCATCATACTGTGCAGCTAACTCGGCGGTCAGTTGATCGAAATTAGCACGGTCTTGTTCGGTCCACCAATTTCTTTGAATGCCTTGGTAGTCTGATTTTGATCCTTGATCATCAAAGCCGTGGCCCATTTCGTGACCTATTATGCCTCCTATGCTGCCATAGTTAACGGCTGGGTCGGCGGCAGGGTCAAACATGGGTGGTTGCAATATGCCGGCGGGAAAAACCATTTCGTTAAAAGCAGGATTATAATAGGCGTTGACTGTCTGAGGCGTCATAAACCATTCTTCTCGGTCCGTTGTTTCTCCTAAGTGGCCGATTTGCTCTCGATAGTTATGCTCACGTAGGGTATTTGCATTGGCAAATAAATCATCACGTGTAATTTTTATTGCCGAGAAATCCTTCCATTGATTGGGATAGGCAATTTTAGGAAGTAAGGATTCCAGTTTCAATCTCGCCTCTATTTTGGTTGCTTCGCCCATCCAATTTATTTCAGAAATGCTTGTTGCTAACGCAGACCGAAGATTTATAACCAGCTCATCCATTTGCTGTTTGGCAGCTTCTGGAAAGTGCCTTGCAATGTATACCTCACCGATAGCATCACCAAGACCTGCCCGGCTGCCAACTCTGGCAACACCGCGCTCCCAGCGCTGCCTT
>CAWKZY010000130.1:0-5950 GCA_963854625.1 Gammaproteobacteria bacterium | reverse complement strand
TGCTATGATATGCCCATGGAGTGGCCCGGTTCAGCGCACCCTACAGTAATCCCGCAGTAATCCCGCAGAATCCTATTGTTAAACACTGGGGTATTCCTTATGCCCAGAGCAAGCTATTATCTTTCTTATTAAGATTCAAAAATATTCATGACACGAATAATGACAAGCAAACACGAAGAACAGTGTTAACGTGCTTGAATTGATACATCCATTAGAGTTACAAAACTTAAAAATATTTTGGAGATAGCCTATGCAAACCTTTTCCCTATTTAGAAAGGGTTTAACCACCCTTCTAGCGACAAGCATCAGCTTGGTTGCACTTAATGCACAAGCGGATTCTTGGCCAATTAAAGAAGCTGGCGCTAAAGCAGCCGGCTTTTCTGAGGAAGGTATTCAACGCTTGGATGCAGCCATGAATAAAGTTGTCGCCGACCAAGATGTCGCCGGTATGGTTTGGATTCTAGCTAAAGATGGTGAAGTGGCAACTTTTGAAACAGCAGGCCTATCTCGCGTTGATGACCAAGCACCCATGGAAATGGATTCACTGTTTAGAATCTACTCAATGACAAAACCAGTTACCGGTGTTGCGTTGATGATGCTTCACGAGAAAGGCCTTTGGGATTTTGACGATCCTGTCAGCAAATACGTTCCAGAATTTGCCAATCTAAAAGTGATGACCAGCTATGATGACGACGGAAAAATGGTGCTGGAAACTCCAACGAAGCCACCTACAATGCGTCAGCTTTTAAACCACTCTGCAGGATTTGGCTATGGCCTTGGCGGCAGCGACCCGGTAAACGAAGCCTTTAGAAACACTCAAGTACTAGCGTCCGATGACTTGGACATGCTGATTGAAAGGGTTGCAGATATCCCCTTAATGTTTGAACCAGGCGAAGCTTGGTATTACTCTGTTGCAGTTGATATTCAGGGCTACATTGTTCAAAAAATTACTGGCATGACATATGGCGAATACTTAGAGAAGAATATTTTCCTTCCTCTGGACATGACCGACACTCGCTTCTTTGTTAAACCTGAAGACAAACCTCGATTTGCTGAAGTCCACAACTGGGATGAAGAACGCCAGCATTTAGTTCAGCGTCCTCACCGGACCGATCGACCTAGTTATCTTAACCCAGACCGTTTGGAGTCTGGCGGAGGCGGTTTAGTTTCTTCAACGCACGATTACGCGCGCTTCCTTCAAATGTTAGTTAACGAAGGTGAGCTGGACGGCGCTCGAATCATTTCTCCTGAATCTGTTCGCCTTATGAGAACTAACAGTCTACGCGACGAGTTAAATCTCCGCGGTAGCCCAACAAGCGAAGGTCAGCCTGGCCAAGGCTTTGGTGTTGATTTCGCAGTAATTGTTGATCCAAAAAAAGCAGACACCCCACAAGGTGCCGGTACTTATTATTGGGGCGGAGCTGCCGGGACTTGGTTCTGGGTAGACCCTACTGAAGACTTATTCTTTATCGGCATGATTCAAGCCCAAGGCGCAAAAAGACCGGACGCTCCTGAGCTACGAACTCTATCTCGGGACATTGTTTATGCCAGTTTTCCAGAGTAAACCTCGACTCGCATAGGTGTAGGCAGATGTTGCAGAACTTACTCCAGCACCCCCAGTTTATAAGCTAGTCTAAACACCTCGCTTAATAAGTGGAAAAGGGGCCTTAAGCCCCTTTTTATTGTTGTAATTTAATATCCGTTTAAGTCGTTAGCTTGGCCGGGGAAGCTCCAAATCCTTGGGCACCGCATAGCCTCGCTGCACCGCAGGCCTATCAGCTATTCGCAGGTACCAATCTTTTAAGCTTGGGAAGTCATTCAGCTCCATCTCTTGCCATTCGTATCTTGAAATCCAAGGCCATGTAGCAATATCCGCTATAGAATAGTTGCCCGCTAGATAAGCGCTAGACTTCAAGCGCTCATTAAGAACGCCGTATAAGCGAGCAGTTTCTGCACTATAACGCTCTTCAGCATAGCTTGATTTCCCTGCATTAAATTTCAAAAAATGGTGAGTCTGTCCCAATATTGGCCCTACACCTCCCATCTGCAACATCAACCACTCCATTTCCTGCCAGTACTTTGCCCCCATAGGGCTAATCAGCTTACCGCTCTTATGTGCGAGGTACATCAATATCGCACCTGACTCCATCAAATGAATCCCTGCGTCATGATCTACAATGGCAGGTATTTTATTATTTGGGCTAATCGCCAAAAACTCCGGCTTATGCTGGTCCCCTTTTGTTATATCGATTGGAACAACTTGATAGGACATTCCAATCTCCTCCAACATGATCGAGACCTTGCGTCCATTCGGTGTACTCCAAGTATACAAATCGATGTTTTTGGCGGTCATTCAACAGTCCTCTGTTAACTAGGGCTTTACCAGCAATGTCGCAAGCAGACCCGCAGGTGGATAGTAAGTATAACAACTGGCTGGCCTACTTAACTAATATCTAACAACTTTGTAGGAGACCTTTTTTAGTTGCAAGCGCTTTGCTTGAAATTGGGTAGCTCCATTGCTGAATTAAAATTTTGGCGCTGTCCTGAATATTGATTTTAATCTTGGCTTACCTTTTTAAATGAATGCACTTATTGGGCATTATTTATCGTAGTGTGTTCTTCGCGCTTAGCTTCGCAAGGTCTGGCTATCGAAGATTTGGAATTTAATTGGCGGCACAACTACCAACGGGGCGCGGTAGGAAATTTATTAAGCACAGGCAAGTTTGTGCTTGAAGAAAGGAAGTACGCGGCAGCGGGAAAAAATTTTTTTGACACGCTGCTGAATATCAAAGTAAGTAACGGCATGAATTCTTCACTGCAGGCCCCTATGTTCGAATTATCAATTAGAGCCCTTTTACGAACGCAAAATAGGGCTATTACCAATCAGTACTTATCCTATTTCGAGTCGCTAAATAGCAACGCTATGCTAAAAAAAATTCAATAGCTATCTGAAGGGCGAATAGTCTGCCGCGAAGAAATACCTTTCTCTACATACATTCCACGCCAAATCTGTCGCGTAGTGACAGACATGCAATAAAATTTCGAGTTCGCTTGATCAGAATTGATTCGCGCCATTTGCTAAGTTTGATGATGGTTAATAGTTAGCTATAAAATCGTAATCTATCGGCTCAGATAAATCGATTCGCTCATGAAATGACTCCATTGGATACTTCAGTCCAGTGGCACAATTAAAAAGTAATACTTGTTCGTCCTTCCTAATTCTTCCCGAGACAAGCTCTTGTTTTAAGGCGGCCAATGTCGCAGCGCCTTCTGGGCAAAGAAGAACACCCTCTACCTTGGCACACTCTTTATGAGCCTCGTTGATA
Organism: Gammaproteobacteria bacterium; assembly: GCA_963854625.1. Classification (GTDB taxonomy): domain Bacteria; phylum Pseudomonadota; class Gammaproteobacteria; order Pseudomonadales; family Pseudohongiellaceae; genus UBA9145. The sequence continues at coordinate 2,624 of CAWKZY010000130.1, read as the reverse complement.
GCCTCATCGCTCACCGCCACCGCAAAACCATCACTCTCGCGCACCGCATCCAAGATTAAAAAATCACCTACAGCAACTGGAACTCTAATACCTGACGCTATTGTATGTGCGTCTTGCCAAGGCTCCGCATGCCGAGTCCCCTCATCATAAGCCTTTACGATAGGCGCGCAGCCGGTTGCTTGCACTGCTACCATTCTAGGTCTTTTAGAGCCAATCCAGCCGATAGCTTCCAATTCGGCAAAAGCCTTCCACATGCCGATTAAACCAGTGCCTCCGCCAGTAGGGTATAAAATGACATCTGGTACCCGCCAATTCAGCTGTTCCGCCAATTCCAGCCCCATGGTTTTCTTGCCCTCGATTCTATAAGGCTCTTTTAGAGTTGAGGTATCGAACCAATTCATTTTCTCTTTGCCCTCCCCAACAATACGGCCGCAGTCATTAATATAACCGTTAGCTAGGAAAGTCTTGGCGCCTTGAAAAGCAATCTCTTCGATATTTATTTTAGGCGTGTCTTCGGGGCAGAATACAAACGATTCTATATCTGCGCGGGAGCAATAAGCGGCCAAAGCAGCACCAGCATTACCGTTTGTAGGCATTGCCATACGTGTCACACCGAGTTCTTTAGCCATTGCCACAGCCAGTGCAATACCTCTAGCCTTGAAAGAGCCGGTGGGTAAACGACCCTCGTCTTTTATTAGAATTTCACCACAGCCTAGCTTGGCTTGTATTTTTTTTGCTGGCAAAATTGGAGTCATCAGCTCGCCAAGGCGCACCACATTTTCTGATTTCCTCACTGGCAGAAATTCTCTATAGCGCCAAAACTCGGGCAACCTTTCCTTTAAGTCATCCTTGCTAGTCGCTTTTCCTAAAGCCTCTAGATCGTAACGCACTAAAAGTGGCTTTCCAGCTTCTGACAAACCGTGCAATTGGTCGGCAGGGTATGTTTTGCCCGTATAGCTGCATTCTAAATGTGTAACGAAAGTTGGATATTCTTTCATAATTCGACCTTTTAAATTTTAACTTCTAAACTAACTTTTATTAGGTGACCCAAGCATTGAATCCACCACCCCGTCGTTCTTAAATGAATGGTGCAAGGCTGCGCCGATATGAACAGCGATCAGAAAAATCAGTAACCAACAGGACCAAAGGTGCAGGTCAGAAAATATTGCATTAAGATCATCGCTCTCTCGGGCCCATATGGGCAGATCGAAAAGCCACCAAAACTGTGTCCCCCAGCCACTAAAAGACGAAGACAGATATCCGCTCAAACAACAGAAAAGCAGCATGAGATAGATTAAGCCGTGGCCAATTTTTGCTTTTATCTGCGACTTAGATTCCTTCCGATCATTTGCTTTTATCCAGCGCAGAATAAAACTGCTCGTCATAGCGAGAAGCAATAGAAATAGGGTAAGCCCCACATTTTTGTGAAGTTGAAATGGCAGTACACGAAAGGTCGAATTCTCAGAAGGTAGAGGCAACGAAAGCATCCACCAGCTAGAAATAATTAAGTAAAATACAGCTAATGTAGTAAGCCAATGGCAAAACCGAGTAGCACTGGACAAGGCTAAGCGTTCCCTTGAAAAAACTGATTTGCTGTTCTCTGTCAAAATTCGCTAACCTAGTTGATAAGTTTGTCTTTAGTATTTTCAGAAATAAAGTGACCACCTAGTACTAAACACAGATGAATAAAAAACCATAGAATAAGTGGCCACAAGTACTGAGCTCTGAGCAAAGGGCCGGTTTGTAATGCCACTACAAACATCCCACTATCCAAAACAACTAGCCCGCTCAACACCAAGACCAGTGCTCTGATTGAAAAGCCGCGTCTTGAGTCTAAGCTAAGAGCCAAACCTATTGATGCCAAGGCTGCTGCGATGCCTATTAAACTGAAGATTTTCTGAACCGACCGGAACCAGCTTGGGCTAGATACTAGAAAAATTTCAACTTGCACTAGCATCAGTTCGCACTCACGAAGGCTCAGGCCTTCCTCTGCAAGTTCATCGGCACGGCAATCTGCATCCTGTTGCAAAGCAGCGAAATCCGAGCTCAGCACTGCCTGTTTAAGCAGCTCATTGCTACTACTAGCAAAAAAAAGCACGCCGAACAAAATAGTCAACACGGCAAGAAGCTTGCCTGCCGTCGCGAAATCCTTTTCTTTGTAATTCCCCGACATATCTGTTTTCATTTATTCCTGTTACCGCGAAAATCTACCTTTTTCCCATCGGTCTTATTCGAGGCATTTGCACCAAGGAAGGTCGCTTTAACATAGCTTTTGGATTCTCTTTCGAACTCCGCCATTCCATAACCTGAATTGGCGTCTAAAAATTCCGGCAGATGAAGTCTCCGTCCAAGTTGGCTTCAAAATAGCTATTGGGGCTGAAGAGAAGGCGTTCATTTCAACTATCTCCCCATTCTAAGCGGCAATACACCGTCCTAAAGAAACTCACTGTTAGGCTGATAAGTAATCGCATTGGTAAATACACAGGCGTTGATAAGGTCGTCGGCAATATCGCTTAGGATTGCATTATCTTGCGCTAATATTTGGAACCCGATTACCAGAGCACATGCTACTGTGATGGTGAATCGCATTGTCACAATACTGAGTTTAGACAGACTTAGTTCTC
>CAWKZY010000129.1:0-5999 GCA_963854625.1 Gammaproteobacteria bacterium | reverse complement strand
GCTCGCTATCGCTATCGCTATCGCTATCGCTATCGCTATCGCTAACCCCGACCACATAGTGCTCATTGGCCGTAAGTCGGATATGAACGCCAGCCTTGGTGTTGATATTAGCAAGTGTGAAAATATTAGCGGGTTCTTCTGACAGAGACAGCTTTCTTGTAGAAACTTCATCAGTGGCTATAAAGTATTTGTGATAACAGCCGCAGCTGTGAATGCTGTCATAGAGCAAAACCTTGCCTTGCTCGTCTAAGGTTACTCGCCAAATTAAGCCGTCAATATTGCCTGCATAGAGGTCAAGCGAACTGGTTGGTTTACGCTCTGAGAACCAAACTACATAATTTAACTGTAGTAAATTGTTTGTTCCAAAACGAGTGAGTGAGGGCAAAGTGTAAACCGTCGGCTTGTCTAAACTAATGGCTAATTCTTCACCTTGCCACACAGGCTGCCCGATAAGGTCATTGTCATCCTTAAACTCAATGGTAAATCTAGGCCTGTGCAATGCGATCAAACTGCTCAGCTGCGTATCAGTAAGCATAGGCGTCTTGAGCGGATTGGCATCATAAGCGTCGACAAACCACTGCGCTATCTCACTATCCTTTTGGTGACTCGTCCCCTTAGGTTTATAGCTGAAAGACACGTCAAAAGGCCTTGTTTGATCGAACAGGCGTTTCTCTTCTTCGTGCAGTAGTTCGATCCGTGATTTGAATATCGGGCGCAAAAGCCAATTGAATCCCAACCATTGTGGAAGCGAACTGTAATTATCAGGAATTAATGGCAACTGCTGAAGCGTTTGCCGGCGAAAGTTAATGTGCTCGTCATGGTTGGCGAAATTTTCGGCACAGAGGTTGAGTCTGTCAAGGCGAGAGTCTGACCAGGGATGTTCCAAGTTTTGGTTTTCGGAGCCACGCACTGCTGCAGCTAAAGTTGCTGACTGACTAAACCACTGCCTTGTTTGTGACTCGGTTGCAGCTTCCTTGGCCAACAGGTCAAGAAAGCGATTTGAATGGAACATTGGCACAGACGCTAAAGCTAACGCACTGGCGTTGCGGACGCCTTCAGAGTCTACTATTTTTCGAAATTGATCAGCCATCGCTAGGCAGCCAAGAAGCTCGGCACTGGCAGTTTCCAAATTATCCCTATCAATAGGGCGCTCAGAGCTTTGGCAAGCAGCCAATGCTAAAAACAGCCAGATGTAAATAATTAAACGCTGAGATTTTACTTGGTTCATGGCATTTGACTGCTTGAATGGGGCCTGTTCAGTGGGTCTGCTCCGGAAAGTGGTAGTTCAGTTAATTCAGTCATTCATGCATTCAAATAATTCTTGAGACACCGACTCTGAATGGGCTATCTCAACAATAGCAAAAGATAACTGACTTACTCTATGCGAGCAAGAGCACTCGTGGAGGAGGTAAACTGGCATTAGTGTCGGGCAGGGATGAAAATAAAGTAATTACTGCAGGGCGCTCAAGATAATCCACTAAGGCACTGCAGTAAAGGTGATTGCGACCCTGATATTTACCTTTTCGCGAGGTTGGTTAATGAAAGTCTAACGCTCTCGAAAACGACAATCGCTTAACTTAAAAGGGAGAACATTGTTCTCCCTTTTAAGTTAAGCGCCGGTTATGTCACGCGACTGTTAAATCGGCTGTTGGCGCCAAGCTAGCGAAGTTAAATCGCAGCAAGTGATGCAGGCTTTGAGAAGTCATGCTTGCGAATCGGCAAATTTCTCACTCTCTGGCCCGTTAATATGTACAAGCCATTAGTGACAGCTGCAGCGATTGGCGGCGTTGCTGGCTCACCAAGGCCTCCCAGAGCTTCTCCAGACTCGACAATATGTACTTCGATCTCTGGCACATCTGCCATGCGTACCATTTCGTAATCTGGGAAGTTATTTTGTGCCACTCGCCCATTTTCGATAGTGATTTCTCCATAAAGTGCCGCGGTCAGTCCAAAAATAATTCCACTTTCGACTTGTGCCTCTACAGTATCGGGGTTTACCGCCCAGCCGCAGTCAATGGCGGCTGTGACTTTATGAACAATGGGCTGACCATCGTTGCCAATAGAGACTTCGGCGACCTCTGCGCAAATGCTGCCAAAGCTCTCTTGCACAGCAAGGCCTAACGCATGTCCCTCGGGCAGATTTTGTCCATATCCTGCTGCCTCCGCAGCCACCTGTAACACCTTGCGGTGGCGAGGATGACGTTGCAGAAGATTCATGCGAAATTGATAAGGGTTTATTCCTGTTCGATGGGCAATTTCATCAACAAAGGATTCGGTGAAGAAGGTCTGCTGAGAATGATCCACACTGCGCCAGGCGGCAATAGGCACATGAGTTTCGCCATCCACTACGCGAATAGATTGGTTTTCGATGTCGTAAGGAATAAACGCGGCGCCAGCAACTTGAATTGGGCCGGTAAAGCGATTGTGCCAAGCTACAATATTTCCATAGCTGTCAAAACCGGCTTTGAAATTACTGTGAACAGCAGGGCGATAGTAATCTTGCTGCATGTCATCTTCACGGCTCAGCACTGTTTTTACTGGCACATCAAATTCTTTTGCAATCAAGGTAGCATGGTCAATTACGTTCCAAGTAAATGGCAGACGTCTTCCAAACCCGCCGCCGACATAACTAAAATGGTGAGTAACATCGTTTTCATCGAGACCTCCGATTTTGGCGACCCGGCCTCGTATCCCTAATGCATCTTGCGTGCTTGTCCACAGATCTGCTTTTCCATCATGGAAGTGAACCGTGCAGTTCATCGGTTCCATTGGAGCGTGAGAAAGATAAGGCACACGATAGCTGGCCTCAATGGTATCTGCAGCACCGGCAATGGCGTCATCGGTATCGCCCTGTTCGAAATCTTTGCTGCCATTGCTGCTGGCAAGTTCAGCGTCAAATCGGGCGGCGATATCTGCGCTGGAAATAGAATCATTTTCGGATGTTTCAAATTCAGCGTTAACCAGTTTGAGAGCCTCCTTGGCTCGCCAATAGCTATTTGCCACTACTGCCACTGAATCTTCTAATTCAACAACTCGTTTGACGCCACGGCGAGCCAGTGCCGCGCTGGCGTCTACCGACACCAATTTGCTGCCAAATACCGGTGCCATGCGGATGGCTGCATAAAGCATGTCCTCAGAATGATAGTCCAAGCCGTAAGGTGCAGTACCGTCCACCTTTGCTGGAATGTCATTACGAGAAATTGCTTTGCCCATAATATTAAATTGAGACCGGTCTTTTAAATCTGGCTCTGTTGCGGGTTCTAGTAAAGCTGCATCAGAGGCAAGTTCGCCGTAGGTTAGTGATTGCCCACTATCGCTGTGCTGCACGTAACTTAATGCTGCAGTGCATTCTCCAGCAGGAACATTCCAGCGTTGAGCAGCACATTCGATAAGCATTTGACGGGCAGCCGCACCTGCGGTTCGCATGGCTGTATCACCAGTAAAACGTACCGATGAACTGCCGCCAGTAATCTGCAGATTGCCAATTTCAGCAATTTTGGTGGCACTGACATTTACCAAACCCATCAAAAAACCTGGAACGCCTGCTTCGCCGGCAAAACCCTTAATTAAATCGCCGTTAGCGAATAAGTCTGTCGCAGGGGCTTGCTCGATACTGACCTTCTCCCAATCAGCATCCATTTCGTCGGCGGCCATCATAGCCAAAGAGGTGTGAACGCCTTGTCCCATTTCCGCATGGGGTACATAGATTGTCACTTGGTTGTCTGGATCGATTTTCAAAAATGAAGTGACATAGTGCTCACCCCCTTTGGCGAGCTCATTGTTGGCTAGCCGATGCTTGCTAGGGCGTGTCGCTGAATACCCTATTAATACGCCGCCGCCGACCAAGGCGCTGGATAAAATAAATCGTCTTCTGGAAACTTTCATAATGGCGATCCTTTAAGCGGAGGCAAGTGAGTGAATCGCTTTGCGCACACGTGGATAGGATCCGCAGCGGCATACATTAGTAATGCCAGCGTCGATGTCCGCATCGCTTGGATTGGGGTTGCTAGCGAGTAAAGAAGAAACCGCCATAATCATGCCAGACTGGCAGTAGCCACACTGGGGAACTTGATGATCTATCCATGCTTGCTGCACGGCAGTAATATCAGGTGCGTTTTTATCATTAATGCCGCCGGCATCAGCAGCATTAACGGCAAAAGCCAGACCTTCGATTGTGGTGATGTCTTGACCTTCGATAGCGGATACAGGTAGCACACAGCTACGTACGGCGCTGCCGTTGACATGGACAGTACAGGCTCCGCAGGAGGCAATGCCGCAGCCAAATTTAGTGCCAGTCATGCCGAGCTCGTCTCGGATTGCCCACAATAGTGGCATTTCCGGTTCGATGTCGAGCTCATGCTCAACGCCGTTAACTTTGAATTTTGCCATGCCTTTGGTCCCTCTATAGACTTAATTCTTTGTATACTTTATTCCTATTCCCTCTAAATTACGATATTAAAAGAATGGCTGCTATGGCAATGCCGAGACCATTCACTATTTCAGGCCTTTCATGTGAAAATAAGGACAGCAATTAAATTGGAAATGGGAACTAAAACGAGGATTATATGAACCAGAATCAACAGCCATCGGCTATACAATTTAATTACAGTGCCTTGGATTCGGTAAGATTGGGTGTGCCTGCGAACAGGGGTTTGGCTGAAGCGGTTAAGAGCTCGGATGCGACGCGGGTGCTGTTGCTTGGGTCATCGAGTTTGGCTTCTCAAACTGATAATTTTGCCGCCATAAAGCACGCTGTGCAGGCAACGGGAAAAAACGTTGAGCTTCAGTCTTTTTGTAAAATCAGGGCTCATACCCCAAGAGAAGATGTTTTGGAAGCTATTGCTCTTGCCGCTGATTTTGGTGCCGATCTTTTGGTGTCTGTGGGTGGAGGGTCGGTGATTGACGCGTGCAAGGTTGTCCAATTAGCAGTCGACCAAGGCTTGAGCAGCGCGGCAGACCTGCTTGAATATGCACAAGGAAGTGATGGCACTCGAGGCTCGTTGGCAGGGGATATGAGTGTTTTTCAGGGTCAATCTAAAATACGTCAAATCGCTATACCTACGACATTGTCTGGTGCAGAATTTAGCAATAATGCCGGTGTTTTGAATACGGTAAAATCAACCAAGGAAGGTTACAGAGGGATAGATCTTTGCCCAAAACACATACTCTATGATCCACAGCTAGCAACACTGACACCACAGTGGCTGTGGCTTTCTACAGCCATTCGAGCTCTTGATCATGCAGTAGAGGGTTATTGTTCTAAAGATGCACACCCTTTTTTGCAAGGCCATTTCCTCCACGCTATGAGACTTTTTGCCGAGTCATTGCCTATAACAAAAGCGAACCCTCTTGATCTGCACGCACGAAGTTTCAACCAACAGGCTGTCTGGTTGGCATGCGTTGGTCTAGGAGATGTTTCCCATGGTGCAAGTCACGGCATCGGTTACATTTTAGGAAGCCTTTGTGGAGTGCCTCACGGATACACATCTTGTGTCATGCTGCCTGCAGTACTGGAATGGAATAGTAAGAATTGTTTACAGCAACAGCAGCCAATATCGGCGGCTTTAGGGTATCCAGAAATGTCAGCGAGTCGTGCCGTTAAAAATCTGATTTCTAGTTTAGGTTTACCCACCAGCTTGCGCGAGGTTGGAGTTGACGAAGCTAAGCTTGCTGAGATTGCTGCGCGAGCGTTTATTCATCCTGTTGTGAAGAAAAACCCAAGAACTATAAATGCCAAAGAAGAAGTAGAGGAAATATTGCAATTGGCTTGGTAGTCAAACTTTGTGACGCATTCAAAACTACGGTGAGCTCATAGGTTACAATCCGGTTCGAATGAGCTTCTGTTTGTTTGTCATGTTTGTCAGCTAGCCCGATTAATAGCAGCTATAAGCAAAAAATAATTCCCGTAGAAATTTCTAAGGAGGATTTGTAAGCGTGGCCAAAATTTAAGTGTTGCGGGGTTTAGGTTTAAAGCAAGTTTGTTGGCAGCGCTCAACCGT
>CAWKZY010000128.1:0-6004 GCA_963854625.1 Gammaproteobacteria bacterium | reverse complement strand
ACCTATGCTTCTTAATTACGTGATATCAATCTCATGTAAAGAAGGCGTAAATCTTCAACCATGTAGCGTGGCAATCCTAAAGTAGCAGCATAAGTGTCATCAGATATTGGCTCTATCTTAATAACTTCTGCTCCATAGATCACTCCTTCGACCCGAGCACGAAACATATCATCCTCTATCGTTAAATCTGAAATGGTCGTGTTGGAATCGATATAAGTACCATAAACGACTTCAGCGAGTTGCCGAAACGCGTCAAATCGCGCAGCTTTTATTGCCATTAAACGCTGCTGAGGTTCGCTGCCGGAATGAGACTGAATGACAGAATACCCGGTGGCCTCTATTAAGCCGCCATTAGCTAAGCTATTGATGCCGCTGTATTCATCCGAGTAGGGAATATAGTACTTGCAGCCAACTAAATTGATCACACATATCATTAACAGCATGAATCTAGTTGTCTTTGAAAATCCTACCAAGCGAACACCTTTAGTTGGCATATCTAAGCTCTCTTTTAAACCATTTGCGTATTTGCAGCCTTTTCATGGCTGTATCAAAAGCCCAATCGACAGCTGACCCCTGATCTTTATCGCTTAATCCAAACCAATAAAAATATTCTGGCACGCAGATTGCTTTATAAAACATAACTTAAAGAATTATTTAAAAGAAATCATAACATTTCTTCTTATACGATTGATTATAAAGGATATTATGGCCAATACATTAGTGTCAGATTTGCGACAGTCGCTAGTTTTTACGGATGCAAAAGGTATTGCGATTCCGCTAATTATTTTGGCCATTATGGCGATGCTGGTAGTTCCGCTCCCATCAATAGCGCTTGACGTTCTTTTCACGTTTAACATCATGGCTGGCCTAGTGGTAGTAATGATATCGATCAATGTCCGGAGGCCCTTGGAATTTTCTGTTTTTCCCCTGGTTTTACTTCTAGCGACAATGCTGCGACTAAGCTTGAATGTCGCATCCACGCGAGTGGTGCTGTTGCGAGGGCATGAAGGACCAGATGCGGCTGGCAATGTAATAGCCTCATTTGGCGAATTTGTTATCGCGGGCAACTACGTCGTTGGCTTCATTATTTTCATTATATTGATGATTATCAACTTTATCGTAGTAACCAAAGGTGCAGGAAGGACCTCTGAGGTTATCGCCAGATTTACGCTTGACGCCCTACCTGGAAAGCAAATGGCAATAGATGCGGATCTTAATGCAGGGATTATTGATCAGGAAACTGCATTGCGCCGTCGAGAGGAAGTAGCACAAGAATCAGACTTTTTTGGTTCAATGGATGGAGCCTCAAAATTTGTTAGGGGTGATGCAATTGCAGGCTTGTTAATTCTGGCAATAAATATAATTGGAGGTTTGATCGTCGGGACCACACAAAATGGTCTTGGTTTTGAAGAAGCAGCTCAAATTTATACGCTGCTAACCATTGGAGACGGCCTGGTGGCACAAGTTCCATCGCTATTACTATCGTTATCAACAGCTATTATCGTTACTCGCGTGACAACTTCCGAATCAACCACTAATGAAGCAGGCGCACAGCTTGCCGATCCAGCTGCACTGAAAATAACTTCAATAATTTTAATAATTCTTGGTCTGATACCAGGCATGCCTCATTTCATGTTTCTCTTTTCAGGCGCCTTACTTGGAGTTTTTGCTTTTCTAAACGATAGAAAGACTCAAGTAATATCTGATGTAGAGCTGGCAAATACACAATCTGAATCCAAAAATGAAAATATAGAACTAGATTGGGAAGATATAGAACATGTAGACCAGATTAGTTTGGAGATAGGCTATGGTTTAATTCCATTAGTGAGCGAACAAGATGGCGGCCTCTTGTTATCGCGTGTAAGGGGAATAAGAAAAAAACTCTCAGCCGAATTAGGTTTTCTTATTCAACCTATTCGCATCAGAGACAACTTAAATCTTGAGCCTATGAGTTATAACATACTTTTAAAAGGTGCTGTACGCGGCAATGGAATCTTAAAATTAGGAAGTGACCTAGCAATAAATCCAGGAGATATAACTACTGAGTTGGAAGGAGAGTCTACTAAAGAACCTGCTTTTGGCTTAGATGCATACTGGATTAATCAAACTCAATCAGATCATGCGAAGACGTTAGGCTACACCATTGTTGACAATGCAACAGTCGTTGCTACACATCTAAACGCCCTGCTTAGAACAAATGCAAGTGATCTATTAGGTCATGACGAAACAAGAGAAATACTTGCTAAAGTCTCAACTCGATCGCCTAAGTTAATCGAAGATCTAGTTCCAGATAAATTATCAGTGACTACAGTGATGCAAGTATTAAAGAACATATTATTTGAGTCAGTGTCAATACGCGACATACATACCATCCTAAGTACGTTGTTGATAGAAAGTGGAAAGACTCAAAACCCTGATGAATTAACCGAATTAGTGAGGCCGCGGCTAGGCCATCTTATGCTGCAAGAGGTGGTAGATCTAGGAGAAGCCTTAAATGTAATAACGCTGGACCCAAACTTGGAGCAGATGCTTATTGGCAGCGTCGCACAAAGTACAAAAATGGGTGAAGCGGTAATCGAGCCAACCCTCATAGAGGGATTACTTGAATCGGTAAAGAAACAAAGAAATGAGGCCGAAGAAAAGGGTCTCCCAGCCGTTATTGTAGTTGCCCCACCAATAAGACCCTGGCTTGCCCGAATGATAAAACAAAGGTTCCCTGATACCACCGTATTATCGTATACGGAAATCCCAGAGGATCAGAAAATCAAGGTATTTGCACGCATAGGTATTGCTGAAGAATCGTAAGAGGAAAACAAATAATGAAAATTGAAATGATTAAATCGAATAGCGCCACTAACTGTCTGAAAGATATAAGTGAGCGATTTGGATCCTCAGCGTTAATTCTTAGAAATATAGAAGCTGACGGGCAAGAAATTTTTTTTATAGCACATGAAAAAACGGCTGAAGAATTTCCGATAAAAAGAGGATCTGATGCCCCCATCTTTAAGGGGAGCAAACCTGCCAATAGTGATTTTCGTGATAAAGTAGAAGAGATAGAGCGTCTAAAAAAAGCTCTAAAAACACTCCCTGATTCTTTAAATGTGCAAGACGAAATTGTTAATAATGAGTCTCCGATGCAATCCAAAGTCTATAACATTGCGAGCGCCGGGCCAACCAACAGTAAAAAACAAACGTTAATCGAAAAAGATTTCCATAATTTACTAGAGGAAACACCAATATCGAAGCATCTGAAAAACCTCTTATCTGGATACCTTGATAAACCGAGTAGTAAGAACGAATTAATTTCTCAAGTGGAGCTGGGGCTAATTAATGATTTGCCAGATACCAAAGAAATCAGGCTTGAGAGCCAAGTTCATGTGTTAACTGGAGGACATGGGACTGGAAAAACTTCCATTGCGCTAAAAATTGCGTCCCAAATCCGTAGGGCGAACGAAAATAATGTTGGGATCATCTCCGTTGGAGTCAATGTGCAAGAAAATGAGGCGAAATTGAAGATGCTTAGCGAATCTATTGATGTACCCAGTTTCTTCGTTAAAGATCTTAATGAAATGGCGAAACTGTTACATTTAGAGCAAAATAACAATATATATATTATTGACTTGGAATTAGATTCTGCCGCTCAAGCAATCCCGTTAATAAGAGAGATATATAGCGATGCGCAGTTTCATTTGGTATCGCCGTCAGACGCCTCTCTGCCAGCCTTCTGGGCTAGCTGTGAGCTTGACAAATGGGATTCTATAATACTTACTAGACTTGAGTTGCCTCTAGTCCCCTGGGCTGCCATAGAAGCTCTTTCAAAATTTAAGATCCCTTTATCTATTGGATCTATCGGCAGCGAAATTGCCTCAGGCCTAGTAAAAGTTACCAAAGGAAATATTTCGCGAAAACTAGTTGATTTCATGGACGCCCATATCAGCGATCTGACGGGTAAACACTCTGAAAGAAAATCAATGAAAGTTAGCGCGCTGCACTAGACGATTAGTTACTATCTTGCTTTGGAATACTCATGAATAAAACAGAAGTGAACAGACAAACTCAGGTGATTGGCATCGCTAGCGGGAAAGGTGGCGTAGGAAAAACCACCTTTGCTGTGAATTTAGCTACATATCATGCATTAAAGGGGCGAAAAGTACTGATATTTGATGCAGATATTGGATTCGCTAATATTCATATTGCACTTAGAAGTAAACTAAATGGCAGTTTAGTAGATGTTTTGAAAGGTACTAAAGATCTCGAGGAGATCTTAATAGAATCCGAAGATGGCATCTCCATTATTAGCGGGGGCAATGGACTAGATGAAATTTTAGCTCTCGATGACGAAAAAACAAATACCATTATTCAGGCGTTTTCGGCCTTAGAAAACCAATTCGATGTAATGATCGTCGATATTTCTGCAGGTGGAAATAAAAGCGTTTTACGCTTTTTAACTGCATGTCATCACCAAGTAATACTTGGCACAAATGAACCATCATCGGTTGCTGATGCATACGCGCTAATTAAACTTATAAATCTAACCTTGGGCTTATCTCAGATTATTTTCATCCCAAACAGAGTTAAGACCGCTCAAGAAGGGAAGATTCTTTTTGACAAAATGAATACAATTACTGCAAAATTTCTTGGTATAGCGCTTAAGTTTATAGGATCAATTACCGAAAGCCCTGATTATAGAACAGCTTGGAATACTGGTAAGGCGGCTGTATCGCTCAGTCAGTCAACATCCTGCTACCACGATATTGCGGTTATTGTCAATGAATTGGACAAAATAGCATTTAGTCACAAAAACAATGAATTACAATTCTTTAACTCAATCCAATAGAGGTTGCTTAAAACCAAGTGAACGATTATAAAAAAAATAAATTATCTGATGCGCACATATTAGTTAATCAACATATCTCCTTGGTCAATAGGATAGCTGGCTATTTGAAAGCACGAGTACCAAAATTCATGGAATATGATGACATGGTACAAATAGGCATGATTGGATTACTCTCAGCAGCTGACACATTTGATCCTAACACGGGTGTGGAATTCAAAGATTACGCGAAAAGTAGGATTAAAGGGGCAATCCTTGACGAGGTCCGAAAGCTAAGCGATATATCAAGGTTAGCAATAAAAAATAGTCAGCAACACAGCGGCGCGAAGCGCGAATTAGAAAATATATTGGGCACCACACCTACAAATTCTCAAGTCGCAAATCAGCTCAATGTCACTCTTGCCGAGTATGAAAAACAAAGAACCCATATCGATAGATTTAAAATTGACAAATTGGACGATGATGATGGCGATCCATTTGATGGTTTAGTTGGATCTAACGAAAATCCTTTAGCTCTGCTTGAGGATGAGCAGGTCAAGGGAGTTATAACCAACAGTATCTCTGAGTTGAATGACCGAAAAAGACTTGTCCTAAATCTTTATTATGTTGAAGAACTCAACTTAAAAGAAATAGGCTCTGTAATTGGTGTAAAAGAATCTAGAGTAAGTCAAATACTTAGCTCGATTGTCAAAGAACTACACGATGCAGTTGCAAAAAATATATGACTGTCTCTTTATATGTATTAATTAGCTCGCCCGGTTAAAAACTAACTATTTACAACTTTCAAAATAGATAAATGAAATTGGAATTATTATGTTATCTGCACTCCTAACAGTTACTGTGGTAATTGGGATTATTTTAATCGGCCTTTTACTTTTTGTACTTGGAAAATTAACCTGGCTAGAGTCGGCAACAGTATCTCTCCTTAGCAAAGTTGATATAACGCCTTCTAAAGATCAGTTTCAAGAAATACAAATGGACCCTTACTTCTATGGTATAAACGGCCAAGAACTTTGGAATTGTCTTACAGGAGAAGAAACTGTACAGGCAACACCTCTTGAATTAGAAGAAATAAGGCCTCGGTATGGAATAGCATTAATTAAAACATTAATTAAATTTCTACAAGATGGAATAAATAATGCGAACGATACGATTCCTGAGGGCGCTTCT
>CAWKZY010000127.1:0-6005 GCA_963854625.1 Gammaproteobacteria bacterium | reverse complement strand
CGAGATTGCAAGTGCCGGTGACCTTGATAGGAAACAACTTCAGCTGTATTCGCATCATGATAGGCCCTAACAAGCATAGACGGATTAGTCATCCACTTCTTGAGCTGTGGTCTCTGTGTAATCTCTAGTGTGGTGGTGTATTTAAATGCTTCAAGAATTCTAATTTGAACAACTACTTTCTCACCACCTGACTCTAAGTCTGCAATCACAAACTCACGGCCAATTCCTTCCAATATTTTTTCTGGATCGACTAACTCACGCTTTATAACTTCGGCATCAGAATTAACGGGGATATAATCTTCAAAAGACCTATCAATATAGGCCTGTAGCTGTGGAACAAGTTTAAGCAACCGGATGTAGTTGGCGTCGCACTCTGCCATTTGCTTGATGAGGTCGATACTGTAAGATTTTCTTGCCATTCGTCTTTTCGGCCTAGGTACTTGTCTCGTTGTTTGTGTTTCGTTTCATGTCCGACTTTTTATCTAACTTCAGTCTAAATCAAAATTTGTCGTGCCCCAATTGTAAACATTTACGCCATATTTGCGAGCCAATCTATGATTATATTTCGATTTTTACAAACTCTTAACAAGCCTTATCCAGCCACTCACTGACGGTTGCATCAAGATGTTTCTCAAGCCAAAAACTGGCAATGATAGTCATTGCATTGTTAATCAGACCTGATTCAACCGCACGATAAAGCTCAGCCACTGATAATATGACAACTTCAATGTCTTCATGCTCAGTATCCAGTCCAAACACGCCCCCAGCTTTACTTGCATCGACTTGTCCGCAAAACAGATGTACTTTCTCGTTAGTAGTGCCGGGGCTACCATAGTAGGTGCTAATCTTAATAATATTTTTTGGACTGCAGTCCGCCTCTTCTTCAGATTCTCTCAAAGCCACATCTTCTGGAGATTCTCCTTCCTCAATCATTCCCGCAACAAGCTCCAGCAGCCATGGAGTCTGGTCCTCGTCGATCATTCCCACTCTGAACTGCCTGACTAAGACCACCTCAAGACGCAAGGGATCCAGCAACAGTATCCCGATGGCAGCACTTTTAACTTGAATTTCACGACGCATCTCCTCACTCCAGCCACCTAAAACCAGCTTGTGCTTGAGCCGCAGCTTGTCAACTTTGAGAAAGCCATCATAACCGGCTTGTCGCTGACAAACTTCCACATCGTGGCGCGAGAATTTGCTCTTAAGCTTGCTCATACTGAACATCCAGGATTTAGCTGATAATTGTGAAATGCGTTATTGTTTAATGAATTAGCGGTCACGCTGGCGACAATAATTATCGAAGCAAGGCAGACAAAGATGAATTTAGCAGGAGTAGCGGCTGTTTCTATGCTCCAACCGCTACGTTTAAACGTACTTCAAGCCAAAACCTTGTGGCCTAAGCCCGCAAACCCGCAGATCCATATGGCCAAGAGGTAGGAAGGCCCTTACATGCAGGTTTAAGTGCAGGTTTAAGTGCCGGTTTAAGTGCAGGGCAGAGCATCCGGCGCACAGAAACAGTGCAGCCGTTTGATCTTAATCTCGGCTCGTTACCTCTAAAAGGTGGTAACCAAATTGTGTTTTTACTGGGCCCTGGAGAGTATTAACATCGGCACTAAAAACCACTGCATCAAATTCTTTAACCATCATGCCGGGGCTAAATTGACCAAGGTCACCGCCTTGAGCTTTTGATGGGCAGTTTGAATGGGCTCGGGCTACGTCGCCAAAGTCTTCTCCACCGTCAATCTTACCTTTAAGTTCCAGACATTTTTCCTCAGTATCCACCAATATGTGTCGTGCGCTAGCCGTTGACATAGATATTCCTCTTTAAATTTCTTTGACCATATTATGCCTCAATCAAGCTGTCAGGCACACAAATAATCAGACTTACGCTATAATGACCGGCTAAACGCGCGTCTTTGTTGATACCGCCAATGCCACCGCGACTCACCTACATGCCTCATCCAAGCAGTAGTTTTATAGTCATCAGTTAAGGTTTTTTATTATGCCATTGCCAGAACCAACCTCTAGAAAACATGTCCATACACGGGCTATTGATTACAGAGGCTTTGAGCGCGAGGACGGACTCTGGGATATCGAGGCCCATATGACTGACACTAAAACCTACAGCTTCAAGAATGATTGGCGGGGAGATGTGGCAATCGGCGAGCCTCTCCACGAGATGCTTTTGCGAGTTACCATCGATGATGAGTTCATTATTAGAAATGTAATTGCCGCAACAGATCACAGCCCTTTTGAAATGTGCCCAGAGATCACCCCCGTTTATAGCTCTTTGGTTGGCATCAAAATGGGCCTGGGCTGGCGCAAGGCCATAAGAATGAAAGTTGGAGGGGTTGATGGATGCACCCACCTAACTGAGCTACTTTTCCCCATGGCAACCGTTGCAATGCAAACCATCTGGCCATTAATGAGACATAGGAAAAATCAATCGGACTCTAACGTTGGTGAAAGCAAAAAGCGCCCCGTGGTGCTTAACACCTGCCATGCTTGGTCCACAGAATCGCCGGTGGTGAAAGAAAACGCAGCAAAGTACTACACTGGCCCTGACAAAATTGAAGCGCTGGATATTGACTAGCTTATTGTTTGTCTGAGCTGCTCCGCTAACCTTTGTTTAGCGCCGCCCTTGGAGTCCAGTTCTTTTGGATCTGTCTTTGAAACTGATTGGACCTGACTCTTTAAACCCGTTTATTTAAACCCGCTTTAAATGCCTTAGGCCTGACCAAAGCCAGGCATTGCTAGCGGTAAAAGAGTGGAACCACCAAGGATATTACAACCCCTTCTTGATCAGTTCGGTTTTCGGCGCTGATTCTGCCGCCATGAAATTCAGCGATGAGCCGAGCAATATGCAAGCCCAATCCCAGATGTGGTTGCTTCTGCTTCTCTTGGGGTCTTATCGAAATCATTGAATCGAATACTAGATCTTTCATTTCTTCGGGTAAAAATGGCCCCGCATTGGATACTTTCACTACCGCGTGATCTCGCAATCCCTGACAGTAAACAACAATGGGCTCGTTCGAGTAAGAAAACTCCACCGCGTTAGCAATGAGCTTGTCTAATAGCTGCGCGAAGTACTCTGGCACACCGTTTATTAGAATGGGCTTTTCGGTTAACTCAGTTTCAATTACAGATTCTGGGTAAGCTAGTTTGTAGCCTTCGACACAGCCATAGATTACATGGCAAAGATTTATTTTCTCTTTTTCTGAAGTTTGTAGCATTTGCTCAAGTCGAGTGGCTTCACTCATATTAGTCAAAATTAAATTCAACCTCTTGATGCCTTCCTCAGCGCGCTCTATATAGATTTTTGATTCATCGTTGCTATCTAACATACTCAAATTTTCTAAAGATGATCTAACTACCGTCACTGGCGTTCTCAATTCGTGGGACAGCCTTGAGGACATATTTTCTAAATAACTCGTATACTGGGATAGTCGTTCTACTATGTTTGCAAAACTACGAGAGAGGTCGCCAATTTCGTCAGAATTTCTGGATGGCATCATTGTATTCATAACACGTCCAGACTCATCGATAATTCCTTCAGCCTGATTTCTTAGTAGCCGTATTCTCGATGAGATTCTGGAGGCGAAGAAAAACAGTCCAAAGGTAACCATTAACATTACTGCAAGGATAGTATTGAATAGCTGCTCCAACGCCAGGTTTCTAAAAGTACGTAGACCATTCATATTCTGATCTACCAGAACCGCGCCAATAATTTCTCCGCCAGCGACAATAGGGTGGGCAGCTTCAAGAAGCCGAGTCTCGGTTTCATCTGTCAGGGTTCTAAACTGGGTAAACGGCACGCCGTTCAACGCCGAATCAATGTGAGCCCCCTCACGGCGAACACCCGAATACAGCTCATCAATAAAGTCATTGCTAGGCTTAGAAAGAATTCGGTAATAGAGCGGGTTTAGAATCTTTTCTTGAACATAGGCAATCGCTTTGTTGCTTGAGAGACGCTCATCAGCAGGCCTTTCTAGCTGCAAACCTGTTGCAGATTGGATATCCCCAACAGTTAGGAGTACCCGGGCACCACGGTCAACAATCTGAATCCGAGAATTATTGTGGCCCATGCCAGCGACAATTCGATCTATCTCCGGTGTTGGTAATCTAAGTGAGCCAAGATTTTCTTTGTCCTCCGAACGATAGGTGGCAACTACGCTGTTAATACCACGACTTTCTTGATCATCTACATCAAAGATAGCAAAGCCGAGCTTGTCACCAAGCATATCCATTGGAATCTGAAGCTCTACCTCATAACCCCCTTCTGTTTCATACCACTGACCGCTTATACGGTCTTCGTGAACTGGGTTTGAGTAATCGTCTGCAACTCGAAACGGATACAGATATTCGGGCTCGTGAGGTGCAATAACATAGCGATTGATCTCGTTTCCCTGCTTAGACAGCATACTTATCTGAATGAAGTCACTGCGATGGACACTTAAAGAGGTTTGGCTTCGATAAACCAAATTATCATCCTTGACTTTAAAGTAGGCATACAAAGAGCCATTATGCTCGCCCACCATGCTCTTAAACTTTAATGAATCTTCATTGTCCTGAAGTCTCACTGGCGCAAGTGAGGTAGAAAGATAATCTTTTGAACCGTATTCAACTTCGTATTGCTGGTACTCACGCCAATCAACTATGGCGCCATCGTCTAGCGAAAGAGGCGAAAACACAGGATAAACATACAGATCTTCAGTGCTTGTAGCAGGGCCGTATATTCCTTCGTCAAACAACTCTGGCCTTTCATTTAATGCAGTGGCTAAAGCTTGGGCTATTCCAAGAACAGTTTGCTCTTGGCTACGTCGAAGATAAGTTTCCATTTCCAAAATATATTGATATCCAAGCCAAGGGATAACTAATAGAAAACTAGAAAGAAAAACCAACTTGAATCGAATCCCAAAAGGATTTTTGAAAGCTAACATATTCTAATTTGTAGCTTCGCGCTGTGGCACTATGTTCCAGCGGTAGCCCATCCCATAAACAGTTTCTATGCAATCGAAGTCGTCATCTATCTGCATAAACTTTCTCCGAATTCTTTTGATGTGCGAGGTAATCGTGCTGCCATCAACAAAGATTTTTGATTCTTGCATCAGAATTTGTCGACTTTTTACGTGACCCGGGAATTTCGCCAAAGCGTGAACCATCCAGAACTCTGTGACTGTGAGAGGAATTGCACTGCCTTCCCATTGGACTGTGAGCCGTCCGATATCAAGGGAAAGCTTGTCACGCTCAATCTGGTTTTCAGGCGAGGGCGGCTGATCTATTACATCCATTCGGCGAAAAAGAGCAGCAATTCTAGCGGTTAAGTGGGGCAGACTGATGTCTTTAGTCAAATAATCATCCGCGCCCATTCTAAGGCCACTGACCGTATCAAAATCGTTGTCTCGGGCCGTCAAAAATATAATGGGTAAGGTTTCAGAAAGTGAACGCAAAGCTTGACAGAGTTTAAAGCCCCCATCGATTTCATCTTCTAAACCAATATCGATAATCGCCAAATTAGGCAGTCTTATATCAAAAGCTAGCATCGCATCTTTGCGGTTAGCGTATGTATTTACTTCGTATCCTTGCTTGCGTAAGACGTCGGCGTAATTTTCACGGATGGCGGCCTCATCTTCAACAATAGCGATTCTTCTGCTCATGGTCTTAGCTTCTTAGGGTTTTAATTAATGAAATAACTAAATACTGCTGATTTTCGCGACTATAACTCATTTGACGTAGCAAAGTGACGGATGGTTTCACCGGCCCAAGCAATTGCCATTATTCTGCCATATTTAATCAGCGCATGGCCCTTTTACTTCCCTATCCAAGTAATAAACGTTGTGTTTAATAGCTTCAAGACACTAACAATATTTCGATCAACGATTTTCTTGATCTTAGTCACATAGCAGCACTGCTGCAAAATTACCTAAGGACACCATCCATGACTAAATATATAACTTTGATTCTATTATGCAGCTTAGTTTCGGTTTCGGCGTTAGCCGACACAG
>CAWKZY010000126.1:0-6026 GCA_963854625.1 Gammaproteobacteria bacterium | reverse complement strand
GTGTGACACCTTGTGTGACAAAGTGAACTCAATTGAAAGCTAGAAGAAGTAAAACCCCTGTAAAAACAGGGGGTTACCTACAGATGGTGGAGGCGGCGGGAACTGCACCTATACTGTAAGCTACTGATTAATATAGCTTTAATGACTTTAAAAATCGGCTTTTGTTACATCCTTTGTTACTTAAAAAAACGTAATACTCCAGCTACATGTGGTCTCTCGATATAAATAGAATCGCCCAGTAATCGAAAATCGCATAGTCCTCAGCAAGATGCATAGCCCTTGATAACATTCTTTTAAAAGCCCCCTGCTTTTGAGGTGATTTGTAACAAGCTTGTAAATCGTAAACCTACATAAATAAATGGGTTATATCAACCAGACTACTCCAACTCAATAGTTGGCCTATATTTAGCCCAATAAAAACAATGGGTTAAAAGCGCTATTAGCAGTCTTCTACCTGGTTTGTAAATCAGGTTTCCCAGGATACCCACTTTATTAATCAATGTTTGCCATATTCATTAGTATGTAATCTCTTTTTAGCTTACAAAATTGGTAACTGTAATGTAAAGCATCATGTATTAGAAATCGCCATACAGGAGTTCAATGACTCCATATTTCAAGCCTACTCACAAGTCTGATTATAATATATAATACGTAAGACAAAATTCTCAAAAAACATTTAAATCAGTTGTGCTTTTTTGATTTTTTATGATGAAGAGGGAGAATAAAATGCGTCAATCTTCGGTCATACTTTATGATAAAGATGAGTGCCCGTTCTGCTGGAAAGTCAGGTTAGCCCTCGCGACAAAATCGTTGGAAGTAGAGCACATTACGATTGATACAGAGAATAAGCCAGCCGACTTTTTGGCATTGTCACCCACTGGTAAAGTACCCCTGCTGATCACTAATGGAGAGTTAATCTCTGAATCTTCCATTATTATAAAAACTTTAGAGCTTTGGCAGCCCAATCCGACACTGCTTGGCAAGCACTCCCAGGAGCGTGAGCACATTGCAACCCTGAACCATTACTCAGATACGGTCGTTGGCCCTGCGATACGCGATGCCATATTTACTCAAAGAGGCCACCCCAGTTCTCAGTGGGATATGGGCACTATTGAGCAAAGTAAAAGGAATTGGAGCGACTGCCTTGCATGGTTGAATAACCAATTTAAACCTAGTGACCCGTCGCGTCCAGCTTTTTTAAGCTGTTTTAGCCTCGCTGAATGTGCATTGTTACCTAGATTCGCACTCGCTAGTGCCTATGGCTTACATCAAGTCAAAGAGTTCCCAGAGCTGCAGAGGTGGTTCGACTATCACCGGCAACAACCCTATTTTGTCACGACAGCCCCAGCGATTTTTTACGATTAAAAAAGACAATACATCTAAAAATATAGCCCACTTTAATGCGCTGAGCGCGACCATCGAAATTACTATGTTGGTGCTTTTTAGGGCAATTAAATAACTACTACCCATTCTTGGGTATTGGGAGATCCCAGGGACAGCGAGCGTCACTTAATATTCATTTTTTTCACCCGATAGGCAAAAGCAGGACGACTTAGACCAATTAATCTTGCCGCTTTGGAGATATTGCCCTGCGTTTTCTGCAGTGCCGAAGTTAACATAGTTTCTTCAAACTTCTCGAGCTCGAAGCCCGATGAAAGAAGAGACTCAACCAATCCGTCAGCATCGATTGCTTCCGGAAATATTTTATTTTGCAGCCTACCTGTTGAGTCTAGGACCTTGGCTTCTGAAGGTCTTAGAGCACTTTCCGGGAACATGGACTCCATGCTAATAACACCATTGATATCAGCTAAAATAACGGCGCGTTCAACCACATTCTCTAGCTCTCGAATATTGCCCGGCCACCCATAATTCGATAACATTTCCATACCGCGATCAGAAATCCCAAGCACATTTTTGTTGTAAAGAGCTCGATATTTCTCCAAAAAATGAACAATAAAGAGGGGGATATCCTCTTTTCTCTCGCGCAGCGGTGGGATATTGATGGGATAGGCACTCAATCGATAGTAAAGGTCAGCGCGGAAACGCCCCTGCTGCACAGCAACACTTAGATCCTCATTGGTGGCAGCGACAACGCGGACATCAATCTTACGGACCTTATTGTCTCCAACACGTTCAAGCTCGCCCTCTTGCAGCACACGCAATAACGTTGCCTGTGCGCGAGGAGTGAGCTCAATCACCTCGTCAAGCATTATAGTACCCTTGTCCGCACGCTCGAAGCGCCCCATCCGCGATTGGTTGGCACCCGTATAGGCGCCCTTTTCTACGCCGAATAGTTCAGCTTCTATGAGGTCTGGAGGTATTGCAGCGCAGTTTACCGCGATGAACGGTTTGTCGGCACGATCGCTAGTAATATGTACTGCACGCGCCAGTACTTCCTTGCCAACTCCAGTTTCTCCCAACAGCAGAACAGATACTTTACTGTCTGAGGCCTTGGTCACCATTTCCAGTGCATGTTTAAAAGGTTTTGAGGAGCCGACAATGTTAGGTAGTCTATCTCCCTCGTTGAGGGATTCTTTGAGCGCCTCCACTGTCGTTTGTAATTTACTTAATTCTTCGAGTAAAGGATCGGATTCATAGTAACGTTTAAGCTGTTCGTAGTTATCCCATTCTGCTGCTGGTTTGCCAACAGCGAAGCAGCGATCATCACCACAACTATGGCACTCCAGCTCCTGAAAAAATATCTCTCGCTGCAACACCGCCGAACTGTAACCACTG
Source organism: Gammaproteobacteria bacterium (assembly GCA_963854625.1). Classification (GTDB taxonomy): domain Bacteria; phylum Pseudomonadota; class Gammaproteobacteria; order Pseudomonadales; family Pseudohongiellaceae; genus UBA9145. Next base: position 3,290 of record CAWKZY010000126.1, on the reverse strand, counting down.
GCGTAACCAGTTAGATTCCAACAGCCGGGGTCATCCATGGGCCCCATTTCGTTGGCGCAGATCTCCACCTCATAGGAGTTGAACCAGACTACTTCACAGATGAATTCATCACCTTTCTCACTGACAACTAGGCGTTGTAATTCCGGTAGCACCATACCGCGTAGAGCATGTAATTCAGGACCCAAATTAAAGCGATCTTTGATCGACATTTCCGCACCGCTGCTACGCGCCAATTCGCCATCGAGTATTCCTAGCTGATAACCCAGGCGCAGAAAAAAAGCCTTGCAGCGATCTTGGCCGATGGTGTCGTAGACTTCCTTGCGGAACTTACCCAGAGCAGTTTGCGAAAACAGCACGACGCGCTGTTCATTGAGCCAGACCTTACCTTGCTCGCTAGAAAAAACGATATGAGGAGTCACTTGGCTTAAATCTAATTTAGGTGCATCACTGTCCATATTATGTCCTGCATTGCTAGCCGAGTTTTGACTTGCGTCTTGTATCGTACACGGTTTATAGATGCTGGTATAAATTATTTTTAAGCACTTGTAAGCTAATGACCACTTACAAAAAAATGCCGGCCAGTGGCCGGCGTAAACATCCTTTTCAAACAGATCAATTAACGCCCAGTCGCGCGCATGTTCTGTGGCGTAAAGAGTGATGTCGGCGTCAGACTTGGATCAACTTGCCCCTTAAACTGGCCAGTAGTGCAGTGGTTGGCCTGTATATCCACCATTGCAAAGGAGTCATCGATAGAGACCCCTGAACCTTTGTTTTTTGGCAAGTGATGGTCTGGATGAGCCTGACCAATGATCCATTTTTTCCATAGGTTACCAGCACGATCATAAATGTTAGTGCGCGGAATGGTAAAAGTCTGCGCATCCATATAGAAGACACGCTTACTCATAGGATGATTGCTATCCATTGGGACTGCCTCCACCACATAGGCCTTACGCAACTGCCATTCAACATCAGGGTAGCATCCACCCTTGCCAGAGAACGCTGCTACTTGGTACCCGTCACTGTCATTATGGGTCTCCGTATCAAGCTCCATATCGTTATGATTGTAAAAAGGTAGAAGGACATTCTTAGTTTCAATAAAGTTCCACTTCATATCCGAGACACGACCATTATAACCTTCAAAATCTTCAATCATAATATCTGATCCTAGGAATGCATCGGTCACCTGCCCGGTCGCGAGACGACGTACACGACGCTGAAAGCCTAAATAAAGCCAAGCATTATCGCGCTTGAGATCATCAATATTACGCTGAATAAGTAACTGAGTGTTCTTTACATCATAGGGAGCTAACACTTGAAGATAGATTGAGCGATAAAGGCTTGAAGGGTTAGGCTCAATATTTGGCAGTGGCTGCTGGTTGACTCGTCCTTGGTAATTCAAAAAGTGAAAATTAAACTTTAGGGTTCGCTCTATCGCACCACTCTCCATATTGCGGTACTTCCAATAGAATGGATAGATCGCCGCATTGTCGCCCCAGTTGTAGCCATACTTATAGTTCCAAGCTAGCTTTTCGCCTGCGCGCGGATCGTCTTGTGCGGGCTCGTTAACAAATGGCCTGCCAGCAACCCAACCATTAATTTCGCCGACTTGTTCACCCAGTTTCACATTGCCAGTATTTTCACGAGTCACTTTCACGTAGTTGGGGTGCAAATCGAATGAGGTGGTTTTCCCCACTTTGATCTGCACATCGCCAGCTGCAATAGCCGCCGCCATTTCCGAGTCAATGACACCTGGAAATTGGCCTATGTTGTCTGCAGTCAAAGTCATACCGGGGGTCAACCCAGGATAATGCGGCGTGCTCTCGTTATACGGGTAAAAAGAGTCATCAACAGGACTCGCTGATACTGACATGGCTGGCAGCAACGCCGCGGCAATCGTTATTTTTAACAGTGTCTTGTAGTTCATAGTTTTCTCCTTGACCCACCACACAGATATGGATAGCGAGTATCAATTAGTAATTTATCAGCGTCCCTGCTGTTTCATCCCTCTCAATGTCTATTAAAACCTATCAACTTAGAATCGGTAGCGAATAGCAATTTGGATTTCATCTTCTTTTTCCGCCATACCCAGTGGGCCAGAACGGAAGCGACCAAGAGGTTCGAAACCGGTCAGACCAGCAGAGCCAGAAGTTAAGCCATCAGTGCCATGCTCTGGCAACGCTGGTATAGATGTAGTGAACGGCCCGAACGGGTTACACAGTCGGCAGTCATCAAACTTGTGATCGCTACCACCGGTTTTGTAGTTAGCGGTCACCACCAGCTGCCAGTTGTCACTGATCAACCAATCGACCGAAGGCGATACGACCGTTGCGCCGGCGCGAAAATCGTGCGCCATGATTATCTGGGGACTCAACCGGTCATTCATCCACCAGCCTTTTATCAGCAGAGTGGCGATGTGGTTTTTCTCCCAATCGGGCATACCGACTTTACCCAATGTAGCTTGTTCAAGCTCATGGTCGAGCAGGTGTTGACCGAAGATCTGACCCGAAATCAGGAATGCGCGATTTTTGTTGAGTGAACGGATAAAGAAATTTTTATCTGCTCCGATAACAAAGCGCACTGCATCAGATTCCGAGTAGAGCTCAGGACGCAAGGTATTAGCAAACTCTTCACCCTGAGTTCCAGCTATTTCTACACGGAATACCGTATCAATAGCTTGAGAGTAATAGTCAACCGAAGCTCCGACTAAATTAATCCTAGGGAAAGCCACATCGAAAGCGATCAGATGGCCGAAGGTTTGCGCTTCTCCACCAGTAAATGGATTAACTACTTCAACACCACCGGCGCGCAGTGAAGGCAGCTGCGAGCGATAGGTCAAGGCATTGACAGACCAACCAAAATCACCGCTTACACCCTCGACTTTAAAGCCTACCTGAGTATTCGAGAGTTTCCAGGAAGGCAAGTCAACATTGCGGATACCAATAGTTTGAGGTCCAAAGTTGGTAGCCAAAAGGCCTAAACTCGGATCCGCCGGGTCAAATGGAGCAAAGTTGGCAACGGTACCACCGTTCTCCCACAAATTCTTCATGCCGCGGAAGAAACAGCCGGCATCCAAAATTACATTGGGGGTACCGCACTGCCCAAGATTATTGGGGCGGAACTTATCGAAGTTCCAAACCACCTGCATGTTCAAGTCATCGAACGAGCCGGTGGCGCCAAAGCGGAAGTCAGCCTTTAACATCCACATCGGAATACGGATATCTTCTAACTCGTCGTAGATGTTATTACGCGAGTAATCTACAGGGTTAATCACATCAAGTACGCGGAACAGA
>CAWKZY010000125.1:0-6050 GCA_963854625.1 Gammaproteobacteria bacterium | reverse complement strand
ATGCCTTTTGAACCAAGACTACGACCGGCCATCTCAACACTGGTTAACTCAGTGACATGACTGAGCAGCTGATCAGGCAAATACTTCGCCGGCAAAGTCGCCAGCGCAGGCGTGGTTGGAAGTTGCTCCCAATTAATGTCCCTTTGGAGTTCAGGTTTTAACCATCGCATCGGCGACGCCTTGCTTGACCAGACACCTTTAACATCGTTAGTTGGCTCTTCTCCAAGAAAGCTGAGATATGAGTACTTGCCATAGTGGGGTAGCTTTTCGATCATGCCAGGGATAGCTATCATGTCGTCAATCCCAATCCAGCCCAAAGCCAAATCAGAATTGATCGGGTGGCGCGCAACCAATACTGTGCTGCGATCAAAAAACTCAATCTCCTGCCCTGAAACATTTGCCGAAGCGGTTCCAATATTTGAATCAAAATCATTTATCTGGCTAGAGAAATCAGCGGCGAACTGGTTGTCTTTACCCAGTACCCACACTGACCGATCGCCGGGCAAGGATATAATTTCATTATCGAAAACGATGTCGGCATCCACACCTTCAGCGAAGGACTTTGCCAATTGTTGCCAATACTGACGATTGGACTGAGGCAAAATGAAGGTTATCTCGTTTGCACCAAAAAGTTCTCCAATGGTAGCGGGTGTCTCTTCTCTATCTAGGCTTCTGAAAACATCGAAATACGGGTCGACTAATATTCCTTCAAGTTGGTCATAGTTGTCAGCAATCACTCCATCGATTTTTTGACTTAGCGAAATGTTGTAAATCTCGGGGTACGCTTCATCCTGATAATACAATGCGACCGGCACCGTCATGGCATAAGGGGCTTCCGGTTGAATCTGAGCAAACATGATACGAGCCTTATTATCACCGATCTCAGTAACAGAAAACGAAAGCGCAGGCGCTCCTATTCTAGTTACCCATTGCTCAAAAAATGCTGTCAGATCAGTACCTACAACTTCTGTAAAAAGCACTGCAATATCAGAGAACGAGGCACGCATGAATTTGAAGTCCTGATAAAGCTTACGTAAACCTTTCAGGAAAAGCTCATCACCGATTTCTATCCTAAGCATATGCCAAAGCATTAGCGTCTTGCCGTAGCCGATAGCTTGACTTGCAGCAGAATTACGCGAGGTGAAACTGGACAGAGCAAAATCATCGTCTTCGGCAACATAATTTTTGTAACGAGCAAGCATTTCTTTTCTGTATTCAGACCCGGCACCATCCATCTCGCGAAATAAATGATCTGCAAGATAGGCAGTTAAACCTTCACTCCAATTGCCGCTTTCGTAGTCGGGGTAGACCCCGTTACCCCACCAGTTGTGAAGAATTTCATGGGGATAAGAAGATTCTAAAATAAAAGGAAACCGAATAACCTGCTCTCCCAGCAAGGTAAAAGATGGCATCCCGTAACCGGTTTCCCAAAAGTTCTCTATCAGCGCAAACTTGCCATAAGGGTAGTCACCCAATAAAGGCTCATACAATGCAAGATACCGCTCGGTGGCATCCAAATATTTCGTTGCCAAATTTTTATCTGGCGTTCTAAGATACGCCAATACATCTATATCGTTATACTCAGTTGCATATTCGGTAAAGTCCGCAGCAATAAGATAGACCTCTTCCATAGGGTCATTGCTGCGCCAGCCATTTTCGCCACTACGATCTCCTTGACTTACTGCTGTCCAAGAAGCCGCTAGGCCTTCAAATTCAACTTGAAGATCAAAAGTAATAAACTCATTGCCAAAATCTGGAATCCACAGGCTACCCTTATTCAAGTAGACGCCCTGCTCGCCTATGATCCCGGATGTGTCCGCGAAGCTTTGTGCATACTCCGCACTTTCTTGTTCAGCTAGATCGTATACGGTTCCAGAATAGATTAGTGACACTTGATTTCTTGAACTGCGGGTCAAGCGCAAAGAGTAATTGTTAAAATCAGCAGATTGCGAACCCGTATTGTTAATACCGATACCACGTAAGGGAGTAGAGGCTGGCAACTGGCTAAGAGTTCCAGAATTGTTGGTGATGGCAAGGTTTGCATTCAGACTGAACTTAATATCTGCAGGACTCGTGGTGTCTGGGAAGGTGATCGTGTCTTCTACAATAAGCGATTGATTAAACGGGTCCAAAGTTACCCGCAAGCTGTGGTGAATTGGCTTAATTTGTACTGCCGATATTGCTGAAGGTGTTGTTGTAGGTGTAGCTACTAATGCCCCTAACGGCGAATGCCCCAGCGGCGTATCGATAGTGACTTGGTTCACAGCTTGGCTACTAGCAAGCCCACTCCAACACAACGATAAAGCGAACGCTGTAACCTTGAAAATATCAGCCATTTTTAACATCGACAAAACCTGCTTTATAAACCTGCTAGTGTAGACCTAATAGCTCTAGGGCACGCTCGTGGTTCCACTGACTCATGTGAATCTGTGAAGCGCCACCGGGGGTGCGCGTCGTACTCCACGCAAGGTTCAACCCATCCGGCGAAAAAACAGGCAAAATATCTGTACCCTCGGTATTGGTAACACGAACTGGTTCTTTAAGCCCTGCTGGATCAATCATAAAAAGTTCAAAGTTTGCATGACCCAAGACATTGCTCGAATAGATAATGTAATCACCCGACGGATGGAAGTACGGTCCCCAAGCCACCATTGCATCCGCGGTAAGCTGGCGCTGATTGCTGCCATCTATGTCCATCGTCCAGATTTCCGCACTATTACCGTCTGGATTAAAGCGGCGCCACAACACCTTCTTGTTGTCAGGACTAAAGAATGGACCCCCATCATAACCTGGTGAAAAGGTGAGCTGCTCAACATTGCCTCCATCAGCGTCCATCACGTAAAGATCCATAAAGTAGGCGCTATCGTCCTCCAGCAATTTATTCTCAGCAATACTGAGGGTACGACCGTAGGCATCACGGTTCGATGCAAAAAGAATCTTGCTACCATCGGTTGAGTACGACCCTTCAGCGTCATAGCCCAAGCTTTTGGTCAGATTGATGATATTACTACCGTCTGAATTAGCTTGGTAAATGTCATAGGCGGTATCGTAATCCCATCCGTAGGGTCTTTCGACTCCGCTTTTCCTGATTGCTATTTCCTCAGCCTGTTTTGCCAAAGCATCCGGGTCTTCATGAGTAGAGGAAAACATAACCTTTGCTTCAGTAGGGTGTATCCAGCTGCAAGTAGTCAGACCAATTCCGGGCGACACCTGATTAGTTATGCCGCTCGCTAAGTCCCTCACATATATTTGGTAGAACGGGTTATCACCCGGCACTTCACTTTGAAATATTAACTGAGAACCGTCAGCACTAAAATAGCCCTCACCCGACCGTAAGCCCGTTGTAATGAGTTGCTTAGTGGTGGGCAAAAGCTCTGATTCATATTGTGTATCCCAACCTTTTGGGATTACTGGTTCACTGTAGGATGGCGATGCACCAGAGTAGCCATCTGGCTCTTGGGCCTGAACCGATCCTGAATTAAAGCAAGCACTCACAACCAGAGAGGAAACTATTGTGGTGAGTACTACCGGTTTTCTGTTTAACATTATAGGTGGCAGCTTAAGTTCGATGTTAAAAATCATAATCCAAAATCCGTTATAAAATTTTCATAAATGTTAGCGGAAGAATTGACTGGCTTTAATCAAACGAAAAATTCTGCTGCTGTGGAAAGACGCCAAACAGGCCGCCGGTGTGGACAAACACAATGTTTTTAACTCCAGGAAAGGCGCCGTTCTCGCCTTTGTTTAACTCACTCACCATGCCATGAAAGGCTTTACCTGTATAGACTGGGTCCAGAAAAATACCATCAGTTCGGGCGAGTTCAGCAATAGTATCAAAAACACAGGGATCGGCTTTGCCATATCCTGGACCGAGATAACCATCGGCGGTCTGAATATCAATACTGTCCAAGTCGAAATCTATCTCATACCGGGCCTTCCATAACGTCACGTCTTCTTTTATTTTTCGATCAAAGTAGGCCGCGTCATCACTTACGTTAAATGCCACACATTGGGCATTCAAATCAAACAACTTCCCACCAACTAAAAGTCCACCCTGAGTGCCTCCAGAGCCGGTGGCGCAAACAATATATTCAGGGTCAATCGACAAATCTTCAAAGTCTTGCTTAAGTTCGGCAGCTGCAGCGATATATCCCCACAGGCCAATTTCATCGCTAGCACCCACAGGAATGAAAAAAGCTTTGCTACCCGACTTTAAGTATTCGGCTTCAAGCTCAGCTGCCTTCTGCTCATGGCAGCTCCACTCACCCTGGCTAAGATAGGTAATGGTCGCACCACTTAAGTAGCCCATCAAAAGATTACCGTCTGGCACTTCAGGCTTTTTGCCCCGTAATATCAAATGCACTTTTAGGCCTAAGCGAGCACCAATAACAGCAGTGGCGCGGCAATGATTTGACTGAATACCACCACAGGTAATCAAAGTATCGCAGCCTTGAAGCGAGGCTTCAGCAATAGAAAATTCAAGCTTCCTAATTTTATTACCGGACACTTCCATTCCGGTCAGCTCGTCATGCTTAATCCAAATTGAAACATCTGCTGGGCCACCAGTGTAGTTGCATAGCTCGGTGAGAGGGGTAGGGAGATTCGCGAGGTCGAGGCGTGGAGGAAATTCGATCATCTTAAATTAATTCTCAGCAATGTAGGCTCTAATTACAAATAGCACATACGAAAAAACGGAAAGGAGGCGTTAGCTTCCTTTCCGTTTAACGACTATTTAAGGCCTTAGACCGAGATAAACTCGTTAGCTTACCTCTGTATAACGTCGTTTAAACCTTAGGTTTTGGTCGCGTCGTAAGCTTGTGATACCGGCTCAGTAATATCTAGCGGGGCAAGGGCCTCACTATACAAAAACAGATCAGTGAGTACTGCTCGAACGTGGATCGACGCGTTTAGATTGTCGACCATCTCTGATCCGATTTTTTCTTGAGCCAAAATGAACTCTAGTGCAGCACCTGCATTTCGACAGTCATTAGCGATAACCTTCTCGAAGCTAACCTGACTGTCGTCAAAAGACTTGGCCAAGCTATTCATAGCTTCAGCCATACCAGAAATGGTGGGCCGGGCATGTGGGCCAGGCCCAGATTCAGTTTGAGCGGGCCGACCTTGTGCTGCAAATGCTAACAAAAACTCATAACCGGATTCGATTACTTCAATATTTTTTTCAATCACTACTTACCACTCAATTAGTTAATCAGCTTCTCTGGGTGACCAGAGCTCAGGGTCGTGGTTTGCTTTCATCTCATCTTCTGACATCCAGCCGGATACCATAGAGCGCGTATAAAAAAGCTTCTCAGGTCGCAGGGCGAAATAAATATGAGTCGCTGCAAGCGCTACTAAAGCCAAAGTCGATAATCCGTGTAACAAAAACACTAGACCCAGTTGGTCTTCAGGCATGCTGTTTGTACGATTCCAAAAAGGACTGTCGATTTGCAAGAACATCAACATACCCGTGACGATAACGGCTAACACAACAACAGTAACGGCCCAATGCATACCTTTTTGCTCAAAAGAATACTTACCTGGCATCTGTGCTGCGTTAAATGGCTCGCCAAAATCTTTAGGACCAAGAATCATTGATTTAAAGTCCTGCCAGAACATAGACCGGATGATATGAAAAATGGTGATAAAGGTAAGCAATAATCCGGCAATCCAGTGGATACTCAACCAAGCAATTCGAAGACCTAGTATTGGCGCAACGCCAGTAATAATCAGTGCAAAAATGCTAAGCGCCATAACCCAATGGAATAATCTGTCGATAGATTCATGACGAACCATACGACGACCACCTGTGGAAGCTTTTTCAATTTTTTTGTTGGCCAAAGCGGCCATAATGATTGCGTGAGCTGCTAATAAAACAAGAACAGCTACAGCAACAACCCAAAGCAGATCCCAAGACACACCGAGAATAACTTCCTCACCCCAAACATCGCGTTTATAGCGGACTATTTCTCCCACTTTACTGCCCTCTCAATTTTTGTTTTATAACTACTATTCTTATTATTAAGCTAACTTGCGGCGGGCAAGCCCGAGGG
>CAWKZY010000124.1:0-6154 GCA_963854625.1 Gammaproteobacteria bacterium | reverse complement strand
GATGGCGTCATTCATAAAACATTCTTTTCGGTTCTAGCATGGATAGTGTTCGCGGTATTACTGTGGGGACGACACCAGCTAGGTTGGCGAGGAATGACCGCCATTCGAGGAACTCTTAGCGGTTTTACGCTACTCTTACTCGGATTTTATGGCTCTAAATTCGCCCTAGAATACATGCTCGGGTAGCACAGCCGAGCACCTAATAAGCTGACCTTAATCTAACTATGAACTCAGACGAATCCTCGTTATCGTTTTTAATCATTGCCTTTGTTTCTTTGATAATCGCCTCTGCCTACTTTTCAAGCTCAGAGACGAGCATGATGAGCCTCAACCGCTATCGCCTCAATCATATGAAGCGAAACAAGCATGCTGGTGCGATAAGAGCTAGCAAGCTCCTGGAAACCCCGGACAAATTGATAGGAATAATTCTGATTGGCAACAACTTTGTCAACTTCCTCGCCGCCTCTATCGCAACCTCAATAACGATCGCTTTAGTCGGCGAACCTGAGCCGATCGGAACTGCTATCGTTCTTACCCTGATAGTGTTAATTTTTGCTGAAGTCACCCCGAAAACAATTGCCGCGCTTTATCCAGAAAAAATAGCCTATCCGTCAAGCGTACTTTTAAGTTTGCTGCTGAAAGTTTTATACCCTGTGGTTTGGTCCGTGAATTTTTTCTCAAATGCCTTAGTGCGCCTTCTTGGTTTTAAACACGATAACGATGAAAGCCATCAGGCACTTTCTCAGGAAGAATTGCGCAGTGTTGTCCATGAATCCAGCGACCGTATACCTGAACAACATCAGGGAATGCTACTTAATATTCTTGATCTAGAAAAAGTGACAGTAAACGATATTCTAGTCCCGAGAAATGAAATTGTCGGCATCGATATCGAAGATGATCTAGATGAAATACTCGATCAGATTGGCACCAGCCAGCACACTCGAATCCCAGTATATCGAGAAGATATAGACAACATAGTTGGCATGCTCCATTTGCGTAGCATAGGGCGTCTTCTTCGCGTAGAGAAAATAAACAAAGCAGCGATAATTCAGGAAACAACAGAACCCTACTACATTCCCGAAAGCACGCCGCTGCATACGCAACTAGTTAATTTTCAGAACCGGAAACTACGCATGGCTGTAGTCGTTGACGAATACGGAGCGGCGAAAGGTATCGTGACACTGGAGGATATCCTGGAAGAGATTGTCGGGGAATTCACCACCGACATGGCGGCTAGCAGCAGAGATATTCACGCTCAAGATGACGGCAGCTATTTGATAGATGGTTCTACCAGTATTCGAGATATCAACCGCGTACTGTCATGGGAGTTGGACAGCACTGGAGCCAAGACCTTGAACGGTCTGCTAACCGAAATTCTGGAATCAATCCCTGATTCGTTAGTAGGTATTGAAATAAAAGGATACTACGCTGAGATTGTGCAAATTAAAGACAATGTAATTCGGACTGTAAAAATGTGGGAAAATAACCGAGACGAGAAATAGCCTTTTTTTAAAGCAACTACTTCTTATTACGCACAGTGAACTGCTTGCTTACAATCTCTCCGGAAGGTTTTATCTGATTGAGGTTAGAAATTTCAATCCTTGCCACCTCCTCCAACTCAGCCAATTTAATAGCCAGAGACAAATGATAGCCAGGCTCTGAATCAATTTCCCAGAATCGCCAAAGCCTAGGCTCATCGGTCCTTTCTTTATCGAATTTTATTTCAATTCCGTTCTTACTTTGAAAACTAAAAGAAAAATGATCGAGGGGAATTGCAAGTCCCATCCCACAAGCCTTTATATAGGCTTCTTTTAAAGACCAAAGATCATAGAACTTTTTTTGCATCTGATCTTTTGCTAAAACCCCAAAATCATCAATTTCAGAGTTTGAAAAATATCGCTTGGCTAACTTTTCTACTCGCCTGATTTTCAGGCCATATTCTATATCAACTCCCAAAAGCTCATGCCGCGCTATCGCCAGTACTAATTTATTCTTGGAATGGGAAAGGTTAAAAAAAAGTGGCTCAGCCATCCCCTTCAGCAGATCAGACGCTATAAATGGTTTGCCATATTCGTTGTTCTCAAAGCGCCAATCCCCTGCGGAAAAACCACTGTACCAAGAGAGAACCGTTCGCGTTAAATAGCGGCCCATTAAAAGTTGTTTCTTGTGTTCTAGAAATTGAAAACGCACTGCCCGCTGCTGATCCTGTTTAGACAGCCAGCCAGCAGTCAGTGACAACAGCTCTTCATAAGCGAAATCTGCGATGTCGACAATCCAAAGATCAATATCTTGTGAATCCAGATTTATCATGAGCGTTTATTATTTGTATTTAAAACACAATGTAATTTTTTGCGAGAAATATTTTCCTCACTTGGGTAAGCAAACGCATTGTTTACATAGCAAATATCATCAACCTCGATGTTACGATTGACATGACTGTGTCCATAGATGTGTATATCAGGATTTAATTGGGAGACCTGCTTGCCGAAGGACTCACTACCAAGCACCGGATAAACAATCTTTCTTTTCTCTGGAATTCGCTCCGGCATCAAATCGATACGAGGCATAAAATGAGAGAAGCTGATAACTTTTTCGTTGCTAACTGCCAGCCTGTCAGTATTCATAGCCAAAAAATGTTTGTTGATAGCTTCCGCGCCGTTCATAAAACCTGGCCAGCGACATTCGCGAAAATCTCGCCAAGCCCTAAGTAAGTGACGGCCAGGCTGACCGAATGAAAAGTCATACCAGCTATACAAGGGAACCACACTTACCTCAGCAAAATGCGCCACGTCGGTTTCTATTCCTAAGTTTTGACAGAGTTTCTGGATTACATTGAATTTCTCTAAAGAGCAATCCACATCTTCTTCTCGCAGCCAAAGTTCGTGGTTCCCTGGTACGAATAATACACTGCTGAACTTAACCCTAAGGCCACTGAGTATGCGTTCAAGTAGGACAAGATCAGCTGTCAGGTCACCGGCTAAGATCAGCACATCATTTCGATAATGGTTGCTGCTGATGCCCTCAATCCAATTTAAATTTTCTGAGTAATCAACATGAACGTCTGATAGTGCAAAAAATCGCATAAACACCTATCGCCTAGTCGCACCTTTAGCTTAAGTTAACTATTCCGCGAAATAACATCCTTGGTCTAGCACTATTCTTGGTATAGCCTTGTTATTTATATATCCCCAGCATTAATTCCAACATGAAACCTAGCTCAGCATTTGCGCTCAAAAATTTACTGAATGAAATCAAGCATTGCTCTATCTGTGCTCAAAGTATTCCTGCTCCTAACCCTATCATTAGCGCAAAACCCTCAGCTCGCATACTCATTATTGGTCAGGCCCCGGGTGCAAAAGTGCATGCCAGCGGCATTCCCTGGGATGACGCCAGTGGCAATCGTCTACGCCGCTGGATGGATATTGATGAGAGACACTTTTATGATGAGTCTCTAGTGGCAATACTGCCCATGGGGTTCTGTTACCCAGGCAAGGGCAAGTCAGGAGATCTGCCACCTCGCCCGGAGTGTGCGCCCACCTGGCACGAGCAAGTGTTGGCCTGTCTTCCTAATATTCAATGCACATTGCTAATTGGCCAGTATGCCCAAAATCGATACAGCAATTCGGCTGAAAAAACTCTCACGCAGCGCGTACATACTTGGCGTGAATACGCCCCAAAGCAGTATTTACTTCCCCATCCCTCCCCTCGCAACCAGCTGTGGCTTTCTCGCAACCCATGGTTTGAGGCCGAGACAGTGCCTGCTATACAACAAACGATTAGGTCAATTTCTCCGCAGACGCCCAATGCAGGCGGATGAATTCTGCCAGCAATAAATATTCTTCTCTACGAGGATCAGTTTTTCGCCAAGCCATACCTATTTCGCGGGATACGTTCTCGCCCCCAAAAGATTTAAGCTGAAGCCTGGTCTCCCCTAATACACCGCCTTTAATAGACAGTGCTGGCAATAATGTTACCCCAAGGCCATTTGCGACCATTTGCACTAGGGTATGCAAACTATTGCCTTGATACACAATATCGGTTTCTGCCTTTTCTAATTTACATGCCTCTAAGGCATGATCGCGCAGACAATGCCCTTCCTCTAAGAGCAACAAACTCTCACCTTTCAGTTGTTGCTGCGAAACTTGCTTAGCACCTTCTAGCGAGTGACTTGGAGACAGGCAAAGAAGAAATTCGTCCTTAAATAGATTAACCGTTTCTATATCCGGCAAAGAATAAGGGAATGCGAGAAGTATCAAATCAAGTTTGCCCTGCTGCAAACGTTGGACAAGGTCTGCACTCATATCTTCGCGCAAATAGAGTTTTAATTTAGTGTATTGAGTACGCAGCTCGGCTAATAGCGAAGGCAACAGAAAAGGCCCAATGGTGGGTATCACCCCGAGCCTTATCTCCCCCGCCAACGTCTCCTCATGAGAGTGGGCAATTGAGATGAAGTCCTCAACGTCGCCCAGAACAACCCTAGCTTGGTGAAGGAGACGCTCACCGAGGGGGGTGATTAATACACTTTTTTTGTTTCGCTCAAAAATCACAGCTTCTAATTGAGATTCAAGATCCTGAATAGAAGCGCTTAGGGTCGATTGAGTCACAAAACAGGCTTCTGCTGCTTTACTGAAATGCCGATGCTCAGCGACGGCGCAAATATATTTGAGCTGTTTGATACTTGGAATCATAGTTAATAATGGTAATTGATAAAACCCATTAAGGCATTAAAAGAATCAATTAGATTTGGTCACAAAAGGAGGGTACAGTCTCTATCAAGAACCGAGCAATCAAGCTAATCCTGAGCCTGCTCATCTCGATGATCATTTAATAATCACCATAGGAGAATTTAAATGTCGCTAAAAGGGTCCAAAACAGAAGAAAATTTGAAGGCGGCTTTTGCCGGCGAGTCACAGGCAAATCGTCGTTATCTGTACTTCGCTCAAAAAGCCGATGTTGAAGGCTATAACGACGTGTCGGCACTTTTTCGTTCAACTGCTGAGGGCGAAACTGGCCACGCTCATGGGCACCTTGAATATCTTGAAGAAGTAGGCGATCCAGCGACCGGCATGCCTATCGGCGGCACCTCAGACAATTTGAAGTCTGCAGTTGCAGGTGAAACTCACGAATACACTGACATGTATCCAGGTATGGCAAAAGACGCTCGTGACGAAGGCTTTGACGAGATTGCTGATTGGATGGAAACATTAGCGAAAGCAGAACGGTCTCACGCTAATCGTTTTCAGAAAGCACTAGACGCTTTAGACGATTAAAAAGCGCCTATCTATATTTGCCGCCTATAAAGGCGGCAAATAATTACTGCATGGATATCACGTAAGGAGACCTTCGATGGCCGGTAGCAGCAGAGAAGGAGGGTTAGCTGCACCTACTAGACACCCTCTTAACCAAAACGATCCCAAATTTTGGAATGAAGACGACCTCAATAAGGAACTAGAGAGAGTCTATGACATTTGTCACACCTGTCGGCGCTGCGTCAGTTTGTGTAATGCGTTTCCTACCTTGTTTGATCTAATCGATGAGAGTGAAACGTTTGAATTGGATAGCGTCGATGTCGCCGACTACAGCAAAGTCGTTGATCAGTGTTACATGTGCGATCTATGTTATCTAACAAAATGTCCTTATGTCCCGCCACATGAGTGGAATGTAGATTTCCCTCATTTGATGCTCAGGGCGAAAGCGATCAACTATAAAAAAGGTAACACTAAACTTCGCGACAACCTAATTACTAGCACTGACTTGGTCGGCAAAGTGGCATCGATGCCTGTAATCAACACCATAGTTAACAGTGGCAACAAGAACGCTACTATTAGAGGCGTTCTAGATAGTACCTTAGGCATTCATAAAGATGCCGTTCTACCTGAGTACGTGCGCCAGACTGCTAGAAAAAAATATGCGGTCAAAATATTCGACCCATCGAAGATAAGCCAGAAAAGTCCACCAACCGTGAATAACCAAGAATATATAGCAGGCACCACCACTAAGCTTGGACACGAGAAAGTGACGCTGTTTACCACCTGCTATTGCAACTACAACGAACCGTCAATTGCCGACAGTGTTATTAGCATTCTCGAACATAGCGGCGTTACCGTCGAACTGGCTGCTAAGGAACATTGCTGTGGCATGCCAAAGTATGAAC
>CAWKZY010000123.1:0-6209 GCA_963854625.1 Gammaproteobacteria bacterium | reverse complement strand
CCCGTATTATGTTTACTAGTCTAAGCAAACAGTTCAATAATGTCTAAACACGGATACGGGAGATGGCTATGGACTTCGAGCTTCTATACTGGCATTGGATAGTTGCTGGCATAGTATTAATGCTGACAGAAATATTCATTGGGTCGTTTTTTATCTTTTGGTTTGGCGCGGCAGCAGTTGCAACCGGTCTTTTCGTTGCTCTTATCCCTTCTCTCAGCGCTGTTCTCCAAGTGGTGACCTGGGGAATGTTGTCCACTGGTCTTGCTGTAGCTTGGTTCAAGTATCTTAAGCCTTTATCTAACGATAGAACAAAAGCAGGCCTGTCCAAAGAAGCCTTGGTTGGAGAAATAGGTCAAATAATTAATGCTCCCAATGGCGATAGCAAAGGATTAATCCGATTTCCAGCTCCGTTGCTCGGAAACGACGAGTGGCTCATCATTTCAGAAGATTCTTTGGCCATCGGTGACCGAGTAAGCGTTATCGATTTATCAGGTAATGCGCTCATTGTAAAAAAGACGTAATACCTAAAGTAACTCTCAGCAATTCTCAGACATTTAGCGCCAGAACAGGAGCACAATCATGGAAGCAGGCTTAATTCTAGCAATCGCAGTTATGGCATTCTTGCTTATCACTGTAGCGCAAGGCGTTCGCCAAGTGCCCCAAGGCAGCAAATGGGTAGTGCAGCGGCTGGGCAAATATCACTCATCACTTAACCCGGGGCTAAATTTCATCATCCCCTATATCGATGCGGTAGCATTTAAAGTCACCACTAAAGATATCGTTCTAGACATACCCTCGCAGGAAGTAATCACCAAAGACAATGCTGTACTTGTCACTAATGCAGTTGCTTACATAAATATCGTGTCCCCAGAAAAAGCGGTGTATGGCGTAGAAGATTATATTGTGGCAATTCAAACCCTGGTTCAGACTTCGTTGCGCTCAATTGTCGGCGAGATGACCCTAGATGATGCGCTCTCCTCTCGAGATCACATTAAAGCTAAGCTTAAAGCCGCTATATCTAATGACATAGCCGACTGGGGGATCACCCTAAAAACAGTGGAAATTCAGGACATTAATCCATCGAATACGATGCAGGCGGCAATGGAAGAGCAAGCCGCTGCAGAGCGCGCTCGCCGGGCTACTGTAACTCGCGCTGACGGAGACAAACAAGCCGCAATACTGCAAGCGGAGGGTGAGCTCGAAGCCTCCAGACGAGTTGCTGAAGGTCAGGTCATTTTGGCTCAGGCAAGTAAAGACTCGATTTCATTGGTCACCGACGCGATTGGAGAAAAAGAACTACCTGTACTTTATTTACTCGGTGAAAAATACATTAACTCGCTAACCACCTTATCAAGTTCTGACAACTCCAAATTCATTGTTCTTCCTGCCGATATTCCAGCCGCACTCCAAGGCCTGCTTGGTGGGAAACGCTAGCCATTTATGAGAATATCGGTTTAAGAAATAACTAGTCGCAGCAGTACTAAACATCAAACTTTGCTGGCCTCTACAGTAAGAGGGGTAAAGCGGGATGTTTACCCCCCTCTTATCCACTTACAATTAGGCCCAGCGGTTAACAAAAGTACTACCTCGCGGGCAAATTCTTAAATCAGCCACCATTACTCCCTCTTTGAGATACCTAAAAATTTTCTCTAGACGCCTCATCCCACCATTGAAGTTGTCAACTAATTGCAGCGGTCATTTAATGGTCAACTGCGGCCCTTGAACGCCTACACCGGCCGCATAAATTTCAACAAAGTGCGTTCTGTAATTGTTTTGATTTGCCCACCCTGCCTCTTACTGTGCAGTGCCTTTTCAATTTTCCTGCCATGACTGGTATACAGCCAGTTCCTGCTCGCAAGCGTTCCTATAACGAGATAATCGACGAGACTATTAATATTGGTAGATGTCTTCGCATCCAGACAGCGAAGCATCGTATTTACCGCATCTCGATCTCCGCTGACAAAATCACCAGTCAAACAAAAAGTTGATCCTGACACGACTAAATCATCGACGATATCTTCCCAAACATCGGTAGAGAACTCATACCTTATAGTTTTTTCGTCATCTACATGCCCGGTAATCTGATTTACCGTTAGCATCAAATCCTGACGTTCTTCCTCAGTAATGATGCCATCTTCTAAAATAGTATTCAGCCGATTAACGATAACACTTGCCGGCCACAAATCTCGAAAGGATTCATTGCGGTTAAGCCAATTAAATAAGGCCTCAACTTCCTGATCATTGAGTACTCCATCTGATGCTACACCATTCAAAAAACCTAAAAGCTCGCCTTTTTGACCTACCCCTTTCGCCTCAGACAAAACTGAATCTGGCATCAAGCTAATACGCAGCTCAATATCGGATTGAATATCCAGTAGTTTCTGCGGGCTAAGCTCTCCCTCAGCCAGAATATCACCGACTTTAGTTAAAATACTCACAACATCATGATCTTCCGACATAAAATATTGGGATTTCAACCAATAGTCCAAAAATAAGAGTTCTTTCTCGTTAAGCCTTTGATCCGCAACTATGCCGATCAAGATCCCCTTAAGGCCATACAGCGCCTTAGCTTTTTGCCTGCTAAAACTGAAGGCTAGGCTTAACGGCTCGCTATCTACATCAGTGGTGATTTTCACCTGGTTCTACCTTTCTGCTCTACTAATTAATTGTTCAATATCATAGAACTTTAACTGAGTCCTGTCGAAGAGCTTTCAGCATTGCTACCGGGGCAAGATTTTAGTGACATAATAAAAAGAAATGCAAATAGCTGAGTCTTCAGCTTTGGATTTTTCGGGATTTTGTATTTTTTATCCTTTTTACGTGGGTTACACTACGTGCTACATAGAACAAAGAGATAACCCAAATTAATCAAGCTACTGACAATGTTTCTGGGAAGGTTTCCGGTAATGCTTCCGAAAATGTCCCTGGCAATATCCAAGGCAAAGACTCCTTATCCACAAAAAATAGTGGGTCTTTCCTAGCCAAGCTACTTGCTGGTGACTATGGCTTAGCTATTACTTATTGGGCTTTTTACTTTGTAGGCTCTGGGCTATTCTTCGTATTTGGAAGCAGAGCCGTGGATGCCCAGCGATGGATAAGCTACCTCGTGATGGTCGCTTTGATGCTTGCTTACACAGTTGTTTTGATTATCGGTATACGCGCCGCCTACCGCGGCCCTCTGCTTTGGAAAGTGATGTCTCGCACCTCGTCTATATTCATGATCATTAACGTACTCGTCGGCATTTTTACCCTCGGGTTTATTTATTAAGGCAATTCCTTGAATCAATCTGTCGAACCTTCGTATGCTCTAGTCGTCAAAAAAGACTGTCCCACCTGTGCCCTAATTGAACCTGTTATTGCAGAAATGATTAAAGCAATGGCTGGGGCGCTGACTGTATATGTCCAAGATGACCCCAGCTTCCCAGCAGCGGCAGCTAACCCAATCGATGACCGTTCTTTGGAGTTTTCCTACAAAAACGACATCGAGTTCGTCCCCACCCTTATTAATCTAATGGCTGATTCAGAGGATCGAATCTATGGTTGGGACAAGCAGCAATGGCGTGAATTTACAGGCCTTTCTGCCTTAGGTGAGGGCTTAGTAGATTTCAAGCCCGGCTGCGGGTCCAAGACCCAAGACCCTGGGATGGATGAAGTCCTTGCCCTGCGTTTCGACAGCGGTATTTTACAGGCACGCCAGGTTGAACTTGCCGAATCTGAGGACGTCATGGAAGCCTGTTATGAGCGCGGCTGGACTGATGGCTTGCCTGTTGTACCTCCAACCCCAATCCGAGTCATGCGAATGTTGGCCGGCAGCGGGCGCAGTCCAAGCGAAATCATTGGCAATGTGCCACCGGATTACCGACCTTGTTCTATTGAAAAAATTGCGATAAATGCCGTGATGGCAGGTGCTAAGCCTGAATATTTCCCTGCCATAATAGCTGCAGCAGAGGCTGCATTGTTAGATAAATTCTGCATGCACGGCCTGCTTTGCACCACTTATTTCTCGTCTCCCGTAGTGATTATTAATGGCCCAGCGCCCCGTCAAATTGGCATGAATTCAGGGGTCAATGCGCTCGGCCAAGGCAACCGCGCTAATGCAACCATTGGCCGTTCTCTGCAGCTTTTGATACGCAATGTGGGTGGGGGTGTTCCGGGCGGTATCGATCGTGCAACAATGGGGAATCCCGGCAAATATACCTACTGTTTTGCAGAAGATGAATCAGATGCAGACTGGCCCACCCTGGCAATGGATCGAGGATTCGACAGAGACCAATCTGTGGTAAGTCTATTCGCCGGTGATGGCCTTACACCTATATTAGACCAGCAATCTAGAACCGCTAAGTCACTGGCTAAAAGCATGGCCGCTAGCCTCCGTGGTGTCGCCCATGTAAAATTATTCGGAATTGCAGATGCCATTCTTATTGTCTGCCCAGAACACCGGCGCTTATTAAAAGACAGCGGCTGGAGCAAGGCTGACCTGAAAGCGGCATTGTTCGATGAACTGATGACACCGGGCCATGAGATTGTTCGCGGCGCCAGCGACATAGCCGAAGGCATGCCAGAGAAATTCAAAGATAAGTTGCTCAATAAGTTTAGAGACGATGGCCTGCACATTGTAAGTACAGGCGGAACTGCCGGGATGTTTTCAGCCATTATTGGCGGCTGGGTGGCATCGGGTGAACGCGGCAGCCAGTTGGTATCAAAACGATTTTCAACAAGCGGAGATGAAAATGAGTGATATGACTCTTTTAGACCCAACAGCGGAGCTGACACCAGTTGAGAGGCAACTATTGCCTAGGCTGCTATCACTCTCCGGCGCAACCGTTGGCTTGCTCGATATATCTAAGCCTCGCGGCAAAGAGTTTTTAGATGAGGTTGAAAGACAGCTCACAGAACTTGGAGCAACAATCAAGCGCTATTCAAAGCCGACCTTTGCTCGCGTCGCACCAAAAGAACTGACCCAACGTATCAGCATTGAATGTGATGCGGTGATTGAAGGGCTGGCCGACTGAGGCTCATGTACCTCGTGCAGTTTGCATGACATCATGGACTTAGAAAGTAGAGGTATTCCATCAGGTTTTGTGGCCTCAGCGGAGTTTGTTCAGGCCGCTGAAGCACAGGGTAATTCACTAGGAATTCACCCTAAGAGAGTGTTTGTACCTCACCCAATTCAGGACAGGACTGACACTGAAATGACCGAGCTCGCTGGGCAAGCTATTGGATCGATCATAGCCTTGGTTTGTGGCCCTCAGGCACCTGAAGTAAAGCTATAGCACCGATAAATTTAATCTATAACCAACCTTTTCAAAAACTTAGAAAATAAAAGATAGTCATTTGGAGATAAGCATGACAAAAGAAGCAGTAATCGTATCAACCGCGAGAACCCCAATAGGCAAAGCCTACCGTGGCGCATTTAATGACACTGACGCCCCTACACTAGGCGGACACGCGATTGCGGCGGCAGTTGAGCGAGCTGGCATCGATCCAGCCGAGGTCGATGATGTAGTAATGGGTTGCGCCATGCAACAAGGCTCTTCAGGATTCAACATTGGTCGAACCGCCGGCGTTGCCGCTGGTTTGCCAAGCTCTGTTTCTGGCATGAGCATGGACCGTCAATGTGCCTCGGGCATGCTTGCGATAGCTACCGCTGCCAAGCAAGTTATCTGTGACAATATGCCTATCGTTATTGGCGCCGGTCTTGAATCAATTAGCTTGGTTCAAAACGAGCATCGCAACGGCTACCGCGGCACAGACCCGAACGTTTTAGCCAGATCTGAGCATGCCTACATGTCTATGCTAGACACAGCAGAAATAGTAGCAAAGCGCTATGGCATCTCCCGTGATGCGATGGATGAATATGCATTGCAGAGCCAACAGCGTACAGCTGCCGCGCAGGCCGCAGGAAAATTCGCTGACGAGATCGTTCCAATGACATCAAAGATGTTATTCATGGACAAAGCGACTAAGCAGCAAAGCATTCATGAAGTCACCTTGGATAAAGACGAAGGTAATCGCCCAACTACAACACTTGAAGGCCTAGTTGGCTTAAAGCCAGTCTTTGAGGGTGGATTGATAACCGCTGGCAATGCCAGTCAACTGTCTGACGGCGCATCAGCGTCAGTAATTATGGACAGCAAGCTTGCTGAACAAAAAGGCTTAGAGCCCCTCGGTGCCTATCGTGGTCTAGCTGTCGCTGGCACAGAACCTGA
>CAWKZY010000122.1:0-6245 GCA_963854625.1 Gammaproteobacteria bacterium | reverse complement strand
TCTCTTTTGCAGAAAAAACGGCTGGCACCCTCACGGGAGAATCTCGATCAGGCTCATCATCAAGCAGACAAGCCAGCGGCAAGACGAGGCCGACTAATCGACATACTGGCTTAGAACCCTGCTTCACCCTACGCTGGACATCGCGCAGGGTGATGTCTAAAACACTATCTTCCACTATCTCTCACTATGAATGGCTGAGGATTTTCTCCACCATAAGTTGCAAGGTCGTGTTGCCTCTAAACTCATTGATATCCATTCGATAAGCAATCTCAATTTCTGTTGCCGTTTGCGCGGGCCAATCTATCGCCTCAACATTAAAAGCAATGGCATCGATAACGAACTGATTTTCCTCTAGCGGGCTAAGTACCATCTTAAGATGATTCTCACCCACCTTACGCTGCCCGATAAGATTGAAACGGCCGTCAAACATAGGCTCGGGGAATTCCTGGCCCCACGGCCCGGCATCACCAAGCTGCTGAGCTGTCGCCATTGATAACGACTCCTTTTCAAGCTCACCGTCACTCAGCAGAATAGCCTGCAGCTGTTCTGGCTTAAGCAATCTCGCGGCCTCATCTGCAAAGGCTTTTTGAAAAACCTCAAACTTTGATTTTTCTAAGCTCAATCCCGCGGCCATAGCATGACCACCAAATTTGCTTATCAAACCAGGATTGTTAGTCGCCACCGTATCCAAGGCATCACGAATATGAAAGCCAGGAATGGATCTAGCTGAACCTTTAAGCTCACCACCCGCCTCGCCGTTGGACACATCAGCAAAAGCAATAACAGGCCGGTGATACTTTTCTTTGACTCTTGAGGCCAGTATGCCGACCACCCCTTGGTGCCAGCGAGGATCAAATAGAGAAAGTGCAGCAGGAATATCCTCAATGCTTAGTTCAATCTCACTGAGATGCGCGAACGCCTGGTCTCGCATGTCTGACTCAATTTGTTTGCGGTCTTGATTCATACCATCGAGAAGCATCGCTAATTCATGCGCTTCCCCCGGCTGCTCTGCCAGCAAACATTCAATGCCGGTCGCCATATCATCCAAGCGACCTGCAGCATTAAGACGAGGACCTAAACCAAAACCAAGGTCGCTGGCTTTTAAGCGCGCAGGATTACGATTGGCAATCCGCAGCAGCGCAGCAATTCCAGGTCTAGCTCTCCCCGCTCGAATTCGCTTTAATCCCTCGCTCACCAGTATCCGGTTATTTCTATCAAGTGGCACAACATCAGCAACCGTGCCAAGTGCCACCAAATCGAGCAAGTCAGCCATATTCGGCTCGGGTAAATCATTTTGACGAAACCAATCTTGCTCTCTCAATCTAGTTCGCAGCGCTAGCATAGTGTAAAAAATCACACCAACCCCAGCAATGCACTTACTTTGAAATTCACAGCCGTGCTGATTAGGATTAACTATGGCTTCAGCAGCAGGCGTTTCTCTCGCAGGCAAATGATGGTCGGTGACTAAAACTTTTATACCTGCGGCTTGGGCTGCGGCGACCCCGTCGATAGACGATATTCCATTATCAACGGTAATCAGCAGATCAGGGTTACGTGTTTTCGCGAGCTCGACAATTTCTGGCGTAAGACCATATCCATATTCGAATCTGTTAGGAACGATATAGTCAACATGCTGGGCGCCAAATAGATGAAGTGCCTTTATCGCCACCACGCAGCTTGTCGCTCCATCGGCATCAAAATCGGAGACTATAAGAAATCGTTGATTTTTCTCTAGAGCCTCTACCAGCAGATCCGTAGCCACCTCAATTCCTTTAAGGCCTGATGGAGGCAATAGATTGGCTAGACCAAGTTCAAGCTCAGAAGCAGACTTAATAGATCTACCGCTATATATTCGTTGCAAGAGTGGGGAAATCGACTCTGGCAGCGACCCCCCCTCTGACAGTACCCGACGTTGAACTGTGACAGCCATATTAAATCAAACTCAATTTGAACCGGTACAATGCTTAGAAATAAACCCAGTGACAGCCTGTAATTCATTAGCCACAACGGAGTATTTTTCCTCTCGTTCAAATAAGTCCTTTAAATGTTCAGGCAATGCGGGAGTATTTAATCCCGACTTAAGAATCGCCTCGTCAAATTTAGCCGGGTGAGCTGTCGCCAAGGTCACCATCGGCGTAGTGCTACTGGTATTACACTGTCTCGCTGCCTTTAAACCTATTGCCGTGTGAGGATCTAAAAGCTCACCATTGGCCTTGAATACTTCAGAAATCACCTCGCAGGTAGTGTCATCATCGACACTGGCACTATCAAAATCAGATCTTACTTTCTGCCACTGATCATCTGACACGCTCAAGGTTTGAGTGCCAAATTTTTTCATGAAATCGTTGAGCTTCGCACTGTCACGGCCAAACATATCAAACAAATATCGCTCAAAGTTACTTGAAACTAAAATATCCATGCTCGGCGAGAATGTTTTACTTAATTCTGTTTTAGAGTATTCGTTATGAGCAATAAATCGATGCAGGATGTCATTTTTATTAGTTGCAACAATAAGCTGCTTGATTGGCAGACCCATTTTTTTAGCGAGATAACCTGCATAGATATCGCCAAAATTTCCAGTCGGCACTGAAAATGAAACTTCTTTTTCTGGGCCACCCAAACGTAAAGATGCAGAGAAGTAGTAAACGATCTGCATTAAAATACGAGCCCAGTTAATCGAGTTAACCGCAGCGAGCTGGCGGTTTTTCGGTAAGAAGGACTGATCTGCAAACGCTGCCTTAACTATTCGCTGGCAGTCATCAAAATTCCCTTCTACCGCTAAATTAAAAACGTTATCGCCTATTATTGTCGTCATTTGCTTACGCTGAACATCGGACACACGCTGATGTGGATGAAGAATAAACATCTCAACTCGATCAGAGTGCCGGCAACCTTCAAGTGCAGCCGAGCCGGTATCACCTGAGGTAGCCCCCAGAATTACCACTGCCTGATCTTTCTTTGCTAAAACATAATCCAGCAGACGTCCTAAAACCTGTAACGCAAAATCCTTAAACGCTAGAGT
Organism: Gammaproteobacteria bacterium; assembly: GCA_963854625.1. Classification (GTDB taxonomy): domain Bacteria; phylum Pseudomonadota; class Gammaproteobacteria; order Pseudomonadales; family Pseudohongiellaceae; genus UBA9145. The sequence continues at coordinate 3,223 of CAWKZY010000122.1, read as the reverse complement.
CGGGCCATGAAAGAGCTCTAACACCCACTCGTTTTCACCCAGCTGAGTGAGCGGCGCAACATCAGGGTGATTAAAGTTCGCGTAACTAGACTCGACGATTTCACGAAGGTCAGTCTCGGGAATTTCTCCATCAATGAATGGGGCAATGATTTTCAACGCCAAATCTGGATAGGAGAGGTTACGCCAAGACCCAATTTCTTCAGCACTAAAAGTTGGCAGAACCTCGGGAACATAGAGCCCGCCATCTGGAGCTAGACCGGTAAGCAACACTTGCTCAAAATTCTGAGAGGGACTTATGCCCCGAGTACTAATATATTTCACTTCTATTCCTAGGCTTTCACTTCGCGAGTGATGCCACTCTTATTCGATTAATTTTACCACTGACCACATCTAAATTTTCGATAGCAGTTAGCGCTTTATTAAGGTCAGCTTCCAGGGCGGTATCGGTTAGGATAACAATAGACACAGTTTGGCTTACTCGTTCTTTTTGAATGACCGCTTCTATACTAATCCCAGCGTCTTGCAAACAACTTGTAATCTTTGCCATTACGCCAAGTTTATCATCAACTAATATTCGCAGATAATACTCAGAACGAATATCATCAATAGGCAATACTGTTAAATCAGAGCGGGGTTCAAGATAGCCTAGCATCGCAACAGGAGGCCGGTCAGCGCCACTGGCTTTCGTTCGAGCAAGATCAATGATGTCGGCAACCACCGCGGATGCAGTTGCTTCAGCGCCCGCTCCCGGACCAGTATACATAGTGCTACCAACTGCATTGCCTTCAACAAGAACTGCGTTATCTACGCCGTTAACATGGGCTAATAACTGACTCTTAGAGATTAACGTTGGATGCACCCTAACCTCCGCTTGAGTTCCGTTTAACACGGCAATTCCCAAGTGTTTAATCTTATAGCCTAACTCGTCGGCATAAATTATATCTTCAGGGGTGATTTTACTGATGCCTTCAGTGTAAGTTTTGCTGAAATCCAACGGCAGACCAAATGCTATAGACGCCATAATAGTTAACTTATGAGCAGCATCAATTCCTTCAACATCAAATTTTGGATCTGCTTCTGCATACCCTAATGCCTGAGCCTCGGCTAATACATCATCAAATTGACGTTTCTTTGCACCCATTTCGGTCAAGATAAAATTACCGGTACCATTGATGATACCTGCAAGACTGCTTATTTTATTTGCTGCCAGTCCTTCCCTAAGCGCTTTGATGATGGGTATACCACCGGCTACGGCACTTTCAAAAGAAAGGGTGACGTTGTTGGCACGGGCAGTGGCAAAAAGCTCATTACCATGCTCAGCTATAAGTGCCTTGTTAGCGGTAATCACGTGCTTGCCCTTCTCCAAAGCCTTCTTGATCACACTAAATGCAGGCTCAAAGCCGCCCATAGTCTCAATGACCACATCGACATCGGGATCGTTGACCAAGGCAAAGGGATCAGTTCCACTCGCAGGCACCCAAGCGACTTTTTTCTGATCTAAAGTTCGCGTTGCCACATGAACAACGTGAATCTCACAGCCAGTTCGCCGAGTAATTTCCTCAGCGTTATTTTTTAACAATTGCAAAGTACCAAAGCCAACAGTGCCAAGCCCACAGATACCTACTTTTAATGGTGTATAAGAATTAGAATTCACGCAGGGCCCTCAAGCACAAATAACAAAGTGGGGATTATACTGGATTCCAGCAAGGCTCACTATTGCAACCTTGCTGGTGGACGGAAAAAATTAAATGCGGCTCGCACTGAAGACAAGCGAGAAATGACTCGTGTGTTAAAACTACTTTAGATTAAGCATCGCAGTAAGTCGGTCAACATCCATATAGCCAGGCACGAGCGTTCCATCTGGCATCACCAGCGCAGGAGTGCCGGTGATGCCTAGCTGATTACCCATCGCATGATGTTTGAGAACTGGGTTTTCGCAGCCCCGCGTGGGCAAATTTTGTCCGTTCTTGGCTTGGGCCAGTGATTTATGCCGATCATCAGAACACCAAACCGAGATCATTTTGTCATAGGAATCAGCGTTGGCTCCGCCTCGTGGGTAAGCCATATAGCGAATTTGCACTCCACGAGCCAAAAGCGCTTCGATATCACCATGAAGCTTTCTGCAATAAGTGCAATCGACATCGGTAAATACAGTAATCGTTGCAAGCGTCGCGGTCTCTGGCGTGAAGATAATCATCTCGTCTTCAGGCACGGCGGCGATCAATTCAACAGTACGCTCCGAACGAGTTCCTGCAGAAAGGTTCATTAGTCCGGCCGCAGATGTTTTATACATGTCACCCGCAAAAAGGTAGTCACCGGCAGCATCTGCATACAACATCTCTCCGGTACTCAATTCAACCCGGTATATATTACTAAGAGGAGTTTCAGTGATATCCACAATTTGGAGCTGGTTTTGTGATGCTGTTTCAATGGCAGCACTTAATTTATCACGTAAGGACTGTGCTCCCGCCGTATTGGTCAGCAGTACCAGGGTAACTGTAGTAAGAAAAAGTGCGGCTTTAGAAAATTGTTTCACGCGATTTACTCCGGCTCGGTTTTTGGCAGGTGTCCAGTTTAGTGTGTTTCGGTATTATTTAGAAGACCGCTTATACACAAAAGCGTTTCACATTAACGGCTATTTTTTAGCATTCTGCTGCAAAAGAGGATAAATACAAGGACGCAAAAGTTTCAAAACGCGTAATTGAGGGCGACTACAAAGACATCTAGGCCGCATATTGGGAAGAAACAAACGCTCTAAAGACTGAGAAGACAGACATACCAAACGCCTAAAGGAGCTAAAAACTCGATGGCATTGCCTGCCATCGAGCCTACTTTCGATATGCTTGCGAACTATGAGCTAGTAGGTCGCTTTTGCAATTTCTCAGTAATTCGAGCCGCACGGCCAGTCAATTCACGCAAGTAGTAAAGCTTGGCCTGACGAACATCGCCGCGACGCTTCAAAGTCACACTATCAACCTGAGGACTGTAAAGTTGAAAAGTTCTTTCCACTCCTACTCCATGAGAAATCTTTCTGACGGTAAAAGAAGAATTCAAGGCACGATTACGACGGCCAATAACAACGCCTTCATAGGCCTGAAGACGTTCACGATCGCCTTCCTTGATTTTTACCTGCACAACAACTGTGTCGCCTGGACCGAAATCAGGCAACTCTTTAGTCATCTGCTCGTCTTCGATCTTCTGAATAATCGTGGTCTTGCTCATC
>CAWKZY010000121.1:0-6253 GCA_963854625.1 Gammaproteobacteria bacterium | reverse complement strand
ATAGGCGAATGCGACAGGCCGTAAGTGACATCACTCACGTTGCCGGAGCGGACTATATCGTTGTAAATGACGATTTTGATACAGCATTAGCCGATATGCGTGCGATTATCAGATCTTGGCGGTTAACGGTCATATCCCAGCAATTCAATAAGGCTGAATTGCTGGCCAGCTTAGGCCACGATTAGACCACGATTAGAAAATGCTTAAAAAACCCCTACAAAAGCTGCATTTTGTATTGAAATTCAGTAAAATCCCCGGTCCCTCCGCATAGGCCAGAGAAAAACCTTCTCAACAGCCCATTTTGCTCTCCGATTTTGGGTATGGGAGCCACATTAAGGAAAGATCATGGCACGAATTACAGTAGAAGATTGCTTGGAAAATGTTGATAACCGTTTCGAACTAGTGATGGTGTCCAGCAAGCGAGCAAGACAGATTCAGACTGGCGGCAAAGATGCCTTGGTCTCTCTGGACAACGACAAACCGACGGTTTTAGCTCTGCGAGAAATCGCTGATGGGTTTATCGACGCTAAAATATTAATTGAGAAGCCGAGTCTCGAGCTCGATGACGTAGCTGAAGAACTGCAAAGCGTTGATGCTGTTGCAGCTGAATCTACCGCATCAGCGGAAGAAAGCGCCGCGAAAGAAACTCTGCCAGCCGAAGACGCATAAGGTAGCTGGAACTTTAATTTGCAAATTGCCTCTGAGAAAACAATTGACTCTCTCGCCATCGATTTAGGTGGCTATCTTGGCAATGATCAAATTAATGGCATTAGGCGGGCATATTTTTATGCCGAGCAGGCCCATGAGGGCCAGTTTCGGCGCAGTGGCGAAGCTTACGTAACACACCCCCTCGCCGTTGCTTCTATACTTAGCGAAATGCATATGGACCCGCAGAGCCTCATGGCCGCGATGCTTCATGATGTTATTGAAGACACCGGAATCACCAAAACAGCAATCAAAGCACAGTTTGGCAATACAGTTGCCGATCTCGTCGATGGTGTCTCCAAACTTAATAAAATTAAATTTAGCAGCCGTGCCGAAGCCCAAGCTGAGAACTTTCAGAAAATGGCAATGGCGATGGCCAAAGACTTGCGCGTGGTTTTGGTAAAGATTGCCGACCGACTCCACAACATGCGCACACTTAGTTCATTGCCCCCTGATAAGCGCCGACGAATTGCCCGCGAAACACTCGATATTTATGCACCAATTGCCAACCGCTTGGGCATGAATAACGTTCGAATCGAGTTCGAGGAACTGGGCTTTGAAGCTTTATTTCCAATGCGGGCGAGAAGAATAAGCGCTGCTGTAAAAAGCATCCGAGGCAATCGCAGAGAAATACTCTCTCAAATTCAGACTTCCATTGACGCATGTCTCGAACGAGAAGAACTTCCGAGCAGAACGATTGGCCGCGAAAAACATTTATTTAGCATTTATGAAAAAATGCGCAGCAAACGTAAATCTTTTTCAGAGATTATGGATGTCTATGCATTTAGAGTTATCGTCGACAAAGTTGATACTTGCTATCGAGTTTTAGGAGCTGTCCACAGCTTATACAAACCGGTACCTAATCGATTTAAAGACTATATCGCCATCCCGAAAGCAAATGGCTACCAATCCCTTCATACGACCCTTTTTGGAATGCACGGTGTGCCAATTGAAATTCAAATTCGTACCGAAGAAATGGAAGCGATGGCCAACAATGGTATCGCCGCTCACTGGTTATATAAATCCAGCGATGACTTGCCAAGCAACGCCCATGTGCGCGCTCGCGAATGGGTGCACGGGTTACTAGAGATGCAAGCCCGGGCTGGCAACTCATTAGAATTCATCGAAAATGTAAAGATCGATTTATTTCCCGATGAAATTTATGTGTTTACACCTAAGGGCACGATATTCGAGCTTCCTGCCGGATCAACGGCAGTAGATTTTGCTTATGCTATTCATACCGATGTTGGTAACTCTTGTGTGGCATGCCGAATAAGTAGACGCTTAGCACCCTTAAGCGAAACTCTTCAAAGCGGACAAACGGTCGAAATCATAACTGCACCGGGTACCCAACCAAATCCAGCTTGGTTAAGTTTCGTGGTCACAGGAAAAGCCCGCAGTAATATTCGCCACTATTTAAAGAACCAAAAACATTCTGAATCAGTTTCACTAGGCCGGCGTCTACTAAACAAAGCGTTAGCTGGGTTTGGTAGCGAGTTAAATACAGTCAAGCAAGAAAATATAGATGCCGTGCTTATTCAAACTAATCTTCAGTCTTTTGATGATTTGCTCGAGGAAATAGGGCTAGGCAATCGCATGTCCTACATGGTTGCCCAGCGTCTTACCGCAAATGCAGGCGTCCCTAGTTCGCCTGAACTGCCCCATACCGAACAGCAAGGAACATTGGACATTCGCGGATCGGAAGGCATGGTGATGAACTTCGCGAAATGCTGTCACCCTATTCCAGGTGACCCTATTGTCGGACACATTAGCACCGGCAGAGGAATGGTTATCCATACAGGTGAATGCAATAACATCGCAGATATCAGGGATAACACCGAAAAATGTGTATCTGTAAGTTGGGACCCTGATGTGCAAGGTGAGTTTATTGTTGAACTGCGAGTAGAGCTAGAAAATGAGCGGGGAATCGTCGCTAACCTGGCAACTACAATTACTAGAGTAGAAGCTAATATAGAAAAGATTAGTACCGTTGAACGAGATGCCAGATTCAGCATCGTCAACCTACTAATCAACGTTAAAAACAGAATACACTTGGCACGAGTGATGAAAAGAGTGCGTATTATCAAGGCTGTTTCTCGTGTTACTAGAGTCAAGAGTCGCAAAGTTAAGAAAGTGATAAAAAATACCATTGGCAGTCATTAGGCAGGAATATCTCTATGTCCACATTTGAAAAAATATATACCGAAGCTGCACCCGCAGCAATTGGACCCTATTCTCAAGCAATTAAAGTAGGAAACACGATATTTATATCCGGCCAAATTCCCCTTGTACCAGAGACTATGGAAATAGTTGAGGGTGGCATTGAAGAACAAACCCATCAGGTATTTGCTAATTTGATTGCGGTAACTAAAGCCGCCGGTGGTGGCTTAGAGAACTTGGCTAAATTGACAATTTTCCTCACAGACCTAAATGATTTTGCTGTTGTAAATAAAATAATGGCAGCGTACTTTTCAGAACCCTATCCAGCCCGAGCGACCATCGAGGTCAGTGCCCTACCTAAAGGAGTTACTGTGGAAATCGACGCTATAATGGCTCTCTAGCACCACTGTATAAAAACCCATATACTGAGTCATCCTACAGCGTAATAACGTTGCCTCACCAATAGACTCAGTCCGTGCTTATGCCGACAAGCCAAGCCCTGAATAATGTTAAGCTGATATCGCTAAAAGGGGTTGGCCCCGCCCTTGCGTTAAAGCTAAACGAGCTGGGTATTCATAATGTCCAGGACCTTCTTTTCCACCTACCCTCGCGCTATGAAGACCGGACTCGCATACTTTCAATTCGCTCTCTAAAAATTGGCCAGCTCGCTCAAATTCAAGGAGAAGTCGTTAAGTGTGCTGTCCAATTCGGCAAACGCCGCAGTCTTCATTGCACAATTACCGATCAAACAGGCTTTATAGGTTTGCGCTTTTTTCACTTTTCAGCGGCTCAGAAAAATGCCTTAGCAGCAGGCTGCGTAGTGCGATGTTTTGGCGAAGTACGTTATGGACGGCATGGGTTTGAGCTATATCATCCGGAATATAAGATTCTTAAAGACCCCATCAATGAACCCATCGCAGACACATTAACACCGGTCTATCCGGCCAGCGAGGGGCTTCAGCAAACCAGATTAAGAAGCATTATTAGTCAAGCCCGCGAACTATTGCAGAGCTGCTCTATCGATGATTATCTGCCTCTAGACCTGCGCCAGCGATTTGGATTTGCGCCGTTAGATGAGGTTCTGAATCTGATACACCAACCATCAATTGATTCATCATCACAGTGGCTTCTGCAAGAATCTAATCCAGGGCATAAAAGGCTAGCGTTTGAAGAATTGCTTTCTCACCGGTTATGTATGCGTTTAAGCCGAGTCACTTCAAATCAAAAGCTGGCTCCCCAGTTGCAGCTCAATGGTCAGTTAAGTCATGACTTTCTCAAGTTACTCCCTTTTACACTAACAAAAGGGCAGCAGCACGCCAGTCTTGACATCAATAATGACATGACCACCAGCCGACCAATGTTAAGGCTTTTACAAGGAGACGTTGGTTCTGGGAAAACGGTAGTCGCGGCCTTGTCTGCGTTAAATGCCATTAATAATGGTTATCAAGTGGCGATAATGGCGCCGACTGAGATCCTCGCAGAACAACACTTTAGAAACTTTCAACAGTGGTTTAATGCCCTCGGTCTTAATGTTGGCTGGCTAAGCGGAAAGATCAAAGCAGCCGCTAGGCGGAAACAGCTAGCTGAACTTTCATCAGGGGAAACCCAGCTTTTAGTCGGCACTCATGCCCTGTTTCAAGAGGGGGTTATCTATCGCAGGCTGGGTTTAATCATAATCGATGAGCAACATCGTTTTGGTGTGCACCAGCGACTTGCTCTCCGTGAAAAAGCTGCCAAAGACGAAATAACACCTCACCAACTTGTTATGACGGCCACACCAATACCTCGGACGCTGGCCATGAGTGCCTACGCCGATCTAGATTGTTCAGTAATTAGTGAACTGCCCCCAGGTAGAATTCCAATTAATACCGCCTTAATTTCCAATGACCGTCGCGATCAGGTGGTAGAGAGAATCGAAAAAGCCTGTAGTGCCGGTAATCAGGCATATTGGGTCTGCACGCTTATTGAGGAGTCCGAGGAACTTGAATGTCAGGCAGCCGAGGTTAGCTGTCAGCAATTACGGGAGCAACTACCCCACTTGGTGATAGGTCTAATACATGGGCGCCTAAAACCCGCAGAAAAAGTCGCCATCATGGATTCTTTTAAAAATGCGGAGATTCATCTGCTGGTTGCCACCACGGTTATAGAGGTTGGAGTAGATGTGCCCAATGCTAACTTGATGGTAATCGAGAACCCAGAACGGCTTGGGCTTGCGCAGTTACATCAACTTAGAGGCCGTGTTGGCCGAGGCTCCGTTGCAAGTCATTGCATTATGCTTTACCAGACGCCGCTATCCGAGCACAGCAAGAAGCGGCTTATTGTCATGAGGGAAAGCACAGATGGATTCTATATAGCTGAGAAAGATCTGGAACTAAGGGGACCAGGCCAAGTCCTAGGCACCCAACAAACTGGGATGATGAGCTTTAAAATTGCTGATTTATCAGTCGATGCTGACCTGTTGGATGACGTCCAAACCGCTTCTGAAATTATAATGAGCGAACATCCTGAGATTATCGAACCCCTTATCCAACGCTGGCTAGGAGGCAGTGAACACTATATTAATGTCTAACCCAACGATTAATTGGCCTTCCCTAATCTTTTCTTCTATTCATTGAAGATATCTCACTGATTCAAAAATCCTATCTATACTTAGCATTGAACAATCCCAGTTTTAGTCAAAACCTATTTTCACCCTGTTGCATAACACAAGGTAAGCACGCAACCAGCATCAACGCGTGTATGCCAAACAGAACAACCTCTGTTAAGGATATAAATTGAATATCGAAGCTGCAGCCTCAATACCTTTGTCGGCTAAAAAGGAGACGATAGTTCGGTCGGTCTTGCTACAAGACAAAACCGGCCGGGTTCAAGCTATTTTGGCGGAGCATTCTCTTTTAGATTTAAAAAGTATAAAGGAAAAAACCGGCCGTGACTTGGTTGCTGTCAGCGCTACCGAGCTAAAAGAATTTTATGCGTCAGAGCGTTTGACCAAGCTCAGCAACATACCGGAACTAAATAATGTAACCACCTTATTAGACCAATCTGTCGCTGCAGATAGGTTGATCATAATGTCCAGTGCTGACGGTGCCGAGCCAAAGCCTATAGAGCTGGCAGTTTTGCAAAAAGATTTGCTGGTTTTTAATCAGGATATGCTAACGCTTGAGTTTGCTATTGATCCTAGCAATCTATCCAGCACCGCGCCGAGTCCAGATGAAGATGCGAAGAAAATTGTCCATTCTCTGAAGACATTTACATCAGTTCGGATTAAACAACGCTTAGAAGATACTCTTGAAATACCGACGCTGCCAGCCACAGCACAGCGCATTATCGAGTTACGAGTTAACCCAAATGCCGTGGTTAGCGACCTTGCGGATATAGTTGAATCAGA
>CAWKZY010000120.1:0-6348 GCA_963854625.1 Gammaproteobacteria bacterium | reverse complement strand
CACAGGACGAGGAGAACTATCCTTGACTGTTCCTGCTGGCTACGAAGCCTCAACTCCTGCTCCGCTAGTTCTTTTGTTACATGGCTATGGCCGAAATGCTGGTGCCGAACAGGACGCCTACATGAAATTTGGCGCACTAGCGAATAACTATGGCTTCTTGTTCGCTGCCCCCAATGGTCAGCGAGAAACCGAAGGTAATCAAGCATGGTTCTGGAACGCCTCTGATGCTTGTTGCAATTTCCAGGGCAGTCAGATCAGTGATGTGGATTACTTAATGACTATCATCAGCAACATAAAGTCCCAATATAATGTTGATAGCAATCGCGTGTATTTAATAGGCCACTCAAATGGAGGATTCATGGCCTATCGAACTGCCTTTGAGAATTCTCAGGAAATTGCGGCAGTTGCAAATTTAACGGGAGCCGGCGCTACAGTAGCAGGCCCGGCACCTTTAAACCCTGTTCATATACTTCATATTCACGGGACTGATGACAATGCCATTGCCTATGAAGGGGGCGATCTTAGAGGGAATAGCTATCCAAGTGCTGTTGAAACGGTGGAGCGCTGGGCTGGTTACAATGGTTGCGATATTGACGGATCCGAAGTCGCGCAGCTTGACCTTGATCGCAATTTGCCGGGCTTAGATTCGATCGTTGTTCGCTATGATAATAGTTGCAGAGCTGGGGGCTCAGCTGAATTGTGGACTATTACTGATGGCGCACATATTCCCGCACTCTCAGACTCATTCAGCACGACTGTGGTGGAATGGTTGATGGCCCACCCTAAAATTTGACCTTCATTCGCAGATTAGTCCCGAATCTAAAGGATGGCGAAGGTAGCAAAATTGTTCGATTGATACCAGAATTAGCCAAAAAAAGCTGAGACTCTTGCATTAAAGAGCACTAAATTTTTATTCCATCTGAGTTATTTAGGAGATTTAAAATGAGAATTATTATTCGCAACGCAGTATTGCTTTTCGCCTTTTCACTTTTCGCACAACTTGCATCTGCTGATGTAAGTGGCAATTGGACTTTTGCTGTTGTTTTAGGCGAAGCAGGTACTGGAAATGCCGAGATTACTATGGCTCAAGAAGCCGAAGGAAAAATGTCCGGAAACTACTTTGGACAACTGGCAAATGGACCAATTGCTGGAACCTATGAGGGTAACAATTTCGAATTTACATTCCCAAGTGCTGCGCTGGGCGCTGACATAACTTACCGAGGAGAGTTAGAAAATGACGGTACGGTTAAAGGCTCAGTTATTGTGCAAGGGAATACCATGGGTACTTTTACGGGCAAGAAAAAAATGTAGGCGAAGGCTAGTGATACATTAGCCAACAGCTAACAAATAAATCAAAGGAAATAAGGTCTTAGATAATGGAAAATTATTTCACCAGCAAGCGATTTCTGCCTTTACTAGTTTTAGTCTTCTGTGGGTTCAGCGGTTTAGGCTTTGCGGATGATTTGCCCTGGGCGAGCAGCGCTGAGGAAGTCGGCATGTCTGCAGAGAAACTAAATCGCATTAACGATGTTATACAAGGACATATTGATGCAGGAACTATTCAGGGCGCTGTTACTGCCGTTGCTAGGCGCGGTAAAATAGTCCATCTCGAGACGCATGGGCTCATGAATGTAACCGATGATAAACCCATGCAGGAGGATGCTCTTTTCATAATGATGAGTTCTACCAAGCCTATACTTGGTGTTGCAGCAATGATGTTGATAGAGGAGGGATTGATTCGTCCTAGCGATCCAGTCAGCAAGTGGATTCCAGAATTCGCAGAAATGCAAGTTGCTGTACTGCGCGATCCAGGGGATGAGGATATCAGTCCCCCCTTCGTTCTCCCGAACAATGTTCCTGAGCACCGCTTGGTACCCGCCGAGCGCGAGATTACGGTGCATGACATACTCACACATACATCGGGGATCGCCTCTGGAGGCCTAGGTAGCGCTATCTCGGAGGATGCGATTATGTGGTTAGATACACGTACTTCGCTTGCCACGAACGTACCGAAGTACGGCGACATTGTGCTAGATTTTCAGCCCGGGGATCGTTGGCGGTACAGCGCGGCCACCGCACTGGATGTAATCGCACGAATTATTGAAATCGAATCAGGTTTATCTTTTGATGAGTTCGTACAGAGGCGCATATTCGAGCCTCTCGGTATGAACGACACGTGGTGGAACGTGCCCGAAGAATATCAGGATCGTCTTATCGATATCGTCGGCAGCGACACCGCTACTCCCCCCAACTCGGCTATCTATGATACGAGTCATTCGACTTATTTCGGGGCCTCCTATGGACTTAAAAGTACAGCAGGCGACTACCTGCGCTTCGAGCAGATGCTAGTAAACGGCGGAGAACTCTTCGGCAACAGGTTGTTAAAGCCTCAAACTGTAGAGTTGATGTCGAGCAATCAAGTGGGGGATCTATTCAATGCCATGCCAGGGGTTAGTGACCAAGGTTTTGGTTATACCGTAGCAACTACTGAGGAATCTAATGAGCGTCGCTCAAAGGGAGCGTTTGGTTGGGGTGGCGCTCTAGGTACGCGCTCCTGGAGTGACCCGGCGGAAGAGCTCACGGGAGTGATCATGATTCAGCAGCCAGTTCCCCAGGTGCAGAGAGATTTCGAGAACGCGGTGCATCAAGCGATTATTGATTAGCCAGGAATTTTAAGGGGTGCTGATAGTGTAACTAAACCATTGGCGCCCCTTCCTCTGATCTTTAAGCCATTAAACTGTAAGTGTCCCTTTCTTTTCTTTGATTACGCGGACTACTGCTAATTCAAAAGTTGAGAAAAAGAGGAGTTGCACATGGGCAAAATAGCTATCAACTGCCTATTCCTGGCATTACTGATAAGCGTTAATTTTGCTGTAGCGCAATCAATTGACACAGGACGAGGAGAATTATCCTTGACTGTTTCTGTTGGCTACGAAGCCTCAACTCCTGCCCCCCTAGTTCTTTTGTTACATGGCTATGGGCGCAATGCTGGTGCCGAACAGAACGCCTACATGAAATTTAGCGCACTGGCGACTAACTATGGATACTTGTTTGCTGCCCCTAATGGTCAGCGAGAAACTAAAAAAATGGAGCACGCTGAATGCTAAATGACGCAGAACTTCTCGACCATATCCTTAAACACATTGACGAGGGCACAACGGATCTCGGTGATGAGGATTGGCATGAGCCGGTTGAAAACTATGCCTCTCAAACACGTTTCGATGCTGAAAGGCAGCTCATGCGGCGTCTACCAGTTGCTTTCTGCCCCGTCGCCGCATTGCCTGAAAATGGCTCCTATGTGGCGCGAGCTTCCGCCGGTGTGCCGATTGTCGTGGTTCGAGATCTTAGTGGGACCGTAAGGGCATTTCGCAACGCCTGTCGGCATCGCGGCATGCAATTGGCTGAGGGTTCCGGTTGTACAAAAATTTTCCGTTGTTCTTACCATGGCTGGGCATACCGTTTGGATGGCCGGCTTGAATACGTACCCCACGAGCACGGTTTTCCTGACTTGGACAAAGGCAGCACTGGCTTAGTGCCAGTTCATGATGTCACCATTCAGAATGGCTTGGTATTTGTTACACAGGACGAGCCGGTCGGCCTCGGCGCATTAGAATCACTGCCAGACCTACTGACAGATGATCAAGTGCTGTTCGACTCAAATGAATCGGTAGATGACATCAATTGGAAGCTGACAGCCGAGGGCACGCTAGAAGGCTATCACATCAAGCCAACACACCCAGAGTCCTTCTATCCCTTCGGTTATGACAACTTAAATGTCGTTGAAATGCAGGGGCCAAACTCTCGCGTTTGTTTTCCTTTCAGACGCATTGAGAAATTACGCGACACGCCAAGAGAGAACCTGTCGCTAGATCGGATGGTGACACTGGTCAATCGAGTTTTCCCTTTTGCCTCTATAAACCGGCTATCCCAGCATTACGATGTAACCTTCGCCGAACCCGAATCGCCAACTCGCACGCGCTACTTCAGTTATAAACTCACTCTACCAAAACCGAACGGCGCAGCTCCCACAGAAGAAGATTTGGCTCGCGCTAAGAAAGACGCGGCTTTTCTTTCAGACACTGGCAGAAAAGAAGATGCAGAGGTTGTGAGTAAAATTCAGGCTGCCATTGGTTCTGGTGCTAACAACCACTATAGGTTTGGTCGGTTTGAGTCTGCCATTGGCCATTTGCATCGTAGTCTAGCTCGGTATCTTGAGTTATTGAATAAGTTCGAGCGCGACAACAGTCAATCTAGTGCTAAACCAAATGGAACATCGTAGCTCGATCGAAACCGGCCTAAGTTCCGGTTTCCCCTACTCTGTTCGAAATGAAAAGTTTGGTAGATATTTATAGGATCATTCGTTAACTTCTAGTTGGATAGCCGTAACATGTCTAATGCATTAAATTCCCAATATTTCGATCTTGATGACTCCAGCGATGTGCAGGAGTTTTATCATAGCAGGGGTTGGACCGATGGATTTCCTATCGTACCGCCAACTCCCGAAGCAGTTCAGGCCTGTCTTGATTGGGTGCTCATGCCACCTAATGAAATCATTGGTATCGAACCGGTGCGTGAGCGCGCCATAGATGCAGAGAAACTGGCGATCAATGCAGTTATGGCAGGCTGCCTCCCAATGCACTTCCCCGCTGTGGTCTCAGCTTGGATGGCCATGTTAAAAGACGAATTTCTGTTACACGGCACAACGGCCAGCACCGGTGGCTGTGCGATTCTGGTGATATTGAATGGCTCTATCAGGCAGGAGATTGGTGCCCGCAGTGACTTTAACGTTCTTGGCAGTTCGGACCGCGCGACTTCTGTTATAGGCAGGGCAATTCGACTTGCTCTTATCAACATATTACAAGTCAGCCCCGGCGCGATTGATCGATCTACACTTGGTCACCCCGGCAAGATCAGTTACTGCATAGCGGAGGACGAAGAGAACAGTAACTGGCCCTCCTTGGCCGAATCTCGAAACATACCAAAGGAAGCCTCGGCGGTTACGGTACTTGCAGCCTGCGCACCTCGGCAGATCATGAACGAGTGGACTACTAAGCCAGAGGAAATACTGGATACCTATGCAGCAGAGATGCGCGCTAATATGCGCAATTATTCAATCTGGTCGGGAAATTATGTAGTGGTTATGCCTGCCCAGCATCGAGAACACATGCGCGTGGCCGGTTGGGGAAGAAATAAAATTGCGAACTATCTCTTCGAGAAAGCTCGCATCAAGCGCTCGGAATGGTCAACCGTGGGCAAGGGTTCGGTAATTCGGGATAAGGGCGACACTGAATATTGCGCACTACCGAGTCCGGACCACCTTCTGCTGGTTGCCGCAGGTGGCCCGGCAGGCGGATTCGGCGCCATAATCCCACCCTGGCTGGGAACGAAGAGCCAAGCAGTCACCGTAGCTATCGGTGCCTGTGTGGATTGCGAACCGTCAGCAGCGAGCGAACTAAAATAAGCCGCTCCAGCTCAGCTAGCAGTAACGATATCTAAAAGGAAATGATGCTATGACGATTTGTGTATTAAACCCTACCAGCGAGTCTGTGGTAGTTACCTTGGAGCCAGCGCCTCGATTGCAAAGTCTTGAAGGGAAGACTGTCGGGCTCATCTCTAATGGCAAAGAAGGTACGGCAGGATTTTTTGCCCACGTGGACAGGCTGCTTCGAGAGCGCTATCAAGTGGCTGAGGTAATCCTGCGAACAAAATCTAATTACAGTGCTCCCGCTGAAGACGAGATCATCGACGACGCAAAGAGTTGGGATCTCGCCATCACTGGATTGGGCGACTGAGGCAGCTGCTCGTCGTGCAGTTTGCATGACGCAATTAGCAGCGAGCGAGTAGGAACACCTGCCGTTGGCGTGATGACTCGTAATTTCGTCAGTGCCGCCGACCTTATGGCGAAGGTCTTAGGCATGCCAGACTATGCTTACGCAATAATTGACCATCCGGTTAGTAGTGCCACTGACAAGGAGTTGGAGGCTAGAGCGTTACAAACCATGGCGGCTATCGACTTACAGATTCTACTTTAGGCAGCAAATAAGCTGCCACTCAACATATGCATCTAATAGGAAAGTGCCAGTGACTGAAACTGACTACAAAACGCTCAATTATTCAGTCGAAGCTGGAATAGCTCGTATAGAACTCGATAAGCTTCCGCTCAACTTATTGATGAAGAGTCTACTCTCGAGTATCACAGCGCATTATTGTTCGATATTGAACATCCGATCATACAAGGTGGAATGCATTATGTGGGCTTCGCTGAATTAGCGGCAGCGGTATCTAACGCAGGTGGGCTAGGAATAATTACCGCCTTAACTCAAGGTACTCCTGAGAAGCTTGCTAATG
>CAWKZY010000119.1:0-6404 GCA_963854625.1 Gammaproteobacteria bacterium | reverse complement strand
CCCGAGCTTAGCGTGACCTCATCACGAACCTTCAAATAATCATCGATATCGTAATCAGCTAGCAATATTTCTAGCGCCCTTTCTATTTCTAGTGAGGCACCTTGAGAGATAGCCGGAAAAATAACGAGAAATAAAGAAAAGAATATATTTTTGTAGATGTTTTTCATAAAGTAACCTCGAAATCAGAAAGGAATAGCACTAAGAGAATGAAGATCTTGAGATGGACCTTCGACAATCCGAAGGTCTGCACTATATTCCGCTGTTCGAATTACTTCAGCTATAGCTAGCCTCTCTAATTGATCTGATGATATTGGGTTCAATGATGTCGAAAAATCAGATTCACTTAAAATAAATCGATCTCCAACATTTATTCCTGCAACCATTCCTTGATTTAATTTAATTGTCTCAATACCGTCTCCGTCTACCCGATAGGTTTTTAACTCCTCAACTTCACAATCAATTTTCCCGGTCGACAACGCTAGAACAGACCTAAAACCAGCCGTTATATAAGCGAGATCTCGCGCACTTGAGAAAGATTCGTTAGATGAAATATTTTTGTTATTACGCCTAGACGCGAAGTTAGTTAATTTACTTAACAGAGGTTCTCTCAGTATTATGTTATTTCCTTCTCTATCAAATCGTAACTCTATGCTTCTTTCAAAATCCTCTCTTAAACCTCCATCACTTAAAAAAGATATTTTCAAATCAAAGTCAATAAAGGCTAACGGCACTGATGATTTTGCATGGCCTGTACTTACTCCTAGAACACTCTTAAACCCGAGTTCATTTGATATCAATTTACCCACTCGCCGAGCTTGGATTAAACTTTTCTCGTACACGCGCCTAGCCGAATAAATCACAGGGTTTACGTTTGTGATTTCAGCTCTAATTATGAAATTAGTATTTCTTGCGTCGGCAAAACTAGTACGAGGCAGCAAAGCTGCTGCATATTGAGATGCATTTATTTTCGACCCGTAATTCACCGGTATCACATAGTAGCTGCTATTCGCAGCAATGGCTGAAGTTGCTGACATATCAATTTCAGATCTCAGCGCAGCTATAACGCCAGCAAACTGTCGATCGGCGACGCCCTCTAGAGACAGAGAAGACGTGTCTATACTAATTGCCTTGCGATACCTATGCGGAGATAACTCTTGACAACTTAAGCTTGCATTGATCGCAGTATCTGAAAATAGAAGCTTAGCGTCATATGGCTCGTCGAGGAAATATGGAGACATTCGTATGCCTCGCACAGTTGCCCCGCTTCGATAAAATGACGACTCAATAAGCGCGCCTTCGTGATCAATATATGCATTAGATACAACAGAGACTCCTTTTTCCATTGCCGCTTCGACTAAAGCTTCCTTTACCCGTTCTAATTCGCTAGTGGGCCTATCTGCGGCAAGCACTGTAGCCGAAAAAAGCAGAGCGAATATAAATATAGAAAATGTATGCCTCATTTGAAATTAACCTATGCTTCTTAATTACGTGATATCAATCTCATGTAAAGAAGGCGTAAATCTTCAACCATGTAGCGTGGCAATCCTAAAGTAGCAGCATAAGTGTCGTCAGATATTGGCTCTATCTTAATAACTTCTGCTCCATAGATCACTCCTTCGACCCGAGCACGAAACATATCATCCTCTATCGTTAAATCTGAAATGGTCGTGTTGGAATCAATGTAAGTACCATAAACGACTTCAGCGAGTTGCCGAAACGCGTCAAATCGAGCAGCTTTTATTGCCATTAAACGCTGCTGAGGTTCGCTGCCAGAATGAGACTGAATGACAGAATACCCGGTGGCCTCTATTAAGCCGCCATTAGCTAAGCTATTGATGCCGCTGTATTCATCCGAGTAGGGAATATAGTACTTGCAGCCAACTAAATTAATCACACATATCATTAACAGCATAAATCTAGCTGTCTTTGAAAATACTGTTAAGCGAACGTCTTTATTTGACATATCTAAGCTCTCTTTTAAATCTTCTGCGTATCTATTATGCAAGTCCATACTTAGCTCGCCCGCTATTTCTACAGCTTGGTTGTCGTAACTCTGCGCAAGTGTGCCATGCTAGGCGAAAGCGGGCTCTGTATCAGTCAAGCTCGATCTGTCAAAGCACCCCATATGTTTAGAGCTTTTTCTCCTCAGGCAATACCGCCCCCACTTTCTGATTTGTAGAATGAACTACACAGAAGGCTAGAGAAATCTAAATCTTTTGCTTTAAATCCTGACGTAGAAGCATCCACGATATTCGATATAATCAACTCGAGCCGTTTATTCTGAACTCTCATGGCTGCATTATTAAACAGCAAAATAGTTATCTAGTGGTTTGGCCACAGCTCATTGTCTTGAAATATATCTAATGAATCTAAATTAAGTCTTTTAGCCTACAAGCACTAGCACTGTTAATATGTTGTACAGCACGAAACATGCCAGAACTAAATTCACGTGCTTATTGACCTCTATTTTTTGTTTAAAAACATACAGCTACGCCCTTTTAACTCTTTTCCTCTCGAACTTAGCTGCGTAAGAATCGCTTGTGACACTACTGAAAGCGGCGCCAAAGCGGAAGCAGCGTAAGACAGTGGAAAGCGACGAACGCAAAAATCTGTCCTAACGGCACCTTGATAGCTTTCCTAATACCTTTTCTTTAAACTAGATTTATGATTTTCAAAAAAATTCTTTGGATTCGACCGCTTGTAACCGCAGTGATATTTCTTATTGCGACTACCGGCATTGTTACGCCCTCGGCCTATGCGCAGAACACAAGTACAGAATCTAAGACCAAATTAATCGAAAATATTAAGAATTGGGTCGCCTCCCAAGAAAAGATTGATACTAGTTATATTGAAGTTCAAGCGAATGATCGAAGATTCATAGTTCCTGTTTGCGCCAACGACTTTGCCGTAAATTTCGCGTTTGGCTCGAAATCAAACGTTCAGGTGAAGTGCGCAG
Source organism: Gammaproteobacteria bacterium (assembly GCA_963854625.1). Taxonomy (GTDB): domain Bacteria; phylum Pseudomonadota; class Gammaproteobacteria; order Pseudomonadales; family Pseudohongiellaceae; genus UBA9145. The sequence goes on along the minus strand of CAWKZY010000119.1, from coordinate 3,448 downwards.
ATCAAGAATGGACAGCGATACTGCGTATACAAATTCGAACGGAGAGCGAAGTTTTAATCTATACACGCACATTAACAAAGGGAGAAGTCTTATCGGCACAAGACCTCGAGTTAAGCAAAGAAGGCTCTGTGTTAGGAAGCAACACGTTAAGTAGCAAGGCAGAAGCAGAAGGAAGACTTCTAAAGGTAAATGTAAATGAAGGCCAAATAGTACGCCTTAATCAATTTGATGAAGCACTAACTCTATTCGTAACAAATAGGGCCCTTAAAAAAGGGCAAGCGCTGACAGCCTCAGTGGTAGATGCAGTAATAACACCCGCTTCCGAAACATCCTTTAATCAGCGGTTTGATTTTTCGACCACCCTAAACTCAATAATTACCAAAGACCTGCTAGCAGGCACAATATTGACCAAAAATGACTTTACTGTATCGGCGCAAGCAATGGTAGTAACCGAACTACTGGAGCGTGGCAGCAGGTTTGACCCTTCAAATTCACGGGAAGAGCCTGTAACCGTGAAATTACCTAGCGATGTCATTACTTCACCCTCACAATTAGATAGAGCCATTGCAAAAAGGCGATTAACACCAGGGGCCATTATTCGTTTTTCAGATATAACCATACAGCCTCATGTTTTAGCAGACACATCAACCACACTCCAACTAAAAAAACCTCAATTTACCTTAACCATGGAAGTGCTGGCCATCGAGGATGGTTATATTGGCGATCGAATTAGAGTCAGAAATCAAGAGTCTGGGGAGATAATTTATGCTACCGTCGTCAGTGCTGGACTAGTAGAGGTAATACGCTAAAAATGCAAAATATGATGCCAAAATAGGCTATCTATCGAAAATACTCGTTTTATTGTCTTTAAAGAAGAGGTATTGATGAATAGTCAACGTCTGTTAAATAAGCCCTTCCCTCAGGTTATTATTGAGGCTTATAACAATAATCCGAGTAAAGTTTGTTAGGCTTGTGTCGATTAAAATTTAGAGAAGCTAACTTAATTCAATCAAAAACCCTTTGATACTATATATAGTAGGCAAATATCATGACAGACACCATATCAGGCGAAAGCCAAAGAACGGCAAGCGTTATGGCAAAGCAAGCTGTCAACGCAAACAATAAACAGAAAAATGATTCCTCTGACGTAGCAGCACCTTCGGCGGTAAAAGGCGACGATAGCTCAGTAGTATTATCTGCGAAACTAAAGAGTGAAATTGCAGCCGTAAGTTTTGATAGCGTAAAGGTCGAGCAGATCAAACAGTCTATTGAGTTAGGAAACTATCCACTAGATAATAAGAAAATCGCTGAAAGCTTTATACCACTCGAAAAGTTACTCTAATTCTTTGATTATTGAGTTTCACCAGTGCCTCTATCAAACACAAATTTATTAAAATTAAACAGGGTATAACATTAATATGCTTAACTTATTTTACAAGGAATGCTTAATTGAGCGAAGCTGAGATACCCTCATTTGAAATAGAAGCTCTGCATATGCTGCTAGAGCAAGAATTTAATTTCCTTAAAAAGCAAGACTTCAAATCATTTGAAGAGCTCCAAAACCGAAAACAGGAACTACTCAATTTCCTTGTAAATGAAATTTCCGATGAGCCAGACCCTAAATCTGAAGTCACTAAAAAAGCTATTAGTGACAACCAAAACCTCTCTGATCGGCTGACGGAATGTCAAAATATGCAAAAAAGGAATGAAATTCTCATAAATCAGAAATTAAAATCGATTCAGGAAGTTCTTTCTAGCCTTGGGCATCAAAACATTCTGACTAATAAAGATACCTATGAGCATCTTAATAAGAAAACCCGCTAGTCATAATCAAGAATGACGTGAAGACACTTTATTTTTAATTATTTGTAATCTGGAGTCTTCCCCTTTAATCGATACGCCCAAGACAGAACTATAGCAACAGATTCAAACAATATTTCCGGAATCTCTTCCCCGATCGAAATATCCTGAAGGTAGTTCGACAGCGCCTCACCCTCAACAATAAGTATTTCAGCTTCCCTGCCAGATTCAATTATCAAGTCAGCAAGATGCCCTTCCCCTTTTGCAACTACAATAGGGGCCCCTTTACCACCATATGCTAGCGCCACAGCTTTTCTATTGTATGTTCCACGATTTTTCATGCAGACAACTCTAGGTTTCCTCTTTCTTTTAAAATTTCTTTCCGGTCTCTTTCTAAATGCTGCCCTTTACGAATATCACATCGCAACAGTTCTATGCCCGACGACTGAAATAACTCAAGAAGATGTTGCTTATTCGCCTGAGCTAACTCTGCTAGTTTTTCCTCCGATATAAGTAAATCTATAGCCAAGGCCTTATCTTTAACCAACTCAATGCGACTCCAAAGATTACTTCCTTCCTGAAAAGTTAGCTTTATTTCTACGGAATATTTATAAGCATCATTTTTTTTAGGGTTGGTTTTTTCACCTTCAATATGTATTTCTGTTATTGGAAAATCGGTAAACAAAAGTATAAATCTTACACCTAACTCTCGCTGTTCTTGCTTTAAAATACATTCAATTTCGTTTGCACCCATATAGTCGATAAAACCATTAAAATCATCTGACTTGAAATCGTTATTATCAGAGTCGATTTCTTCACTAAATTTTTGTAATAAAATACTTATCGCATGTTTAATCGTAATCGCGCTATCGCTTTCAAGCTTAGCATTATCTTTTGAAATGAATTTAAATCCGTTATTTTTTAGCTGCTTTTTTATTTCCAGCGCATCTATTTTCTTCGCAGAATAAAAAAGTGGAGAGAGCATTGCAGTTGATGGGGATGAAGGATAAAAATTTTTCATCCAGCCAATCAGTGAGTTGAATTTTATTTTATTTAGAAATTCTAGTTGAGAATAATTTGGATTAGAAAGCAGCGTAATTAAGGATTTAGGATGTAGAAGATAACGTTTAGAAGGCTTTAGTGAATCGTGTAAGGACGCATCTGAATTGACGGCAGCGCTTCTTACTGAAGAGCCCGGCACGTCTTTATCCACAGAGACCTTGAATTCAACCGTTTTCCCTCTCCATTGTTCAAGGTTAGAGCGAACCTCTTGTTTGATATTTCCTAATAAAAATTCGACTGACTTCCCGTCCTCTGCAACTATTCCACGTATGACCTGGTCGGAGTTCAGGTTCAACTCTCTAGCTTTAGGTGGAGATATACGTAATATTCCAAGCGCAGGCCTATCTGGCATCGGCACCCTTAAGTATTTACTTATGTTCTCTGGCCCGTTCATGATTCCACTATCAAGTAACCTGATAAATTATATTTAAGGAAAATGAACCCAGCTCTCTCTGGATTGATTCATATTTCGCATTGCTGGCGAATTCATATCAAAAAGAAGCTCAATAATGTCGTCAGCATCCGGGATTCTTAACTTTATCCCGGCAAGCATGTAGTTTGGATTGCTATTTCTAAAGCTATTAGG
>CAWKZY010000118.1:0-6413 GCA_963854625.1 Gammaproteobacteria bacterium | reverse complement strand
CTATGGTTTTAAAGCCCACGCCAATGTAGACGAAGATGGCTTTATTAAAGCGACGGCATTCACTGCGGGCAATGTACATGATTCCAACCATTTCATCGATTTACTTAGCGGTAAAGAGACAGCGGTTTATGCTGATAGCGCCTATAAAAGTAAAAAACACGATGATTGGCTTGAAGATCATCACGTTGACAATAAAGTGATAGAGCGTGCTTATCGCAACACGCCTTTGACGCCCGAACAAACGAAGAAGAACCAACGTAACTCAGGCACTCGGTGTACAGTCGAGCGAGTGTTCGGGGTTCTGAAGCTACAGGGGTCACGAGGGAATTCGGAAATTATTGTACGTTAGTGAACTTTCTTCCATTACGCATCCTGACTTTCATTCCCGTCATTGGTTCTTAATGGTCGATATTCCCCATCAGTCAATCGAAGATTGTCGCCCCACGTATAATTTCCCGTCAAATTAATATGCTCCCAGCCCAGTGGGGACAAGTGAGGTAACAACACTTCATCAACATTTTGACCACGATCCTTCATCGCTTGAATTGCCCGCTCAAGGTATGTCGTGTTCCATAAAACAATTGCCGCGGTCACTAAGTTCAGCCCACTTGCACGGTAACGCTGTTGCTCAAAGCTTCTGTCTCGTATTTCACCCAATCGATTGAAAAATACTGCCCTAGCTAGGGCATTACGGGATTCTCCCTTATTGAGCCCGACCTGGACTCTACGGCGGAGGTTCGGGTTTTGTATCCATTCCAACATGAACAAGCTACGCTCAAGTCGCCCTAATTCTCGCAACGCTAGTGCCAAACCATTTTGACGTGGATAACTGCCGAGTTTGCGCAGCATAAGCGACGCTGTCACTGTTCCTAGCTTGATTGAAGTTGCTAGCCTCAATATTTCATCCCAGTGTGTTTTAATTAATTTAACGTTGATCTGTCGCCCTATCATAGGCGCTAATTTTGGGTATTCGCTGGGGTCGCCTATAATGAAAATCCGCTTGTCGTTCAGGTCTCGAATACGGGGAGCAAAACGAAAACCAAGTAGGTGCATTAGTGCAAAGACATGATCGGTGAAGCCAGCTGTATCGGTATAGTGCTCCTCTATTTTTAAATCAGATTCATGATGTAATAGTCCATCTAAGACGTGAGTGGAATCCCTGATGCCGGCACTAATCATCTGTACATGATAAGGGCTGTATTGGTCAGATATATGGGTATAAAACTGGGCACCTGGTTTATACCCATATTTCAAGTTAACCTGACCTGAAAACTTACCTTGCCCTCCCGTTTTGAAATTCTGGCCATCCGAGGATGAGGTCGTTCCATCACCCCATAATCTAGCTAAAGGATGCTGTTTTTGGGCATTAACTATAGCTGCCAACGCCGATGCGTATGTTTCGTCTCGGATATGCCACGCCTGCAACCATGCCAGTTTGGCATAAGTGCTACCTGAGCAAGACTCAGCCATTTTTGCCAATCCCAAATTGATACCATCTGCTAGAATAACTGTTAATAATAAAGGTTTGTCTTTGACTTTTCGTCCATTTTTCAAATGAGTAAAATGATCTGTGAAACCGACCCACTCATCAACTTCTTGTAAAAGCTCGGTAATCTTGAGATGTGGCAGCATGCTTGACGCCTGGCTAATCAGTTCTTTCGCCTCATCTGGCACGGCCTTATCCAATGGCGTTATTCTCAGTCCACTATCTGTAATTGAGGCCTCTGGTAGTTCTTCTAATAATGCCAACCGATTAGCTATTTTCAATTGATTTTTTAATAGCTCTAGACGCTGATCTAGGTAATCGTCTTGATCAAGCAGAATTGCCAATGGCAACTCTCCCTGATTCTGAACTGATTTAAAATGGTTCACGGGCATTAGATAATCATCGAAGTTTTTAAACTGTCGTGAGCCTTTTATCCATATATCACCAGATCGAAGAGCTCTTTTTAATTCACTCAACAAGCATAGCTCGTAGAATCGTCGATCAATCTCTCCACCACTGAAGATGAACTTTTCCCATCGTTTTGGAATAAAACTGACTGGAACATCGTCGGGCACTTTCCGTATTTTCAAATCATTCATTTGTCGCAACGTCTCTACGGCCTTAAATATATCTTGAGCTGCTGGAGCGGCCTGCAAGTTGAGGACAGTCAGCATCTCTGGTGTGTACCGGCGTAATTGTGAGTAGTTTTTGCCAATCAGTTCCAAAAAATCAAATGATTCTCTTTTTGCTAATAAATTCGTTTCATTAACACTGGCTTCAAATGACTCCCATGACATGATATTTTCGATGGCAACAAAGGGATCAACGCATGCTTTTTTTGCTTCTACTAGAGCTTGACCAATTTTCAAGTACTGGCGTAGTTTGGCATGTATAGCCTTGCCAGATTTTTGCAGTTGCTCTGCATGTGTTCGCTTAGCTGTGCTGAACACCTTTCCCATAATCCGGTCGTGTTGATCAATAATTTCATCAATCAAGGTGGCCCGTGACTCAATAACCAGACAAACTAATGTGGCATACCGGCGAGAGGGTTCAAATTTAGCCAAATCTTTGGCGGCCATTTGGCCGCCTTCTCGCGATAGCTTAACCATCCTGTTTTGATGCACCTGTCTCTCAATCCCTTCGGGTAAATTAAGAGCCTCAATGGCCTTCAGTCGCTTGATATGCAGCAGCACATGCTTGGCGTTGCTTTTACCAGGCGGCTGACGAAGCCATGCTAGGAGGGTAAGCTTACTGTTCTTATGCATTACCAATAAGGTATCAAGTGCCTGTCGATGCAGAGGCAATAATGTGGCATTTAATGTGGCGTAGATTTTCCTCGTTCCCAGTGTTCGGGCTTCAGCACAGACTCGTTCAATGACGGAGACTATAGGTACGATGATGTTGTGCTGTCTCAGCCAATAAATCATTTCTTCAGCCAACACCAACCCTTGATCTGTTTGGATGGCCAATTCCTTCAAATGACGAACAACCTGCCTATTTACGTCTGCTGTAAACGCTTGTAACCCAAGATAAGCATAGAGTTCGCGAAGGTGTTCTCGACGAGTAGTCTCTCTCTGAAGATAGCGTGGCCATTGACATACAGAAACCTTTAGATTCTTAGCGACCTCCTTTAGTAACGCGGGGTAAGGGCTTTCACCATCTTCCAATACACGACCTGGGTATCGGAGATAGCAAAGCTGAATGGCAAAGCCCAGCCGGGAAGCATCCCCTCGGTGCTGATTAATCAACTGGGTATCCTGTTGGCTAAAAGTTGACAGCCGTATTAGGCCTGATTCATCTGTTGGCAGTGCGAGTAAATTGTCGCGCTCAGTACGTGTTAATAACGGTTGTCTTGACATCAAATTCCTATTGTAAAAACGTAGGTTTTTGAGAACAACAAAATCCTCTTTTGGTTGTGCGGCAAATCAAGGGGTTACGATTCTCAAAAACCATTCTTGAAACTATATTCTCAATACCTTATCATATCAATGAGTTTCGATAAGGAGTAACCATCATGCGGCCGTCAATCCCGTTTGAATCCAAACGAGCGGCTGTGCGCGAAGCAGCAAGCCGTTTTCATACAAAAAATCCTCGAGTTTTTGGATCTGTACTTCGTGGCACCGATCATGACGGCAGCGACCTTGATTTGTTAGTGGATGCACTACCAGGCACAACGCTGTTTGATTTAGGTGGGCTGCAAGTTGAACTAGAGGATTTACTCGGCATTAATGTCGATCTGCTCACCCCAAGTGATCTGCCATCTAAATTCCGAACCAAAGTGCTTGCAGAGGCACAACCTGTATGAACGATAATCGCCTTATTGATTATTTGGATCATATACAACAGGCCTCGATTGATGTGCTAAGCTTCATTGATGGTTTAGAAAAAGATGATTTTCTCGAAGATAAGCGCACCCAGCAGGCCGTCATTATGAGCCTCATCATTATGGGTGCAGCATCAACGAAGGTGATGGACGACTATGCCGAGTTCGCACGAAAACATTCAGACATACCTTGGCGAAATATGCGTGGTATGCGTAATCGCATCGCTCATGGTTACTTTGATATCAATCTTGATGTGGTATGGGACACAGTACAGATGGAGGTGCCAAACTTACTCAAGCAACTGTTTCTTGTTCGCCAAGGAATAGACGAAGGAAGTACGTCATGTTAATCGGTTATGCACGGGTTTCAACGCAAGATCAAAATCTTGATTTGCAGCAAGAAGCGCTAATAAAGGCCGGATGTCAGAAACTATTCGAGGACAAAGTGAGTGGCACTCGGGCCGACCGTCCTGGTTTGACCAAGGCTTTGGAAATGTTGCGAGAGGGCGATACCCTCGTCGTCTGGAAGCTGGACCGGCTCGGACGTAGTGTCAAACAGTTAGTTGATTTAGTGGGCAGTCTTCAAAAGCAAGGCGTACAGTTCAAGAGTCTCACAGACGTCATCGACACAGGCACACCGGCGGGTCGTTTCTTCTTCCACATCATGGCCAGCCTTGCCGAGATGGAGCGAGAGATGACCGTTGAGCGAACTCTCGCTGGACTAGCCGTTGCTCGTCAGCTTGGCCGCAAAGGTGGCCGCAAGCCGAAAATGACTGAAAGTAAAATTGTGTCCGCCAAAAAATTGTTGTCCAGTGGCGTACCTCCCAAGGATGTGGCTAAGAACCTTGGTGTATCCATCCCCACTCTTTACCGCCACGTTCCAGCTACAACGTACGCTTAGTGTGCTGTTTTACGTATCGTCATCTAATCCACCCACTAATATTCAGCAGGAAAGTAAATTCCCATGAGCAACCGAAAACAACGTAAAGAAATCGACAAAGCCGTTCGTAACATTATTAATTTTGCCAATCATCAGCCTGAGTGGCAACAGCGGCTGGATGATATGTTCAGTCAGATGTTTTCACCCGCAGCTCAGACCCTGGGCATTGAAGAAGATGAGCTGCTTGTTGAAATTCAGGACGCGGGGTATGGGCATATGGTCTTTGGCTATATTTTCGAGGAATTTTCAACCGCTCTTTGGAACAATGAAGAACTCAGCTTTATTGACGAATACTTAAAGCGAAGAGGTTGGCGAGAAGCCCCCAGAGGCCGTCGTTATCTACACGCCATTAACGACTCTGAAATGCGGCTATGGGAAATAACCGATGTCAAACCTGGTTTATATGCCGAAGTCCGCCCTTATGGCTCAACCGAAACCCCCATAAGAGTAGCAGAAAAGTCTGCAACAGAATCTCTGCACAAGTGGCAGGGGCTCGCTGGACGAGTTATTAAGCTGGACAACACTCTCATGTTTACTGGCGCACTCTTGCCCTTACCCCCCGCAGAAGCGGAACATGTTCAACGGGTATTGGATAAAACTAAAGAAGGAGCAGTAACGCTTTTACATCAATTGTTAGAAAATGGGGAGATAGATGCGCTACCCGACAACTACAAACAACAAGCTGAAGACGAAGCTCACTCTCACTTACCAGAAGTTTTGTTTAGAATATGGATCATCTATCTATATCAGGCCATCAACCGTACCATGCCCATAGTAAAAAACAGGGATGGTGAAGCATTTCAACCTACAAAAGTTCGTTTTCCAATTAAGGCCTCATCAGAAGAGTTGATACTAGCTTTAGATGACATACCAGCACTGGATCGCAATGGCGATGAACCGGTATGGACATGGTTTCTCTATGCCGCAGCCGACCTCAAGGAAGGCGAATCTACCAGCATTCTAGGGCACCTCTTTCTACAGGAGAAAACATTAATACTTGAAGTTAATTCCAGTGAACGGGCGCAAAGATATGGCCAATGGCTAGCCGAAAAGCTAGGTAACCTAGTTGGAAAATCGCTAACAATGCATGAAAAAATGACTAAAAAGATAGGGAATACTGAGCCCATTGGTTCAAGCATGCATTTAAACCACACGGAAGAAGGCCAGAACCTGATAAAAGTACATTTGGATAAGCACTATCGACAAACATTAGATGAACCGATTCCCATGCTTAATAATAAAACGCCTCGTGAGTGTGCAGCTCATCCCAAGTTACACAAGAATGTGATTCTATGGTTGAAGCATATAGAAAGCGAGTCTACTAAAGCACCCTCTCAAGCGTATGATTTTTCTTGGATGTGGGAGGATTTGAATTTGGTAAAATACAAATAATAGACGTCAATGCTTAGATCAAAAAAACGCCTAACGGGAGGCTGAGCCATTCTATCTGACTGCTAGACATTGTCTTAGACCACGTTTGCCACAAGCTGGATCCATTAGAGACGATCTGTTGCCTGTCAGTTGCCGATATATTAGCCACGCCCACTCACACCCACTCACACTTATTGCAGTAGTGTTCATTGATAACTAATGAAGGGGTTGCCCTCCGATTGAGAATTCACTAACGTACAATAATTTCCGAATTCCCTCTTGACCCCTAATAC
>CAWKZY010000117.1:0-6557 GCA_963854625.1 Gammaproteobacteria bacterium | reverse complement strand
TCTAGGCTCAATCCTCTAAGCTTATTATTGTTGAGCAAACCTAAAGCAATACGAGACAGTCGCTAAGAGAGGGCTAAGAAATATCCCCGCAGGAGCCTGGAGCGTGTGAGCACAGGTTTTGTTGCTAGAAACCCAGTGCACAGCGCACTGGATTTCCGTTGAGGTAGGGTATCAGGTTTCCCAGACTAGCTTAAGGAAGTGTTAGCGCTATGATTTTAGCAGCAGACGAGAAATCGCTTACCGTCATTACCAAGAACTGCTTGCCGTTATGCATGTAGGTCATGGGTACGCCAGTTACCGAGGCTGGCAACGCTATGCTGGCAACAGTCACACCGGTTGCTTTATCAATGGCATGGAGTACTGGGTCGCCACCGGGGCCTTCTCCGGCAAACAATAGGCTTTTGGTGAGGATTAAACTTGATCGCGTTGGTTTGCCCGTCGCAGGAATCTCGATTCCCTCAAGTAATGGATGGTTCTTGATGCTTGCCGGTGTGTCACCGTTTACGACCTGCCAAACGTGCTCACCTGAGGTTAAGTCTATAGCTGTGATTCTGCCATAAGGAGGTTTAACTAGCGGAATTCCATCAACGGAAGGGGTACGGTCACCTCCTTGTATGTAACGAACACTGGATGCATCAGGCTCGCTTACCAATGAAAGAACGCTGGTGGCTGTGCGTGATGAAACATAGATAAAACCGGTGTCAGGGTCGTAGGCAGCGCCTTCCCAGTTAGATCCACCTGTTGAGGAGGGCAGGTGCAATGTGCCGAGACTGCCGTCCGTGGGGTCTTTATACAGCGATGGCGGTGTAAAGAGTTCGCTAAAGCGGTATTTGCTGGCGATCTCAGTCGCCCTTGCATGAATCTCTGGGGTGAAGTCAACAAGGTCGCCTTCGCTAAAACCGCGGCGGTCATAAGGTGCTGGCTTGGTAGGGAAAGGCTGGGTTTGTGCTGTCGCTTCCCCAGGCACATCGCTAGCCGGCACTGCTCTTTCTTCAACCGGAAACAAAGGCTCTCCGTTTTCTGGATTAAACATGAACAAGTGAGACTGCTTTAGGGTTTGAACAACAGCTGGAGTGCCATCCGGCAAATTAATTACCAAGGGAGCAGAAGGTGTATCCCAATCCCAGATGTCGTGATGGGTTGTTTGGAAATGCCATTTACGTTTGCCGGTTTTGTAATCCAGTGCCACTGTTGAGCTTGAGAAAAGGTTATTGCCCGGTCGGTCGGCACCGTAGCGATCACCTGTTGCTGACTCAACCGGCAGATAAACCGTGCCGCGTTCGATATCTGCGGACATGGCTGACCAAACACCGGCGTTGCCTGTGTATTGGGCAGAATCATTAAGCCAAGTTTCGAAGCCGATCTCGCCACGTTCAGGAATGGTCTTAAATGTCCAAATCTTCTGGCCGCTGCGGGCGTCAAATCCTCGGATGTCACCTTTTACATTGCTGGCCGAGAGAGGACGCATGCCGACCTCATGAGCGGCACCGGCGATGACTATATTCTCTACAACTAGGGGCGGAAATGAAATGCCGATATCGAGATCATCTCGGCCAACGCCACGGCGCAGTCCGCTTTGTAAATCCACGTAGCCACCAGCACCGAAAGAAGGTAAGGGGTCGCCGGTTTGTGCATCCAATGCGACTAAGTAATAGCCCGGTGTGATGGTGAATATGGTCTCCTGACCATTGTCATTATAATAAGAAAGTCCTTTCCCGGACCCTTTGCGCGGAGCGCTGTCAAAGCGCTCGCCTTCTTCTGGTCGCCACAGCCAAAGAAGTTCGCCACTGATTGCATCTAAGGCTGCAACGTTGCGAGTAGCGCCTACCGTTGCGTAGACTTTCCCGTTGACCATCAGCGGCGTAGACACGCTGTAGGTTTCAGGGCGAGGCCCAAAACTGCCAGTGTCAAAAGACCAGGCTATTTCTAGATCGGCAACATTGCTGGCGTTGATTTGGTCCAATGCTGAATAGCGATTGGCGCCTTTGTCACCATGGTAGTCGGCCCAGGGTACGCTTATGCCGGCGTTGGCATCAGCGGGCATCGCTGCTGGATTAATCGTTAAAGCGGCCAGTTCAGGCACGCTAATCTTGCCGCCTTCAATATTGACATTGCCAGAATCAAGGATGAAGGCCGTTAGGTCGTAGTATTGCTGATTCGACAACGAGCCAGGGGTTTCCGCTGGCATGGTGGAGCGCACTTGTTCGAACAGTTCTTGGCCACTGCGACCTATCCATTTTGCCTTGAGTCTGGCATCCATTTCGGTGGGCACGTGACAGCGAGAGCATTCGGCGGTAAAGGTTACGCGCCCACGCTCCACGTTGGCTACTTGCCCAAAGGCGGAGGCCATACTGATAAGGGTGAGAAATAGGATTGAAGGTACTCTTAGCACAATGGCTCTCCTTTACATTGCCTGAGGACATCGTTGATGGGCCCCTAGAAGGTGTAATGTTTTAGTGACTTTGCAGCTTTTTTTTAACGATTAATTTTCGACTTCAATGGTAATGCTTTCATTTCAGCGGCAAAAAATAAAGCTCTAGCTTACACTGCATAAAGCTCGATATTTGCTCTGTGTTGTCAATTTCTTACTGCAGCGGGGGCTATCCTGAAATACTCGGTAAGATTAGTCTTTAACAGGCTTTCTCAAAGCTAGCTTTTTTAGAGTATGTTTTCTGATTATGTAAGTGAGCGGCGGGGGGGGGTACCTATTCTTTAACGAATATAACTGCAGCAGCCATAAATCTGGGTTTCCCTTACGCATTGTTTAATGCACTAACTGCCGTTTGACTAAGAAATGATAAGTAATAATAATCTTTTTCTTATAGGAATTCTAATGAGCCCAAACTAATTACCTTAATCGGTCTGATATTAATCCTCTTTGCCTATCAAGCAGTGCTGTAGGAGCTTACATGTGTAAGTAGGGATGCTGGAATGTCGACAATGCTCCAACTGTTACTTTTGGCTTTTTTAAAAAAGTAACATCACGTCTGCTGCACAGCATTTAGAGTCAGGCGCCTCAACATGCGACAACTGTCTGTGGTAGAAAGCTAACCCAGATTCTATGACAGGTGACCCGACTGGATTTCTTAAAGATATTCATGACGTCCAACGTCCATCGTAACTTTTATGTAAGCGCCATAGGCGAAGCTGTAAACCAGGGAGGACAGGGCTTACCTTTTCTGATGAACACTATTTTGGTTAATGAGAGTTTCAATAATTTAGAGGCACTTGATGCAAGGCGGGACCCGAATATGACGATTATGGTCAAGCTAGCCGCGGGTCAGTCTCTAGGAACAGGTTATTGGGAATAGCTGAAGGGCGGTGATGGCAATCGCCAAAGGACTCAGATTTGGAGCATTTTTTCGAGATTGTCATTTGTTCGCAGCAGCCGACAATTCACCTTTGTTAATTCAAAATGCTTTGATGGCGATCTTTAAATGCTTGATTGGGACTGCTTGTGGTCCCAATTTTTCTATACTCATATCGTCTTCCGGTATACTGCATAATTTAGGTTAAAAAAAGCTAATTGCGAGCGTGATAATATTGTCCGAAAAGTTGAGAGTCACCCCTTTAAGGCGCGTTAGGCGTTACAAACTATCACACCTGCAGCTCCATAAAATGAGCTAAGCGCTTGATTAAAAACTAAATTTCTACTAAGTTAACCGCCGAAATTAGGTGGCAAAAAAGTAAACATGATAATTTAGAGGAATGAAGTTGATGAACGTAATCTTAGGCTTCCATAAAAGGATTGGCCATTTAATGCTTTTGGCGGCGTTTTTTGGCTGTGGAGCAAGCTTTGCCCAAGAGCTTACTAGTGCGGCGGTGGCGCCAAGTACAAATGCTTTTCCTTTAACAACCATTCCTGTTATCGACGGCAATGTTTTTGATGATGCTGCTTGGGCGTCAGTTGCCCCCACTAGCGGCTTCACTCAAGTGCAGCCCTATGAAGGCCAACCAGCTACCCAGCGCACCGAAGTTTTTATTGGCTTTTCAGAAGAATCCCTTTACATAGGTGTGATTGCCTATGACGATAATCCAGAGGAGATCATTATCTCCGATAGTCGCCGTGATTCTAATATCGACGAAACCGACAGCTTTCAAGTAATCATCGATGGTTTTTTTGATCGTCAGAGTGGCTATGTGTTCGGTACCAACCCGGTGGGTATTGAGTATGACGGCCAGGTGATTAATGAGGGTTCCGGTGGTGGCAGTTTCAACTTGAATTGGGATGCTCCATGGGTAGTTGCCTCAAAAATTGGCGACTATGGTTGGAGTGCGGAGATGGAAATTCCTTTTTCGTCGCTGCGCTATATAGGCGGTGATGTGCAAACCTGGGGAATAAATTTTCAGCGTAATATCCGCCGTAATAACGAAGTCGCTTACTGGGCACCAATTGAGCGCCAGTTTAGTCTTTATCGCGTATCTGAGGCGGGTACCGTCGGCGGTATCGATGTGCCTTCACAGCAGAATCTACTGGTGACACCTTATGCGCTGACTCGGGCCGAGCGTGGCGGCAGCATTGCTCAGGGCACTAACCTCGACGAAGAGTTTGGATTTGACTTAAAGTATTCAATCACCCCCAGCTTAACCTTGGATGCAACTTACAACACCGATTTTGCTCAGGTGGAGGCAGATGACATACAAGTTAATTTAGACCGGTTTAGTTTGTTCTTTCCGGAAAAGCGTCCGTTTTTTCTAGAAAACGCAGGGCAGTTTGGCGTGGGTAACGCGCGAGAAGTAGAAATGTTTTTCAGCCGCCGCATTGGTATTGGCGCTGGTGGTGCACAGCTGCCCGTTGAAGGCGGTGCAAGACTTACTGGCAAGGTTGGCAATGATACCAATATTGGATTATTGGCCATGCGCTCTGAAGGCATACCCGGGGTGGCTGCTGCGAATGATTACACTGTTGCCCGGATAAATCAGGAGCTTGGCAACCGCTCTACTGTTGGCTTCATGTATGTTGGCCGTGACGGCGATGGCACCGTTAATGGCGTTAACAAAGAAGACTACAATCGGACCTATGCCGTCGACGGCCGCTGGGGTATCGGTGACACCACCTTGGTAAGCGGTTTTGTTGCCAAGACAGAGACCCCGGGTTTAGATGGTGACGATCATGCGCTGTCACTAAATAGCACGTATAACACGCTTGATTGGACGCTAAGTGCTGGGTACGCGGAAGTCGCGCAAAACTTTAATCCAGAGGTTGGCTTCCTCTCTAGAACGGCTTATAAAAAATACAGCGCTAGCGTGTTTAGACGCTATCGCCCTACCGACTGGGGTAACTTATTTGAGTTACGTCCTCACATTTCCTATCGCAGCTACTACGACTTTGATGGTTTCCAAGAGACAGGTTTCATTCATGTCGATAACCACTGGGAATTCTTGGGCGGTATGGAAGTCCACACTGGCGTCAATTTCACACAAGAGGGTGTTAGAGAACCGTTCAATATTGTTCCGGGTGTAACGGTGCCGGCAGGTGAATATGAGCATGAGGAAGCGCAGCTGCAGTATTTTACAAATCAAGGTGCGCCGCTGAGTTTGAATGTAAGCAGTAGGATAGGTGGTTTCTTTGGTGGTGATAGAATCAACATAGAGCCGACAATCCGCTACCGTATGGGCGAAAAATTAAGCACTGAAGTTTCTTGGAATCACTCACAAATCGATCTTCCTGTCGCCAACGGAGATTTTGATGTGAATTTAGCGAAGTTTCGTCTGTCTTATTCTTTTACCCCGAACGTACTGTTACAGGCGCTTGTTCAGTACAACGACCGTGATGATGTGCTGGCAACCAATATTCGCTTTTCGTGGATTCAGTCTGCCAATTCAGGACTGTATATTGTTTACAACGAAGTGGACGAAAGCGGTTTAGGTGCGCCAAGAGAAAATGCACGAGGATTAACTATTAAGTACAGCAGGATCTTCAACCTGTTTAATTAGGCGGATGCCTCTAACAGGGGTTGATAGATTAGGGTGTAAAAAAAGGAAAGAGAAAGGGAAGAGAAAGGAAAGAGAAAGGAAAGAGAAAGGAAAGAGAAGAGAAAGGAAGGAGAAAGGTAAAGGGAGGGCGGTTAGTTATTCTCCGCCGTTCTCCAAGAAACGCTTAATGCCTTCGTTGATCTGAGTTGTAGAAATGCTCACCTCAAACAAAAAAAGAATGAGTCCCATGATCAGAAAGTACATAGCGCCAACAAATAGCACCGATATATAAAGAGAGAAATCAATCGCCACCCGCTCTCCGAAAAACAGAGCAACAATCACCATGCTGATCAAGAGGGCGCCGAGCACAAACATTCGGATGGACCAGTTAACTAGTCTAATGCGTTTCCATAGACCGGTTGCTTCTTTTTGAAAATTGGCTAAATGTACTTTTCTGTCTTCGTAAATAATACGTGCTTCGATGGCTCTAAAGCGATCTACGACTCGGCCTAATCTTACCGACAGTACGTTCAACATGCCGGCAATGCCGGCCAGTAAAAACACCGGCGCAACAGACAGTTGAATCACGCCAGCAATGGTTTCTATGGCAGCCTGATGTTCCATACTTTATTTAACAGTTG
>CAWKZY010000116.1:0-6631 GCA_963854625.1 Gammaproteobacteria bacterium | reverse complement strand
TATATGGAAGTGCTCCAACGGCAGACCATTCTTCAAGAAGCGCAGTCAGGAAAACAGGTGGTTAAAGTACCTCGGGACCCAAACTTAATCTTCTATTCGATCAAGACGCCATAGCGGTAGTGCTAATCAAGTTTTTCCTCAGTTTCTTTGTGATTCCCGATAGAACCTGACTTATGCGAGACTCGCTTACATCAAGGACGGCGCCTATTTCGCGTAGGTTCATTTCTTCGACATAATAGAGAGACACTATTGTCTTCTCTCGCTCAGGAAGCAGAGTAATAGCTTCACTTAGAGCACCCATTAATTGCTCTTTAAGTAAAATAGACTCTGGTTCATTTGAGTTACTTGCAGGAAGATCAACGGATTCAGGGAGTTGCGCGTCCAGAGAAATGGTCTGAAATTGGTGAGCATGATTGCGTTCCTTCTGATAAGCATGTACATCTTTCTCCATGAAATCAGCAAGTTCAGTATGAGTCGGCTCGCGGCCGAACTGCGCAGCCAGTTTGTGACGCGCCTCATTATGTTCGCGTATATTAACCATGGCCGATCTAGGGAGATACGACATTTTACGTACTTGATCTAAAATCGCCCCACGGATACGATTTTTCGCGAAGACATCGAAATCCACTCCTTTACTTGCATCAAAGGATTTGGCGGCTTCTATTAAGCCAATAGTCCCTACCTGTATGAGCTCATCGAGCTCCATAAATTTGGGAACTCTAGCTTGAAGGTGTAATGCGACACGCTTAACCAGGCCAATGTTTTTAAGTAGACTTTCATCGGATTGATTAATACGTTGTATGTCGCTGTAGTCAGTGATGTTAGGCATTTTTTTATCCTACTTATTAGTTGTATCTTGTCGCGTAAGGCGCTCTAAGAAGAATTGTAGACCCCCACTTATCGAGGTTTTTGTCGTTAGTTTTGTGACCGTTTTTGCGAGTTTTTCAAAGTCTCTTGCCGCGGCACTTGAAGGAGAAAATTTCAGCAAAGGTTTTGAGGCTTTAATTGACCGAAGAACCATTTCATCTTCACGGATAGTTCCTAAATGGCCTACGTGGCCGCCCAAAAACCGTTGAATTACAGAATCGACACCCTGATAGAGTCGATCTCCCTCCTCTGGTGATGCCATGCAATTTGTAATAATTGAAATGTTGTCTAGCTGATAATCTTGAATCATGACTTTAATCGAAGCATAGGCATCTGCGATAGAAGAGGGGTCATCTTTGACAATGATAAAGCGGTGTTGGCAGGCGCTGATAAACGTCATCACAGTATCAGAGAGCCCCGCGGCAAGATCTACAATCAAATAATCGAGAGTATCTTCTATCTCAGCGAAAGATTGGATGATCCCGGCGGTCTCTGTAACAGAGAGCGAAGCCATGTGTTGAATACCACTAGACCCAGGCACCAACTGAACGCCCATAGGACCATCTATGATAATTTCTTGAAGTGTCTTCTCCCCACTTAAAACATGGCTAAAGTTATATTTAGCTCTGCAGCCAAGAGCGAGTTGAGCATTGGCAAGTCCTAGATCGGCATCGAAGACCATTACCTTTTTGCCCATCGAAGCGAGTGAAACCGCTAAGTTAGCTGACACGGTTGTTTTCCCCACGCCGCCTTTACCACTGGCAATCCCTATTACTTGAGTTGAATTTACTTTTCCCATAGCTGGTTTCTTATGTCTCTTGTCATGTTTTAGTTAGATAAATATATTGAATCAGTGATCGTATTATCTCTTTGAGACTGACTTAATCTGGACTCAATGGCAGGTTTGATAGGCTGTGCTGTGTTAATTGGACTCCATCAATGGCAAAGGCTTCATCGTTAAGAGATGAATCACATGCCGCTAAAGAAATAGCATTGCCTGTAGCCATGAGAGCGTTAATTATCGGCCAAGGGTGAATGTCACTCTCAAGCTGAGTTAACATTACAGAGCTCCATTCAATACGGATTCGTTTTAGATATTTATTGACTGAGACTTCCGACGCATCGGCTGGAAGCAGCAGATGCTTTTTAGCCTTAGGTAAACTTGTGCAGATTTCTTTTATTTGATGCTCAAGATTAATACCGGCTGTTTCAATAAGAATAAGCTTGGGTTCCTCCAGACCTGCAACGACATGCGAGAGCGCACTTGGATTGCTAGCATGATAGGTCTCTACTCCCAACTGCAAACCCAACATCTGAGTTTGTGTCCAGCTTTTAGTTTGCTTGGGGCTATAGCTAATGATGGCGATATTTCTTCCGCCGTAATCGAGGGCTTTTTGTTTCGCTATTCGCATGGCCATCAAAGTGTTTTCTGATCCAGATCGCCCGGCAATCACATGAATGCCCTCCATCGCCTCAAGCACAGGGTTGTGCTTGATTGCACTGCCAAGGGACTTCGAAATGAGTTTAGTGGCTGAATCTACCTTGCTTTCTTTAGCGATCATGTTGCTGACTAAAATACGCAGTGCAGCTGGGATTCCGGCGGCATCTAAGGACGTAATAAGAAGGCTTAATTCGGCAGGTACCTGGCTGACGGCTTTGTTAGCTTCAAGCTCTTGCGATATTCTAAGCTCGCGACGCATCGCGCCAAGTTCATTTTTGACAAGATCGACTAATTCTCTTGCCTTTAAATAATCTCGATCCTCTACCGAGAGGCTATTATCATCGTTAGTATTCTTAACATCCGCCACTGAGATTTTAGCCGGCACGCCGACGTTCGATTTAGATTCTAGAGTGGGTGACGACCTAAATATCTGGGACTCTATTACCTGATTAAAGCTTAGCTCATCGATATTGGTGGGGATCGAAATCCGCGATTTAGCCGGAGATAGAGAGGTTATCATCGTGTTAGCATCGATAGCCATATCAATAGCCACAATAACTTCTGTCTGCTTTCTGGCCTTTTTATTGGATATAACTAGCGCATCGTCACCATAAAGAGCATGAACTTTTGCCATCGCTTCCCGGGTATCTTTTGCCAATATTCTTTGTAATTCCATTATTTATAGCCTCAATTTAACTTTTTTGTTCTACATCGATGGTGGCGATCACATTGACAGCTTGATCTTCGGGAATTTCACCGTAAGAAAGTACCGTCAGGTCACTGATACGATGTTTAATTATTTTTGCTAACCAAGGGCGGATCGCTGGGGAAACCACTAAAACAGCGGGATGACCTTGATTTTCGACATCTTGAGAATTTGTAGTCAGAGCCTTAAAGAGGCCCTCTGCTAGCTTTGGTTCAATGACCAGGTTCTGAGGATTACTACTTTGTTGGATTATGTTGTGCAGTATCTGTTCCAGAGAAGGATTTAAGGTCATTACGGGTAAGCTATCATTCACATCGACAAGACCCTGCATAATCATGCGCCCTAGTCGCGGACGAATAGCAGCGGTTAGCTCGTCAGCATTTTGGGTGTGACCACTTTCGGTTGATAAAACTTCTATGATTGTTCGCATGTCTCGGACTGACACGCCATCGTCGAGTATGTTTTGAAGAACTTTAGTCACCGTAGCAAGTGGAAGCTTAGCGGGTACTAGATCCTCTACGAGTTTTGGCGATTTCGCGGCAACCTTATCGAGCAATTGCTGAGTCTCATCATGGCCCAATAATTCTGGAGCATTATTGCGCAGTAAGGTATTCAAATGCGTTGCTATGGCTGTCGCAGAGTCTACGACTGTATAACCTAAAGTCCGTGCATAATCTCTTTGAGAGGCATCGATCCAAAGAGCCTCTAGACCAAATGCAGGCTCTTTAGTAGGTTCTCCCTGCAAAGACCCATGAACTTGACCGGGGTTAATGGCCATTTCTTTGCCGATTCTAATTTCCCCTTTACCGCGGACGACACCGTTCATGACAAGATGATAAACGTCTGGAGGTAGTTCTAAATCATCTCTGATTCGAATGGGTTGGATAAGGAAGCCTAATTCGGCTGAAAGTTTCTTACGGATACCTTTGACGCGCGGAAGTAATTGACCGCCAGTTCCAGGATTCACTAAAGGGATCAGTCCATAGCCAATATCTAACCCTACCAGATCCACTTGTTCGACGTCGTCCCAATTAAGCTCTTCTAGCAGTGGGTCAGTCGCGTCTGAGGCAAAATTGGATTCCAAAAGAGCCGACGACACGTCTGAATCAGCATTCTTGGATAGCCATATTGCCAAGGCAACAGAGCCCAATCCAAGGCTTAAAAATATTAATGTTGGCATTCCAGGGACCAGACCCAACAGGATAAGGATACCGCCCCCGATCACAAGAGCGAGAGGATTTCCAAGCTGAGTTTTGGCTTGATTTGTCATTGTTTCGGCTGTCGTCACTCGCGTAACGATAATGGCGGTAGCTAATGAGAGAAGTAATGATGGGATCTGCGCGACTAGGCCATCACCAATAGTAAGTAAGACATAAATCTCACCGGCTTCAGAGAAGCTTAGATCATGTTGCGAAATGCCAATTATGATACCGCCGACAATGTTAATAATGAGAATGAGTAGGCCAGCAACAGCATCACCGCGAACAAATTTTGACGCACCGTCCATAGAGCCGAAGAAATCGGACTCTTGAGAAATCTCTTCTCTTCTTTGTTTGGCGGTGTCTTGATCGATAACACCTGCATTTAAATCCGCATCAATGGCCATTTGCTTGCCCGGCATACCATCGAGAGTAAAGCGCGCAATAACTTCTGATACTCTCCCTGCTCCTTTTGTAACAACAATAAAATTGATAATCATTAAAATGCCGAAAATGATAAAACCAACTAAATAGTTGCCGGCAATTACAAATTCCCCGAAAGCCTCAATCACATTGCCAGCTGCATCGGGCCCCTCATGTCCTTTGACCAAAACAAGGCGGGTTGAAGCAACATTCAAACCTAAGCGAAGCATGGTCGCTAGCAGTAAAAGAGATGGAAATGAGGAGAAATCCAATGGTTTACTGCTGTTGATGGCAATCATAATGATGACTACGCCCACCAAAATATTGAAGGTGAATAGGAAGTCCAGCATAAAGGCAGGCAAGGGCAGAATCAGCATTGAAATGATCAGTAGCACTAAGAATGGAATTCCCAGACCAGACAGTTCAAATTTTGACATATCCTGTCGTATGGTCGACAGTGTGGCATTAGACATTTAAAAACCCTTTAATATTCAATTACTTAAAAAAAGCTATTTTGTAGCCAGCTACTAAACCTTTCTCGTTACTAACTAATAAGCAATATGTATGCCATCTATTTTGAAAAAGAGTAAAGGGTTTTGTTCAAGGGCACATGTGCGAATGTTAGTTTTTAACACTCAAGCCATTTCATTACCTGTCGATATAACATTAAGGAATTAGTCAAGACTGCCAACCAAATTTTGTAGGGGTTTAGAAACAATAATGATCAATATTAAACGATTAGATTTATCGCCAGCGAGTTACGGTTTCCGATCTATTACAGCGCTTATGTTAGCGACTATGATCCTCTCAACTGTTGGCTGTGCGACCAATAATGCCAAATATAATGAGGCCATGATCGAAAGTATCATGGATCATAACGATGTTATTGTGGCTACTGGGTACGGTGTCATTAGTATTCAAGAGGGAGATAGTCCCGCGCACAAGCGGCTCCTATCGATAAGAGCTTCAAAGCTTGATGCATATCGCGTGTTACTAGAGCAAGTTTATGGTCAGTATTTAGACACCACAACTACGGTAGCGGAAATGGTGGTTAAGAGTGATTCTTTTCGCTCTCGTGTCCAGGGGCTAGTTTATGGCGCACGCCTAGTCAGTATTACCGCGGTTG
The DNA here is from genome assembly GCA_963854625.1 of Gammaproteobacteria bacterium. Lineage (GTDB taxonomy): Bacteria > Pseudomonadota > Gammaproteobacteria > Pseudomonadales > Pseudohongiellaceae > UBA9145. Next base: position 869 of record CAWKZY010000116.1, on the reverse strand, counting down.
GAGAGGATACCTACGAAACAACACTTTCCTTGGATAACACGATTGTGTCTGATTTACGGACTCTCTACCTTGCCTCTACGTCCCGCCCCCAGATGGCTGGAAGTTAATAGTTGGGCGAACAATGGATATAGAACTAAGAAACGAGAAACACATGAATATAGGTATGATTAACACGACCCTAAAAAGTCTTGGAGAATACCCGATTTATTGGCTCCTATTTTTCTGCTCCCTTAGTGTGACGGCGGAAACCGTGACCCCAGAACAGACATTACAGTCGGTAAAACAGGGTTTAGTCGATTTTGCACTGGCAAATGAAATTCAGATTAACTCAACGGCTTATCTGGATAACGGCATACTTCATGAGTCTTCCATTTTATCAAGCCAAGCTATATATCGAGGCTTACCCACACTTTTGGGTTCAGCGGCTAAGGATGCCACCAGCCAGGAAGGCGCTACTAATTCTGACATGTGCCCTGAGTCACGCAGAACTCTGCGGCGAGAGGCTGTCTTTAGAATTGATAAAGACGACGCTATATTTACCAAGCCTAATTCTCTTGGGGACCATAGTTTTTCAGAGTTAGCTACCTTTATAGGGAAGGTGTTCAGCGCCAAAGTGCAAGGCTCCGAAAGCTGGGTAGTAGCAGCAGAGAAAGAATACAGCTCCGGCTATGATAATTATGTACTGGGATCAGGAGCAATCAGAGCGCCCTATAGATTCGACATTAAACTTCGTCCACGAGCCTCTAAAGGCGTAGTAAAAGAAGCGACTAAGGCATGGTTTAATCATGGCGTGAATTACGCGCAAGGCGCTGCGCGTCAAGTGGTCAATAAAATCCCTGGGCGTTCGTATCGAGAAACTTGGCCGTCGG
>CAWKZY010000115.1:0-6676 GCA_963854625.1 Gammaproteobacteria bacterium | reverse complement strand
CTCTCGGTTACGGGATGGTTGAGACTCTCGGTTACGGGATGGTTGAGACTCTCGGTTACGGGATGATTTGCGCTCTCGTCCGTTCTTTCGACGCTGTTCTCTTCGGCTCTTAGGGCTAACACAGTTTGCCCCGGCACTATGCGTTGCACTCCGCTGTTAACGACGCGGTCCCTGTCTGAGAGCAGGCCGCGGACATAGGCTCTTGAGGCTTCATTATGAATTACCTCGACCAATCGGCGTTCGACTATGTCTTCGGCATTGACCACATAGACCGCCCACAAGCCGCGGTCGCTGGCGGTGAGTGCACTAACTGGCAGCCAGAAGCCGGGCGTCTGTACCCGTTGTTCTAGTAATAATTCAACTACCGCGCCAATAGGAACAATGCCGCCGCTTATTTTAAACACTGCATTGAGGGTCCGCGTGTTGGGGTCTACTTCTGGGGAAATGGCCATTAGGCGAGCGGGTTGTGCGTTGCCATTCCAACTGAGGTTGTAGGTGCCACCAATTGTCAGGCTGGCTAGGCTTCTGCTAGGCACGCCAATGTGGGCTTTGATAGGCCCCAGTTCGATAAGTTTAAGCGCCGGCGTCCCGCCGAGTATTTGCGTGCCTTCGTCCATATAACGCGACTGTATTATGCCGTCGAAGGGCGCCCTTATGGCCGCTTCAGCTAGCGCGATTTTGTTCGCGTTGGCCGCCGCTAACGCGCGCTTTAGATTGGCTTGAGCAACCTGATCTTGCGCCTGCTTGATTTGGACGCTGAGTTGGGCTTCGTCATAAATTTGCTTGGAGATATTGCCCTGTTCAAGCAGTGTGCGAAAACGTTTTTCAGTCTTTTCCGCCAACTGAACTTCGGCTTTGGCAGCGCTGAGGTTTGCTTGGGCGAGGGCTGTGTTGGCTTCTGCTTGGTTAAGGTTAGACGCTAGTGTTTGACTGTCTAGGCGTGCCAATACCTGGTCTTTTTCCACGACGTCTCCGATGTCCACAAGCACTTGAGCAATTTCCCCACCTCGTTTAAAGCCCAATTCAGAACTGCGTGAGGCTAAGGTTTTACCGGCATAGAGACGCTCGCTGGCAAAGCTCTCTTGGTGCTGGACGTTGATATAGGAAACGGTTAAATCTGCAGTGGCATTTACCGATGTAAACAACAGCCACGCACAAAGCGTGGCAGCTAATGCGCGGGGTATGCTACCTATGGACAGGCGGTTATGGCTCATGTCGTTGTCGAGTCCTTTGCTGATTGGCTTTAAAGAGATCCTTATACATGACAATTGTATGTAATCACTGCTAACATAAGCAATAGTGCCAAATTACATATTGCGAAGCAATGAAAAATTGGCCATTGTTTTAATTTTGGTAGATGATTAACTGATCTAATACGGGCAAACGAAATTGACCAAACCATGACTTCATCCATTTCTGCACCCACTTCTGCTGGTAAGGCAAGTGAGCCTAGCAAGGGCACCTACCATCATGGCGAGCTACGCGAACTCTTGATGGGCTTGGCCTTAGCCCGCATAGCCATTGATGGGACTGAAAAATTCAGTTTGCGCGCACTGGCTCGTGAGGCTAATGTTTCTGCCACTGCACCGTTCCGCCATTTTACCAATAAGCATGCGTTGTTTGCCGCCCTAGCTACCGAAGGATTTCAGCAGTTAGGCGAGCGGGTAAGTGCGGTTGCTTGGACCTCAGAGTCAGTGGACCAGCGGTTGTTGGCCGTTGCCATGACCTACATAGAATTCGCCCAGGACAACCCGGTTGCCTACCAGTTAATGTTTGGCGCAATTTTGGGTGATTTCTCCGAATTCGAGGGGTTGGGTGCTGCAGCATCCGGCGCCTATGAAGTGTTAGATAAGCTGCTGATTGAGGTGGTGGAGGTTAAGCAGCTGCATTTCGATGAGCTGGTGTTAGGCGGTTTAATTTGGTCCGCCATTCACGGCGTTGCCTCTCTTAGACTTAACGTCGCGCAGCAAGATGCATCGAAAAAGACCCCGCTAGAGCTGAGGCCGAGCCAAGCAATTGTTGCGATGAATGACGATCTGGAGGCTAATTTGAAAATTATGATTGATGGGCTACTGGGCCAGTCGTCTTAAAGCGTTGACCAATAGACAGCCTGTCCCAGGCAGCATTTGAAAAATCATTAGGCCATTAGGTTTTTAGTCAAAATGACATTGCTGGAAATACCTTTTCGACTATTTTTTCTATCAGCGGCATGGTGGGCTGGGACGCGAAATGATAGAGCGCTAATGGCCTAATGCAGACTGACTAACTTTGCAGCGGTGGAATCACAGGTCTCTGAACCAAATAGAGAAATTGTAAGCTGTGCAAAGGCCGCATAAAGGAGACGATTTACAAAGGAATTACAAACCAGAAAATTTCTCTGTTAACGCATTTCGTAAGTTGCATTTGATAACGACAGCGTTCAATCGGGCCGCCACGAAGAAGTTGGCGTTTGTCTTGCCCTAGTGCATTGGCTGGGAGGCATAAGAACCGCACCAACCGCAGAGGTGGCTTTAGTGGTCGGTAACAGGGGGGCTCAAAAACACCGTAACGAATACGCTACATAGCCGGAGTCCTTCCTGATCGATCAATGCCCAATCTACGGCAACAATCAAACATTACTCAAACACTTGACTGTACCTATTGATGGCTTCTTGAGCTGAGCCGTTATGGCTGCATGTGCGCTTGTAAAGCCATCTAAGTACGATCTAGGTACCATTTAGGTAAGATCTAGACACTACTACTCAGCGAAATCCTTGGCCCCTTCAAAAAACTCTGGAAGAGTCTTGATGATATTTACGATAGAAAATAGCAGAACGCCGTGATGTGCACCAACTTCGAGCTCATTAATTCCGTTCCAAACTTCAGCACCTGCGGTTAGAAATAGCGTTAGCGCTACAAACATCTTAACCCAGCGGTTATCAACTGCTGAATTTATGGAATCTTTTATTGACGTCATTCTGTATCCCTTTATTACTCTATTTTATTTATTATCTGCTGCTTTCGATGAACGTTCATTTACATTTATAAGCTGCATACGTAGTATATGCGAATGAGGAATGAACGTACACGATTGATATATGAGCAACGCGCTAACAAACGCAGGTTTGTTTCTAGTGCTGATTCTGTACGCTCGGTTTTGATTTTAGTTGCAATGATATTGTGTATGTTTTCGAGTCTAGATGTTTCGGCACAGCTAGTCGGTCATGAAAGATGGTCCGGGAAGGACTACTACGTGGCTGAGTTGGTATATGGTCGGACGATAGAGGTTGGAGCCGTACTCAAGCTTATTGAAGCTGAATCTGGTGAAATATTTGATGCTGAAGTGCTTGCTGTAAGCAATGTCGGTGTTGATCTTGAGCTGGAACTTTATCGGGTTGACCACAACCTACATTTTTTCTTGGAAGTACCAAGCAACGGCATCAGTGCCATCCAACGTTAGGGGTTTAATTTATGAAAGTATTATTAGTGTCATTTTTAATGTGTGTTTCTTTCTTCGCAGTCGCTCAGGATCTAAAAATAGAAGGTGGAGTTGATATGGATATCGCTGCAACTGGGACTATAAATGCTTCTATCGGCAAAGATTCAGTTGCCGCACAGTCTGTTGGCGCTATTGAGTCTGGAGATCTTGAAGGAGATATCATCCTAGGTGTTGTAGCGACAGATGATGTGAACGCGGCCATCGGTGATGGTGCCTGTGCTCAGCAAGAGATCGGTACAATTGGTAAAAGTGATACATGTTAAGACTTAGTAAGCGCCTCTCGGGGCGCTTTTTCCTCCCCCTCCCTCCCAGAGTTTCTCACGGTGTACAGTATGTCTAAGCTTCTGTTAAATTCCTCTCTTATGCTAGCAATTGCTGTCGCGGCAGTCGGTTTCGTCAATCACGCTCACGCGCAGTTAGACGATTCAGCGAATCTACGTATTCTCTCGGCTCGCTCACAGGCCATGACGATTAATGCTGATTATTTTAATAATGTAATAGCTCAGGCTGGCATTTCACCGTCAAAAGAAGACTTGGCGGACGAGTTAAGAGGAAAGACGGATTGTGGCTCTATTAGTATCGGGAACCAATACACGGACACTTCTTTTGCCAATGAGGTAACGATAATCATTGTTGGCGATATTACTAATGTTGGCAACAGCTGTTCTTATTAACTGACCCTTCCATATTGCATTGGTTAATGCGCGCAACACCTATCCCCCCAATAATACTTATTATAATCCGTAAATAGGGCTTAATTATGACTGCAGTATTCCCGAGCTGGTCTCGTATAACTATGACGTTGATCGCTTTGAGCGTTAGCGCATGTTCCACCGTTAAGACGCCTTCGCCAGCGGATGCTCCAGAAGAGTATGGTTTAGGCTATGCGGTCACTACCGCGACACCTTTTTCACGTGCGTTGGTGTGTATGGATCAGATGTTGGTTGATCGGAAGGTGGATCCAATATTCATCACTGCGACGCCGATCCCAGATTATACGGAAAATCGCGGTGCGGCCGGATATGGCGCCCGGGAGATGTTACTTTCAGCAATTTCTAGAATGACGGAGAAGTCTGCGGCAGTTCGCTATGTGGCCTTTGACCGTTCTACACCGGATATTGTTGCCTTGCATTCGGGTCACCCGAATAAAGCGGAATTACGTGTCCCCGATTTCTTTGTTCGTGGTGCGATTACTCAAATCAATACTAGCCCGTTTTCAAAGCAAACGGGATGGTCCACGACTGTAGCAGCGTCTGGCGAAACCTTTCAGGGTGGCAGTACTGGCGTAAGTGGTTCTTTGTCGCTTGCCACAGTTTCTTTAGATTTATCGATTGGCCTAATAAAAAATTATCAATTATTACCGGGCGTCTCCTCATCCAATAGTTTTTCGGTTGCTAAGCTAGGTGATTCAAATGAGCTATCTCTGAGTTTTGAGCGGGTTGGAGCGGTATTGAGGTCGTCAGAAAGCGAGTCCAAGGCGCTCAGTGATGGCTTGCGTGCTCTTGTAGAGCTTGGTTTGATTGAGCTGACTGGTAAGCTTTACGAAATTCCGTACTGGGAATGTTTGGCTGCGTCCATGAACGCAGATGGCAAGCGTGAGGCTGCTGCTGATGCCTATGATCGACTTTCGGAAGAGGAGCGCGACCAATTTATCCGTAGTTATTTGGTAGAGCAAGGTTACTTTACTGATGGGGGAAATGCCCTGCAATATATAAGTGGCTTACTGAAGTTGAGATTTGAGTTAGATATGGTTGGTGTGCCGCGCCTAGATAAAGGCCTTTATATAGAGCTAGTTTCACGCTAGAAATCCAGTGATACCCTTAGTGAGGAAACATTAGATGTTTAACTGGGCTAGTTCTGTGCCTCGCTTTGGGTCGAATATTCGAAATGGCAGCGAAAGATTAGGTTGGGCCATTAATTTAGGTTGGACCATTAATTTAAGTTGGACCATTAATTTAGTTTTAATAATAAGACTGTGGGCAATATTAATATTTTTTTGCTTATCGTCTTTTTCTACTGCCCAATCAACAAAATTAGCTAGTCAGCCTGCTCGGCCTTCTCTTATCTCTGCATCATTGGCGCCGGCCGCTGTCGTCGATCATAAAGTAGTCGGCGATAAGTCAAAAGCTGTTGAGTTGAAATTGCCTAAGGCGGTAATACAAGCTCTGAAAAAGGGAACTCCCGACTATGGGGTCAAGACTGAGGTCTTGCGAGCAGTGAAGTTGAAACCGTATTCAAAGATTGGAGTGTCGAGTAGGACCTTAGATAATATGGCCAACCCGTCGCGCACTCACCAGGTCGATGCGTCGAAAAGCCCTACAATTGATGAAACAAAGAGCAAACCCACGGCTCTTAAAAATGGCGCCAATGACGATACTATAGTCGCAAGATCAATCCGCATTAAAAGTCCTGGCCAGCAGGCCCTAGATTCGGTGAATATAGCATTGCCGAGCATAAGCAGGGCCAGCGAGACTGGTAAGGGTTCCAAAATCTTCGCTCCTCGACGAGTGGGTTTCGACACTAAAGCCACAAGCACTGCGTTGGATTCAATTCAACGAAAGGTACAGTCAGTATTACCTGATACCGCCCGCCCCGATGTAGACTCAAAAACAACTAAACAGCAGGACCTAAACTCAATAAATGGAATCAATCCTGCTCAGGCCAAGCCTGAAGCGACTGGTGGTACAGCGGCTGTAACTCCAAAAGTAGTCGTAAGGCCAGATAGTGTTGAGCAAAAAAGCTCTGTTGCCCCGAATAGTATTGAGCAAAAAACCGCTGTTGCCCCGAGTAGTATTGAGCAAAAAACCGCTGTTGCCCCGAATAGTATTGAGCAGAAAACCGCTGTTGACCCGGATAGTATTGAACAAAAAACCGCTGTTGCCCCGAATAGTATTGAGCAAAAAGCCGCTGTGAACCCGGATAATATTAAACAACAAGCCGCTGTGAACCCGGATAATATTAAACAACAAGCCGCTGTGAACCCGAATAGTGTTGAACAAAAAGCCGCTGTGAACCCGGATAATATTAAACAACAAGCCGTTGTGAACCCGGATAGTATTGAGCAAAAAACCGCTGTTGCCCCGAAAAGTGTTGAACAAAAAGCCGCTGTTGACCCGGATAGTATTAAACAAAAAGCCGCTGTGAACCCGGATAGTATTAAACAAAAAGCCGCTGTGAACCCGGATAGTATTAAACAAC
>CAWKZY010000114.1:0-6720 GCA_963854625.1 Gammaproteobacteria bacterium | reverse complement strand
TCTCAGCCTCTATATAGACACGTTTTACTGGGAGTTTACGGACGAGCAAATTGGTTGGCGGATTCTCGGTACGGCGTTGGGCTATGGGTTTGGATTCTTAGTAGTTTCCAAAGTTCATCAAATAATCGGCAAGCGTCTCGCTATTGTTTGGTGTGCCGTCGGCCTAAGTATCGCGTGGTCTGCCGCTGTTACCCTGAGGTTATTCGACCTCGCGCCAGAAAATACCACTTGGGCGCTACTAATTTTCGTGGTTTTTTTCGGCACTATTCAGTCAACCTTTGGAGCTATCCTAAATGTCAGTGTTATGTCTGCCTTAGCGGATATTGTTGACGAACACGAACTTAATACTGGCCGTCGACAAGAGGGTGTTTTTTATTCGGCGCGCACGTTTTTTGCTAAGTTAACAAATAGCATCGGCGCTATTATTGCGGGGATTGCTCTAGATATTATCGAATTCCCTGTAGGCAAGGCGGCCGGTAAAATAGATCCGGACAAAATATATGCTTTGGGCTTACTTGATGGACCTTTCGCAATGGTTTGGGGACTTATTGCAGCGGCTATTTATGCAGGCTACCAACTCGATGAACGAAGACATTCGCAAATCAGAGCTCAACTGGCGGAAAGAAAGGTAATCAATCCTCATAAATCAATGGATAGGGAGTAAAGACGATCGCTATTAAGAAAATCCTCATAGCCAATAGAGGTGAAATTGCTATTCGCATTGCGAGAGCTGCAGCGGAACTAAATATTCAGACCGTCGCTATCTACTCAGAAGATGATGACGAAAGTTTACATATAAAAATTGCTGACGAATCAGTTTGCTTAGATGCGATGGGGACAAAAGCCTATTTGGATATAGAGAATATTATATCTATTGCCAGAGATACTAATTGCGACGCTCTCCACCCTGGGTATGGTTTCCTAGCTGAAAACAGTAATCTAGCGTCGGAATGTTCTAGTAACAACATTACATTTATTGGCCCAGATAAGAATTCACTCGAACTATTTGGAGACAAGGCAAAAGCGAGGCAGGCTGCCATTAAAGCTGGGGTGCCCGTAGTACTAGGCACAGACAAGCCTAGTACACTAGAAGAATGTGAAGATTTTTTTAAATCATTGGGAAACAACGCCGCAGTAATTATTAAGGCGCTCGCCGGAGGTGGAGGCAGAGGCAGTCGTATAGTTACCAATCTTAAAGACTTAAAAGACGCATACTCTCGTTGCCAGTCTGAAGCTAAAAATGCGTTTGGCAATGCAGAGCTATATATAGAGGAACTTATTCCGGCAGCGAGGCACATCGAAGTTCAAATCTTGGGAGACACAAAAGGAAATATCGTTGCAATCGGCGACAGAGAATGCAGCGTGCAAAGAAAACATCAAAAAATAATCGAAATTGCGCCCGCTTGCAATCTGCCTGAGAGAACTCGTCAGGCAATTACGGCAGCAGCTAAGACACTGGCCGAGGATGTAGGATATTTCAGCCTAGGCACCTTTGAGTTCTTAGTTGATGCAAAAAGCAAGAATCAAGAAAAATTTGCATTTATTGAAACCAACGCGCGATTACAAGTAGAACATACAGTAACCGAACAGGTCACGGGTGTAGATCTTGTGCAATCACAAATAGAAATTGCCAATGGTAAAACACTGCAAGACTTAAACCTTAGCGAAACACCAGAATCTAGAGGCGTTGCTATTCAAGCCCGAGTAAATATGGAAACCCTACAGGGGGATGGTTCGGTCAAACCCACGACGGGAAAAATTACGGCCTATGATCCACCCAGCGGCCCGGGCGTGAGGGTTGATGGTTTTGGATACGCAGGTTTTTTTCCAAGCACGAACTACGATTCCCTATTGGCAAAAGTCATTGTGCACTCTCCCAAATCTGGTCTAGAAGAGGCAGCAAAAAAATGCGCACGTGCTCTTTCAGAATTTCGCATCGAAGGACTAGATACCAATATTCCGCTTTTACGTTCGGTTTTGAAAAATCAGGATTTCTTAAACAGCGCTGTTACTACGCGTTGGATAGACGTCCATGCTGTCTCTTTAATAGAGATGAGCGAGTTTGATGTGCGGCATATCGCCAGCGAATATAAAGATCAGTTAGCCTCACGCTTAGCCGGCGCCCAAGTCGATAGCTCTGATCCACTAGCATTATTTGCCTACGATAAAGGGTCCGACCGCAAGAGTAAAAAGAAAGCCAAACAAAACATCGATTTGTCAGGCCCGAACGGATCTATAGGAGTCCCTGCACCCATGCAAGGGGCTATCGTAGCAATTCAGATTAAACCAGGAGACAAAGTAGCTACCGGAATGCCGCTGATTGTAATGGAGGCCATGAAAATGGAACACCAAATCAGGGCCGATCGAAATGGCATTATTCATTCAGTCTCCGTCTCAGTGGGTGAAATCATAATCGAAGGACATCCACTAGTATTTATCGAAGAAGGAGATATAGGCGACTTAAACTTTGAAGCCCATGATCAAATTAATCTCGATGAAATTCGCCCCGACCTGCAGGAAAATTTCGATCGTCACGCCCATTTATATGACGAAAATCGCCCTAAGGCTGTAGAACGTCGACGCCAGCATAATCAGCGCACCGCTAGAGAAAATATTGCTGATTTGTGCGATGCCGACACATTTATCGAGTACGGATCAATGGTTCTAGCCGCTCAGCGTAAAAGAAGAACCGTTGAATGGCTAAGAGAGAATACGCCTGCAGATGGTCTAATAATGGGTGTAGGGCATGTTAATGGCGCCCGTTTTCAAAAAACAGAATCGCGCTGCGCTGTGATCCACTACGACTATACCGTGCTTGCTGGTACTCAAGGCTTATGGAACCACAAAAAACAAGATCGTATATTTGAGCTAGCCCAGAGATTTCAACTACCGGTAGTTCTTTATTCAGAAGGCGGAGGCGGCAGACCTGGAGATACCGATGGCCCGGGTGCTTTGGGCATGGAGATAGAAACCTTTACTCTCTGGTCTAGACTTTCAGGTTTAGTGCCCTTAGTAGGCATCAACTCACGCTATTGTTTTGCTGGTAATACGGCCCTACTAGCTTGCTGCGACGTCATCATTGCGACTAAAAATTCCATCATAGGCATGGGTGGGCCGGCGATGATCGAAGCAGGAGGTCTGGGTATCTTCGCACCAGACGAAGTAGCACCCACAGAATCTCAAGTAACAAACGGTGTAATTGATATTTTAGTTGAGGACGAAGTCGAAGCTACCAAAGTTGCCAAACAATATCTATCTTATTTTCAAGGCGCAATAGACACTTGGGAGGCGCCAGATCAACGAATAATGCGCCATGTTGTTCCTGAAAATAGGAAAGAAATCTATAACGTTCGCGATGTCATCGAAACGTTAGCAGACATAGATTCAATCTTAGAAATACGTAAAAACTTCGGCATTGGAATGATCACTTGTCTAATTAGAGTAGAAGGTAAGCCCATGGGATTGATTGCAAACAATCCACATCACATTGGCGGCGCGATTGATTCAGACGGCGCAGATAAGGGCGCCCGTTTCTTACAATTGTGTGACGCTTTTGATCTACCTATAGTCTCAATCATGGATTGTCCTGGGGTTATGGTGGGTCCGGAAGTCGAAGAAACTGCCCTGGTGCGACATTGCGCACGCATGTTTAACACGGGAGCTAATTTATCCGTGCCTATGTTTGGTCTCATTATACGAAAGGCCTACGGCTTAGGAGTGCAGGCCATGTGCGGGGGAGGCTCGACGGTGCCGTTCTTTACAGCTGCTTGGCCAACGGCAGAGTTCGCCGGCATGGCGATCGAAGGCAGCGTTAAGTTAGCTTACAGAAGTGAATTCCAAGAGATGGATAGCGCCGAAGAGCGCATAAGGGTTTTCAAAGAACGTGTAGATGAAGCTTATGATCGAGCGAGAGCGGTTAATTCGGCTGAGTTTTATGGCATCGAGGATGTTATTGACCCGGCAATTTCTCGCGACTGGATTGTCGCGGGACTAAACGCTATCCCCAAAGCACCTAAGAGAACAGGGAAAAAGAGACCATATATAGATACTTGGTAGAACTATTGAACTGCTAGGCCTGAATGTCGCATCAGTCAATTCAGGCGAAATGCCTCCATGGAACTCTGCGTTTCCTTACAGAGAGTTCACTGAGTCGAGTCATAAAAAAGAGGTTTTCATGTCTAAGCAAAACAAAACAAAGAATTGGGGCTGGAAGGTTCGGGGTAGTTACCACTCACGTACAGTTTCATAAATTGATCAGGGGAGACTTGAATGGATGATTTTAAAGGCAAGGTAGTGATCGTCACGGGCGCCGGTGGTGGTGTAGGCAGGGCTCATGCGCTGGAGTTTGCGAAAAGAGGGGCAAAGGTTGTCGTTAACGACCTGGGCGGTAGTGTTGCTGGTGAAGGTACTAGCGATATGGCTGAACAGGTAGTAGATGAAATCAAGGCTGGGGGCGGCATTGCCATTGCCAATAAAGCCTCGGTCTCTGACAGGGCCGGAGCAAAGAGTATCGTGGACGATGCGGTGGCAGAATTCGGTACCGTGGACATCCTGGTGAATAACGCGGGCATCCTTCGAGACAAGTCTTTTAAGAATATGACCCTGGATGACTGGGATATCGTGATGGATGTCCATATCAACGGATCGGCCTATGTAACACATGCCGCCTGGCCAATCATGTATGCCAAGAACTGGGGCCGCATTGTCTTTACTAGCTCGACCTCCGGCATCTTCGGCAACTTTGGTCAAGCGAACTATGGTGCCGCAAAGATGGCGATGGTCGGGTTGATGAATGTGCTCGAAAAGGAAGGTGCGTCGCATAACGTCAGGGTTAACACGCTGGCCCCTGCGGCAGCGACCCGCTTGACGAATACCGTCCCCGGACTTGATGAAGACCTGGGCCATCCTGATCCAGCACGAGCACCGTCGCTGGTGACACCGGCAGTGTTATATATGTGCCGCGAAGACGCACCAACCGGCAAAATCATCATGGCGGGCAATGGCCGGTTTGGCTACGTTGGCGTGTTCAGAAACGAAGGTGTTGAACTAGGGGTTGATGCCACGCTTGAGTCCCTGCTTGAGCAGGAGGACATCGTCACCGACATGAGTCAGTCACAGCATTCGGCACCGTGGGCATCCTGGTGAACAACTCGGGTATCGAGAATAAGGCAAATAAACCACATATTCTAAAGAACGGTCAGAAACTACTGCGAGAGCCCTATGAGCGATTCGACCTATCCCCTTCACGGCCTGGAAGTACTGGATTTTTCCCGCGTCCTGGCGGGACCTTTCGCCGGCCGGATGATGTCCGACCTGGGGGCCGACGTGGTTAAAGTGGAACCGTGATATTCATTTTAGTTGAGAGCAAGACGCTAAAGTAGCTAGTTTACTTCAAAGTTAAATTTACACCCATTGATAAATAAGAATGGTTGGTGCAGGAAGCTGCACTCGAGGGAGAATGAAATGACAATTACAAAAATCGATACGGGTACCGAGCATCTCCTGGTGGAGAACAATTATGGCGTGGCTGTTATCACGCTAAATCGCCCAGAAGCCAGAAACGCCATGTCAGATGAAATGAATGCGGCGTTGCAAAAAACACTAGCTGATGCTGAACTCGATAACGATATTAAGTGCATTATATTGACTGGGGCTGGCAAGGGTTTCTGTGCCGGTGGTGATGTTAAGGGGATGGCGAGTTCCGGTGACGGAACGGTTGGACCCAGAACGATTGATCAGGCAATTCATGCTCAGCGTATCAATCAGCGAGCAACGGCGGGTAAGCTCTTCAAAATGCCAAAGCCGACTATCGCTGCCTTGCCGGGTGCTGCTGCGGGTGCAGGTCTCTCACTCGCATTAGCCTGTGATCTCCGAATCATGGCGTCGAATGCAATAATGACCACAGCGTTTGCGAGGGTCGGTTTTTCCGGTGACTACGGCGGTACATACTTCATGGCACAACTTGTGGGGACCGCAAAGGCAAAAGAACTCTATTACTTATCTGAAAGAGTGAGTGCCGATGAGGCGCTGCGACTTGGTTTAACCAATTGGGTTTGCGAGGTCGACGAGTTACAGGCGAAAGCGCTGGAGATTGGACATCGTATGGCTAATGGCCCAACGGTTGCCTATCGCTATATGAAAGAAAATTTGAACAGGGCGCTTGCAGGTGATATTGATGATTGTATGGATCTTGAAGCAACTCATCATGTTCATTGCGGTCAGACCACGGATCACAGGGAAGCGAGTAAAGCTTTTGTTGAGAAACGTGAGCCGGTATTCATAGGTAAGTAGTCTTCAACTCGAGGGGGAACTTTAACCGTGAGAGCGCGTTTAATCTGATCAATAATACGTCGGGCAGTGGCTCCCCAGGCACCTATGTGATGTCTTGGCAAGCCCCTAGTATCTTAGATACCTGATAGCGTTACAATTCACGCAAACAGAAGGTATTTAATATGAGTGGTATACGCTATCCAGAAGAGTTGAAGATCGAGGCAGTAAAGCAGGTTACGGACCGGGGTTACACGATCGGCGTGATCGCCCCAATAGGCAGCGGCGGTAAAGTTTGTTTTTACTCTATGTCAGAAACGGACCTCATTGTAGATGTCGCAGGTTGGTTTGCGGGTGATGCCTTTGTGGGAATTACACCCAGTCGATTGGCTGACACCCGAACAGGAACTGGCGGGACGTTGGGCCGCATTGGGCCTGATGCACCGCTTGTTA
>CAWKZY010000113.1:0-6942 GCA_963854625.1 Gammaproteobacteria bacterium | reverse complement strand
ACAGAATCTGGAGAACCAGAGATTACTCTGGAATTTTACCAAGAACTGCAAGACTACGAAGTTGAGGTCGATGCTGTCCCGGTAGAACTCACTCGCCTGCAAGCCGGAGACACCAGCCTTGACGCAGCTATTCTTCTGCAAACTGGTGCATTTGAATCAAGAGAATCGGCTAATCGGGCTCGCCAAAACCAGGAAAAACTTGGCCTGCAAGTGTTTATAAATCAGCAGCAATCCACGGGCAGGTCAAAATTCCTAGTGCAATCTGGCCCTTATACCGACCTTTTGCTACTCCAAGAAGCAGAACAGCTTTTAGGTAGTGCCGGCATCCAACATTTCAGGCTCAGACCGCAGTAGCAGGCGCTCGAATCAGCATTGCTCTAAAGCTTAATTGTTGACATCGAGATGTCAACATTGCTCTTGATTTTCCTATCGGCATCCCAATATCCTAAACTGCCGCTCACTGTGCCTGTTAATAGAAATTAAGCCGAGCGCGGCAATCCACGAACCGACAAGGAGAATGCTTTGGAACAATACAGAGGTACAACGATAGTCTCTGTCCGCAGAGGCAACACGGTTGTCATCGGTGGTGATGGTCAGGTGTCCCAAGGTAGCACCGTACTCAAGGGCAACGCACGTAAAGTCAGGCGACTCTATAAAGACCAAGTTATTGCCGGCTTCGCGGGAGGCACAGCGGACGCGTTTACCCTTTTCGAGCGCTTCGAGGAACAACTTGATAAGCATCACGGCAAGTTGGTGCGCTCTGCAGTGGAACTCGCAAAGCTTTGGCGCACCGAGCGCTCACTGAGAAGATTAGAAGCATTGCTGGTTGTTGCTGATAAAGAGTCGTCTTTAATTATTACGGGCAATGGCGATGTTATCGAACCTGAAGATTCAATTATGGCTATAGGCTCAGGCGGATCTTTTGCCCTGTCAGCGGCTCGCGCATTAACTCAAAACACCGATATGGAGGCACGTCAAATAGTCGGTAAAAGCCTGACGATCGCAGCTGATATTTGTGTTTATACAAACCTCAACCACACAATCGAAGAACTTAGCTATTAACTGCTGCAACTTAGTATTTAGCTAAACAATTGTCGCCCACGCTAAGCAACGACTAATTTACAGGTTTATTCAATGTCCCAAATGACCCCAAGAGAAATTACTTCAGAGCTCGACAAGCATATCGTCGGGCAAAAGTCAGCCAAGCGTGCGGTAGCTATTGCGCTGCGAAATCGCTGGAGGCGCATGAAGTTGGACGAGGATTTAAGGGCGGAAGTAACACCAAAGAATATTTTAATGATAGGCCCCACCGGCGTCGGTAAAACCGAAATCGCCCGCCGTTTAGCAAAACTCGCTCAGGCCCCATTCATCAAAGTTGAAGCCACGAAATTTACCGAAGTCGGTTATGTGGGCAGAGACGTTGAATCAATTATTCGAGATCTTGTGGATATCTCTGTAAAAATGCTAAGAGAAAAAGAAGTGTTAAAAGTCCAACGAGCAGCTGAAGACGCTGCCGAGGAGCGCATTCTTGATGTCTTACTGCCGCCACCAAGAACCGACCCAGGTGACACCAAAGATGTCGAAGAATCTGCCTCGAGGCAGGTCTTTAGAAAGAAACTAAGGCAGGGCGAGCTGGATGACAAAGAAATTGAAATCAAAGTTGCCGAGTCACCGGCCGGCGTAGAAATCATGGCTCCTCCGGGCATGGAAGACATGACCAGCCAACTTAAGAATATGTTCTCCAACATGAATAGCGGCCGCAAGAAAGCGCGGAAGTTAACTGTAATTGCCGCACTGCGCATTCTAAAAGATGAAGAAGCCGCCAGATTGATCAACGATGATGAGATTAAAAACCTCGCCATTGATGCGGCAGAGCAAACTGGAATAGTGTTCATCGATGAAATAGACAAGGTGACCAACCGCCATGATCAGGGCGGCGCAGGCGTCTCACGTGAAGGCGTGCAAAGAGATCTGCTGCCATTAATTGAAGGGTCGACGGTGACTACCAAATATGGCAGTGTAAAAACTGATCACATCCTGTTTATCGCATCAGGAGCCTTTCACTTGTCTAAGCCTTCCGACTTAATTCCGGAATTGCAGGGTCGACTACCCATTAGAGTTGAATTGGAGGCACTCACCGCAGAGGACTTCGAACGCATTTTGGAAGAACCCGACGCATCGCTAACCAAACAATATAGGGCCCTGCTTGCAACAGAAGGGCTGGACGTAGAATTCACCAAAGACGGTGTT
The DNA here is from genome assembly GCA_963854625.1 of Gammaproteobacteria bacterium. Lineage (GTDB taxonomy): Bacteria > Pseudomonadota > Gammaproteobacteria > Pseudomonadales > Pseudohongiellaceae > UBA9145. The sequence continues at coordinate 4,692 of CAWKZY010000113.1, read as the reverse complement.
GCCAAAATTGCCGAGATTGCCTTTGAGGTCAACGAGCGCACGGAGAATATTGGGGCGCGCAGACTTCACACGATAATGGAAAGATTGTTAGAAGAAGTCTCGTTTGCCGCCGCCGATTTGGCCATCGGTGAGAATAGCAAAATAGTTGTTGATAGGGCTTACGTCGAGAATCAATTGGATGACCTTGCTAAAGATGAAGATCTTAGCCGTTTCATCCTTTAGTGGTAAGTCGTATGACATCGGTGCGTGTAGCATTAGGCTGAGTGTTATTTTATAAAAAACATATAGAACCAGCGGCATAACCCATTTAATAACAGAATTTGTAAAAGCCCAGATGATGAGACCCGATGACCACCCCAACACCGACAGAGGTTAAGCTACACAAGAAATCGGCAATCCTAGAGCTTATTTACGGCAACGGTGAGCGCTATGAATTAAGCGCTGAATTTCTTCGAGTACATTCACCTTCCGCAGAAGTTAAAGGCCACGGACCGGGACAAGAAGTCCTGCAATACGGCAAGCAAGGCGTGGCTATTCTCAAGCTCGAGGCCATTGGTAGCTACGCCATCAAGCCAAGCTTTGACGATAGCCATAATTCCGGCATATATACTTGGACATACTTGTATGAGCTTTGCCTCCATTACCCAAGCCTCTGGCAAGATTACCTCGACAAGCTGCATACAGCCGGCAAGCTCAGACAGGCATTGCCTGATCAGACTGAGGTCATTACACTTAAGGTCTCACCTAAACAGTAGGCAAAGGCCGCCGTGCCAGCCCCCAAAGAAAGATACCCTATGAGCAAGCCCGAAAACTCAGAAGCCACAACCCATTTTGGCTATCAGGAAGTTCCCGTTGCAGAAAAAGAGCAGCGCGTAGGGGATGTCTTTAGGTCCGTTGCGGCGCGCTATGACGTGATGAATGACATTATGTCACTTGGGTCGCACCGGCTAATTAAACGCTACACCATCGAGCTTAGCGCGCTGAGGGCTGGGCACAAGGTGCTCGACCTAGCTGGTGGCACCGGCGATTTCAGCCTTAAGTTTTCTGAAATCGTAGGCCCATCCGGGCAAGTTGTCCTTGCTGATATAAATGAGGCAATGCTAAACGTAGGTCGCGATCGAATTATCGATAAAGGCATGAGCGCCAATATCGATGTCGCGCAAGTTAATGCCCAATATCTGCCCTTTGCAGACAACACCTTCGACTGTGTTTGCATCGCCTACGGCCTTCGTAACGTAACCGATAAAGATGCCGCACTGAAAAGCATCCAGCGTGTGTTGAAGCCAGGCGGGCGTTTGTTAGTACTGGAGTTTTCCAAACCCACCAATGCGTTAATAGGCAAAAGCTACGATGCATTTTCAAACCTTTGGCCCATCGCTGGGAAACTAATCACCGGTGACGCTGACAGCTATCGCTATTTGGTAGAGTCTATTCGCATGCACCCTGATCAGGACACCCTTAAGCTAATGATGGAAGACGCTGATTTAATCAACTGTAAATACCATAATGTCATGAGTGGTATTTGTGCGATTCACATTGGATTCAAACCACATTAGCCAACCGATACTTTAAGGTGATCTCGTGAATCAACTGCTGGCATCTGCGGCGCTTTGGCCCATCGAAATAGCGCTCAATCAACTCATAAACTCTGACCCGCATCTGCAGGGAATTGCGCAAAAATTTAACGACCAACTTCTTGAAATTCACACCGCTGCGCCTAACGCGTTTATCTGCGTTCATTTTGCCAACAGCGCCATTAGGCTAAGCGCAATTTCCAGCAGTGATCTAGGAGTAACGGCCACCGCTTCGGTTTCCGCCAAGGCAACGTCACTCCTAAACCTCTTACTCTCAACGGCAGATTCTGCAGCTCTATCCAACCCTGAGATCGAGATCCGTGGGGATTCCCAGTTCGTGCACTCCATTTTTCAAAGCCTAAAAAACCTCGACCTGCGCTGGGATGATTTTCTGGCACCATGGATAGGTGACCATTCAACCCATCTTGCCAAAAGTAGTAGCGACAGCATTAGGCAGTGGAGTCGTCAGTCCAAAACAAGCGTTTCCGCTGCCGTCAATGATTACCTCACCGAAGAATCCAGACTTTTACCTCCTCGTGGCAAACTAGATCAATTCAATGGCGCGATGGACGATTTAAAATTGCGCATTGACCGTGTGAAGGCGCGAATAGAGCGATTAAACAGCCGCTTGTGATTAGCAAACAGGGATTCGGCAACACCCTTCCTTGTGAGCAGTTCAAGCAGGTGGTATCTTTGCAACCCTTCGTAATCCTTAAGTAATCTCAACGCCTGTGTCTTTTTTATTCCGCCTAGTTAGCATTCTCAATGTTGTCGCCAAGTATCGGCTCAGCGAATTTTTACGCGAAAAACCAGGCGGGACAGCCATAAGGGTCCTGTTGCTGCCTTTTTCTATGCTTTGGCTTTTCTCAAAACTGAGATTTGAGTCCAAGGAAGTCAGGCTCAAACTAGCCTTGGAAGAATTAGGGCCTATCTATATTAAGCTGGGGCAGCTGCTTTCTTCTCGGCGAGACTTTTTAGATCCTTTGTTAGCCGATGAACTGGCCTCGCTGCAAGACAATGTGCCCCCTTACAAGACCCCTCCTATCGAATCTATTATTCTTAAGGCTTTGAATATTGATCCTGCCCAGGCCTTCAGTCACCTAGACACCGAACCTTTCGCATCAGCATCCATCGCCCAGGTGTATGCAGCGACATTGCACAGCGGCGAAGAAGTTGTCATTAAGATTGTCCGCCCGGGCATTGAGAAAGTAGTGAAGTCAGACATTAAGATACTTAAGTGGCTCGCTAAGTTAATTGAAAACAACACTGAAGTCGGGAAAAGACTGCGCCCTATAGAAATCATCAATGACTATGAACTTGTTATTCTCGAAGAATTAAACCTTCAATCTGAGGCCGCTAACACCTCAGAGTTAAAAAGAAATTTCAAAGATTCACTTGAATTGTATGTTCCGAAAATTTATTGGGACTATGTCTCTCGCGGCACTATGGTCATGGAAAAAATTGATGGCATCCCTGTCACCGACATCCCTTTGCTGAAAGCCCACAAGATTAATTTACAAAAGCTGGCCGAGACCGGTGTTAACATTTTCTTTACCCAAGTTTTTGAGCACAACTTTTTTCATGCAGACATGCACCCAGGCAATATTTTTGTTGCCAAATGCAACCCAGAGAATCCTCAATATATCGCTATAGATTGCGCCATAATCGGCTCGCTAACGGATTCGGACCAGGACTATCTTGCAAAAAATCTGCTGGCAATGTTGAGACGAGATTACCGCCGAGTTGCACAATTACATGTTGCTTGTGGTTGGGTTCCTAGTGACACTAAAATCCACGAATTCGAATCAGCCATTAGAAGCGTGTGCGAACCTATCTTCGAAAAGCCTTTAATAGAAATTTCGTTTGCTAATCTTTTGCTTGAACTCTTCCGCACAGCAGGGAGATTCAAGATGGAGGTTCAGCCTTCATTAGTCTTATTGCAAAAAACACTTCTCAATATTGAAGGCTTAGGCCGCCAGCTATACCCTGACTTAGACCTATGGGAAACGGCCCTACCTTTCCTAGAAAGGTGGCAGGCGAAACGCCTAAGCCCTCTTACACTGCTGAGTAAAATTCGTGACAACTTACCGGAGCTAGTTGAAATACTACCTGAGGTTCCCCGGCTGGTAATAGATGCCGCAGCCCAACAAAAGCAACTCTCAAATATCAATTCCACACTTAAATCTGAAATATCCGCTCGCAATGCCTTGGCTCTTCGCTCACGCCGAAGAGCACGAATAGCAGGCGCAGCCCTGCTCGGGCTAGCCTTAATTACCACCATCCCTAGCGCTAACCAACTTATTAACAGCATCCCTCTGGTGGGTTTAGGGTTTGCTGTAAGCGGACTCTACCTTTTGTGTTTTAGACCTTGAGCCTTCATACTTAAGCCATGACCGACTACCTCAATCAAATCAAGTGGAATGCCGACGGCTTAATCCCGGTGATAGCTCAAGATGCGACGAGTAATCGAATCTTGATGCTAGCTTGGCTGAACGAAGAAGCATTAAAAACCGCCGTTGCAGAGAGTCGCGCGGTATACTGGTCGCGATCTCGTGGCAAACTTTGGCGCAAGGGCGAAGAGTCCGGCCATATACAGAAATTAATAGGCATTTATTTGGATTGCGACAACGACTGTGTTTGCTACAAAGTAGAGCAAGTTGGCGGAATTGCCTGCCATACAGGGCGAGAAAGCTGTTTTTTCAAGAAGTTAGAAGCTGACAATTGGCAAAACGTTGATCCAGTGTTAAAACAAGCAGACGAAATCTATCAGAAATAGAAATTGAGATAAAGATGTCAGATGTTCTGAGCCAATTAGCCGGTATACTGGAAGCACGAAAAGCTATGACCGCTGACGAGTCTTATGTCGCCTCCCTCCACAAAAAGGGTCTAAATAAGATTCTCGAAAAAGTCGGTGAGGAAGCTATAGAAACCCTGCTTGCAGCGAAAGATGCCGCTTCCGGCTCCGCTGAGTCAAAGCAGGCGGTTGTTAGCGAAACCGCCGACTTGTGGTTTCACTGCATGGTGATGCTGAGTCATTTAGAACTTCATCCTGATCAAGTGTTGGAAGAACTGGAAAAACGTTTTAACATATCAGGCCTCGAAGAAAAGGCCTCTAGGA
>CAWKZY010000112.1:0-6973 GCA_963854625.1 Gammaproteobacteria bacterium | reverse complement strand
AGGCCATTCCATTGATCACTTAGCACGCCATAGCGCAGCACCTTAATGCCGTCTCCTACAAACACGTAGTCTATTCGTTTAGTAGTTTCCCCTAGCTCAACGGTAAAGCCGCCAAAAGTTCCATCCGGGCCATGGGGTAAAGATTCGGATTCAAATTTAGTATCGGCGAGGGCGCTTGTCATTGTGGCGTAAGCGTCGCTGTCTGGGGTGACGTTAAAGTCTCCGGTGACCACCATAGGCAAACCATCGCTTAGAATCGCCAGTTTATCCAGAATTAACTGAGCACTGCGAACTCGGGCAACATCTCCTCGGTGATCAAAATGAGTATTTATATGAATAAAATCTTGACCGGACTGACGGTCTTTTAACTTCGCCCACGTGGCGATGCGCGGCAGTGCGGCATCCCAGCCGCGGCTGGCGATTACGTCTGGGGTTTCTGAAAGCCAGAACTCTCCACTGTCTAAAAACTGGAAACGGTCTTGGCGATAAAAAATCGGGGCAAACTCACCTGTGTTCTCGCCGTCAATCCGCCCGTTGTTGCGGCCCACACCATACCAAGCATAGTCAGGTAGCAGAGTCTCAAGCTCAATCAATTGACCTCGCAGTACTTCTTGCATGCCTATGACGTCCGCACCATGAAAATTAACCATGCTCACAACCATAGCCTTGCGGTTAGGCCAAGCGTAATCACCATCGCTAGGATTGTTGTAACGAATATTAAAACTCATCACCTTAATGCTGTCAGTCAGGCTTAAATCAAAAGGGATTGTTTCGGCGGTAAAGCTGATCTGAGCAATCATTAAGCAAACGGCAATAACTGACAGCTGGGTAATTTTCATATGTCTGTGGCTTCGTTGCGGTTGAAGTCGAAGTCGAAGTCGAAATATAGATAGATAAAAAAAATCAAGCGTATTCGCTTAGTGAAAATAGCAAAGCCCCAAGACTACTCACAATCCATAGCAGCGATATTGCCAGCTCAAGTCCAAAACTCAAGCAAACAGCAAGCCACCCATTTTCTTTGAACTGGCGCATGCTGTGGATAGGAGGATTTCCTAGCTAAACTTGCCAATTCCTAAGCCGGTGGCAAGATTAGGGGTCTTCATTCAGCGAATCAATGCGACATCGCCGCCAGTGATTAAGATAACTCAGCCCCGTAAATCCTGCAGATTCAGTAGCGTCTCAATGCATGCCTGTGCGGCCTCGGCACCCTTTTTGTAGAAATGCTGGCTAAAGAAAGCGATGTGATCTTCGGTTTCTTGAAATTGATTGGGGGTTAGAACAAGCGACAGTATTGGTATTTCTGACGCCAACTGAACCTTCATCATTGCATCGAGCACTGTTTTTGCTACGAAGTCGTGCCTGTATATGCCTCCGTCGACTATAAGGCCGGCGGCAACAATGATGGCGTACTTGCCCGTCTTGGCCAGCAGCTTTGCTTGCAGCGGAATTTCTAAACTTCCCGGCACGTGAAATCTATCAATTTGATCTTTAGCACTATCGCCAATAACACTCTCGCCATTAGACAAGGCAAACTCGAAACCGAGGTAACTTTGTTCGACGATTTCCGAGTGCCAAGAGGCTTGAATAAAGGCAATCTTTGATTTTTGTATCTGATTCATGGCGAAACCCTAAATATTAAATAAGCTGGAATCAGGGCGTATAGAATCGCTCAGCCTGTGCAAGGCCGTGTTTTTCCATTCTCTATCATCCGGACTATAACCGTCGGCTTCGGATTTAAACCGAATCTGCTGACCCTGATTGCTAGTCAGGCGCTCGCGGGCTTTTTGTAGAGGCAGCAAACAAAGCTGCCCTGCAAATTACCGCCGGTGGGGAATCTCGCCCCGCCCCGAGAACATCGCTAAGCAAGTAAAGCCTAGCCAGCCGAATTATAAAGTAAATTCAGAATAAGCCAAGCTTCCTCCTAGCGCGCCTTTGCCGCGCCCCTCCTATTTCTGCTGCCGCTACTGCCGCCACTTCAATCCCCCTTACTGCCAATTCAAGCTAACAACGCAGTTCAAAAAGTAAATCCAATGACAGGACCCATTCGCACGATGCAACGGCTTGATTCAACAAGACTCTGGCTCTCCAGCCCATTAACTTATATGCTCTGGCGATCTATTCATTGATAAGATATCTGAGACCTGTGAAATTTTTAGCTAAAAAGTTAGTCGCCCCGCAACTGGCAGATTTAGAGCCTTACCAGTCCGCAAGACGCATCGGTGGTCAGGGGCAGGTTTACCTCAACGCCAATGAACTACCTTTCACACCATTCGGTATGCCGACTGGCGAGACTTGGCAGCGCTATCCTGATTTTTTGCCTCAGGAACTCGCCAAACACTATGCCGGCTACTTAAAAATCGAGACTTCAAAAGTCGTTGCTGTGCGTGGTGCAGATGAAGGCATCGATTTACTGATCCGCACCTTTTGTCAGCCTGGGATTGATGCAATTCGAATTCAAACCCCCACTTATTCCATGTATGAGTTTATCGCTAATGCCCATCAGGTGGCCGTTGAATCTATCCCATTGACGACCGACTTTGATCTAACGATGGCTGCAAACCTAAAGCCTCAGCAAAACCTCAAAATCATCTTTATTTGCAACCCGAATAACCCAACCGGCAATTTACTGCCTGCTGCTGACATCCTTGGCATCGCAGATCAGCACAAAGAAGATGCCTTGGTTGTCGTTGACGAAGCCTACAGCGAGTTTTGCCCTGATCAATCTCTGGTTAGTGAAATTGCCAACCATCCTAACCTTGTCATTTTGCGAACTCTGTCCAAGGCCTTTGGCCTTGCTGCCATAAGACTCGGTTTTATTGTTGCTGATGAATCGATTCTTGAATATGTGAGCACTCTAATCGCACCCTACCCAATTCCCGACCCAAGTGCGCGGATAGGTATTGAAGCGCTATCAGTTGACGGCCTCAGCTTCATGGCAAAGCAGCGAGACACAAGCTTGGCATTGAAGAAAAAGTATAAGGAGATAATGGCAGCCTTGCCCATGGTTCAGAATGTCTATCCAAGTCATGCAAACTTTTTCTTGGTTCATTTTCAGGACAGCACAAAAGTCTTCGAATGGCTCTGCCAAAATGGCATCATCTTGCGAGATCAAAATCGAGTTAATACTTTAGAAAACCATCTACGTATTAGTATCGGATCCGAGCAGGAGATGGATGCCATGATTAACTGTCTTAAGGAATTTTCTTAAGTGAGCTCTAATATCAGCAGTCATAGTTCTAAAACTTGGGCATTGTTTTTACTGCCCTCTCTTATCGGCACTTTATTTTTCCTCACGCCTTTTCCTGTTGATGGCCAGATAACTGTCGGCATGGCCTATGTAGGCGATCTCTTTATCGATAATTGGAAGCCTCAGCTTTCTCAGTTTGCAGGCTTCCTCATTGCAGTCTCAACCGCCTTTAGTATAGCGTTTAAATTCAGTCATAAACTCAGTGACCGGCTGCCGGGACTTGCCGGTCATCTTACTCTGCACCCTATTTGGTTCCCGCTGCGGGCATTTGGATTTATCGCGGCCATGGCCTACTTATTTCAAGTCGGCCCTGACTGGCTAATAGGTGATAACACCAGTGGCACCACACTGGGCAATCTTATCCCCATTACTATGACCTACTTTGGCATTGCCACAGTATTCCTGCCATTGCTTGTGGATTTCGGCTTGATGGAAATGGTCGGGGTGCTAATGAGCAAGCTATTCACACGACTTTTCAATCTTCCTGGGCGCAGCGCTATAGATGCAATTGCTTCTTGGATGGGGTCTGGACCGGTAGGTGTCTTTATCACCACGCAGCAATATGAAAGGGGATTCTACACCGCTAGGGAGGCTGCCGTTATATGCACCAACTTCTCAGTAGTGTCGGTGTCGTTTTCTCTGCTGGTTATCAATGTGATCGGTTTAGGTCACGTCTTTGTTCCGTACTACCTCACCGTGATTGGCATTGGTTTTGTCGCGGCTCTCATCACCCCTAGATTGCCGCCTCTGAACCGCATTCGCAACACCTTCATTGAAGACCAAACCAGCGAAGCGACAAGAAACATCGATACCAGCGATGGCTTGATTAAGGCGGCTATCGCAGAGGCATTAAACCGCGCCAGCAATGCACCAACATTAAAAGAGCTTGGCTCTCGAGTAGGCCGTAACATTACCGAACTTTGGCTAAGCATCGTACCGGTCGTCATGGGCATTGGCACGCTAGCCTTAATTCTAGCCGAGTACACGCCACTTTTTACAATCCTGGGCTATCCTCTTGCTCCAGTTCTAAACCTATTTGGATTAGAGGAAGCCACCAAGGCAGCACCCCTTATCCTTGTAGGCTTTACTGATATGTTTCTACCTGCCCTAATCGGCGCTTCAATAGAAAGTGAGCTAACCCGCTTTGTGGTAGCAACAGTTTCTGTGTGTCAGTTAGTTTACATGTCTGAGGTGGGTGCCATCGTCGTAAAATCTAAAATCCCACTTGGCTTTCTAAACATGGCAATGATCTTCCTACTGCGCACTGCTATAGCACTGCCATTGGCTGTGCTAGCCGGCAATTTCATTATTTGAATCGGCCTAGCTACGGCCACTCTTTAGAAAGCGTGGCCGATTTCGGTTACGGCGCCAAAGGCTGCCTTTTCTGAATACCACACGCCGCCATCCTTAATCACTATTTCCACGTAGTCTAATACTTCCACATTACGCAGCGGATCGCCGTCAACAATAATGATATCTGCCAGTTTACCAACTTCAATTGTTCCGATCTCATCAATTTTACCAATGATTTCTGCATTGGTTTTGGTAGCTGCAGAAATCACTTGAATAGGCGTCATGCCGCTTTCAACTAAGGCAGACATTTCCCGCCACATTGCTTCGGTGTGCATATTTAGGGGACTCGCAGCATCAGTGCCAACGCCCATGTAGGCACCGGCATTGATAAACTGACTAGCAGACTGCCTGGAATTACGCGTCTCACGGCCTATCTCATCGAAGTATGAGCGGCGATGGAAATTTTCAACAGAGGCTAAAAACTCGGCATAGAAATCCGCTGGCATATCCTTTTTGTAGACCGGATCATACAAGCGTTCTGGAAAAGCTACGGTGGCGGGATAAACCCAAATACGATGGGAGATCGTTTGTACAACAGGAATGCTCTTGTGAGCTATCTCTGCCACAAGATCTTCATCATAAGCCGGGTTTCGTGCGGAACCCACATGCTGAAATACATCGACCCCAGCGTCAATTGCCATTCGGATAGCATCAGGGTCATAAAGATGAGCATGTACTTTTACACCGGCTTTGTGAGCTTCGACCACAATTGCTTTGTAGTCTTGTTCACTCAAACCCACCCACGTTTTAATAACATCCGAACCTCGCGCAATTAGCTCACGCGTCGCTTGAGCAGCTTCTTCAGGAGAAGAAATAATCATTTCATACTCGTCAGGCACACCCTCAAGTTCGATGCGGGTAATCCAAGGTCCTGATAAACTAATTCGTGGGCCGGGGATTTCACCTCTTCTCACCCTTTCTCTAAACTCAAGAATTTCGAAAGGCGCACCAAGGTCTAGGCCACTGGTGACCCCAGCCCTCATCATTTGCTTTGCAGCAATAGGCATAGCTTCGTGTAGCCTTTCTGTACCCTTTAAAAACCGATAGTAGTCATCATACTCACCGTGCCCAATCAGATCGATATGCATATGAGCATCAATCAATCCCGGCATTACCGTGCGGCCACCAGCATCAATCACAACCGCATTATCGGGAATCGGCGTATCGTGTTTCTCACCCACGGCTGTGATAACACCATTTTCAAAAATCACTACGGAGTGATGAGTTGGCGCTGCTTCGTAACCATCTAACAACATGCCTCCTACAATTGCGACCGGCACTGATGGCCGAAGACTTTGTTGAGAAAAACTGGCACTGCTTACGAGCAAGCCAGCAGTCAATAAGATGATGCGCGCAACAATGTGTGTTTTAAACATAGGAAACTCTGCACTTTAAAAAGGAATAGCAGCAAAAAAACTAACAAGTACTAGATAACTAGGAATTATGAATCGTCCACAAAAAATTGTAATAACTCCAATACCTCAAAAAAATGGCCAGCTCTTCAGCAAGTCAAATGACAAATACAGCGGCAGGCGATACAAATTTAGCTACACTTCTCCAACACTAAAGAGCCAATGGAATAGCCAGCACCAAAGGAGCAAATAACACCTTTGTCACCAATGGCTAAATCTTCATGATTCTGACAAAAAGCAATAATAGAACCTGCCGACGCCGTATTTGCAAAGCGGTCTAAAACAGTTGGCGACTCATCTTGGCTTGCATCCCGGCCAAGCACACGACGAATAATTAGTTGATTCATGTTTAGATTGGCTTGGTGCAACCACCAGCGCCTAATATCAGAGGTGCCAAGGCCCACTTTTTCAATTTGATCTTGTAAATGTGCTGCAGCCATTGGGCAAACTTCTTTAAAAACGCTCCGACCATTTTGGTGAAATAGATTTTCATCCATAAAAGGGTCAACATCTTCAGCTCGGGAGACATAGCCGAAGTTAGAACGGATGTTATTAGAAAAAACGGTCTGTGACTTAGTCCCCAAGATTTTAAATTGGTTAGGGGCAGTCGCGGTACTTTTAGGCTCTAGGATCATTGCCGTGCTGACATCACCAAATATGAAATGGCTGTCCCGGTCACGGTAATTAATCTGCGGCGAGGTAAGCTCTGGATTAATGACTAGAACTGCTTTAGCGGACCCTGCAGCGATGGCGTCATGAGCCCGCTGCAGTGCAAAAGTCGCCGCCGAACAAGCTACAAGCATATCAAAGCCGGTCCCTTGTATACCAAGCGCTCCCTGAACTTCTATCGCAATAGCGGGATAGGACCTTTCTGTGTAAGCACAAGAAACTATGACCATGTCTATGTCATCGGCTGTTTTCGCCGCTGATGCCATAGCAAGCTTTGCTGCATGCAGGGCCA
>CAWKZY010000111.1:0-7018 GCA_963854625.1 Gammaproteobacteria bacterium | reverse complement strand
GCTGTTCAAGTTTCTCCGACAATTCAAGCTGCGCGACTGGCCACCTAATGAACTGATTTAGCACCTCTACTCGATACGCGTAAAGCCCTACATGACGGTAGCTATTTCCAGCAGACACACTGCCATTGTGAGGTAAGGTCGAGCGACTAAAATATAAGGCATTACCTATATTATCGAAGACAACTTTGACAGAATTAGGGTCGTCTATTTCAAACTCATCAACAATCAACTCGCAAAGTGTTGCAATACCAAACTCTTTTTTGCTTACTATATTTGAGGCAACCTGGTTAATAACCTCTGGCGGGATAAGCGGCTCGTCACCCTGGACGTTAACCACCACATCAGAAGTAGACAAGCCAATTAAGCTGGCTGCTTCTTGCAAGCGGTCGGTGCCAGAGACGTGTGAGTCGGAGGTCATAATTACTTTTGCACCGAACTTCTTTGCAGCCGTTTCAATGCGCGCATCATCCGTTGCTATGAAGACCGCTAGAGCGTCACTTTTTTGGGCTTGCTCAAACGTATGCTGCAGCAATGGTTTGCCCATCAGATCCAACAACAGCTTCCCTGGCAGCCTTGTTGCTGCGTATCTGGCGGGAATGATGACTGTAAAAGACATTAGAGCTTTTCTCTCTCTTCTAACGTGATCTCGCGAGCCTCATTAGTCAACATAACCGGCACCCCGCCACGAATAGGAAAGGCAAGCGCATCGCCTTTACACACTAGCTCATCTTTTGTTTTATCGAAATGTAATTCACCTTTACATAGCGGGCAAACAAGAATACTCAATAGTTTTTTATCTAACATATCACTCACTCTGCGATTAGTTTTTAACTCGGCGCCTAAAATTGCTCGCCAGCTTTAGCCTTCAATAACCCCACCACATCATCAACAAAATTATCCGGCAATGTTAGCTCTACCTTTAAGGTCCAAAAATTCAGCTTCGCAAAAATTTCGCATTTAATGGCATCTTTTTCTGTCATGACAATAGGCTGAAACTCATCAAGATTAAGTTGCTCAAAATCTGATTTTAAAAACCGGTGATGATCAGGAAATGGATAACGTTCGACCTGATAGGGCAATGTTTCTAATAGATTAAAAAATCGTTCTGGATTTCCAAGTCCCGTAACTGCCTGCAGTCGATTGCCCATATTAAATGGTGCTCCAGCAAAGGGTTTTTTCTCGCCGCTTTGCTGATTTACAAATGAAGTGGGCAGCAATTTTAAAACGCCCGGCTTCACAAAAGACTCAAGTTTGGCTATAGCTGCAAGGGTTTGCTGCTCAGTTAAACTATCAGTACCGTTAAGTAAAATAAAATCAACATCGGCCAAGCGCTCTACCGGTTCCCGCAATGGACCTGCAGGAAAGACCCTTTCGTTTCCAAACATGCGCTGCCCATCGACCACAGCAACCTCAATCGTCCGAGGCAATTTATAATGCTGTAGACCGTCATCACTTACCACCACATCAACATTAAAAGAGTCCACTATATGGGTGTAAGCACAATCTCGACGAGGGTCAACCACCACAGGCACGGCACACAGCTGTGCAATAAGTTTCGCTTCATCCCCGCTTTGGGCAACTGAAGTGCTTTCATCAACGCTCAATGGAGTGTCTTGGGGATCACCCCCATAGCCCCGGCTTATTACTCCGGGCTTATAGCCCCGGGATTTAAGCTCTTCGATCAATGCAATAACTACAGGAGTTTTACCGGTGCCTCCCGCGCTGATGTTACCGATAACAATCACCGGCACGGATAAAATAAGCCGATTAGGATTGGACTCCAGTTTTTTTCGGCGAGACTTCGCCAATAGATTAAATAGCACAGACAGCGGCACGAGCAGGACTAGCCAAGCAGATTTTTTACACCATGATTTTTCTAAAAAGTTCATTGCGGCTAAAGTGAATCGTTATCTGAAAATTGAATACGGTGTAGTTTCGAATAATGGCCATTGAATTTAAGCAGTTCGTCATGGCTGCCTGACTCGATGATTTTCCCTTCATCCATAACCAAAATTAAATCGGCATTTTCTATAGTCGAGAGTCGATGGGCAATCACAAATGTGGTCCTACCCTTTATCAGGGTCTTAAGAGCCTCTTGGATGTGCTGTTCGGACTCAGAGTCCAGTGCCGAAGTAGCTTCGTCTAATATCAATATCGGCGCATCTTTCAAAAGCGCTCTGGCTATCGCTATTCGTTGCCGCTGGCCACCGGACAATAATTTAGCATCATCACCAACATGGGTCTCTAGACCCAATTCCAGTTTTGAAATAAATTCCATCGCATGAGCATTAGTCGCGGCCTTGATAAGACGATCAACATCAATTTCGGTTTCGCCGTAGGCAATATTGTCAGAAATTGTGCCGTTAAAAAGAACTACATCTTGAGTCACTATGGACATTTGATCACGCAGATTTCTAAGCGTGTAATCTCGAATGGGAACACCATCCAGCTTAATAAGGCCGTCATTATATTCATAAAAACGTGATATTAAACTTACCAAACTAGACTTACCGCTGCCGGACTTACCCACTAGGGCTATGGTTTGGCCAGGCTTAACGTCAAAGCTCACATCATCGAGTGCTACCGCGCGATCGTCATAAGCAAATCGAACTCTTTCAAATTCAAATTTTCCAGCAGCCCTGTGGACCTCGAAGCTGCCATTGTCAGCCTCACTGTCCTCATCAATAAGGGCAAATATGCTTTCTGCTGCGGATATCCCACGTTGAATCACCGCATTGATTTGAGTTAATTGCCGAATGGGTTTTGCGAGTTGGGCAGATGCCCCGATAAAGGCGACAAAGTCACCGGCTGACTTGTCTGCAAAAAAGCTTGGCGACATAGCCAGCCACACCAGAAATGCCAGTGCCATGCCAACAATTAGCTGGACGATTGGGGCGCTGGCGGCTCTGATAAATGCCATTTTCATGTTTTGCGCACGAGTGCGCTCGCTAGCCGCAATCAGCTTATCAGAGACAAAATCCGCAGCGTTAAAAGTTCGAATTACCCTGTGGCCTTTTATCGCCTCGTTGGTAATTTGAGTCACATCACCCATAGAGTCCTGAATACGTGTGCTGTACTTCCTAAATTTTTTGGAGGTATAGCTGACGATCTGGCCCACCACAGGACCGATCACAATAAAGGCCAGCGTCAACTGCCAATCTATATAAATCAAAAAGGCCAATAGACCAATTACCGTGAGGCCTTCTCGAAACACTACCGCTACCGCGTCACTGGCAGCCGCGGCTACTTGGGTGACATCGTAAGTCATTTTTGAGACTAAGCGTCCAGCATTACTTTTATCAAAGTAGCTGGAAGGTAGGCGTACTAAAGTTCTAACCAGCTCACCGCGGAGGCAATGCATAATGTAGTTTGCTAAATGGGCCATCGAGTATCCGCCCAAAAAACCGCCAATCCCTCGCACAATAACAATGGAAATCAGTGCCAACGGACTTAATATTCTGAGCTCGGTGTAATTTTCGGCCTCTATGGCGTCAACAGTCCAGCCCAGCCAAGCATTAGCAGCCGGCGCCGTGGCAGCAAAAATGATAAAACCGATAATACTGGCACCAATAGCAAGACGCTGACTACTCACATAAGAGAGCAAACGCTTGTATAAAAGCCAGCCATCTGTTTCTTCAGCAGGTGTAGTTTCTTTTTCAGGGTTAGTCGTCATTGATTAGTTAATCACCCCAGAGCCAGAGTCATCACCAGGTCGGGCAGTGGCGATGCGTAGACGAGTGAAGCCAGATTTGCCAATTACATCCATCGCGGTAACAACCGATTGATGAGAGGCCAAGGCATCGGCAACCAAAAGCACCGGTAGACCAAGATCGACATTTGCTTCAATTTCAAGCGCTCTAGCTAAGGTTTCAGGCTGTGTATTAACCAATCCCTTCCCATTAACGGTGTAAGTACCATCTACGGACACAATGATTTCAATCTGCTCTTGATCGGCCTCTACCACATTAGCGTTAGCCTCCGGCAGATTAACCAGCAGGCGAGTCTCACGGCTAAAAGTAGTTGTGACCATGAAAAAAATCAACAACAAAAAAACCACATCAATTAAGGGTGTGATGTTGACGACTAGCTCCTCTCTGACAGTGCGCTTAAATTTCATCTGCATCGATCCAGATTAAATTGTGTCGGCTCGATCACTTTACTTCCACCTTGCGATCACTGTGCAATGCATCAACTAACTTTATAGACTCTTGCTCCAACCCGAGCACTAAAGAGTCTACCTTACGTGCAAAAAACCGGTGAAACATGTATGTCGGTATCGCCACACTTAAGCCTGCGGCAGTTGTTATAAGAGCTTCCGATATTCCACCGGCTAATGCGTTGGCATTGCCCGTACCCTGCAACATGATTTCACTAAATACCCGAATCATGCCGACGACAGTTCCAAGCAAGCCAAGCAATGGAGTAATCGCAGCAATAGTGCCTAAGGTGTTTAAATAGCGCTCAAGATCATGAACTACCTGCGCTGCCGACAGCTCAATACTTTCAATCATGGCAGCTCGACCATATTTAGATGTCAGCAAACCAGCTGCTAATATTTGGCCTAAAGGAGATGAAAGTCTAAGCTCCCTGAGCTTTGTTGAATCCAGCTGATTATTCTTAAGCCAGGTCCACACTTGGGCAAGTACATATTTTGGGGTAATACGTGTAGAACTAAGTGTCCAAAAACGCTCGATTACAATGGCAATAGCAACAATGGAACAAAGAATAATAGGCAGCATTAGCAAGCCGCCTGCCCTGATGATTTCTACCACAACTTTTCTCCGATAAATCAGCGCGTTAGATTAACATATTCGCGCTATATACTTGTACTGGTATCGGCATGTTTAGAGACATCGCCAATACCGAGGCTGAGCCTTTCTAAAGCCAAGCGCATCATCGAAAGCCCTTTCCCCGCGGAATCGTTTAGCTGCGCCCTCCCCGGCATCGTTGCCAAGTTCAAAGCTAAGCATCCCAGTGTCCGAGGTTGTGTAAGTAGTTATTCCTAATGCGTGGTACCTCGAACGTATTTCCTCAGCCGGATGGTTAAAGCGATTACCATAGCCCGCTGCGAAAACTGCTTGAATAGGCTTTACCGTTTTCAAAAACGGATAGGTTGATGAGGTTTTACTGCCATGGTGCGGAGCTATTAACAAAGTGCTTTGCAAACCAACTCCATAGCGACTGAGTAATTGATATTCAGCTTTTTTTTCGACATCGCCAGGAATCAACACCGCTAAATCGCCATATCTAGCTTGCAAAACACAGGAGTTATTATTGCGAGATCCCTCGATAAATGCTGTTTCTAAGAAGCTAAATTCAACCCCATCCCACACCCAGTCCTCTAACTCATGGCAATTTACCGCTGGCTGAGAGCTTACCTTCACATCATCAGCAGCTGCTATGAATTTAGCCGGAATAACCGCCAACAATCCGCCAAGTCCACCTGCATGATCAGTGTCACCATGACTGACCACTATCATGTCAAGCTTTGAAATGCCCATGCTTCTTAGGGCTGGCCCGATAATAGCACGCCCAGCACTATACCCAGTGTCACGGCCATTGCCTGTATCATAAATCAAATTATGCTCCGCAGTTCGCACCAATACCGCCAAACCCTGGCCCACATCCAGAACATTTACTCTCAACCGAAACGCATTTTGTTCAGGTGCAGACCACAGCAGTGGCATCAATAGCGGAACCCCTAGCCAGCGAGTCATACCCAGAACTGGATACAGTTGCAGACACAAACCGATGGCGGCAAACACCCATGGCACTGCATTTGCCGAGGTCAGCTTCAGATCAAGTAGCGCCATTTGCCCGAGGTTCCAACTCGATATTTGCTGAAGCCCCCACACTAAGGATTCCAGCAAATATTCTACTAGTAAAAAAATTGGTGCGGCTAGGCTAGTCTCGAGCCCAGCCAGCAAGGCGAACAGCAAACAAAGGGGAACTACAACAAAACCAAGTACTGGTATCGCAATAAGATTGATTAACGGCGCGAATAGAGAAACCGGTAGCCCCCAAAAAAGTAAGGGCAGTAACAATGCGATAAAAACATTGAGCTGAGAGGAAATTAACAACCGCAGAGTTACAGCCATGTGGGTAATTGTCCAACGCCAATGATCTTGCTCCGTCGCATCAGCAGACTCTGGCTCCGGGCGCCGAGTCCGCTGATTTCCATCTATTAGCAATATTAACGCCGCGACCGCTATAAACGAAAACCAGAATCCTTGGCTGAGCGGTGCCAGTGGATCCAAGCTCAGCACTGCCGCCAAAGCAATCAGCCAACGGAGAAATATTGGGAGTTTTCGGGCACTGAGATAAACGGCCATAAGCACAACCGACATGACCAGCGCCCTTATAGTTGGCAATGTGAAACCCGCCAAACCGGCGTACAGGGTCGCTGCGAACATAGCGAAAAGCATGGCCAGCTTTTGCCTTGGTAAGAAAAAGCTCAGACCGGTAAACGGGCGCAGACACATACCCGCTAACCAATAAACCACCCCCGCAACCAGACCAACATGAAGTCCAGAGATCACAAACAAATGGGATGTACCCGTATTTGAAAATAGACCTGCATGGGCCGGATCGATTTGATCCGCGAGTCCCAAAACTAGAGCCACAAACAGGCCTCCCACCTCAGACTCACTTGTATATAAGCTCATCCTTTTTAGCAGGAATTGCCTTAGAGCAAGCAAACTGGGGCCTTTAGATCCTGCACTCGACCAAATTTTGCGAACATAGCCTGTGGCAACCAGCCCCTGACGTAATAAATTAGCTTCTCGGTCATAGCCTCCAGGGTTAGCGACACCGTGAGGCCGTTTCATCCTCACTTGCATCTGTCGTCTCTGGCCTGCGCGAATTTGGCCCTCATCAGCTTCGTAATCGTTCAGCAACACCTTGCCCGTAAACCCTAGATCACTCTCCTGAATTCGAAAATGATATTGGACGCCAAACTCTGTGGTCCGGGGCAAACTCACTACCGACCCATCGACAGTCACATCCAATCCTTCTAAAG
>CAWKZY010000110.1:0-7091 GCA_963854625.1 Gammaproteobacteria bacterium | reverse complement strand
ACTGAGCCGTTGTAATAAGCCCAGGCGCGATTCCGTTGACCCTAATATTTCGAGGAGCCAACTCTATTGCGAGCCCACGCACCAGTCCAATGACTCCAGCTTTCGCGGTTACATAAGGGATATGGCTTTCCCAACCAACGGAGGCGCCAGCAATAGATGAAAGACAAACGATAAAACCCTGTCCCGTTCGATCTAGGATTGTCATGAAAGCTCGACAGACCCTCATCATCCCCTTAAGGTCTACATTCATGGTCAAATCCCACTGAGCATCAGTTAACTTTTCGAGAGGCTGGCTGTGAGCAATACCTGCATTATTAATTACTCCGGTCAATGAACTTGTTTTACTCGACACCACGTCAAAAGCTCCATCGACACTCAACTGATCGGTGACATCGAGCCAAATATACTCCGCTGATCCACCACTTTTATTAATCTCATCAACTGTGGTTTGTGCCTCAGCCGTTAGAATGTCAGATACAAATACATGAAACCCATCAGCCGCAAACTGTTTTGCTGTTGCGCGACCAATTCCAATACCCGCCCCAGTTATCAATACTGTTTTATCTCGCATCTTAATCTCTCCTAAACTCAATCAGATATAATTACACAAAATGCAGTATGCGCGTGCCTAGCCAACCATACGCGGAATTTTTAAGCCCTTTAAGCTAAACAAATGTGAATAGGGCTTAAAGGGCCAAAACGGGCGTTATGAGCCCTTGCATTTACTTTTAAGACACTCTTGCTACGCAGCCGATCCTTTCGTGCTAAGGCCCCGTTATCGAAGGTCTTAGCGCTCAA
Source organism: Gammaproteobacteria bacterium (assembly GCA_963854625.1). Classification (GTDB taxonomy): domain Bacteria; phylum Pseudomonadota; class Gammaproteobacteria; order Pseudomonadales; family Pseudohongiellaceae; genus UBA9145. The sequence goes on along the minus strand of CAWKZY010000110.1, from coordinate 6,293 downwards.
ATTGGGCGCTACCAAATAAGTTTTCATATGTCTGCTTAGTTGGATTACCTACTTTCATATTATCCTCTAAGGCGGCGATACCCAGCTGGACGGCCGGCCTAGTGGCAACCAGATCAAGCCAACGACCAACATTTGGATATTGTTCAATATCAATACGATGCATTTGCTGCTGCTTGGGGAGCATCCAAGGAAAAGTCGCCACGTCGGCAATCGAGTACTCGCTGCCAGCAAGATATTCACTTGAGACGAGCCTCGCATCCAAAACGCCATACAGTTGATTACAGATCGTATGGTAACGCTCTTTGGCTAGCGGAACATCTTCCGGACAATAGCCCTGAAAATATCCATTTTGACCGAACATAGGGCCTACATTACCCATTTGAAACATAAGCCACTGTATAGCTTCGTAGCGTTCTGCCATATCAATGGGCCAAAGCATTCCAGACTTCTCCGCTAGGTACATTAGAATGGCCCCTGACTCAAACACCTTAAACGGCTCGCCCTGTGGCCCATCAAGATCAACAATAGCAGGGACCCGATTATTGGGGCTTATAGCTATAAAGTCTTCGGTAAACTGCTCACCTTCTAGGATATTGATCGGGTATAGTTTGTAATCTAATCCGACTTCTTCGAGCATAATAGCTGTCTTATGACCATTGGGTGTCGGCCAATAATAATGATTAATCACTTTTTCTGTGCCTCCAATACTTCCTGTACCTGCTGCTGTAGAAAGCTTGCTGAATCATCACCTTGGAAATCTACATTGTAGTGAGAGGTCACTGAGGGTCGTTGAATGCTGTCCAGCCACCAAGCCTTTAAATTTGGGCGATTTTCGAAGCAGTTGAAGGCGGGATATAACGGATCTTTAGCCTCATAAAAGTTAACTTTGAAATCCATATAACTAATCGCATGTAGCATTGCGGCCTGACCTATATCAAATCCATCAAAACCATTTTTACAAGAGACCTCTAACGAATCGCAACCACGAATTATTTTAGGCCATATCCATTTAAAAAAATCTATACGCTGCTGCTCTATAGGCTGCCAACCCTCCATCGCCAGCTGCACAGTGGTCTCAAAGATCGTGTCGGCTAACGCCAGTCTTGTAACGACATCCCAACGTTTTGGACCGCTAGCAGGATAAAGGTGACGACCCGACTGGCTCATATTATCGAGACATTCAACGACCGCTTGGCTACCATAGATTACCTGTCCATCGTCAAGCGCCAAAGTTGGAACTTTGTCAAGCGGGTTCAGTGACGCAATAGAATATGCATCTCCTTGATCTTCGCCCTCGCGGTTCTTAAATGGAAAACAGGGAACAAAAGTAATATCCTTCCACAGATCACCTTCATGGGCGGTGACCAGAACTTTATGAATAAAGGAGTGAAATGGTGAATAAAATAGTTTCATAACAATGAAGCCTCTATAGTACTGTCTTGAGTAAGAGCAATCGCCTCGATTTCAATTTCAAGTTCAGGCAATGCTAGGGAACTGACCTCGATGAGAGTATCGGCTGGGTACGGTGCGCTAAAAAAACGCTCTCTTAGCGCGACGACTTTCATAAAATTAGTCATATCAGTCAGATATATTGTGACCTTTATCACCTGCGCTAGACTTGACCCGCCCTGCTGTAAAACGTCTGCCAGATTCTTAAATACCTGTTCAGCCTGTGCGTCGAAATCATCAACGCCAACAATATTACCCTGGGAATCAATAGCTGCTTGCCCCGATGTAAAGACGAGGTTTCCAACAGTATAGCCTTGAGCTATATTGAAGGGTTCCATAGCATCCGGGTTAGTTTTTATTTGTCTTGCATTCATAGACAGGCTCCTTATTATTTAGATGTCATATGGATAGACATTCTTTATCGCTCAAAATCAATCACTACCTTTCCAAAGGGCGCTAGTTTTTCGATAGCATCTAATGCTCTGGCGGCGTCACTAAAACCGTAATCTGCCTGAAGCTGAGGTTTAATAGCATGCTCTTGCATAAACTGCATCATGGCAACATAGTTGTCGCGGTTACCCGTGGCGATACCATGTAAGTGAGCACATTTTATTATCAGCGGAAAAACCGTGATACCCATATCGATACCCGCTACGTAACCAATAATCGCTATATGGCCACCATGGCGTATCGCTGCCAGTGAATTTTCTATAGTTCCAGCTCCACCAATCTCAAGTACAAGGTCGACACCATGCCCAGCGATATCAAAGGCCATCGGCCCCCAGTTTGGGTTGCTAAGATAATTAATGCAGTGATCGGCACCTAGCAGCTTAGCAGCGGCGAGCTTTTTGTCACTAGACGACAAGATAATGACTTGAGCTCCAAGGGCCTTGGCAAACTGTAGTGCCGCGATCGCCACACCACCCGTGCCCTGAATGAGAACTGTATTACCCGGCTGAATGTCCGCAACGGGCACCAACGATGTCCATGCGGTAAGTCCTGAACAAGGAAGACATGCTGCCTCTGCTGCGCTGAGATGGCTCGCGGCCTTAACTAGGGTTTGCTCATCATACGCACCAAACTGTCGCAGTACGCCTGGCATTTCGAGACCACTAGATAGCTTTCGCTCATCTTTATTAGCTTCACCGCTAATCCAGTGAGGAAAAAATAATGGCGTTACGGTATCACCCACTGCTAATCGCGAGACTCGGTCTCCTATCTCGACAATAATACCCGCACCATCCGATAGGGGAATTAAAGGGAAATTAACATTAGGAGTAAAATGGCCGGAGATTATTTGACAGTCACGTGGGTTAATTGATGCAGCCTGCAATTGCACCATAACATCATGAGGCCCTAGTGACGGCCGCTCGATATCGACCGCTCGAAGATTATGCAAACCGAAGCCTGCTAATTCCCATGCCCGCATGTTGCTCTCCTTTCAAACCTAGTTTATGTTGCAATTTCCTATCAGCCGATTCCTGATAATTAAAGGAATACATCTCCACCATTGGGGCTCAGACACTGTCCCCGGAAGTGTGCAGCACTGTCACTCGCAAGAAACATATAGGTGCCAACTATATCATCGACTTCAGCGAGCTTACCGCGAGGTATAGCGCTACGAATCTCATCGAGAATATCTGCCGGCACATCATTCAAGATTGGGGTGGCTGTCGCACCTGGTGCAACGCAGTTAGCCGCAATATCTCTTGAGCCTATCTCAAGCGCTAAAGTTCGGGTAAATGACAAGATCGCGCCCTTTGCCGCGGTGTAGTGAGCAAAGCCAGGCGCCCCCTTGTAGGCGAGTTGAGAGGCCGTATTAATAATACGACCATAATTCTGCTGGTACATGATTGGCAGCGCAGCGCGAGTGCATAAGAAGGTACCATTGATATGAACCCCCATCACAGCGTCCCAATCAGCGACACTGATCTCCTCAATTGGTGCTGAGCGAGCAATACCCGCATTATTTACGAGTATATCTAGCCGTCCGGCGCTAGCCAACAGTTCGGCGAACATATTATTAACCTGTGACTCGCTGCTCACATCAGCAGGAGCAAGCGATGCTAGTCCGCCTTTTTGATGGATTTCTGACTGCACAGAAAGCGCATTTTGGTCGCCCTCTCCCGGAGGATAATTGATATAAACATGGCAACCAGATTGTGCAAATGCAATAGCGACACCTCGTCCGATGCCGGAAGAAGCCCCTGTGATCAATGCTACTTTTTGATTGAGATTCACCTTAAGTGTCATGATAAGTAAATTCCTATTTTTCTTATTGAGTATTTAACTAGTGAGCGATTAGGCTACGAAAAAACTTACCAATATCCTATCAAAAATTCTGTGGTTAGGTCCCTGGCACTTACTAAACCTCAGTTATGTGCATGCTCATAATAGCCTTACTTTAGCTCACATATCTTAGCGTAAAAAAAACCGGACATTAGTCCGGTTTTTTAATCTTATGATTTACTAGAAATTATATTGAAATTCAACACCCGCAGTGCGTTCCGCACCAGGATGAATGAAAGCACCTCCAAATTCTGCCGCCATAATAACCTCAGCAACATACTCTTCGTCGAACAGGTTACGCGCAAATGCTGTTACCTTCCAGGTGTCATTACCAAGTCCCAAACGAAGATTAGTAATACCATAACCGTCAACCTGAGTCTTACTAAAGTCAGCATCACCTACACCAAATCCTTTAAATAAAGTGGCAGGTACCTGATTGTCCTGAACTGTATGGAACCACATATCGCCTTGATAGGCATACTCAACACGAGCAGTAAATTCCAATCCATTGACATCTCGCACATACTGTAATGCAGCATTGGCAGTAAACTCAGCGGCATTGGGAACATCATTTCCCTTGGTGTAAGGTCGGATAGAGTTCTTGTCTATCTTGCTGTTTACAGCGCTATAGCCACCGACAAAGGATAAATCATCAGTAATTTGATAAGCACCACCCAGTTCAAAGCCGTGCAATGTGGCTTCATCAATGTTTTCAACAGTTCGTAACAATCCAAACGGGCCAACAAAGAATTCAAAAAACTGCATATCATCGACTTCGGTATGGAAAACGGCACCATTCAACTTGAGCCTTCCGTCCGCTAACGTAGTGTTAAAACCTATCTCAAACGCTGAAGATGTTTCTTTCTCATAGGTCTCTGGCGGCGCTACAAGATTGGCACCCTGATCAACCAAGAATAGATCTACCAGTTCGGTCGTACCAAGATTATTAAACCCTCCTGTTTTGAACCCAACACCCCAGCTACCAAAAACAGTAGTATGGTCCGTAGCGTCCCAGGTGATACTGATTTTAGGCTGAACTTCACTAAAAGTAGCGGATCTAGGTGCTATCGAATCAACAACAATACCATTTTCAATGTCACTAAAATAAGCCGGATTAAGCGGCGTACCTACTAAAGGTGTCCCATTTAGAGTACAGCCACCAGTGATGTATGAAACAGGAACTGCACCTAAAGCCTTGTTGCAGTAATCAATTCTAGTTGATGTCTGAGTACTCGGAGCAGGCACTAAGCTTGATATGTCACGCTCCTCGCGATCATAACGTAGAGCAAATGACACCTCGACATCGTCACTCACATCATAGTTCACAGAGCCAAAAACGGAATATACAGAGGTATCCATTTGGTCATAAACTAGGGCATCAGTTTTATCAGATATTAATTTGGCAGGCCGGTTACCGGTGCCGTCATCAAACGCCTGCGCTACGCCGCCCTGTCTTTCTATATCAAGAAGGTAAATGCCCGCTTGCCATCTCAGATGACTGTCATCTGATGAGGTGATCGTCGCTTGAAAGCTCATATCCTCTTGCATTCTTTCCTGGTATTGGTACCCATCACAGGTTGAAGGGGAATACGGCGGCAACAGATACGTACCCGGAGCATTGCCACCAATATACGTTGGCGACTGCATTAAAGTTGTTCCAATCAGAGCGTCTAATGAGGCGGTACAAGATGGCTCCCCTGCATAAAAATTAAACGCTGCCGAAGTACCGTCAGCCAGAAATACATGCTCCTGGTCACTATACATTCCCCAGACACTTAAACTTGCCCACTCCATGTCATAGTCTACTTTAATTGAAAACTCAACTGCATCGACGTCATTAGTCGGCCGAACATTTGGTGCAAACTTAAACTTGGCGTCATTCACATCGATGTGAAAATCTTCGCTAAATCCAAAGGAGACAAAAGCCGGCAGTGCGAAGGCAGCATTGAATGCGATCGGCGCGCCGCTGGCTTCAGAAACAGTCAGCTTCGTATCTATTGAGAGACTATCCGTGGGTTCGAAGAGCAATCGAGCGCTGACATCAGTGCCCTCATAATCATTAACTACCTTAGCGTTATCCAAATAGCCATTCCTCAAGAAGCCATCAGTGGTCCGATGCGCCACAGTCAGCCGGCCTGAGGTAGTGTCTGACAGCTCACCTGCAAACGTAACCATTGCAGTATAGGTTCCGTGGTCTGCAGCCGAAACTTTTACGCGACGATCACTTTCTTTAGGTGACTTTGTCGACATAATTACCGCACCAGCGGCCGCTGAACGCCCGTACAGTGCACCCTGCGGCCCTTTAAGCACCTCTATCTGCGCCAGGTCAGGAAACTCACGATTAAACCCGTAAGGATTTGGGTAGAGAATACCATCGACAATGAAGGCAAAATTAGTTTCCGCATCACGTGCCCCGTTCAACCCCCTAATACTCAATGATGTATCACCAATTTCAACGGTGTTGACCATTGTTACGCCAGGTGTCATATAGATGAAGTCTTCGGCTCTTTGTATACCGATATTCTCAATCTGATTTTCGGTGAAGGCAGTAATCG
>CAWKZY010000109.1:0-7195 GCA_963854625.1 Gammaproteobacteria bacterium | reverse complement strand
GCGCGGAATGTACTTGATGAACGCTATTTTGTTCAGGGTGGACAGACTCCAAAGGGAGTAATTCCAGTCCCTGCAGCGACGGGTAAACTTGGCACCCCACGCACGTATGGTGTGAGTGTGTCTTACCTGTTTTAGGATTCATCGGCCAGTGATCGAGTGGCTTTCGATTACTGGCTTAAGGAGCATCTAGGCTTGACTTAGAGTGAACATTTGGATGAATAGCGCCCCATCAAGGGTCAAGATAAGAGGGATAGTTCTATGGTGAAGACCGAAAGTGTTAAATTTTCAGCAGAGCGTCTGGCGCAAATCAAACCCACTATGGGGCGTTACATCGACGAAGGACATGTTCCTTGTCTGTTGACTGTAATTGCCGATGACAGCAAGATTGTCCATTTTGAAACGCAGGGCTATCCTGATGTCGACAAACAGGTAACACTGCAGGCAGACGCGATCTTTCGCCTGTTCTCCATGACCAAGCCAATTACGATTGTCGCAACTATGATGCTTTATGAAGAGCATCGATTCTCTCTTGATGATCCTATCGCGAAGTATCTTCCTGAGTTTGAAGACATGGAAGTTTGGACTGAACAAGGACTGGTTAAGGCTGAGAGAGCTATCACAATTCGCCATTTACTTACCCATACCGCCGGCCTTACATACTCTGGATTACCAAACCCTGTTGCTCATATATACGACGAGGCCAAGTTACATGGTGTTCGAAGTCGGTTGTCGGGGAATACGCTGGCGCAACATGTTAAAAGGCTTGCGGCAATGCCTCTTCTAGCACAACCGGGAGTGGCGTGGAATTATAGTGAGGCGATGGGTGTGCTTGGGCGGCTAGTCGAGGTGCTTGCAGGTAGCACCTTCCGAGAATTTTTAGTAAACCGCGTATTTACCCCACTAGCAATGGTTGATACGGATTTTTATGTTCCGAAGAATAAAATAGATCGTCTGATCCCGCTGTATCAGGTGTCCAACGACCAAGGTCTCAAACTTACGAACTCCGATTATGGCGGTAACTATTGTAGTAAACCATCTCTTGAGTACGGTGGCGCGGGTCTGGTTGGCACCGCGGCAGATTACTTACGCTTCGCACAGATGCTGCTAAAAGATGGCGAACTTGACGGTGTACGGCTCCTTAGCGCATCGAGCGTACAATTAATAATGACTGACCATCTTGGTCCCGAATTTGGCGATACTCCGCTCGCGAGCCTGGACGCGCCAGTTACGAGTGGGTTAGGCCTGGGTTTTGGCTTTGGCGGGTACGTCGTTAGAGATGCATCGTCTGCTGCGACGCTTGGTTCCGACGGCGAGTATGCTTGGGGTGGCTGGGCCAGCACCGACTTCTGGATAGATCCCAAACGAAAGCTTGTCGGTATCTTACTCACTCAGGTCATTCCTATAGACGTACAGCTAACAACTCGTGCCGGCTTTCACGATCTGGTGTATCAAGCGATTATCGAAAGATAGATTGCAGCCTTAAATATGGGTAAGGGTTTTATGACATTTAGTAAATCAGCCGCTAGCAAGAATACCACTAAAACATCGGCGTTCAGTATGCGGTATTCCGTTTATTCTCTTTTTGTTCTGTTTCTGGTTAATATGTTAATTTTGATCGACCGGCAAATGATGGCCGTCCTCTCGGAGGATATCAAAGCCGATTTGGGGTTGTCAGATGCTGATATTGGTTTCATTTATGGGACGGGTATATCTATTTTTTACGCGATATTCAGTATACCACTGGGCCGTTTGGCCGATGTGTGGTCGCGTAAGAGTTTGATCAGTATTTGCGTTGCGGCCTGGAGCTCCATGATCTTTCTGTCTGGTACTGCGCGTCATTTTCTATTATTTGCCTTTTTTCGAATCGGCGTAGGTGTAGGAGAATCTGGGACAGGACCCGCGGCAATGTCGACCATTTTTGATCACTTTGAGCCTCGTCTACGCGCTACTGCAATGTCAGTAGTTGCTGCCGGTGGGCCCATCGGTGCAGGTGTTGGCTTGATACTTGGAGGAGCCATCTTAGATGGTTGGTACGACCTCTATCCGGACACGGCCTTGGCGCCGTTTGGCCTTAAAGGTTGGCAGGTGGCATTTTTCTGTGTAGCCGCCGTAGGACCCATTCTTGCTTGGTGGGTGGCAAGTCTAAAGGAGCCTGTACGGGGACAAAAAGACGGACTAACTTCAGAAACGCATCCTCACCCATTTCGCGAGTTGTGGGCAGAAATGCAGTCTGTTCTACCCTTTTTCAGTCTACTGACCCTGCGGCGTCTGGACGGCGACTTTCGTGCTGTCAAACTTAACGTACTAATAGGAAGTGCGATTATTGCAACGTCATTTCTCTTGATCATCGCGACCGGTAGCGTCGCGCAATGGAGTGCGTTAGGTGGGGGTCTATGGTGCGTTGTTTGTTGGGCTCAGACATTGGCACTACGAGACCCAGCGACGTTTGCAATGATCTTTAAATGTCGATCTTTTATGTTTAGTAGTATAGGGCTGGCGTTATTTGTCTTTAATACTGTCGGTGTGGCCGGCTGGATCGTGCCCTACATAATTCGAGCACACAATGTTAGCCCGGGCGAAGTGGGTATGACTGTGGGATTGCTAACCACAATATGTGGGTTTACGGGAACGATGGTGGGCGGCGTTCTGGCCGACATGCTTGGACGGTATACCTCGCGAGCGACAATTTACGTGTGCCTTGGCTCGGTTTTGCTCTCCGCGCCATCGGCTGTTCTGATGGTTGTTGCGGATGACATAGCTGAGATTTATCGCTATTTGGCACTATTCTTATTGACCTCGTCCGCTTGCTATGGAGTTGGTCCGATGATGATTAACTCTCTAGTCATGCCGCGGATGCGGGGTTTAGCGTCGGCCGTTTATTTAATAATAATTACTTTTCTGGGTGTCGCATTAGGGCCTTATACCATCGGGTTTTTCAGCGATTTAATCGCCGCTGGTGGCGCAGATTCTGGTGAATCCCTTCGTCAGGGTATTCTTTGGGGACTAACGTCGATGATACTCAGTGTAATAATGTTGCTCATAGCCACTACCCATTTAGATCGTGACAAAAGTAGTTGCCTGGATCGAGCAAGAGCGTTAGGTGAATCTGTTTGATCGTCGCAACATGCGGCAGTTCCGGCGTGTGAAGGTTTTCCTTAGTGTATTCTGTGATGTGGGAGCGCACGCACCACATCAAGTTATCAACGATCGGTTTTAAATCAAAGTAGCGTTTGGAGAATTAACATGCGTATTATTGTCGCCTCTCATCTTGCCTTGACAATGGTGTTACTGATCACCTGCACATCTCAGGCGGAGCAGGTCGAGAACTTTGATTATTTCACGGAGAACCGCACGACGATTCGGAACGGCATACAAGCGGTACTGACATGCAATGGCCTATTTACTTCTGATCGAAGTTTGAAGCAAATTTTCGATCAGGAGCTGGCTTACTTGGCAGTTCCAGTTGGTACGATTGAGGGTGGCGAATATCTGATAGACCGTGAGCGAAAAGCTGTTGCGATCGGTGGACCAGAGTCGGGAACGATAATTCGCGCTGCATTTCGACAGGGTGTCGGGTGCGTCGTCATGGCGCCGCATCAAACGTTTGCCGATATAGATGATTTACCGAAACTGAATCTTCCGTATCCTGATTCTGATCCTGCTAGCACCCCTTGGCCAATGGGCGACGTTATTGAAGCCAAAAATCGACCTAAAAATATTGACTGGGCGGCGTTAGGGGCAGCCTCCGACTGGGCATGGCATCGTGAAACAGAGGAGCAAGATACGATAAGCCTGATTGTCGTGCATAAAGGACAGATCATTCTCGAACGTTATGCAGACGGTGTGGACATGATGACACGAACACGTAGCTATTCAGCCGCGAAAAGTATTGTATCCACGTTGATTGGTATTCTAGTTGACGACGGTCGTCTCAAACTTGATGAATCACTTGGGATTCAATGGCTACCTGATGTTGATGGGCACGATGATGACCCACGTAACGCCATTACGCTGCGAAATGTCCTTAATATGTCTAGTGGACTTTATCCGGTTGATAATTTCAACATGGAGTATGCAACTGGGTCTGGTGTGGCTTATTGGGCTGGTGCGAGTTCGGCCGACAATGCACGTGACCGTGCTTTGATAAGAGCGCCAGGCACACACTGGGAATACCAGAACTATGACACCTTACTCGCCGTATTCGCTATGAAACAGGCACTCGCAGATCCAAAGGTCTATGCTGAATTTCCACGTATGGCTTTGTTTGATCGCATAGGGATGCGTAACACGCTCGCTAGCACGGATCGCTTCGGCGACTTCATTCTGAGCAGTCAGGTGTACACCACTGCGCGAGACCTTGCGCGCCTTGGTCTTCTGTATGCACAAGGCGGCACCTGGCTGGGTGAGCGTTTGTTGTCAAAAGATTGGATCAGGTTCGTACGAACACCCGCGCCGTCGGCAGCCAGTCGGGGAAGTGATTATGGCGGACATTTTGTGTTGGTTCCTGACGACAGGACTGACGTGCCCAAAATGGCGTACATGGCCGCGGGAAATCGAGGGCAGTACGTCGTAATTGTGCCGTCGCATGACACCGTTATTGTGCGCCGCGGCCTTGACTATGGGAAGCAAGGATTCGATCCGTGGGACCTGACCCGAGAAGTTTTGAAGGCGATTCTCCCGCAGTGATCTATGTTAAGAGCCATCACACAGTCTTGGAAATTGAAGCTTTGGGTGGCCGGGTAGTAGGTATAAGCTAAAAATGTATCCGCATACCGATTAGTTTCCCGTCACGAACGGAGAAACAACTCTGGCTTTGATGTTGATCCGTTTAGGCACACTGTTATTGAAGAATTATCATTCAATAGAAATGCTTCTCAGTGACGTTATCTTGCAAATAATGACGAAGGTTAAGTCGTTTAACTAGGTTTAGATGTTGAGCCAAGAAAGTTAGCGTTGTCATTAAATAAATTAATTTATGTGAGTTGTGCGGATTAAACATAAGAGGGATAAAGTATGCAAAAACTGAAAAAGAGTTACTTTATCGGCGAAGGTAACGGACAGTTGCTTTATGAAACGATTGGCAGCTGTTTTGAAAGAGTAGCCAAAGGGAATCCAGATGGCCACGCGATTATAGTTAAGCATCAGGGTATTCGATGGAGCTACCAAGAGCTCTATGAACAAGTTGATCGTCTATCGGTTGGTCTATTGGCTTTAGGGCTTAAGCCTGGTGATCGCGTGGGTATTTGGGGGCCGAGTTCGATTGAATGGGTGATGACTCAACTGGCAACCGCGCGAATAGGCGCAATCATGGTGTGCATTAATCCAGCGTATAGGCTCTATGAATTGGAATATGCACTAAACAAGGCTTCGTGCAAGGCAATCATTACCGCTGAGAAATTCAAAAGTAGCGACTATCTGACTATGCTAAACGAGCTTGCACCTGAATTGAAGCATAGCCAAGCAGGTACTTTAAAGTCGGCAAAGTTACCTCACTTGGAGCTGGTGATCCGAATGGGTACACAAGAGTCTGCAGGCATGCTTAATTTTGACGATGTTTGTAGCTTGGGCGGTGAGAGCGAGCGGCAGCGTCTTGAGTGCTTGCACGTTGAACTGAGACCCGATGACGCGATTAATATTCAGTTCACAAGTGGTACCACAGGGCAGCCAAAAGGTGCGACTCTTAGTCATTGCAATATCCTGAACAATGGTTGGAACAGCGCACAGGGTATGCAATTGACGGAGCGAGACAAGTTATGTATTCCCGTCCCGTTATATCATTGTTTTGGGATGGTTTTGGGCGTGTTGGCCTGTGTTACATCTGGAGCGACTATGGTTTTTCCGGGCGAAGCATTTGACGCAGAAAGTACTCTAGCGACAGTTGAAGAGGAAAAGTGCACAGGGTTACACGGCGTGCCGACTATGTTTGTTACGCAGTTAGATTCACCCGGGTTTAATAAATACGATGTCTCTACTTTGCGCACTGGCATTATTGCGGGTGCTCCCTGTGCTGAAGAGCTAATGAATAGGATTATTGGCGATTTAAATATGAGTAGTGTGGTCATTGGTTACGGTCAAACTGAAGTGAGCCCAATTAATCATATGACGCTACCTGATGACACTTTGGAAAATCGTACGCAGACAGTAGGGCGGGCAATTCCTTACGTTGAAATCAAGATCGTCGATGAGCATGACAGAGTGTTAGCAATTGGGGAGCAAGGAGAAATTTGTACTCGCGGGTACTCGGTGATGAAGGGTTACTGGGATGATGAGCAGCGCACTAATGAAACTATTATCGACGGATGGCTTCACTCCGGCGATTTGGCGACTATGGACGAGTTTGGTTATGTTAAAATCACAGGTCGAATTAAGGATATGCTTATTCGTGGCGGAGAAAATATTTACCCACGCGAGATAGAGGACTTCCTATATACCCACCCAAAAATTAGCGAGGCTCAAGTATTTGGTGTGCCCGACGAAAAAATGGGTGAAGAGGTGTGTGTTTGGATTCAGCTCAAAGATGGGCAGTCGGCTACTGATCAAGAGATTCGTAAATTCTGTGAAGGCCAGATTACCCATTTTAAAATCCCACGATATATTAGGTTCGTTAAAGAATTTCCGATGACGGTCACGGGAAAAATCCGCAAGATTGAGATGCGTGAAACTATGTCCGCCGAACTAAAGGAAGTAGTAAGCTGAATAAATCAACGAGCGGGCGAAGAGGGCTGCTGACTTATATTTTATGTCATTTCATGAAATCCGAATTCATTCACGTACATTAGTAATACTAGGTAGAGCAGGAGTCCCTTCTGACAAAAGGGGGGGGTACCCCCGGGGTAGGGTCGGCGTATCTGAGAATTGGGGTTTTGTCGGGATTTTTTGAGAGTTGAGGCGTGGTCGCTTTTGCAAATAGGTCTTGGCGGTTATGTGGTGGGCAGAAGTGGCGAGAAAATAGCAAAGGTTTTAAAGCAATAACACTTCATCATCGGGCAATCTTGATGTTATTTAGTGGGTGAATCGTAAATTGGTGGGTGAATTGCATTTAGCCAAATCGCTACAGCCCAGTGAGAATGGTGCACCCGGAGGGATTCGAACCCCCGACCAAGTGGTTCGAAGCCACCTACTCTATCCAGCTGAGCTACGGGTGCACAGCAGGGGGGACGCAGTTTAACGTATCTGAAACTAATATCTAGTTTAA
>CAWKZY010000108.1:0-7307 GCA_963854625.1 Gammaproteobacteria bacterium | reverse complement strand
CGATATTAAGCTTAATGATCTTTTGGCCCTGATCTTCAAGCCAATTGGCATGATCGAGCACAGGACCGCGGATGTCATAGCAGACACCGCTCAATCTATCGGATTTTAAAAATTCTCGCATTATGGATAATCGTATCATTAAACTGGACTCCGAGCATTATAACCAGAAATGCTGGCCCAGTTGGTATTCAGGCCTAAAATTCTCAGCATAATCGTGCTAGGGATTGCCCCGCGTTCAAACTTTAAGACCTGGGCTTATGGTTTGTGTCTCTAAAGGGCTTATTTAGACGCGGGAATGGTCGCGCTTAATGATCATCTTAGGAGGTAGGTAAGAGTAAATGTTAAACAGTCCCCGAAAGACTGTAAGTCAATCGGAGATAAGGCTTGCTATGATGGACGTACTTGCTAATCATTAGGACAAAGCGCAGTGGGCTGGTTTTTTTGCGGTCTGGCATTATTTGTCAAAAAGGGATTGCGAATGGAGGTTGTCTGCGTATTATGTCTGCATATTAATGCGAAATACGTTGGCGCGGCAAATACATTGGTCTTAATCAATGCTTATTGTCGAGCGATCGGCTCCGAGCGTTTCAGAGTAAATTGCAGTAAAAAAACTAGTTTTTCAGGGAGTAAATTCATTAATCTTTTGAATCGGGCATAGAGGCTTTGTGTGGGGTTATGTGCTTTGAAATTATCAGTGGATATTATATAAGGGAAGCTCGGCTATTATGCAAAAAATTGCTTTAATTACAGGTATTACAGGTCAAGATGGGTCATATTTGGCGGAGTTTTTGCTGGAAAAGGGCTATGTCGTTCATGGGCTAAAGCGGAGGGCGTCCTCATTTAATACCGGCCGGGTTGATCATTTATATCAAGATCACCATGTCGATCATCGCAACTTCATCTTACATTTTGGGGATCTAAGCGATTCAAGTGTTTTAATTCGCATTATCCATCAAATCCAGCCAGATGAAATCTATAATCTGGCGGCTCAAAGCCATGTGGCAGTCTCATTTGAGTTACCTGAGTACACCGCAGATATTGATGGTCTTGGCGCATTGCGAATACTGGAAGCAATACGTTCTTTGGGTTTAGAAAAGAAAACTCGGTTTTATCAAGCGTCCACCTCCGAACTCTACGGATTGGTTCAAGAGACTCCGCAAACTGAGACTACCCCTTTTCACCCCAGAAGTCCTTATGCAGTAGCGAAACTTTACGCTTACTGGATTACTGTAAATTATAGAGAATCCTATGGTATCTATGCTTGTAATGGCATTCTGTTTAACCATGAATCTAAGCGTCGTGGTGAAACATTTGTTACTAGAAAGATCACTCGTGGTTTAGCTAATATTGCCCAAGGTCTAGAAAGTGTTATTTACATGGGTAATATCGACGCCCTGCGGGATTGGGGGCATGCAAAGGATTATGTCCGGATGCAATGGATGATGCTGCAGCAGGATGAGCCGGATGATTTCGTTATCGCCACAGGTACTCAAATATCAGTTCGAGAGTTTATTTCTCGAAGTGCGCAAGTGATAGGAATAACGCTTAAATTTGTTGGATCCGGTATACATGAAAAGGGAGTAGTAGAGGCTGTTGTTGGCGATGATACCCCGGCGGTTAGGGTTGGAGATGTGCTGATTGAAATTGATCAACGCTATTTTCGGCCAGCGGAAGTCGCAACCCTCTTGGGAAATCCGGCCAAAGCCAAAGAGAGGCTCGGTTGGGTACCGGAAATTACGGTTGATGAAATGGTGGAAGAAATGATGTTGAGCGATCTCGATTTAGCCAAGCAACATGCATTGTTGAAGCTCAGTGGCTATACATTGCCCGTTGTGCGAGAGAGCTAGCTAGGGGTACGCACTTATTCAAAAAAATAGCAGGAGATGCGAGTTTGGGTAAAGGAACAAGAAGGGAAAAGTGTATTTCATGCGGAAGCACCTTATCAGAGGACATAGTCCTAATTGGAGATCAATATCCAAGTGCGGTTTTTTTGGATGAAAACATTCCGCCACCAGAAGACTTTTCGGCGACTAGTTTAAATCTATCCAGGTGCACAAATGAAAGTTGTTGCTTAATCCAATTGTCGAGTGAGTATAATTTACAGTACGTTTTTGATCACTATCCTTACGAAAGTGGCACTACAGCAACGATGAAAAAGATACTGAAAGACGTCATCGATGATGCTTTATCTGTCGTAACTTTGAGTCCCAATGATGTGATCCTAGATATTGGTGGCAATGATGGGACAATGCTTGGTCTTGTTGACCTGCGAGTTAAAGCAAGGGTTAATATTGACGCCGCGTCTGGCGTTACACAAACAGTTGTTTCGGATAATTACCACTATATTCACAGTAAGTTCGATTCCGCAACATATGAAACTCTGAATCTTCCCAATCCTAAGTTGATTACATGTGTGGCAATGTTTTATCACTTGAGCGACCCGCTTGCCTTCATTACAGAAATAGAGAGGATCATGGATAAGGATTCGGTATGGGTCCTGCAAATGACCTACGCTGGCACAATGCTTGAAGACAACATATTGGATAACATACTACATGAGCACGTAGGGTACTATTCTCTCAAGTCTTTGGAATACCTCCTTAAACAGGTCGGGTTGAAAATAGCAAATGCAAAAATCGTTGAAAGCTATGGTGGTAGCATGCGTGCCTTTATAGTTAAAGATACAAAACACTTCCCGGTTGAGCATTTAAATAGAGATGTTAATACCCTCGCGTCTTATGAGAATAATAACGGGACAAACACTTTAGCTGCTCTAATCGGATTCAATTCTAGAGCCCAATTACTTCGAAAATCGCTTAGAGACTTGGTTAGCCACATATCTAAAGTTCATGGACCACTTTGGGGCTTTGGCGCAAGCACAAAGGGAAATATGATTCTTCAATTCATTGGGGCTACCGTTGAAGATGTCCCTGTGATTCTTGATAATAGTTCCAAAAAAGTTGGAACGCGAACTACCGGAACACTAATACCGATTGTAGATGAAGATTTAAATATGGAGAATCTTCCAGAGTATCTGCTAATCCTTCCGTATTACTATAAAGAGACGTTTGTCTCAATCATTAGGCGATCTCTAGAAAAAGGTCGTAGCGTGTCACTTGTGATACCTTTACCTTATCCGCATATCATTCACGTGCAATCGGAAGCATAAAATTATGAACATGTTAGGCAATATTGAAATTCTAACCCCTAGCTGTAACTTTACAACTGTTCAGGATGGGCGGGGTGGTATATTTACATGGATACCGAAAGAGCCAATTGTCGAATTCAATATGCTCTATTTCAGTCCAAACAAGATTCGGGGAAACCACTTTCACCCTGAATTCACCGAGTATTTTTTGATTGTGGAGGGATCTGTACTGATGGTTACTACAGATCCGAAAACTGGAAAGGAGGTAAATATGCTCGCTAGTAAAGGGGTTTGTTTCCGCACCCCGTTAAATACAGCGCATGCTGTGCATGCGATTACGGACTCGACATGTATATCGATGTTGACTAAAGAATGGGATAAGTGCTCTCCGCCAATCATACATGAAGACCTTATACCCTTTGATCAAGGCTATAAGGCCTTTGTTAAGCAGCAGGAATCGAATCAGGTAAAATGAGTGGCATGCAACGAAAAATTGCAGTAATCGGAGCGAACGGCTTCGTTGGTTCTCAAATTTGCAGAGCTATAGACTTAATCCCTAAATATTCACTTATCAAAATACTTCGAGAAAGTAATTTATCGGATGGGATTAAACAAGCGGATATTATTATCCACGCTGCTAATCCAGCTGGCAGATTCCGCGCTGAATCTAATCCTGAGCAGGATTTTTCTGCTACCGTTGACAAAACGTATGAGATACTAAGTCATTGTGGTGATAAAAAACTTGTTCTTATTTCTAGTTTATCTTGCCGAACTCAAATGAATATAAACTACGGAAGAAATCGTCGGATGTGTGAGTTGCTCGCTCTTGCAGCGCATGGGACCGTTGTGCGGTTGGGTCCGATGTTTGGCATTGGGAGAACGCGAGATACTCTTCATGATATACTTGAAGGTAGGCAAGTTTTTGTTTCTGCAACCACACGATATGGTTATGTGAATGTTGAGTGGGCTGGTTCAGAAATAGTGAGATTATTGGGCAGTCCGTCGGATTTGTATGAGGTTGGTGCTCGGGATTCAATTTCTTTGGCTGAAATTGCGGAATATTTCGGCTCCATAAGTAAGTTCTCGGGATTAGATGACAGTCAATTTTTGGAAGGTAATGACATTGGACCTTCCGCTCGAAAAGTAATCAGGTATGCGTCAGAAGAGTTAGAAAATCAATATTGGAAAAGTGAAAAATGAAGGCAATCATACTGGGTGCGGGTGGGCAAGATGGTCATTTTCTATGCAAACATCTGCTAAAACAAGGCCATGAAGTTTTATGTTTTAGTCATCGGAGTGGGTCGAATTACCCTGCACTCGATGTTGGAGATTTTGAAAAAGTAGAAAATATCGTTCGAGAGATAAAACCGGATTATGTCTATCATCTAGCTGCCAAGTCATCTACTCGTCATGAGTTTATTTTGCAAAACCAAAGATCGATTGTATCTGGCACTTTGGCTATTTTGGAAGCTGTAGACAAATTTTCACGCAATACTAAAGTGTTCCTGGCATCGAGCGGCCTGATATTTCGCAACGAACAGCGGCCGATAGCTGCGGAAGATGAGCTCCAAATTAGCTCAGCATACTCAGTGGCGAGAATAGAGGCGCTACAAATTGCTCGTTACTACCATTCACGTGGTATCAAGGTTTATGTGGGCCATTTATTTAATCACGAGAGTCCTCTTAGGCCTTCTGGATCAGTAGTCAGGTCACTAGTTAAGGATGTAGTAGATATTTCGGTAGGAAAAACGGAAACTTTTACAATCGGAAATCCTGAAGTGGTTAAGGAATGGATGTGGGCGGGTGATGCTGTAGCGGCGATTCAGATTTTTATACGGCAGGACGATATTTTTGAAATTTGCCTTGCTGATGGTGAAGGTATCTCAGTCAGACGTTATGCTGAACTTTGCTGTGAAAAAGTAGGAATATCTTATCAATCGCACCACGTGACAAGTTCAGGATATCAAACTGAATATTCTATGTTGGTTGGTAACTCCGAGACAATTCGAGGACTAGGTTGGTCCCCCAAAGTAAACATTGAAAGTTTGGTGGCGCGGATGGTGGAGAGTGAGATATTGTCGCGTAATGACAAAAATAATGTTTAATGTGAATTGGCCTTATAAAAATGATTAAACGAAGTTAACTTTATTGGGCGGCCGTCATGGCGTCGAAATATGAAAAAGAAATGGAAAATTCATATGAGAAGAAACGGCCGTTGGAAGTAGTGACGGTTGATAATGGGATTGTGTACCCCTCAGATATGGTGCAATCACGGCAGTATGGTGGCGTGACAGATCATGAGTTCAAATTTATTGCTGTAAGTCTCACTAGTATAGTAAGTCCACCGAATTTTAGTTACAAATTGGAGGATTGGCCTCTGAGGCTTGGATCCATGATCTCCTGATGAAATTCTCGATCTATTTGATAACCAAGCATGTAAATTAATCCTGCCTTATTCTACTCATAATCAATAAATATTTTGGGTATTTTTATTATGTCTAGAAAATTGTCAGCCATTAGAAGTCTCTAATATTATATGCTGCAATATGCTTATCTGACCGTCTAAAAGTAGATCTGGGTCTCTTGTTATTGCTGCATTTTAAAGGTCAAACCTAGCAAGTGATAAGACTAAATTTATGCCGATAAATACAAAGACACAAGCGCGGAAAACTTCATGGTTTATATCAAAATCTATGGAGACAATTCAGCCCAAAAAGACTGGCAATTCTAATCTAAAAATAATTTGGAAGGCAGAATGTATGCCTACAATTGAATGATGAAAGCAGCAGACTCAGACAAGCTTACATATGCCTTCATTGAAGGCCGTAGAGTCGAGGTGATGCGGAGGATGACTCATGCCAACTGTTGATAAATACGAAAAGATAAGCGTTTTCATTAAAGCTCATGAAACTTGGATTGATGCATTTTCTGCAAAAGGAAACCCACTTCAGATTGAAAAAGATACCGCTAAAACTAAGGTTAGCGAACAGGAAATATCCTGGACAGAGAAAAAATGTAAAATTGACAACACTTAGAAATCACGAATATCCTTGTTAGAAAGAGGCGTCAGAAGGGCGCTGAAGTAGAATCAGCCAGGCAAGAATTAGCAAACCATCATTACCAATCTCCAATTAGAGATATTTGCGATGCCAAATCGAGAGAGAAGCAAGTTAACTCCAGGCAAGCGAGCAGTCGATTTGCAGCGATTCAAAATTGGTTGCGCGCTCAAGAGGCTAGTTTATTCAGGTGAATGTTCAACGAAACGAAGCTAAATACCAAATACTTAAATTGATCCATTCAGAAAGAATATTGAGAGAAACTAAAGCAATCATGAAAGCTGCTACGGTTGGACTCACGGCAGAATATGCAAAGTCTGGTGATTTAAAAGACCTTTAGAATTTAGAAGGAGGTCTTCATCGCATTGGCTCAATGAGAAGTGCGGCACAATCACTTCTAAATGTTAAGTTTGCCCCACGAAAGATGCTCTCTTCACTAGAGAAGACGCTTTCTAAATGGGCGACAGACCATAAAGGAGGATTGCTATTAAATTGGCCTCGCGATAAGGACCTAATTAGAAGAAGGCGGCCAAACAGGCCTCGCCCAGGCTCTTCGGCTGGAAAGATAGGTTAAACCAAGGTTATTGGAGCAAAGAAGGTTCTAAAGGACTTTAAAGCACTAATCAGGACACTGCAGCATTTAATGCGAAAGTATGAAAAGGGTGATACGAAAGCACTTCAACAGGCTTACAAAGCGGTCAGAACGTCTATAGACACAAACGGTTGAATGGCTTGACATATGGTGAATCTGTTTCAGTTGAGGGGACGATGAAACTTCCTCTTTTTTTATGCCAAATATCATTGCATTCAGGCTCTCTGTCGATATAATGCCCGCCTTGCTTTTGTGAAAGAACAGCAAGAGGTTAGAAGAATTATTTTGGTCCTATCGCAGATTCGTCGCATATGACTAGAATTAAGCATCACTGGTTAGCAGTTACTACGCCTTGATGTCACGACTAGCTTAAGTTATACCCTACGTCCCGTTCGTCTAGAGGCCTAGGACACTGCCCTTTCACGGCGGTAACAGGGGTTCGACTCCCCTACGGGACGCCATTTTACAGGTCGCTTAAGGATTAAGCTTCTGCGGGAATAGCTCAGCGGTA
>CAWKZY010000107.1:0-7368 GCA_963854625.1 Gammaproteobacteria bacterium | reverse complement strand
TAATATTTTGGGTATATTAGTTGTCATATCGGTTACCCCTTAGATCCGCTATACTAGTATCTGAGAAATACCAATAGAATCGATTCTGGAAAGCTAATTACCGCCATTGCTCATGAATAGAATTATCATGCGTTAGTCTAAAGTACTTGGTCTTTACCAAAGAAACCCCATTCTACTTTTAGGAACGAATACATAACTTTAATTTATTATGAGTGACAATCATTTTATTAATTTTTTGCACAACTTTTTATTGAAGAATATACCGCCTTAGTGAGTCTTGCTATTTTTTTCATTGCTATATCGATCGATTAAAAATTAAAAATAACTTTAGTAAAAACTTAAATCAATAGACATTACATTTGAGTTCTATGTTTCACTATTTGTGGATCTGCCAAGCAGGGCCGTTCAAACTGCCATAAAACCGTTGACGTAAATCTATTGGTTTCATTGCTGCTTAATAGCTTAGCGGGTTTTCTAACGCTGTAGCTGAATTTTGTTGAAAAATGGAGCTATATTTACGCAGCACATACGAATTGCTGAACCCGGGACAAATGACTCAGTTGAGAAAGGATGATTAAAAATGGTCATCGAGCTTTCTAGCAAAAACTAAAATTCCGAACAACTGGCTTACTCTCAAGCTCTGCATAGACTTGCAATCATTTTACGAGTTCGACTTTACACGGACAGGCAGTTTTACTAGCCATCAATTACTTTTGAAAAGACAATCACATGATAAATGACCCTTTGTTCAGACCTCTCACTCTTCCCAACGGTGCCGTGCTACAAAACAGGCTATGCAAAGCAGCAATGGAAGAAAATCTGTCAATTGAGGGCCAATTGCCGGGCGAAAAATTGTTCACACTTTACCAGCGCTGGGCAGAAGGGGGCGTGGGTTTACAGATATCCGGCAACGTCATGATCGCCCCGGACGCAATGACCGGCCCCGGAGGCGTAGTGCTTCAAAATGACAGCCATTTAGATCTTTTTAAGACTTGGGCAGAAGCCGGCCGGGCTGGCGGCGCCCATTTTTGGATGCAAATCAACCATCCCGGCAGGCAGGTTTATGCGGCTATGGGTGAACAAGCGGTTGGCCCATCCGATATCGCCGTAAGCATCCCAGGGTTCGATAAATTACTTGCAAAGCCTCGGGCACTTCAAAACTCGGAAATTGAAACACTCATCCGGCGGTTCGTACATACGGCCCAATTGGCAGAGGAGGCCGGCTTCAGTGGCGTTCAAATTCACGCCGCCCACGGTTATTTGATTAGTCAGTTTTTGTCGCCTCTAGTCAATAATAGAACGGATCAATGGGGAGGCTCGCTGGAGAACCGTGCACGCTTTTTATTGGACACATTGAAAGCAGTAAAAATTGCGGTATCGCCGAGTTTTTGCTTATCCGTAAAACTCAACTCGGCTGATTTTCAGAAAGGCGGCTTCCAATTGGAAGACGCGAAATGGGTGGCTATTGAGCTGGAAAAAGTCGGCCTAGATCTTTTAGAAATATCCGGAGGCAATTACGAAAGCCCTGCCATGACCGGTACAACCGACCACACAAAAGCCTTAAAGCGCGAAGCTTATTTTATCGAATTCGCCCGCGAGATATCCTCTGTCGTATCAATCCCTATTATGGTGACCGGGGGGATCTTAAGCTCTGATGTGGCAAGAAGTGCACTGACTGAAGATGAAAAAGGTTTCGGCGTAAAGGTTTTAGGGCTTGGCCGCGGGTTGGCATTTAATCCAGATTTGCCCAACTTATGGAAGGTGGGACAATTCTCTTCCGTTAATCTGCCAGAAATAAATTGGTCTTCAAAGACACTGGCCAGTTTGGGACTTATGTCAGTATCTAAAGCCCAATTAAAAAGATTGGCTTCCGGTAAGCCGCCGAAATTAAAGATATCGCCGGCGCTGGCCACACTAAGTGACCAGCTAAAAAATCGACTACAAACCCGCCGCTATAGAAAATGGCGCGATGCTTAAAAACACGCTCTCTTCTTCCTTAAGCGTTTACTCTACGAAAGCCCGCTCGATCACATAATGGGCCTTAATTCCCTGGCGAGATTCTTTAAAACCCCAGCCATCAATAATATCGCAAGTATCTTTTAACATACTGGGACTGCCACAGATCATAAAACGATCTTGCTCTGGGTCTGGCGTAGGCAGGCCGATGTCTTCAAACAGCTTGCCTGACGTCATAAGGTCGGTCAATCGTCCCTGATTGCGAAAATCTTCGCGAGTCACGGTCGGATAGTAGATCAGCTGTTTAGCCACTTCCTCTCCAAAGAACTCATTTTTCGGCAGCGAGTTTTCGATTAAGTCCTGATAGGCCAATTCGGAGACGTAACGCACACCGTGGGTGCAGATCACGTTATCGTAACGCTCATAAACCTCGGGATCTTGGATGATACTGATAAACGGTGCCAAACCTGTGCCTGTAGCAATAAGATACAAATTGCGACCTGGCAGTAAATGATCAACAACCAAGGTGCCTGTAGGTTTACTGGAGACAAAAAGTTCATCTCCGATCTTGATGTTCTGCAATATTGACGTCAGTGGGCCGTCTTGAACCTTGATGCTGAAAAATTCCAGCTCCTCTTCGTAATTCGGACTCGCAATACTGTAGGCTCGCATTAGCGGCTTGCCATCTACCTCTAACCCAATCATCACGAAATGACCATTTTCAAAGCGCAGCGACTGATCTCGTGTGGTTTTGAAACTAAACAGCGAGTCATTCCAGTGATGCACCTGAGTGACGTTTTGAGTGGACATCTTAGCCACGGTTTACTCCTTAGATTAGTTGATTTTTAATTATACGCGTTATAGCTATTATCTGTAAAATTGATATTATTTATATCCTTTATCTATTTTATGAATATAAGCGTGCGGGTAGAAAAACAATGCAAACAGCCAAACCATGAAATTTACTTTAAAACAAATGCAAGTATTCTTAGCTGTCGCAGCTCATGAGAATGTAAGCCATGCTGCGAATGAGCTGGCGATGTCACAGTCAGCCACTAGCACGGCTTTGATGGAGCTGGAGCATCGCTTTAATGTGAGTTTGTTCGACCGCATCGGTAAACGCTTGCAGCTCAATGGACAAGGCCAGCTGATTCGCCCAAAAGTTGCTGCACTGATTTCCAGAGCCGTAGAACTGGAAAACACCCTCTTGCAGGATGTTGAAGTTGGAGATTTAAAGGTTGGTGCCACGCTTACCATCGGCAACTATCTCGCCATTGAGATCATGGCCAGATTCATGCTGGAGCACGTAGATGCAAAAATAGAGCTTACTGTAGAAAACACTTCTGCAATTGTTCAAAAAGTTAAGAAATTTGAACTAGATATAGGCTTAATAGAGGGCGAACCACAAGAACCTGATTTAGAAGTCTCCTACTGGCGCGAGGACGAGCTAGTCCTTTTTTGCGCTCCCAATCATCCTTATTCAGGCAAAAGTGAGCTGAGCGAACAAGATTTATTGAATGCTCAGTGGATTGTCCGTGAGCAGGGCTCTGGCACCCGCCAGGCATTTGACCGTGCAATGACAGGCATTCTCTCCAATCTGGACCTACGCTTAGAGCTACAGCATACAGAGGGGATTAAACGATCGGTCGAAGCAGGCCTAGGAATAGGCTGCCTCTCAAAGATAACGTTAGTCGATGCCTTCAAACGCGGCAGCTTGGTGCCACTAAATGCACCCCAGCGTAACTGGATACGGAAGTTTTACTTTATACTACACAAGCAAAAATTTCTCAGCAATGGTGTCCGGAGCTGGATGACCTACTGCAGGGAGGCCTGAGTTAGTTACTCTCGGTCGCTCTAGAATGTAACCCTAAGGATTTAACCCGATTCAATGAGCTCTTCTCTAAGCAAGACCTTTTCAGACATCACAGTCCGCTACCGTAGCTTACTCACCGTATTCGCTGTCCTGCTAACCGTGCTGCTAGCAAACGGTGTATTTAAACTGAGCTTCAACACATCATTCACAGCCCTGCTAAGCACCAGTGACCCCTACCTTGAGGAGTTTAACGAACTAGACGATAAGTTTCCTAATCAACTTACCGTAACCTACGTTTTCTTAGCAGATGCTGGTACTACTGTTTTTAGCCGCCCTATTCTAAATGCTATTGAGTCACTAAAAACCTCCTATGAAGACATCCCGATGGCACAGCGGGTGACCACATTGGTAGATTTTTATTCCCCAGAAACTCAGCGTCGTCTGTTTACAAAATCTCTAGATCGATACAGTGACGTTGAATTGACCGCTCTCGCTGAAATAGCAATGAAGGACAGACTGCTAACCAACAACCTCTTATCTAAAGACGCCTCGGTTAGTTTTGCACCTGTTGTTTTGGATGCAAGCCAAGCGACATCTCAGCAGAGGATGGAGATTGCAAATGCCGCTCTTACCCTGCGCGATCAACTACGCAGTGACAACCCAGATCTCACAATATTGGTTAACAGCGAAGTGTTGCTAGAGCAGTCCAGTCAGCAGGCAATGGTTGATGACCTAACCACACTGATGCCATTCGTCATCCTAATTTGCGTTCTCACTATTTGTTTTTGCTTTCGGTCGATTATTCTCGGGTTCTGCATTCTGACTCATACACTTTTCACACTGATTTGTACCCTCGGCCTAGTGGGTTTATTAGGCTATGCATTCAATAGTATTTCAATCATAGCCCCACTGGTTGTGGTAATTATCGCAGTAGCGAACTCAGTCCATATCATTTCAATTTACCAGCAAGCTCTGACTCAGGATAAAGATAAAAATAAAGAAAAGGCTATGGAGATTAGTCTTAATCATAACTTCAAGCCTGTGAGCCTTGCCGCACTAACCACCGTAATCGGTTTTTCATCATTAAACATGTCTTCCTCACCAGCGATTCAAGACTTTGGTCAGATCGTTGCTATCGGGATTGTGTTCGCCTATCTGCTTACCTTTCTGTTGGTACCGGCCCTGTTGGTTCGGCTCACCAATGCTGAAGCTTTAGTAAAAACCGGCAAGCCTTTTCTGCAAGGCCCACTTAAGAGAGTCAGCCTGTTTACCCATACCCACGACAAAGGTATTTTTTGGTCATGCACAGGCTTGGCTGTTGTGACGCTTTTACTGTTGCCACTCAATGAGACTGACTTTAATCGCATAGATTTTATTGCTGGCGACACCGAGCTTCGAGATTACTACGACGTCATCAATGAGCGGATGAACCGAGGCCCGTCGTTAAATTATGGTATTAAAACTGGAGCCCGAGACAGTGCAATTCAACCGGAACTCCTGCGCAGAGTCGATAACTTTAATGGATGGCTATCCGAGCAGGCAGAGGTCGAATCCGCCACTAGCATCGTCGATGTTATTAAAACAATTAACCGTTACTTAAGACAGGACAAGCCAGAAGAATATGTTATTCCCGACTCCGTTAATGTTGTTGGAAACCACTTGGCAGGTTATGAACTTGTTCAAAGCGAAGACTTCCCGCTGCTTGGCTTTATCGACGAAGACTACTCGGTGATCAATTTGTTCATCAATGTAGTGCCCTCTAGCAATCAAGAGCTTTTGGATTTAGATGAAAAGATAACAAACAAGTTTGCTGAAGATTTCCCAGAGCTAAGCTTGCTTCATGGCAGCTCAATACTCCTGTTCTCTCGAATGGATGAACTGGTGACCATTGAGTTGCTGCAAGGTTATTCGGTAAGCCTTTTACTAATTACACTTAGCCTGATTGTTGGCCTAAGAAGCATCTATTTTGGGGTTCTAAGCGTCATACCTAACCTGTTACCCGCCACCATCGTATTCGGTATATGGGCGGTTTTCGTAGGACAACTCGACCCTTTCGTAATGATGCTTTTTAGCATTAGCATTGGTCTCGTAGTTGATGACACTGTGCATCTCCTTAGCCATTATTTGGACTACAGACGAGAAGGCACCGATAAAAAAGAATCGATTGAGCATGCAATACTTACGGCAGGACCGGCACTTTCCATTACAACGTTGGTTTTAGCACTGGGAACAACCATTCTAATTGGCGCTAATACCATCTACTTTCAGCAAGCGGCAAAGCTTCTGGTGCCGATTGTGGTTTTAGCTCTGGTACTAGATCTTCTTTATTTGCCAACGATCCTGAAGCGTTTTGATAAAAAGAAGGTGATAAAAATAACACAGAGCTAGAACCATTCCCGGCTAGCTATCTTATTAGTCAACAACTTTTGAAGCCTGTCAGGACTCTGAATGATTTAGCTTTCAGCATCAAGCTAACCTCATAATACCTATGAGCTAAGCTATTAATTCAGCAGGAGATATGCAAAACCTTATTGTAATTATGCTGCTGTGTTGTCTGGCAGCTTGCGAGGCTTCGCCAAAAAACTTTGCAGGTAACAGCTTTGATGTGGACTCTGCGTATTGTCGTCAACTGTGGCGAAGCGCAACCACCCTTCATCAAAATAATGCTAATCTTCCAACAATCAAAGCAACAAATCCAAGCACTATTATTCAAGCGCCGGTTTCTGAGATTAAGCAAAAAGACTCAAGAAATTCTTACGACAGATATTGCGAATCACTTATTGCTTACAACCGGCGAAAAGCAAACTAATAAGCGCTACTACGGGCTAAATTTGACGAGAAAAATCGTAAGCGTTCACTTCTCGAATAACCCATGAGGTTTAATTCGGCACACGTACACACTTAACCGTGCTCGCCGTCCTAGTTAACATCACCAAGAAACCCGCCAGACCCAAACCCTGAAGAGCTCTCCCTGATAAAGGTGGACCGGTGCCACCAAAAAACAAAGAAACTCATTCTCACTATGGCTACGGTTTAAAAATAGGGAAGGATTTAAAACTCGCGGAGATGGTCAAGATCTGGAATGCTCCTTGGGCAGTTAGAGAACTTTGGTGGGCCTAGCCATTTTGGGTGTAAATAGGCGATATATAGAAAAGCCATAGGGGGACTCATATAAATTAGCCACTTAATTTATATGTGGTTAATGGCAACAAACGTAAACGGCAAAAGCCCAGAGGAATTCAACAAACACCACCCGAAAGCAATGAAAGGCAAGCAGCTTCTAGCCTATCTATAGTTGCCGCCCTTCGGGTTAGCGAGCCCGTTAGAAACCACTGGAAATTTTGATTAGGCAGCGTCGCAAGAGTTTGCAACAGTGTGTTAAAACCAAGTTCTGGCTGCTCACAAGCTTCATAGTTTCCTGATGCTCAGACAAAAAAAAGCCCGGCTTAGCCGGGCTTTTCCCAACAGCGAAAGTTTTAGTCTTCGCCTCCTTGTTCAGTGTATTTCCAGTTTACAGCACCGAAGAACATTTCATCCCAACTCTGCTGTCCCCATGGAACTTCTCGTTCTGGATCAGGGTTAGCGGGATTTTGGCCAGA
>CAWKZY010000106.1:0-7391 GCA_963854625.1 Gammaproteobacteria bacterium | reverse complement strand
ATGTGCCAAAGGATCATGATTGCTATGGCTCTGGCGCTCAACCCTAAGATTCTTATTGCTGATGAACCCACAACTGCACTAGATGTTACCGTTCAACGCCAAGTAATGGAACTTTTAAAGTCATTGAGCAGAGAGGCTGACCTGGCCCTTGTGCTAATTACGCATGACCTTGGTGTAGCTGCAGAACAGGCTGATAAAGTGATGGTTATGTATGCTGGTCGCACGGTAGAAACTGGGTTGACAGACGAAGTGTTTGCAAAACCATATCACCCTTATACGCAAGCTTTGCTGTCTTCAATGCCCGATTTGACCGATAATTCTAATCGGCTTGGTATTATAAGTGGCGCACCTCCTGTTCTAACTCAATTGCCTGAAGGTTGCGCGTTTCGTCCGCGCTGCCAGTTCGTGGCACCAATGTGTCGGTTGAATCGGCCACAACTCTTCGTTTCTGGACCAAGTCGAGCCAGTGCATGCTTTCGAGTAGATGATATTTTCAAAAAGCAGAACTCTAATGTCTGAGCCCCTTCTTTCTGTAAAAAACCTTACTAAAACTTACTTAATTCCTAACCAGGGTTTTTTATCAAAACCTCTCAAATTAAAAGCTGTTGACGGTGTAAGCTTCGATGTAGCGGCAGGAGAAACTCTTGGGATCGTTGGTGAATCTGGTTGTGGAAAGTCTACTCTCGCTAAATGCTTGGCTCGATTGGTTGAACCTACAGGCGGGCAAGTACGTTTTAAGAAACGTGATTTCCTGAAGCTTGGTGCTGAAGACTTACGGCAAGCACGCCGTGACATTCAATTTATCTTCCAAGACCCTTATTCATCTCTTAACCCACATATGACTGTTGCCCAGATTATATCTGAAACATGGGTGGTGTTTCCTGACCTATTACCAAAAAAGGCATGGTGGGATCGCGCTTTGGAGCTGGTACAGCTAGTTGGTCTGAACGCTTCAGATTTGGATCGTTATCCACATCAATTCTCTGGGGGGCAGCGACAACGAATTGGGATTGCTCGTGCGCTTGCGAGTGAACCTAAACTACTTATTTGTGATGAGGCCGTCTCAGCGCTAGATGTCTCTGTTCAGGCGCAGGTTGTAAATCTCTTTCAGGACATTCAGGAACGCACGGGAGTTGCTTTAATCTTTATTGCACACGATTTGACCATTGTCCGACACATAGCTGACCGGACAGCTGTTATGTATTTAGGGCGCGTCGTAGAAGATGGGCCATCTGAGGAAATATTTTCTAATCCAGAGCACCCATATACTAAAGCGTTAATATCTGCAGCACCTATACTCGATCCAAATATTCGTGCTGCTAGAGAAATTATAAATATTTCTGGAGAGCCACCAAGCCCGTTGGAGCGTACTGCTGGTTGTAAGTTTCGAAGTAGGTGCTGGGAAGCTAGTGATATATGTAGCAGTTTAGAGCCAGATTTAGAAAGATTTGCTTCCCAGCGTGGGGTTGCTTGTCATAATGCAGGCTTTGGGGCATATAAAGCTAATAAAGAGGGAAAATAAATGAAGACTAAAGGCTCACGTCGACCAACTCATGGCCGCTCAACGGCGCAGGATGTGGCAGACTTAGCGGGCGTGTCTCTTACAACCGTATCTCGGGCATTTCATCCCAAGCTTTCTGTAGCAGAAAAAACACGAAAATTAGTTCGAAGTGCAGCGGCTGAGCTTAATTATTCACCAAATTTAGCCGCGCGAGCGTTAGCAGGACGGCGATCAAACCTTATTGGGCTTTTAATTAATAATTTTGATGATCCTGAACAATTGGAGTTGTTTAGATCTGTTAGTTCCGAAGCACAAAAGCGGGGGTTCCATGCTCTAATTTTGAACATTGATCAGGAAAGTCAGCAAGTCGAATCTGTTGATGCTGCTTTACAATATCAGGTAGATGGCCTTTTAGTTTCGGCCTCTCATTTGCCTGAATCTTTAGTTAAACGTGGTGCAGAGCTTGATAAACCAGTTGTTGTAGTTGGGCGCCGTACACATCGGCTTGAATATAGTGCTATTTATTGTGATAATGTGGCTGGTGCGAGTGCTGTTGCAGATTATTTATTTGAACATGGCTGTAAGTACCCCGCTTTCATTGGAGGGCGAGCAGAGGCGACGATTGTGCAAGAAAGACAGGCAGGATTTGTTAGACGTATTGAAGAGCTATATGGATATCAGCCTATGTCGCGAATTGCTGGGGCCAATGATTACGAAAATGGAATTAAGGCAGTAAACGAATTACTTTCATTGCCAAAAGTTCCAGATGGAATTTTTTGCGTAAGTGATCTCTTAGCAATTGCTGCTCGTGATGCAATCTTGCTTTCAGGAATAAGCAAGAAACCACAAGTGGTTGGCTTTGGGGGAACATTTTTGTCAAAACTTGAATCTTATAAATTTCCAACAGTGCAAGTACCGTTTCAAAAAATGGTGCGTACCGCGACTTCACACCTAATTGATTTGGTGGAGGGGTTAGAAGAGGGCCCAAAGGAAATAGCATTCCAATGTGAACTAGTTTCAAATTCATAAAATGGTAACAGCACTTTATTCGGTACTGTTGCATTAACTTGATAACAGCACAATCTGGTTAGAAGCCTAGCGAATTTAAGCTACCAAACCAAACAGCTTATGCAAATTATCTATGTCACCGAGTGGTCCAGATTTACGTTGATGAATGTGGATTTTGATGGTGCGGATATTTTCGATGGTGCTTTTTGACTAAGCAAAACGTGTATCAGTTTTTTGAAAATGGACGTAGACGCTTCAGAGCTTCATCAGAATACCCCAATTCACGTGCAACATCGTAGTTGTGTTCGCCTACCTGCGGCAGATCACGGTATAGGTCGGGTCGTGCTCCGTCATATTCAAATGGAAGTGCCGGAACTTGTGTCCGAACGCCGTTGCTTAAAGTAACTTCAACGGTTGCACCTGAATGATTTACATGAGGGTCATCAAAAAGCTGATCCGGACGAAGGATTGGCGCAAAAGGTAAACCAACACGTTCGCAAATTGCAGCGGCTTCTGAAAGTTCTTGCCTGCTAAACATTTTCCTTAAAATTGGCATAAACGCGTCTCGGCAAGCCACCCGCTGCGCATTAGTTTGAAGTTCTGTATTTTTTAGAAGATATTCTAAGTCGAAGGCATTACAAAATAGAACCCACTGCTTGTCACTAACTACGCCAACGAAAATCTTCTTACCGTCGGCCGTCTCGAAAACGTCATAGACAGCCCAAGCAGATACGCGTTCGGGCATTGGTGCTGCAGGAACTCCCGTTTGGCGATACTGCACCATGTGTTGCGCAACAAGGAACATGTTGCTCTCGAACAGACCAGAGCGAACAAGAGTACCTTTGCCAGTACTCTGGCGTTCCCATAGTGCTGCCTGAATAGCAATTACACCAAATAACCCACCCATCACATCATTTACAGAAGCACCAGCTCGCATTGGATTCCCTTCGGGACCTGTCATGTAAGCTAAACCACCCATCATTTGAACCACTTCATCTAGTGCGGCACGTTTTTCATAAGGACCACTAAGAAAGCCCTTCAACGCGCAGTATACCAAATTAGGATTAATTTTTTGCATTGCATCATATCCAAGACCAAGGCGGTCAAGTACACCTGCACCAAAGTTTTCAATTAGAACGTCGGACGCCCGAACTAGGTCCGTAGCAAATTTGAGACCCTCAACAGATTTCAAATTAACTGATATGCTACGCTTGTTGCGGTTATATGCGCCAAAATAACCCGAGCCTGATCCAGGTAAGTAACGTGTCTTGTCACCATCTTGAGCGGGTTCAACTTTAACCACATCAGCACCAAGATCAGCGAGGATAAGACCACAGGTAGGACCCATGACCATGTGACTAAATTCAACAACTCTAATACCGTCGAGGGGGCGTGATGCACTGGTCATGATATGTTCCTTTGTGCAGCGTAGGTAAAACCTTTGGGCAAGCCAACTTCGGGGACGTTCCCATAGATGACTTCATTTGGAAGTCCGCGTAATAGTATTTCACGTGCAGCGATTAAGGCGTCTAAATTAATTCCTGTGTGCAAACCCATCGCTTCAAGCATAAACACAAGATCTTCAGTCACAATATTACCAGTTGCACCAGGCGCATAAGGGCAACCGCCAAGTCCACCAAGTGAGGAATCAAAGGTGGTCACACCAACCTCAATTGCCGCCACGACATTAGCTAAACCTTGACCACGCGTATTGTGCAGATGGGCACCTCCCATTTTTTCAATACCTATCTCTGCATGCAAACGGCGGAACATGCGTTTAATCTGAGCTGGATTAGCATAACCGGTCGTATCCGAAAGGCCGATACTATCCGCCCCCGCTTTTGCTAGTAAGCCAGCCATCTCTATTACCCAGTCTTCTGACACCGTGCCTTCAAGCGTGCAACCAAATGCTGTCGAGATGCCAACCTCAATATCTGGGCGCTTTTTGATAGGTAGAGTGTCACGAAACTTGCAAATTCGATGAACCTCCTCGATCGCCTCTTTTGGGGTTTTTCCAATATTTTTAATGCTGTGCGCATGTGAAGCTGATGGAGGTATTGTTAGCTTTCGCGCACCCGCTGCAACAGCTAATTCTGCACCCTTAAGATTGGGTACTAATGCCAAAACCATAAGATCATCGATTTTATTCGCTTCAATTACGAGTGTAGCGCAATCAGCCATTTGAGGTAACAAACGCGGAGAGACAAATGAGCCCACTTCAATCTCTCGAATTCCAGAAGATGCCAAAGCTTTGATCCAATGAAGTTTATTCTCTGTGGACATAATACGCTTAATACTTTGCAGCCCATCCCGTGGGCCAACTTCACTCACTAATACGTCAATTTGTTTAGACACACCAAGTCCTTCCTATGTAAATTTTGTTTAGCGAGATATTTTTTGAATATTTGAAACTATGTCTAATAATTATGAAAGGTCCGTGCATTATTACCCACAACCCTTGTGAACAACCTTAGCTGCAGTAAAGAATTCGCGGCAGAGACTACCTTTTTCCGGCGCACCATAGGATGATCCTTTACGACCAGTGAATGGTGCATGAAAATCCATCCCTGCAGTGGGCAGATTTACTTGTACCATACCTGCCTCAGCGTTTTGAGTGAAATGGTCAATCTTGACAGCATCCCGTGTAACGATGCCAGCTGCCAAACCAAAGTCAGTATCATTAGCCACTTCAAGTGCGGCATCGTAATCTGGCACACAAAAAATAGCAGCAATGGGACCAAAAATTTCCTCCCGCGCGATTGCAGATTGAAGTGACACTTCCGTAAACAAAGCTGGAGTAAGGTAGTGTCCAGGTGACTTCGCTCCAACATCCCTTTCTCTTGAGGCAAGTGTTGCGCCATCAGCAACAGCTTGAGAAATGTAACTCTTATTAATTGCTAGTTGTGCCTCACTGGCAACTGGGCCAATCTGGGTTTCTGGTGCGCGAGCATCACCAACCCTGAGGTCTTTCATTGCCAAACACATACGTTTCACAAAGGTTTCATGTATTCCCTTAGTTACGATCAATCGAGACGAGGCCGTACATCTTTGACCCGTTGAAAAAAAGCTGCCCTGAATAGCACAATGAACTGCTAAATCTAAATCAGCGTCATCAAGTACAATCAATGGGTTCTTGCCTCCCATCTCTAACTGCATTTTTGCTCCGCGTGCGAAAAGTGATGCACCAATCTTGCGACCTACAGGTGTGGAACCAGTGAAAGTGACGCCAGAAACTTTATGATGTGAAACGATTGCCTCACCTACTTCAGCTCCTGTGCCCATGACAAGATTAAATACACCTTCTGGCAAACCTGCACGAGCAATAATATCAGACAATAACCATGCTGACCCAGGTACCAGCTCAGCCGGTTTAAACACTACAGTGTTACCGTAAGCAAGAGCGGGTGCAATTTTCCAAGCTGGTATTGCTTGCGGGAAATTCCAGGGTGTAATCACGCCAATCACACCAATTGGCTCGCGCAAAACTTTGAGCGACACACCATCGCGAAGGGACTGGTAAATTTCACCAGTTGAACGATAGGCTTCAGCAGCAAAGTATTTAAAAAGATGCCCTGCACGATGAACTTCTGCAGTAGCTTCGGAAAGTGTTTTCCCTTCTTCCCGGGCCAACATATTTCCCAGTTCATTTATTCGCGCAAGAATTTCTGAACCAATTTTATCAAGTGCCTCAAAACGTAATAAGGGCGATGTCTCACGCCATTTGGGATAAGCCGCAGCGGCGCATTCAATCGCTTCAATCGTCTGAGAAGTACTAGCCTGCGCATAATCCCCAATCGTGTCATTTAAATCAGATGGATTAATATTCGGTTTAGCTTCGCTGCTAGTTACCCAAGAACCAGCTATATAATTAGGAAATAATTCAATGTTCATAGCACTTCCTCCAAAATTGGTCGCCATCCGATATCTTCGTGCCGGTGGTCCACTGTATTCACGTAAAAATAGGTCGGACCATGATAACCTCTGGAGCGTGGCTGCTGTTTTAAATAACTGCATTGCTCGCTCTCGCCGTCGAAACGGTAAGTGTGAGTTTTCACATCTGTTGTTGGACCGGCCTCCACATAATTGCTTGTTAGCAATTCCAATCTCACGAAAAGCGGTACCGTAAGATGGTAACTTATCCGTTGTAATAATCTTTGGTGAGCCATGTTTACGCATTACTTTTAAAAGAAACTTCTTTGCAGCTGCTTTATTTCGTCGCCTCGTGACGTAACATTCAAGAACTTCCCCTTCATGATCAACAGCGCGCCAAAGTTAAAATCTCTCACCATTTATTTTGACGAAGACTTCGTCTAAATGACATTGCCAGTTTGAGTGTTGACCCGCCCTCTTCTTTCGAATTTCCTTAGCAAATTTCGAACCAAACCGATCTACCCAGAACCGTACAGTTTCGTAGCAAATATCAATGCCGCGTTCATGCAAGATATCTTCAACTTGGCGGAAACTCAGCGGGTAACGCACGTAATACATAACTGCCAAGCGGATGATTTTAGGTGAAGTTTTGAAATATTTGAATGGATTATGTGCTGTCATTCATAAAAATTAGGGACCAACCAATGGGACGTCAAGTTTGTCTGACAATACCCAGAAAACTATTGTAAGATAACTAATAGGCTAAAGTTACAGTTTAAACATGTATTTTAAGTACAAAAATACCAACATTCATCAAATGCATTGAAATCGGCGGTTCTTGAGATTAATTGTGTGTAATTGAGATATCACGTGTACAATGCATTTAAATTATCTCAAAAGTATGTCCGTCGTCAGATAAATTGGAACACGTGAGCTTATAAATTAATGGAGGCTCTGGTTCGTATTGTTGGATTGATTATGCCGCTTTTTTAAAGTGTTGCAAGCGACGCTG
>CAWKZY010000105.1:0-7469 GCA_963854625.1 Gammaproteobacteria bacterium | reverse complement strand
CGAAAGAAAACAAATACGCAGGTAAAAGCTTACGCACTCCCTGTGAAACCACAGCAGTCGAACGTGGCAAAGCAGCCTACTTAGAAATTTATGCAAATCTTTAGTAAGACAAAACCTACTTATCAATTATCTGGTCGCATACCTTAGCTGAGCAATAATTGTGTCCTTTATAATGGATCTGTTTCGCTCATGTATGGGAATAATTCAAATGTAATACTTAATAAAGTTGATAAGATTTCATCCGATTGGCTAGATATCAAAGATTTAGAATGCCAGCTCTAATAGTGCAAGCAACAAAGTCTACATTAGCATTAACAAATGCATATATCGTCAAATCAGATGCAATACGCATTTAACAACTAATTAAAACAAACACTTATAACATGTACAAACTAGCATTGGAGAGTAATTAATGGACCACATTGGAGATCAAGCCTTTCGGCACATTGAAGAACAAGCCTTTCTGGAGGTGGTTGCTGGACATCAAGCAGGCAATTTGCTGGAAGCCGAGCATGCTTACCAAGCAATATTGCAAAGCCAGCCCAAGCATCCGGACGCTAACCATAATCTAGGCGTATTGTCAGTCTCTTTGAATCAGATCGAGTCAGCACTGCCGTTGTTCAAAACCGCTCTGGAAGTAAATCCAATGAGCGAGCAGTATTGGCTAAGTTATATTGATGCACTTGTTAAAGCTAACCAGCCCAAAGATGCTAAACAAGAAATTCAAAACGCTAAAAAAGTAGGAATGGACACTAGCAAGTTGGAGGCTTTGCTTATACTGCCTAAGCCGATGGGGGAAATA
Organism: Gammaproteobacteria bacterium; assembly: GCA_963854625.1. Classification (GTDB taxonomy): domain Bacteria; phylum Pseudomonadota; class Gammaproteobacteria; order Pseudomonadales; family Pseudohongiellaceae; genus UBA9145. The sequence goes on along the minus strand of CAWKZY010000105.1, from coordinate 6,667 downwards.
AGAATACTTTATAAGAATTGCCCGTTATGCGAATCTAAGTTTTAAGCTATCGTAAGGAGTCGCGGCAACTAGATTTTTACTTGTCTTATAGTTAGTTTTCACGACCTGAGAAGTTTCCTTATTTATGTCACCCTTGGTCTCGATTCGGATAGGCTTCGTTTATGATTTTTTTACAGGTATGATTAAGCTTAATTTTGTAATGCCCTTCCGTGCCTTCATCTTCAAAAAGCGAATAACATGAATCAACTCAATACAAATGTTGCCACGCTTGCTTATCGAGCAGAAATCGATGGATTAAGAGCAATCGCTGTGTTTGCTGTGGTTTTGTATCATGCGCAATTAGTTTTTTTTGGCAATGATTGGTTTGAGGGTGGGTATATTGGGGTCGATGTTTTTTTCGTCATTAGCGGTTACCTTATCACGCGTATCATTCTTTTAGAGCTATACCAAAAAGGCGGTTTCAATTTCTTAAGTTTTTACGAGCGGCGAGCACGCAGAATACTTCCAATGCTATTTCTCGTCATTTTTGCTTCGGTTCCTTTCGCTTGGGTAAACCTTCTCCCTAGAGATTTCATAGAATATGCCGGCAGTATATTAACCTCCATATTTTTCAGTTCCAATTTCTTTTTCTATTTTAATACTACCACTTACGGCGCTGATAGCTCCTTGTTGATGCCGCTCCTTCACACTTGGAGTTTAGGTGTTGAGGAACAATTTTACATCGTATTTCCGATCTTAGCTTTACTCTCATATAAGCTATTTAGACGCTATTTCTTGCTGGTTTTAATCGCACTTTCTCTTGTTAGCCTTTGGTTCGCTGAGATAATGCAGTTGAGAAACCCAGACTTAAACTTTTATCTACCGGTTACTCGGTTCTGGGAAATAGCAGTTGGCTCAATTCTTGCTGTAAGAGAGCTGTCCCCAGAAGGTGAAAATTTTGACATCTTAAGGAGGTTGCTGCCAAAACTAGGCTTGTGCATGGTCGGCTACGCTATCTTTTTTTTCGGTGGGGACACTCCTCACCCAAGTTTCCACACGTTAATTCCCATAATTGGCGTGGCCTTAGTCATTGGCTTTTCTTCGCGGGAGGAAATAGTGGGCAAGGTCTTAGGTAGTAAGCCTCTGGTCGGGCTCGGTTTAATTAGCTATTCGCTCTATTTATGGCATTTTCCGATTTTTGCGTTCTCCCGCCTAGGCTTTTTTTTCTCCTCTAACTTCGACAGAATAGGATGGATTCTATTAGCGCTGGTAATGTCGGTAGCCTCCTATTATGTGATTGAACTACCTTTTAGGAATCGCAGTAAGATAAGTAGAAGGGTTTTCTTGTTTGCTCTTTTTGTATCAACGATTGTACTAGTAACGGGCGCTTCTTTCATTATAGGGTCAAAAGGGTTTCCAGCGAGGCTGCCACCAATACTGTTGAAATCTGCAGGGGAACTTGTGGTCCCAACCTGGGGTAGGCTTGCTCAAGCAGGAGTAGGTTGTCACGGTAGGATGGAAGAATTTTGTTATTTTGAAAAAGGTGATGATGCAACGAATGTTTATGTCTTTGGCGATAGTCATTTTTCAGCAATAGCCAAAGAACTTGCTGAAGCGCTTAGTGAAGACTTTAATTACTTGGAGGCAAATTTAGATGCCTGCCCATTTGTACTGGGCATAACCGGAGTAATATACAATGGTTCAATCTTGCCGACACAGTGTAACGATACCTTTGAGCAGAAGCGGTTGTCGGAAATATCAGCAAAACCTTCTATTATTATAGTTGGTGGTCGATTTCCTCTTTATTTGGAGGGCACATACTTTGACAATTTTGAAGGCGGCGTGGAAGGCGGTGTGGAAGTCGGGGGGACTGGGAAACTTTCAACGACAGATGATGTGCCCCTGGAGGATTTGGTCAGAAAAACGTATCAATCTTTGTTAGATGCTGGGCATCATCTTGTGATTCTGTATCCTATCCCTAGCGTTGGCTGGAACTTGCCGCAGGAATTTTTGAGGCGCTTTAAAAATGCTGATGCGCAAATTTCAATTGATGAATTGAAGGTAAACCCAATAACTACTAGTTATGAAGTTTACAAACAAAGGACACAGAGCAGCTTTGACTTATTTGATTCTGTAACGCACCAAAATATTCACAGAGTTTATCCTCATCAGCTTTTTTGTGATTTGGAAATTAAAGCACGCTGTGTTACTCACGACACTGAGCATCTTTATTACTATGACGATGACCATCCTAGTGTAAAAGGTGCTGAAATGATAACGTCACTTTTAGTCGAGGCTTTAGCAATTGCAGGTGCTGAGTTGAGGTCTCAGTAGCGTACCGTTTTATTTGGAGGCTGTCTGTACCCCCTCAATTTTTTGATGGTGAGTAAGTAGGCTGAGATTGGGTTTGTCGAACTGTGCAATAAATTTTAATAAACCTAAGCTATTTCTAATTTTGTAGATCGTTAATAAGCAAAGCTTTCTGGATTAGGTTGGTCAGCTATGGTGATCCAGTTAATAATTTTCAAAGCTAAAGCACTTCAGACGTTCTATGACGGCGGTAGATGCAAATCTAAAGTTAGGCAAGCACTTATTAAGTTTAGTGGACGTTGATACACGCAGATTAATAGTGATGCTAGGGGGCGGTAGCAAGAAAAGCTACGAGATTGACTGTTAACAGTTTAGCTTCACTCGAACAAACTTGTTATCCAAAAATGGGTTTTAGAGGAGAAACTTTCGTTCTGCGGTTTCCGGTGGCGGAATACTTACAGAAGCGAGGGTGTGATTTTTACTGACCCTTATTTGTAACTGTCTAAATAGCTGTATAAACAAAAGAGCGCTACAAGATATTCAGCAAGTAATTCAAAAAGTATATAAATTTATTGTTCCCGTAAAGACCGAATTGGAAGGCCCTCTACATCAGATGTAGGTTACTCTGTAGCTTCGAGCAGGGGAAAGGTGATTTTCTGACCAACCTGGATGCGATTAAAGTCAAAGTCAGGATTATATTGCCTCACAAGCCATAGTGGAGCAGCGTAAGTATTTTTGGCTAGCCGATTGATATTGTCATTACGTCCAATTTCATATTCTTCACTGCCGTTTATTTGATGAGTATCAAAAAAATCACGTTGTAACTGCGAATGAAAATTACGCCGGGTCATTTCAAACTCAGCGATAGATATTTTATTAAAGTCCAGTAGAATTTCCTTTCCGATAAATGCTTTGTCCCGATAATTCATATTATTTAATCGTCGAATGTCCCAGGTGGGTATGTCTAACCACTTCGCAAAATGGCCGATGGTTTCTGATGCTTGGGCCTCTATATTCCCGTTCAAATCTACGTAGTAATTTGCCGGGTCCATGTCAAGTATGCTTTCAACATTATCGGTAACAGCAGCTAGATTTTCCGGTTCAGGATTTGAGGTGGATTCAGGCGCGGGCTGTTCTATGATTGGCTGAGGCTGGACATAGGCTGGGCTGATCAAAGAGCTTTCTAGAATAGGATCAAGGTTTGTAAATGAATTTGCAACTGATTCCTCCACAGAAAGGTCGGGCTCGTTGTTAATGATTTCTCGAGTAACGATAGTTGGACTAGGTAATAAACTTTCCGATAACGCCGTTCCTAAAGCTTGGCTGACAGGTGATGCCGATGTGACTATGGGATTGGGTGGGGGCTTGTCCTTGCTCGGCGCTGGGGAGGGCACAACCGCAGCTGAAGCAATACCGTTGCGGGGTATATTTAAATTAAGCGATTCTTCTTGAGGCAACAGTAAGCGCTGACCTATTTGTATGCTGTCTTTACTCCTAAGCTGATTCAAACTGGCGAGTTTGCTTACCGTCATATTAAGTTTGTCTGCGATAATATTCAAATTATCCCCTCTTTCTACCTCGTAATAATTGTCGGGTAATTGATCATAATATTTATAACCATTATCTATTTTCGTCAGTAAGTCGCCGGCGTTTGGAAATTTTCCAGTACGAAGCTTAAGCTTAAAACCTCTAGGAATACGCTTCACGCCCTGCCATACAGGATCACGTAGCGATGGGTTGTCGGCTCGGAGTTGATTTATGGTTGTTCCAACGGATGTGGCTAAGTCGCGAGCCCCAATAAACGAATCAAGACGCACTTCAGAAAAATCAGGTGAAACAGCTAAACGAATGACCGGGAAATATAGAGCAGCATCTCTTTCTACATCGATGACAGCAAGAAATTGTGCATAAAAATTTCGACCGGCGAAACCGAAAGCGCGGCCTTTGTAATTAGTAACAATTTTTTCTATCGCAGTTGTGCTGTTTTCACGAACTGCTCGCGACATTCCTCCAACACCATGATTATAAGCTGTTAGTGCAAGTGGCCACGTGCCTAAGGCGCGGTAGTTGTACTCTAGGAGACTCATAGCAGCTCCCGCGGCAATGTAAGGGTCCATACGCTCGTCAATGAAATGGTCTATGCGCATAAAACGCTGCCCAGTTAATCGGGTAAATTGCCACATGCCAGCGGCATTTGCGCGAGAATATGCGTCAGGATTAAAGGAAGATTCTACGTGTGGTAGTAGTGCCAATTCAGGAGGGAGGTTCCTATTTAGAAGGATTTCATCTATGTGGCTACGATAAGCTCCAGATCTTTGAAGACCGTCTAAAAAAGCATTTGACTGACCTAACTGCCAGCGCACGTTGTTGGCAGCTTTTTCTAGCGTTTGATTACTTACTTCATCAGGCCAGAAGTTGAGTACATTCTTTTGGTGTGTGGTTAAACCGATTCTCTTTCCTGAAGCAAGGACTAAAAGGGCATTTTTAACCTTTTGACGTTGAACATCAATGTCCGACTTATTGAGATCTAATTTAGCGTAAATTATTGCTAAGTTTTCCGCATCGTGGAGGAAACCGCTGCGAGTGTCTACTTCTGTATATACTCTTACCCAAAATTGGATCGCTGGCTCCAATTCAGCGGGCCTTGGGAAAAGCGAGGCATCACCTTGTTGCGCGTGTATCACTGCACCTAAAAGGCTATTCTGCAATACGAAAATGAAGACGGCAGCCATTTTGTAAATTTTTTTTACATGAAGAGGCTGTACCCTAAACCTGTTGGTAGATAAATATTTAATATAAATAACCTATATATTTCAGATGCTTACTGTGACCAGGGGGGGGGTTAATTTGCAAGCCTGCATCAGTTGCTTGCGTTTTTTTCACAACTTCTATTAGTTTAATCGACCATTCTAAGTACATTTGCAGCTAAAGCGTAATAATTCCATAAATATCGTCTATGTTATTGGTATTATTCTAAATTTGAAATAGCTACTAAATCATTGTGCAAAAGTGACGATTGATAAACTATTGGCGCTTCGGCGCAGAATAAGCATGGTGGTTAAGGGGCTTAGGTTTAAATTATGGTTTTCTTAAAGCCTTATGCCAAATACTTAATATTACATCGTAAATATTAGGGTTATTCTAGTAAACAGTTGAAGGAATCGCAGGATGTCTGATGAAATCGATCGCTCGAAAGAGCCCGTGTTGGGTGTGGAAGCCAAACCAGCTAAAAAATTGGGTCCAGGAGTGCGCGTGGTATCTCGGAAAGTGAAAAGTCCTGATGTTGAGAAAGGTGAAATCACTGTTAAAAAGAAGGCAGCTACGCGTAAAAAAGCAAAGAAAATATTGAAAACAGACACAACTGTACCATCCGTTGCAGCTGATGAGTCGGCTAAGTTAAATATTGAAAGCAGCGATTTCCCTAAAGATAGCAACCACAATCACAACAACAGAACAGATGAAGATCTGGCTGTAAGTTCCCTTTCAGAGAACTTAGTTAGTACGGTCCGTGCGATGGAAGAAAATGGATCTAGATTGTATGAGCAAGAAAGAAAATTTATTGATTCTTTGAGTGAGTTCCAACAGCTTAAAGAATCTCAGCAAAAAACGTCAACGATAGTTTTGATATCTTCTGTTTCTGCTATGGTGGTTTCGATACTTTTTTTAATTTATGCGATTACCTCTTTTTCCTCAAAAAATGAAATTTTTAACTCAGTTAGTTCAGCTCTCGGTACGAGAATTATCGAAATGAACGGAGGTTTAACGACATTTGAAGAGGCTAGGTCTCAGCTCTCAATTTTGCAAGATCAGATTGAAGGGTTGGAATTTCAGATTGAAGGATTAGGATCGCAGATTAAAGAAAGCCAAGTAGGTTACATAAATACAGAGCAAGATATCCAAGGACAGCTTTTGATTTATACTCAAGAAATTAATAAAGAAATAATAGACCAAACTGCAAATGTTCGCGAGAATTTGGCAAGACTAGATAATCGATTTTCAGCTTTTAATGCTCAGATACTTGATTTTGGAGATGCGCTTGAGAAAAGTGAAATTACGCTGGGTGAAATAGGGTCTGAGGCTCGGTCGCTAAACGAAATGAAGGAAATAATGGAAGCATTATTGACTTTAGAAAAAGAGCGATATTATGAGAAGATTAGCGGCACCGGTAGCCAAAATGTAATAAGTAGTGAAGGAGCTTTGCCGAAGGATGAGATCCCCACATTTACCCGTCGCACTACTCAATAAGTTACACCTCTCTAATGAGCTCAGCCAGCAGGAAATGCTTTAAGTACATCTGTAGCGATATCAGACCCATGACGTAGTTGAATTGATTCGCATAGTTCACATATTTCCGATCTAATTTCCTTATGAATTTCCA